>NZ_BONQ01000138.1 GCF_016862795.1 Dactylosporangium siamense | reverse complement strand
GACCAGGCACGGCGTAACCCGGCTCTGGCACTGCGCGGTCCAGGTCCGGCACCGCGGGATCCGGGTCCGGCACGAAGGGATCCGGGTCCGGCACGAAGGGGTCCGGGTCCGGCACGAAGGGGTTCGGGTCCGGCACGAAGGGGTTCGGGTTCGGCACGAAGGGGTTCGGGACCGGCACGAAGGGGTTCGGGTTCGGCACGAAGGGGTTCGGGACCGCGCGGCGTTGTGCGGGAACGTCCCGGCGCGGTTTCGAGGCGGTGGGTGCGCGGCGGGGTTCCGGCACCGGGACGTGCGGGGCCGGCGTGGTGTGGCCCGGGTCCGTGGCGGTGTCGTCCGGTGCGGACGTCGACGCCAGGGCCTGGCGGGGCATCGGGACCGACGCGACGACCCGAGGTGCCGGCGCCGACGTCAGCATGAACCGGTGCTTGCCGCGCCCCACCGCGGGGGTGGCCGGTTTGCGGCGCATCAGGCGCAGCGCGGGCAGTTCCACCCCGTGGTAGACCACCATCGCGGCGATCAGGCTGAACCACAGCACCGACGCCGTCGCCGCGAGGGCCTGGGCCGGGCCGGCCTGGTGCGGCAGGAGCCCGTAGCGGTCGAAGGCGGTGATGACCAGGAAGTGCACCAGGTAGAACGCGAAGGACAGCTCCCCCAGATACACCGCCAGCGGGCGGGACCACAGGGTGCGCTGGCCCCGCAGGTCGGCCCGGGCGGCGGCGGCCACGATCAGGGTCACCGGGATGAGCGTGACGGCGTGCTCGTTGAGGGGGTACGGCGTGAACAGTCCCGCGATCATCGCCGGTGGCAGCAGCGCGAGGGACCAGCGCAGGCCGGGGCCGCGCCACGAGCCGGTGCGCACCAGCAGGGCCACGGCGATGCCGAGCGTGAATTCGGCCATGCGGACCGGCGGCAGGACGTAGCCGACGTAGGCGGCGGTGGAGTGTGACGCCGGGACGAGGTTCGCGCCGACCGCGGCGACGCACTCGACCATCATGACCGCGATCGCCCACAGCCCGGACGGGCCGAGGCGGCGCATCCCGGCCAGCAGCAGCGGGAAGCACAGGTAGAAGAACGCCTCGCAGGACAGTGACCAGCTGACCAGGTTGAGCGCGGTGTAGACGTCGCGGCGCGGCACCCAGCTCTGGGTCAGTGTGAGGTGGGTGGCCAGTTGCAGCGGGCCGGCGCCGCCGATGAGAAACGCCGCGACGACGGTGGTGACCAGGGTCGCCGGATACACCTTGCTGAAGCGGCGCCACCAGAACGTGCCGGCGCGCTCGCCCGGCCGCGCCGACCAGGCCAGGACGAAGCCGGACAGGACGAAGAAGAACGAGACGCCGAGCCCGCCGCCGTGGGTGAGCGCGGCCCAGACCACGGACCTGACGGGTTTCGCCGCGACGAGCTGCGGGTTGTAGTACTGCTCCAGGAGGTGCTGGCCGAAGACGACGAGCGCGGCTGCCCAGCGCAGTCCAGTGAGCGACGGTAGCCGGCTGTTACGGTCCACCCCCGTTGTCTAACGAACCCCACGGGCCGGCAAGGGCGGTCCGGGAGCACCTCACATCGACTCTCACTCGCGAACGACAAGTCGCGCGGCCGCTTCAGCCAGATCGACGACGTCGGCATACTTGGCGTCCAGGTCGAACAGGTTCGCGGTGTGCGGGCCGGGGGCCCGGTCGGCGCACGCCTCCCGCACCACCATCGGGCGGAACCCGGCCTGGAGCGCGTCGACGGCGCTGGCCCGCACGCAGCCGGACGTGGAGTATCCACCGATGACGACGGTGTCGACCCGGCCGGCGGTCAGCCAGGCGGCGAGGGCCGTCCCGGCGAACGCGCTCGCGTAGTGCTTGCGGATCACGAGCTCCCCGGGCGCCGGCGACAGCTGTGGCGGGAGCGCGGCGAGCGGCGAGCCGTCGGCGAAGACCCGCAGGCCGGGGACCTTCGTGGCGAACAGCGGCGCCTCGGCACACGTCTCGTCGGCGAACCCGACGGCAGTGAACGCGACCGGATGCCCCGCGGCCCTGGCGGCACCGAGCAACGACGCCATCGCGGACAGGGCGCCGTCCGCGGTGTCGCAGAACAGCGGTGAGTCCGGCGCGAGGTACGCCATCACGGGGTCGACCAGCAGCAGCGCCGGACGAGAACCCCAGCCGAGCCGGCGGGAGAAACCAGCACTGAGATAGTCGTCCCCTAATCCAGACATCAGACCACGCCGTCCGCGCGGAGCTTGTCGAGGTCGTCGGCGGACAGGCCGAGCAGGCCGCCGTACACCTCGGCGTTGTGCTGCCCGAGCGCGGGTCCGGCCCAGCGGATCTCGCCCGGGGTGTCCGACAGGCGGGGTGCCGGGGCCTGCATGGGCAGGGCACCGAAGTCGGGGTGCGGGACGTCCACAATGGACTTACGGGCGACGAAGTGCGGGTCGTCGAGCATGTCGGCGGGGCGGTAGATCTTGCCGGCCGGCACCCCGGCGGCGTGCAGCAGGGCGAGGATCTCCTCGGCGGGCAGGGTCGCGGTCCAGGCCGCGATGAGGTCGTCGAGCTCCTGCTGGTGCGCGCCGCGGGCGCCGTGCGTCGCGTAGCGGGGGTCGCCGGCCAGGCCGGGCCGGCCCATCACCTCGCACAGGCGGGCGAAGACGGTGTCTCGGTTGCCGGCGATGAGGATGTCGATCCCGTCGGCGGTGGGGTACGCGTTGCTGGGCGCGACGTTGGGCAGGATCGCACCGGTGCGTTCCCGCTGGTACCCGGCGACCACCCATTCCGGCAGCAGCGACTCCATGTAGGTGAGCACGGCCTCGTAGATGGCGGAGTCGACGACCTGGCCGCGGCCCGTCCTCGTGCGGGCGTGCACGGCCATCACGGCGCCGTAGGCGGCCATGGTGCCGGCGAGCGCGTCGCCGAGGGAGACCCCGACGCGGCTGGACGGGCGGTCGGGCTCGCCGGTGACGTGCCGGATGCCGCCCATCGCCTCGCCGATCGAGCCGAACCCGGCCCGCGGGGCGTAGGGGCCGGTCTGCCCGTAGCCGGTGACGCGGACGAGGACGAGCCGCGGGTTGATGGCGGACAGCTCCTCGTATCCGAGCCCCCAGCGCTCCAGGGTGCCGGGCCGGAAGTTCTCCACCAGGACGTCGGCCGACGCGACGAGGCGCCGCACCAGGTCCTGCCCGGCCGGGGTGCGCAGGTTGCAGGTCACCGACTTCTTGTTCCGCGCGACGACCGGCCACCACAGCGACTGCCCGTGCGGCTTCTCGCGACCCCACTCCCGCATCGGGTCGCCCTTGCCGGGGTCTTCGAGTTTGATGACCTCGGCGCCGAAGTCGCCGAGCAGCTGTCCGGCGAACGGACCGGCGAGCAGCGTCCCGGTCTCCAGGACACGGATGTCAGACAGCGGACCAACCATGGTTCGGGAGTGTACGGTTTGGAAACGATGTTTCGCTAGAGGAACCGGAGGTCGGCGATGACCGGTGTTGAGATCGTCGAGGTCGGCCCGCGCGACGGCCTGCAGAACGAGAAGGTCCTGCTGCCGACCGAGGTCAAGGTCGACTACATCACGCGGGCCCTGGACGCCGGCATCCGCCGGATGGAGGCGACCGCGTTCGTCCACCCGGGCCGGGTGCCGCAGATGGCCGACGCGGAGGCGGTGATGGCCGCGGTACCCCGCCGCGACGGCGTCACCTACATCGGCCTGGTGCTCAACCGGCGCGGCCTGGAGCGGGCGTTGAACGCCGGGGTCGACGAGGTCAACGTGGTCGTGGTCGCCTCCGACGAGTTCTCCCGCCGCAACCAGGGCACCAGCACCGAGGAGGCCCTGGACGTTTGGCACGACATCGCCGAGACCGCGGCGGCGCACCGCAAACAAGCCTCGCTGACGATCGCGGCCGCGTTCGGCTGCCCGTTCACCGGCGAGGTCCCGGTGAGCCGGGTCCAGGCGATCGCCGCGAGCGCCCTGCGCAGCCGCCCGCGCGAGATCGCGATCGCCGACACGATCGGCGTCGGCGTGCCGACCCAGGTCCGCGCGCTCGTCGCGGCACTGCGCGAGCTGGACGCGGACGTGCCGCTGCGGGCGCACTTCCACAACACCCGCAACACCGGCTATGCCAACGCCGTCGCCGCGCTCGAGGCGGGGGTGCGGACCCTGGACGCCAGCATCGGCGGGATCGGCGGCTGCCCGTTCGCCCCGGCGGCGACCGGGAACATCGCGACCGAGGATCTCACGTACCTGCTGCAGGGCATGGGCGTGCACACCGGCCTGGATCTGCCCGCCCTCGCCGGCACCGGGACCTGGATCGGCGAGCGGCTCGGCATCGCCACGCCCGCACTGCTGGGCCGCACCGCGACATTTCCACCGGCCACCCGTTGATTCAGAATGGAAACGGTGTTTCCATTACGCCGTGACTGGCGCTCAGCTGAACATCGCCAACGGCGTGCGGGAGTTCGCCCGCGCCACCCCCGGCGCGGTCGCCGTGATCGACGGCGACCGCCGGCTCACCTACGCGGCCCTGGACGAGCGCGCGAGCCGCCTGGCGAACGCGCTGCTCGCCGCCGGCCTGCGACCCGGCGACCCGGTCGCCGTGCTGGCCGGCAACCGCCTGGAGTACTGCGAGATCGCCGCCGGCCTGGCCAAGGCGGGGCTGCCGATGGTGCCGCTGAACCCGCGGCAGACCATGGCGGACACCGCGTACATCGCCGGGCACTCGGGCGCGCGGGCCCTGATCCTGGACCCGCTGCTGGAGGACCGGGCCGTGGACGTCGGCCTCGCCGTCCGGCTCGGCCCGGACTACGAGGCACTGCTCGCCGGGGCGGCCGCGAGCGACCCGCGGATCCCGGTGGGGGAACACGAGCCGTTCTGCATCGCGTACACCTCCGGCACGACGGGCGCGCCCAAGGGTGTGCTCATCAGCCACCGCTCACGATGCCTGACCTTCTACTGCACCGCCCTGGAGTGGGGCCTCGGCCCGGGCCGGCGCACCGTCGCCGTCGCGCCGATGTATCACGGCGCCGGGTTCGCGTTCGCCTACGCGGCGGTGTTCACCGGCGGGACCGTGTCGATGCTGCGCGCCTGGGATCCCGGCCAGCTACTGACGATGGTGCGGCGCGACCGGCTGCAGTCGGTGTTCCTGGTGCCCACGCACGCCGTCGGGCTGCGCGAGCTCGGGCTGACCGGGCACGACCTGAGCAGCCTCGACACGCTCTACTTCAACGCCGCCGCGCTGCCGGTCGCGCTCAAGGAATGGGTCCTCGAGGCGTTCCCCGGTGTCGGCGTGCACGAGTTGTACGGCTCCACGGAGGCGGGCGTGATCAGCAACCTGCGGCCCGGCGACGCCCGCCGCAAGGCCGGCTCCGTGGGCCACCCCTGGTTCATGACCGAGATCCGGGTCGTCGACGACGACGGTGTTCCCGTGCCGCCCGGCACCCCCGGGGAACTGTTCAGCCGGTCGCCGTTCCTGATGAACGGCTACCTCGCCAACCCTTCGGCGACCGCGGAGTGCACCACCCCGGACGGTTACCTCACCAGCGGTGACGTGGTCGTGGTCGACGACGAGGGGTACATCACCATCGTCGACCGCAAGAAGGACCTGATCATCACCGGCGGCGTGAACGTCTACCCCCGCGACGTCGAGGAGGCCCTGGCCGCGCACCCGGCGGTGGTGGAGGCCGCGGTCATCGGGCTCGCAGACGACCGCTGGGGCGAGAAGGTCGTCGCATACGTCGTGGTGCGGCCGGGCGTCCCATGGGACCCCGACGCGCTGCGTGCGCACCTGCGGGCCCGGCTCGCCGGGCACAAGGTGCCGAAGGAGATCCGACCGATCGCGGCACTCCCCCGCAACGCGGCTGGCAAAGTGCTGAAACGAGAGCTGAGGAGCACGGGTTGAGGGCGCACGTCGAACTGATCCACGAGAACGACTACATCTGGCACGAGGCCGAACTGCCGTTCGGCGAGGGCAAGGCCCTCGAACGGCGCCTGTCCACCGACGAGGAGGACGGCTCGTCGTCGCTGTCCCTGCAGTTCCCCGCCGACTGGGGCCGCGGCCCCGGCGTGGCGCACGCCGACACCGAGTTCTACGTGGTGTCGGGTTCGCTGGTGTACGGCGGCACCGAGGTCGGACCCGGCGGCTACCTGCAGGTGCCCAAGGGCGTCCCGATGGACTGGATCAAGATCCGGGAAGGCAGCCACGTCCTGCACTGGCGCGAGTACGGCGACGCCGGCTTCGACCCCGACGGCCCGCGCCGCTCCGAGGGTTCGCCCTCGCTGATCGACCCGTCGAAGATGGAGTGGGTCGCGGCGCCGACCGTCGGCCCGCTGACGCCGCTCTACATCAAGCTGCTGCACCGCGACCCGAAGACCGGCTTCTACACCCGGCTGATCCGGGCCCCCAAGGGCTGGAGCGACCACCGCCTCGCCCACCACCCGTGCTACGAGGAGTTCTACACGCTCAGCGGGAAGATGGCGTACAACTTCGGCGACATCGACGAGGGCACCTACTGCTTCCGTCCCGCCGGCGTGAAGCACGGCCACTTCATCGCCGAGACCGAGATCGACTGGATCATCCGCTCCGACGGCGAGCTGGTGAACTGGTACACCACCGACGAGTGGGTCAAGTGGGGCGGCACCGCCGAGAACTACCACACCCACGAGGCCCCGGTCATCTCCACGCTGCCGGTCCGCTCCCGCTCCCGCGGCGCCTGGTCCGGCGACGGCATGTGACGCCCGTCGATCTGGCCGCGCCCCTTGGACGCGGCCAGATCGTGCCATCATGTGGCGATGACGTGGGCAGCGCTGGTGAGCGCGGCGGTCGGCGCGGCGCTCGCCCTGTCGGGCAGCCTGCTGGTGGAGGTGCGCCGCGACCGCCGGCAGGCTTTCCGTGAGCGGCAGGCCTCGCGACGCCAGGCGTCGGTCGACTTCGTCCTGGCCCTCGGCGGCGCCCTCAACGCCCTGCGCGACGCCGCCAGGTCCGGCGCCGATCCACAGACCCTCGCCCGCGACACCACCTCGGCGGTCGGCGACTCGGGCCTGTACGCGGCCCGCGAACACATCCTCATGTCGGGCACCCCGGCCCTCGTCACGGCCGCCGAGGTGGCGTTCCACGCCCTGATCGACGTCCGCAACGCCGTCCGGTCCGGCGCCGCGCTGACGTCCGAGGCGTACCACACGGCCTACCACCGGCACTCGGAGACCATGTGGCAGTTCCGGCTGGCGGTCCGCGCCGACCTCGGCGAGCGCGGCCTGACACCCTCCGTCGTCCAGCAGCGGGACTGGTCCGACCGGGACCGCTGCCGCAGCTGCGACGAACCGGCCCCTGCCTCCTCGTAGGCTGGCTTTCACACGCGGGCGAACTCGGCGCGGGTCGAACCGCACGGCCGGGCCTGCCGGGTCGGACGAGGAGCCGGACCGGACGGTCCACTCGTCCACGCCGGCGGTCTGGTCGTCGGCAGGAGACCCACGCTACAGGCGGGTTTGCGAACAGATCGGCGGATCGGCGAACGTAACTGTGATTGCCACGATGGTGAGGTGGGGTCGCGGTCAGCAGCTGAGTTGTGGGACACGTGGTGGAGTGCCGCGCGGCGCCGATGGTCGGGTGTGTGGTGGTTCACGACGGGTGTCGCCTTGGCTGGCCTGGCTGCCGCTGGCGCGGGGGTGGCCACGGTGTTGCAGGCCCCGGGCTGGCTGGTGGTGACGTCAGGCGGCCTTTCGGCGAGCGCGTCGCTGGTGGCGCCGTTCATCTGGCCGGCGGTCACGGCACGCCGGCAGCATGGTCAGCAGCGATGGTCGGCGTGGACGCAGATGGTCGATGTATGGCCCTGGGCAGCGAACGTCGACGTCGAGGTCGGCACCGGTCCGGTGACCGCCGGCGTTCTTGATGCCCGCCGCGCACTGGTGCGGTTCCGACTGCGCCGGGTCGAGCTGCGGACGCTCCTGGACTGGTGCACAGATCCGGCGGCGGCGCCGGTGCATGTCGTGAGCGGTCCGGCCGGCATCGGCAAGACCCGGCTGGCGGTCCAGCTCGCCACGGAACTTGCCATCGAGCCGACGCCCTGGGTCACCGGCGCGGCCTACCCCGGCTGCGCCGCGGCCGCGGTGCAGGCCGCCGATGCGCTGCGCCGGCCGGCGCTCGTCGTGCTGGACCAGGCCGATACGCGCCTCGACCTGGTGCCGATGTTCGCCGCGTTGGCGTCGGCAGGACCGTCCGTGCGGGTGCTGCTGCTGGCCCGCACGGCCACAGATGGGCAATGGTGGCAGCAACTGCGGCAGAGCGTCGCCAACCAGCAACAGGCGCCGTGGTTGCGTCGGGTCGGCCATCTGCCGCTCCTGTCGCTCGGCGGCAGTGCGCACGCTCAGCAGCAGTTGTTCGGCAAGGCCATCGACGCGCTGGCGCACCACTTCGACGTCCGGTTCCAGCGGCCGCCGCAGCTCGGGACCGCCGCCCCGGATGCCCCGATCGCGATGTTGCACGCCGCCGCGCTCGTCGCCGTCCTGCGCGCCCAGCAGCGCCGCTCGGCTCGGCCCGTCGATGCCGACGAGACCGTGTGGAAGGAGCTCGTGGATCACGAGGCGCAGGTCTGGCTCGCCGCCGCGGACCGGTACGACGCCGGTCTGCTTCCGGACACGCAGCGGCAGACCGTCGCCTGCGCCGCGCTGCTCGGTGCCAAGGACGAAGCTGACGCCATCGAACTCCTGCGCCGCATCCCCGATCTGCACGGCACCGACCGGGAGCGCCGCCACCGGGTCGCCGAGTGGCTGCACGCCATGTATCCGGGCGTCCCCCCTCAGTGGCTGTCGACCATCGAGCCGCAACAACTCGCCGAGCGGCTCATCTTCACCGAGATCGCGCGGGACGATGCGTTCACCGAGCAACTGCTTGCCGACATCCCGGACCACCGCATGGCCCGGATTCTCGTCTTGCTCGGCACCGCGGCACCGACGCACCCCTGGGCCTCGCGGCGGCTCGGGCAGATCCTGCGCCGGCAACCTGACGTTGCCCTGCCGGTCGCGATCCAGATCACCTCCGGGACCCTCCTCTTGGACCAGATCATCGCCGACTGTGTCGACCAGCTGGCCCTTCCCAGCGGTCTCGTCGACGAGTTGTGGCGCGCCCTACCGAACGCGGAAAGTACGGCAACCCTGCTGCGCACCATCGTGGCGGTGACTCGCCGTCGACTGGACCAGCCCGCGCTCACCGCCGTCGACGAGGCACGTCGGCAACACGACCTCGCCAACGCGTTGCGCTGGGCTGACGAGACATTGACGGCACAGCACCACGCTGAACGCGCCGTGGAGCTCTGGCGCGATTGCAGCCAACTCGACCCGCGACACCGGCACGAACTCGTCGCGGCCTTGAGAACCCTGGCCGCCCTCTACCGGCTCTCCGCTCGGTACGCGGAGGCAGTGAGTCTGGGAAGGCAGGCTGTCGACATCTGTCAGGACCTGTCACGTGTCGACCCTGACGCGAACCGGCGCTTGTGCGCTCAAGCGTTCGGAGCGCTCGCCGCCGCACTGCGAGACGCCGGGCACACCGAAGAAGCGGTGCAGGTTTGGCGGCAGGCCGTTGCACTCTGGCAGGACCTGTCGCACACCGATCCCGATGTCAACGCACGCTGGCACGCCGACGCGTTGAAGCTCTTCGGCTCCGCGCTGCGTGAGGCCGGACAGACCGAGGAGGCAGTGCGGGTCGGCCGGCAGGCCGTCGACCTCTGGCAGCAACTGTCCGATACCGATCCTGACGCCAACCGGCGCCTGTATGCCGACGCGCTGAACTCGTTCGGGAATACGTTGAGTGAGGCCGGGCAGGTCGAGGAGGCGGTGCGGGTCAGCCGGCAGGCCGCCGACCTCTGGCAGGACCTGTACGGTGCCGATCCAGATGCCAACGGGCGTACCTACGCCGCCGCGCTGAGAATCCTGAGCGCTGCGTTGGGTGACGCCGGGCAGGTCGAGGAGGCGGTGCGGGTCAGCCGGCAGGCCGTCGACCTCTGGCAGGAACTTTGCCAACTGAACCCTGGCTTTCAGGACCAGTTCGCCGGCGCGCTCCAGGACCATGGTTCCGCGCTGAGCGACGCCGGGCAGATCGAGGAGGCGGTGCGGGTCAGCCGGCAGGCCGTCGACCTCTGGCAAGAGCTGTCCCGTGCCGATCCCGACGCCAACCAACGCTGGTATGCCCTGGGGCTCAAGGGTCTTGGCACCGTGTTGCGGCGCGCCGGACAGGTCGACGAGGCGGTGCGGGTCGGGCGGCAGGCCGCCGACCTCTGGCAAGAGCTGTCCCGCGCCGATCCCGACGCCAACCAACGCTGGTACGCCAATGCGATGCTCGCGTTGAGCAACGCCTGGCTGGAGCATGGCAACGTTGCGGAAGCCAGGTCGGCTGCGCAAGGCGCGGTCGCTCAGCTGCGGGCCTTGACCATCCGCAAGCCGTATGACGTGCACCGGCGCGAGCTCGCCAACGCCCAGCGTTGGCTTGCCAATTTCGCGTAGCCGGACGCCGGCTACGGCAGCAGGGTGTGCATGTCCGGCAGGTCGGCCAGGGCGGTGGTCCGGGCCGCGAGCCCGTCCGCGGCCGCGGGAGGCAGGGCGCGGGCGGCGTTGAAGTGGAACTTGCGGGCCAGGTCCGCGGCGGACAGCGGCGCCTCGGCGCTGCCGAGGGAGGCGTCGACCCGGTGCTCGACAACGGTGCCGGCGGTGGACACGCGCAGCACGGCGGCGAAGGCGTGCGGGAAGATCCGGGTGGCCCGCTCGTCCGGCACGCAGCGGACCTTCGCCGCGAGGGCGAGCCGGTCGGGGTCCAGGGGGCCGGTGAAGTCATCGAGGCCGACGCCGAGGCCGCCGCCGCCGAGCAGGGCGGTCGCCACCGTGTACGGCCCGGAGAACTTGCCGTGGTACGTGCTGCGGGGGCGGACCTTCTCCGCGACGGGTTCGGCGATCGTCCGCAGCGTCGGGCCGGGCACGCCGAGCTCGATCCAGTCCACGGTGGACGGGTCGAGGCCGGCGGCGCGCAGGGCGAGGGCGCAGTCGATGCCGGGGTGGGTGAAGTGGTTGGACGGGTAGGGTTTGAACGCGGTGCGCAGCAGCTCCCAGCGGGTGCCGAGGCCGCCCAGGAGCGCGTCGTCGTCGCAGCGGCCGCCGGTGTACGCGGTGAAGAAGCCGAACCGGCCTTCGAGCACGGTCGGCGGGCCGGTGAGCCCGTCGGCGGCGAGGTAGGCGGCGGAGACCCCGGCGTGGGCGGCCCAGCCGCAGTGGACCTTCTTGACGGTGCCGCCGGTGCGGTTCGCCTCGATCAGGCCGGCGCCCATGCTCGCCGCGACCCCCATCGCGGAGGCGACGCCGGGTGCGTCGAGGCCGAGCAGCAGGGCGGAGGCGGCGGCGGAGCCGATGGCGCCGCAGATCGAGGTCGCGTGCAGGCCGCGTTCGAAGAAGATGGAGTTGGCGATCGCCGGGTCGTAGGCGGCCATGCCGAGCCGGTTGGTGAGCTCGACCCCGGCGGCGACGGCCGCGAGGAGCGCCGCGCCGGAGGCGCCGGTGGCCTCGGCGGTGGCGAGGGCGGCCGGGACGACGGACGCGGACGGGTGCAGCACCGACGGCAGGTGGGTGTCGTCGAAGTCGAGGGAGTGCGCCAGGGTGCCGTTGACGAGTGCGGCGGCCGGGGCGGGAAGCCGGTCGCCGGTGCCGATGACGGTCGCCTCGGGGGTGCCGCCCCAGCGGCGTACCGACCGCAGCACCGCGGGGGCGGCGTCGGCGTCCGGGTCCCCGTGCGCGGCGAGGGCGAGCCCGAGGATGTCGAGGACCCTGGCGGGCACGTCGGCGCGGACCGCGGCGGGCACCGAAGCACGGCAGCCGACGGCGAAGGCGGCGAGCTGTTCGACGGCCGTCATGACGGGAGGATCGCGAGCGGGCGGACGGGAGCGCCGGTCGCGCCGACAATCGGCAGCGGGTTGAGCACCAGGAGGCACTCGCGGGCGCCGGTGTCCAGCAGCGGGTGCAGCCGCATCGTCTCCACGATGTGGATGCCCCGTTCGACCAGGAGCATCCGGTGTACGGGTAGCACGGCATGCCCGCGCCCGGCCGGGATGTGTTCGAAGGCGATCGTCTCGCCCCCGACGACCCGCACCCCGCGGCCGGCGAGCCAGGCACCGGCGGCGACGCCGGGGCCGGGGGTGCCGTCGCGCTGGCCGATGAAGGCGTCGTGCTCGTCCCAGCGGCGGGACCAGCCGGTGCCGATCAGCACGGCGTCGCCGGGGTGCACGGCGACGTCGCAGGCGTCGAGGTCCTCGGCCGTGATCTCGTAGCCGGCGGGCAGCACCGGCACCCCGTGGACGCGGGCGACGTCGAGCACGGCGGCACGGCCGACGTAGACCTCGAACGACTCGATGCCGTGGGAGCTGAACCCGAGGTGGGACTGGACGGAGGAGGCGTCGACCCCGCCGTGCAGGACGCCGTCCTGCGAGACGTGCGCGAGGGCGTCGACGTGGGTGCCGACGTGGCCGCCGGTGACGATGAGCTCGTTCGCGGCCGAACCGCCGTCGGGGCGGACCAGGTCGCCGTGGCGGCGCTCCAGGGCCATCCGGAACGGCGGGTGGTTCGGCGACTGCGGCATGCCCCGGCGCATCGGCTGCGCCAGGTCCAGCACCCGCGAACCGGCGAGGAAGTCCATCACAGCACCCCGTCGGCGTGCAGCTGGTCGAGGTCGTCGGTGGTGAGGCCGAGCCGGTCGCGGTAGATCTCGTCGTTGTGGGCGCCGAGGGCCGGTCCGGTCCACTTGATGTCGCCCGGGGTGGCGGACATCCGGTACAGCACGTTCTGCATGCGGACCGGGCCCAGGGCCGGGTCCTCGACGGCGCGCAGGGTGCCGAGCGCGGCGTACTGCGGGTCGGTGAACACGTCGGCGATGTCGTGGATCGGGGCGATGGCGGCCTCCGCGGCCTCGAACGCGACGATGACGTCGGCGGCGTCGCGGGCCGCGATCCAGTCCCCGACATAGGTGTCGAGCAGGTCGGCGTGCTGCGCGCGGGTGGCGCCGGCGGCGAACCACGGCTCGTCGAGCACCTCCGGATGCCCGACGAGGCGCAGCACCCGCTCCGCCACGGCCTGGGCGGACGTCGACACGGCGAGCCACTTCCCGTCGCGGCTGCGGTACGTGTTGCGGGGCGCGTTGTTGACGCTCCGGTTCCCGGTTCTGCCCTGAACGGTCCCGAGCTGGTCGTACACCATCGGCTGCATGCCCAGAAGGGTCAGGATGGGTTCGATGATGGCCAGATCGATCACCTGCCCGGAACCTGTCGCGTGCCGCGCGAGCAGGGCCGTGGTGACGGCCTGCGCGGTGGCGATGGCGGCGATGCCGTCGGCGAGCCCGAACGGTGGCAGCGTCGGTGGCCCGTCGGGCTGTCCGGTGATGGCCGCGAACCCGCTCATCGCCTCGGCGAGGGTGCCGAAGCCGGGCCGCGACGCGTACGGGCCGAACTGGCCGAACGCGGTGACCCTCGCGACGACCAGGCGCGGGTTGAGCTCCAGCAGCACATCGGGCCCGAGGCCCCAGCGCTCCAGGGTGCCGGGCCGGAAGTTCTCGATCAGGACGTCGGCGCCGGCCAGGAGGCGTTTGAGCAGCTCGGCGCCGGCGGGACGGGACAGGTTGAGGGTGACGCAGCGCTTGTTCCGCCCGAGCAGCGTCCACCACAGCGGCACGCCGTTCTTGGCGGGGCCGTGGCCGCGGGACGGGTCACCTTTGGCGGGATGCTCGATCTTGATCACGTCGGCGCCGAAGTCCCCCAGGATGGTGGCGGCCAGGGGGCCGGCGAACAGGGTGGACACGTCCACGACGGTGATCCCTGCTAAGGCGGGCTGCAGTTCCACCAGCAGAGCCTAACGGCACTATCGTCAAAATGGAAACCCCGTTACATTGAGGGAAACGCTGAAAGGGGCTCATGTGTCGCGGTACGACTTGCTGGTGAAGAACGGGACCCTGGTCCTGCCGTACGTGGGTGAGGTCCGGGCGGACCTGGCCACGCGGGACGGGCGGATCGCTGCGATCGGGGAGGACCTTCCTCCGGGTGAGGCCGACGAGGTCCTCGACGCCGCCGGCAGACTCGTCTTCCCCGGCGGCGTGGACGCGCACTACCACCTGGGCATCTACCGGCCCCTGGAGGTCGACGCGACCGAGGAGACCCGGTCCTCCCTCGTCGGCGGCGCCACCACCGTGCTGTCGTACTTCCGGACCGGGCAGCACTACCTGAACAAGACCGGTGCGTACGAGGACATCCTGCCCGAGGTGCTCGACGCCGTGTCCGGCCGCTCGTGGACCGACTTCGGCTTCCACCTCGCGCCCATGGACACCCGTCAGGTCGGCGAGGTCCCGGCGCTCGTGGACCGGCACGGGATCAGCTCGTTCAAGTACTACATGTTCTACAAGGGCTTCAACCTGTCCGCCGACTCGCGCGACGCGAAGGCGTTCACGATGAGCGACGAGTACGACCTGGGCCACCTGTACCAGATCATGGAGGCCGTCTCCGCCGCCGCCCGCGACACCGGCCGCCGGATCTCCCTGTCGCTGCACTGCGAGCAGGCCGAGCTGATGCGGCTGTTCATCGAACGGGTCCGCGCCGCCGGTGACCCGCAGACGCTGAAGGCGTATTCCGACGCCCGGCCACCGCTCACCGAACGGGTCGCGATCGGTGAGGCCACCACCCTCGCCGCGGCGACCGCCTGCCCGATCAACCTGCTGCACCTGTCCAGCGGCGAGGCCCTCGCCGCCGCGACCGAGGCCCGCCTGGCCCGCCCCGACCTCGACCTGCGCACCGAGGTGACGCTGCACCACCTGTGCCTCAACTACGACGAGCTGTCCGGCCTGGGCGCCAAGGTGAACCCGCCGATCCGCAGCGCCGCCGACAGCGAGGCGCTCTGGGCCGGGGTGCTGTCCGGCAAGGTCGACTGGGTCGCCTCCGACCACGCCTGCTGCCTGGAGGAGCACAAGGGCGACGAGCTGTGGCCGGCCCTGCCCGGCTTCGGCGGCACCGGCCTGCTCTACCCGGTGCTGCTCAGCGAGGGCATGCACAAGCGCGGCCTCGCCCCGCACCGGGTCGCGGAGCTCGTCTCGGCCAACCCGGCCCGCGCCTACGGACTGTGGCCGCGCAAGGGATCGCTGCTCGTCGGGCAGGACGCCGACCTCACCGTCGTCGACCCGGACCTCGAGCAGGAGGTCACCACCGACCTGCTGCTGTCCGGCCAGGACCACTGCCCGTTCGCCGGCCGCAAGGTCCGCGGCTGGCCGGTGGCGACGGTCCTGCGCGGCCGGGTCGTCTTCCGCGACGGCGCCGTCGTCGGCGAACCCAGCGGCACCTTCCTGCCCCGCTGACCTGCCCCGCTGACGTGACCGAGCCCAGCCCTGGTCAGCCGCACTCCACCACCGCCACCCGGGCGGGACAACGGGCCGGTCGGCCACGCCGTAGGTTCGTGGGATGCGGGCAGGTTGGCTGGTGCCGGTCGTGGTCGTGCTCGGCCTGGCCGGCTGCACCCACCGGTCGCGGCCGGCCCCGGTGCCGTCGCCCTCCGTCGCGGCCGGCCGGGATCCGCTGTTCGTCTGCGGGCGTGGCGTCTGGGCCGACGACCTGGCCGGCACCCGGGACGCGCTGACGGTGGCGATCGCGTCGGTGCGGCGCGTCTCCGCCGACACCGCCCCCGAGGTGACGCTGCGGTTCACCGCCACCACCGAGCTGCGGGTCGAAATCCCGCCGGTCGAGGTGCTGTACCTCAAGGAAAGCGTCATCGTCGGCGGCGGCCCGATGCTCAACCAGCCCGGAGACCTCTCGCCGCAGACCATCGCGGAGCCGGGGACCGGGTTCGAGGTCAGGCCGGGGGCACCGGTGGAGGCCGCCGTCGGGACCCGGACGCTGTGCCCCGCGTTCACCTGGCCGAAGCTCTGGTCCGCGCCGGAGCGCGTCGCCGTCATGGTGGTCGTGGGGCACCTCGAACCGCGTGGCGGCGGCGTGGTCCTCGACGTGCCCGGGCCGGGCGTGCCGCTGCTCGCGGCGTCCGCCGAGCTGCCCCGCTGAGCCCGCCCGGCCCGGGTCGGGTCAGCCGACCGTCCGGCGCAGGCCGTAGTGGATGGCGAGGGCGCCCACCAGGGTGACCGCGCCGTCGACGAGCAGGGCGAGGCGGATGCCGGACAGCAGGGTCGGTCCGGCCGCGGCGACCGCGCTCATCACCGGGATGCCGACGGTGAGGGCGACCTGCTGGGTCAGGGTGCTGAGGCCGATGGCCAGGCCCTGCTCGCCGTCGGGCAGGCCGGAGGTGGCCGTGGCCGGGCTGCGCCGCGAGGAGCTGGCGCAGCTCGCCGGGGTGAGCGTGTCCTACTACATCCGCCTCGAGCAGGGGCAGCGCGGCAACGCGTCCGACGAGGTGCTCGCCGCCCTGGCCCGGGCGTTGCGGCTGAGCGACCAGGAACGCAAGCACCTGTTCACCCTCGCCCGCGGCCCGGCGCCGGCCGCCCCGCCCGCGCCGCCGGTCGAGACCGCCCGCCCGGGGGTGCGCCGCCTGCTCGACGCGATGACGGAGGTGCCGGCGGTCGTCCTCGGCCGGTTCGGGTGACTTCCTGGCGTGGAACCGGCTCGGGCACGCGTTCCTGGCCGGCCACGTCGACTACGGCGCGGTTGATGGTGATCAGCGGCCGAACAAAGGTGCGCATGCTGTTCCTGGACGCGCACATGCGGGAGTTGTACGTGCACTGGCCGGAGAAGACCCGCGAGTCCGTGGCGTACCTGCGGATGCTCGCCGCCCGGCACGCCGAGGACCCGAAGCTCGCCGAGATGGTCGGCGACCTGTGCGTGCGCAGCTCCCGGTTCGCGGCGCTGTGGGCCGATCACGCCGTCGAGGAGTGCGAGCCGGCGGTCCGCGAGTTCCGGCACCCCGTCGTCGGCCGGATGACGCTGCACCAGGAGGTGCTCCACCCAGACGCGTCGGACCAGCTGCTGACGTTCACCGCCGAGCCCGGCTCACCGTCGGCCGCCGCCCTGCACCTGCTCGCCCGGGCCGTCTACGCCGGTTAGCGGTGTCGGATGCGACGCAGCACCTCGGGTCTCGTCACCGGCGCAGCAATCGACTGATGCCGCTGCGGCGCGGCCCTTGCAATGTGGCGGGTGGTCAGCCGGTCGGAAGTTGCGCACGGCCGTCGTCCCAGAACGGCTCGAACGTCGTGAACGGCGGCTCGAACGACGGGTCGGGCAGGCGCACCGCCCGGCACCTGGGCACCTCCGGCGCGGCGGGGTCGGCACCGATCCGGCCGAGCGTCCCGGCGGCGAACGCGGAGGGGACGGGGGTCAGGCCCAGGTTGCGCTCGTAGTAGCGCAGGGCGGTCCGCACGGACGGGGTCCAGTCGTCGTCGAGGACGATCAGGCCGCCGGGGCGGACGAGTTTGCGCAGGAAGTACAGGTCGACGAACACCTCGTGGAACCGGTGGCTGCCGTCGACGAAGGCCGCGTCGGCGACGGTCCCGGCGGCCACGAGGTCGGCCAGGGCCAGCGACGACGGGGTCGCGACGAGCTCGGCGATCCCGTCGAGGCCGGCCTCGACCAGCAGGTCCCAGCCGACGTCGGCGTACGCGTCGCGCTGGAACGGATCCACGATGACGTGCCGGGGGCGCGGCGCGCCGACGGTGAGCAGGGCCTCGCCGATCGCGAGGGCGGAGCTGCCATAGGCGAGGCCGACCTCGACGACGGTCTCGACGCCCTCCGCGATGAGCACGTCGCGCAGCAGGTCGCAGTCGCGTTCGGGGAGGGTGACCGTCTGGAAGTCCAGCTCCGGGCCGCGGGTGCGAGGGGGGCCGTCCCGCCGGAGCCGCGAGCGGACCGCACGGACCTCGTCTGCCGTCACCGTCCGAGTGTCTCAGGCAGCAAAGGATGAGCCCGGCGGGACACGCCCGTCGTGACGATGTGCGCGAATGCCGCGCGATGGCGTCGAGACGGGCCGCGGCGAGGGGGTTCGCCGACCACTTCCCCGCCGGCGACCCGCTGCGCATCGCCGACCACCCGACCGGCGCCCCGGCCGGCCCGCGGCTCGCTCCCCGGCACCCCGATCAGGGTGACCGGCGCCCGCGGTGCCGGTCAGACCTCGCGTACTCGATCGACGTCCTCCAGGACTTCGCCGCCCGCCCGGTCGGCGCCGACCTCACCGGCACCTCGGAGGGCGCCGAACCGCGCCACGGCCGCCCACCCTCGCCGTCGACGGCCCCTGGCCCGGTCGATGACGGCAGCCACCGGCTCCTGGCGGAAGCTGTTCGACGAACGCTGGTGGCAGCTCATCGGTCGGACGTCACAGGAACCCGGCCGGGTCACGGCGATGGTCAGGGCCCGATGTGGATGAACGGGGCCCAGACGCTCGGTGTGTCGGGGGTGGCGGTGCGCAGGTCACGGATGACCTGGTGCAGCGCGTCGGGGGCACCGGCGGGATCGAGGTCACCGTCGGCGTTGATCAGCTTCGGGTAGACGGCCCGCGTGACCAGGCCGGCGGGCTCGTCCCAGACGGACCACAGCGTGCCGATCACATGGCGCCAGCCCGCATGCTGCATGGCAGCTGCGATGCTGCCCGCCTCGTCAAGATTGGTGACGCCGCCGGCTGCCGTCTGGCAGGCCGAGAGGAACGCCAGATCGCCGCCGCGCCGGGTGGTGGCGAGATCGGCCACGGTCACCAACCCCGCGGTGTCCCAGTCGTAGGGCCGCAGTCCGCCGCCCATCGGATGGAGCGGGAACTGGATCGCGTGGCAGGCGAGGTGCGCCACCCGGTGCCGGGAGATGGCATCAATGATCGAGTCGCGGCTCGCGGCCATCCCGGTCAACACCGTGCGCCGTTCGGGCGGGAACAGGGTGGTCAGGAACCGATGTTCATCGGCGGCACCGGGCAACGGACTGGCGTCCGGTGTGTCAGGCAACGCGAGGATCAGGATCTGGTGAGGATTGGTGGAAGGCCGAAGGCTGCGGGCGTGGGAGAGCGCCCGCAGCGTCGGGGTGTACGACGAGACGACCCGGTCATACACGGTCTGGCGGGTGTGGTGGTAGCCGGCCGCGTGCAGCGGCAGGACGGTGAGCTGCCCCGTGGGGCACCACCACAGGCGAGGACTGCGCCCCTCGGGCTCGCCGGTGATGCCCGCGCCGTCAAGGATTGGCGCGGCGATGTTGTCCCACAACCATTCGAGCGTCGCTGTGATCGCCATTTCGAGGGCGACACGGTCAACCGCTGTCTGAGCAGACGCGTCGAAGTCGTGCAGCGCCCCGACGAAGCGGACGGCCTCGGCAATCACCTCCGGCTCGGAGATCTGCAACGGCAGGACCGTCACACCGTCCGCACGCAGAATGAGAGCGTCGCACCGCCACCGGCTCAAGTTGACCATGGCCACGACGTCGTCGTCCGCTTGAGGTAGCAGCTTGTGCATGGGCGGCGGCCTGAGGAACAGGTCCGGCTCGGGGAACAGGTCATTCGGTGGCAACGCCCGGATCTGGTCGATAAGGGCGCTGAGCCGGGCTCCGGCCCGTCGCCTGTCCTCACCCACGGCTGATTGCGCCTCGTGGCCGGGGTTGGATTCGGTGGCGACCTCGAGTTGCCCGAGGACGTCTTCGAACTGGTCGGCCAAGTCTGGCGCGGCGCGGCGCAGCGCTGTCAGGTCCGTGCGCGCATCCAGCAGTTGCGACCAGTACACCCCGCGGCCCTGCTCCAACCACGACACCGCCAGTTCGGGCCGACCGGCGGCGATCGCGCCGGCCGCAGCGTCGCGAGCCAGGGACAAGGCGTCTGCCTGGAGCACCTGGTGCTGATCGAGGCGTGGCGCTTGCCGGCCCGTCAGCAACGGCAACTGTGTCATCGCCGTCTGAAACATCTCCAGCGCTGCCTGAGGCCCGTCGGCCCCGGCCGTGGCAATCGTCCACGCGCGTGCCGCGCGAAGGCGGTCCATCGGTGCGGCGTCCTCCAACCGCGCGACAAGCGACCATCCTTGCAGCGCCTCGGCCAGGTCGCTCGCCTCGCCCGTTCGCCGGCCCCTCACCTGGAGCGCGACCCCGAGATTGTTGATGAAGGCCGGCCTCTTGGGGTCGTGGTCCGGCGTGCACCTGAGGGACTCACGCAGGGCGACGATCCCCGCATCGCCGGCGTCAGGATCGTCCATCCGCTCACAGCGCATCATCAGTGCGTTGCCGAGCTGGGAAAGATACACGGCTCGCTGCGGTCCGTGCGCGGGACTGGCGTCCGCGGCTCGCCGCGCCATCGTGATCGCCGCCTCGAGATCGGCCGCGTCACCGGCCCGTTCGAATCGGGTTCGCAGCGCGAGCCCGAGATTGGACAACCGTACCGCCGCGTTGTCAGGGCTACTCGCACCGGCGTCGACGGCCCGCGTTCCGGCATCGATCGCGAGGTCGAGGTCAGGTGGGTAGCCCAGCCGCAGAAACCTGCTCCGGAGGCAGATGCTGATGGTGTGATCGAGCAGGCCCCGATCCGGATGGTCGCTGGGACTCACTTCGACCGCCTGGCGCAGCGCTTTGAGCGCCGCGTCAAGATCGCTCAATGCGCCGAAGTGCTGGAAGCGTGCGTGCAGGGCACTGGCCAGGCCGGTCAAGCGGCCGAGAAGTTCGACGTCGTCGATCTGCGTGGCAGCCGTCGCGGTGCGGATCGCGCCGACGGCGGCGTCCAGGTCGGCCGGGTCGCCCTGCAGGAGGAAGCGCTGGTACTGCATGACGCCCAGGCGGAAGCGCAACTCCGTCCGCGGCACACTCTCGGCGGTTGTGGCGACCGCCAGCTGCGCGGCGGCGATCGCCTCATCGAGGTCGGCTGGGCCCTCCCGCACCAGGTATCGGGCTTCCAGCATGACTGCGAGGTGGACGACGATGAGGGCACGCATGGCGTCCCCTGGCGGGCAGAGGTCGAACGCCTGACGGCCGGCCTGAACCGCCGCGTCGAGGTCGTCCGTGTCGCCCGCGTGCCGGAACCTGGCGTGCAGGGATTCGGCGAGGGTGAGCAGCGGCCGCGCCCGGTCCGGACCGCTCGCGGTGCCGGCATCGGCTGCCTGCCGCCCGACGGCTACCGCCGCGTCGAGGTCGGCCGGCTCACGGGTCCGCCCGAATCGGGCCCGCAACGTGTCGCCGAGGCGGGACAGCAACTGGCCCTGATCGCGGCCGGCGGGGGCGGCGCTGACCGCGGCCTGGATCGCGGCCACCGTCGCGTCGCGATCGACATCCGCCTGATCGAAGGTCAGCCGCACCCGCAACAATTCGGCCAGGTCGGCGAGCATCATCGCCCGGTCCGGATCGTCGGTCGCCATGGCGCCGGCGGCCTCTTCGGCCGCGGCGGCAGCCATGTCCAGGTCCTCCAGCTGATGTGCGTGTTCGAACCGGCGGCGCAGCATCTCCTGCAGCTTCACCAGCCGTGCCCCCCGCCGGGGATGATCCACGGATGTCCCGGCGAGCGCCGCCCGCCCCGTGGCGATCGCGGTGTCGAGGTCGTCCCCATCGCTGGTGAGGTCGAACCGCACGAACCAGGTGAGACTCAGATTGAACACATACTTGGAGACGTCCTCGCTGCCGATCGGCGCCACGTCGACGGATCGCCGCCCTGCCACGATCGCGTCGTCGAGATCGCGCACCTCGTGGGTGCGCGTCGCCCTGATCCGCAGGATGTTACCGAGATTGGACAGCATTGCCGGGTCTTCGACCGGGGCGGAATCGACGGCTTCGCGCACCGCGGCCAGCGCCGCGTCGAGGTCGGACAATGCTCCGTCGCGCTCGTATCGTGTTTGCAGCGCTATCCCGAGGTTGGAGAGAATGCCCGCACGCGCGGGGTGGTCGGGAAGCCGGACGGCGATGTCGGAAAACAGCTCGATCGCACGGGCGAGCGCAGCCGCGTCATCACCGCTCAAACCGCGCCGGAGCGACTCCATCGCCTCGCGCAGCAGCCGCTCGTCCGGATCGATCTCCGGTTGCCCGCCCGGAAGGATGAGCGGCAGCAGCCGGCCAGGGACGCCGCCCGGATCGACGGCGCCGACCACCTTGAACAACGCGACCGCCGCCTCGAGCTCACCGTCATCAAGGCCTTCGGGGAGCGCCTGGTAGCGACGCCAACGCAGCCATCCGACCGCGCGCACAGCGTCAACCCGCACCCCCTGCGCGGTGAAGGCAAGCTGGAGGAGGTCATTGGCCTCGTCCAGCGCCATCGGGTCAAGCACCGGCTGACTGTCGCCGTCCTCGTAGGCGCGGAGACGGCGGACCACCAGCGCCAGGTGTTCCTCGATCGACATCAACACTCCGATTGATGCGTTGGGGGCGGAGCCTAGAATGACGACATTGCCGCTCCTGGTTCAACTTTCCAAGCGCCGCAAGGCTCATCCGGAGGGACGATCGGCCATTGGACGCAGAACAAGAAAGCGAGAATCCTTCGACTGGCTGGCTTTGCAGGTACATGTCGGAGTTGACCACGAATTCCGGCTATCACCGATGGGCACACAAACTGAACGGTGCGCTGATAGCGATCCGCGCCGGAACCCCGGTGGACGAAGCGCTCGCAGCGCACCATATTCCGCTCAACGCCGCATTGGCCGAAAGTGTCCGCCGTGGCGAACCAACCATCCTCGACGACCTGCGCCTGGACCCGGTAGCGGTCACCGGGGCGTATGGATGTCCCGCTGTCGCGCCGACCGTGCCGTGCTCACGGCGCGCAGAACCTGATGCCGCTGGTCATGAACCCCGCTGCGGGGTCTACGACCGGACCATGACCAGGCGCCGTGAGTAGGAAAGGCTGTCGGTGACAGGTCTCATCGCCTCCTTGGGGCAGAAGATCACCGAACGTTGGCTGGCCGCGATACTGCTGCCGGGACTGCTGTATGTCGCGGTGGTCGGCTGGGCCACCGTGTCCGGTCAGGCCCACGCCCTCGACTTCTCCCATGCGGGCGGCCAGGTGACGCAGTGGTGGCAGCAGCACGGTTCCCGGCCCGGGGAGCTGCTGGTCACGGCGGCCGTGGCGTTGTTCAGCGCGAGTCTGGCCGGTCTTGCCGCGACGGCGGTGGCGAACGAGGTCGTGCACCGGCTCTGGCTGATCGACGGCCCCCAACGCCGTCTCACCACGTTGCGTAACCGGACCAGAGACGCATGGCGTGACCAGACTCCGCCTCCTCCCGACAGGTATCTGCCGGCCCGGATGTCCGTCATCGGCGAGCACTTCCGGCTCATCGGCGAGCGGGTCCACGCACAATACGGACTCTCGGCAACCGCCGTCTGGCCGCGCATCTGGATGATCGCCACGGACGATGCCCGGACCGTCATCCTCGGCGCGCATCGCCGTTACCGGCAGGACGCGGCGCTGGTCGCCTGGGGTCTGCTCGCCGCGCCGTGGACGGTGCAGTGGTGGCCCGCCTCCGTGATCGCCGTCCTGGCAGTCGCCGCTGGTTGGCGCAATGCCGTATTCAGTTCCGCCGCGCTGGCCCTTCTGGTCGAGGCGACGATCGACACCTACACCATCGCCGTGGCGAACGTGCTCGGAGTGCGGCTGGCGGAGGGGCGTGTCACCCCGATCGAGGGCAACATCATCAACGACCTGCTGACCAAACGCGCCTACACGGGTCCGCCGAGGCAGTTCAGCGCGTCGCAGTCGGCCAACGCGTCATCATGACCGCGCCGCGGGCCTCGTGGCGCGCCGTCAGGCCGGCGGTGGCAGCCCCACCGGCCTGACGTCCGTCAATGCCGTCAGGGCAGCCAGGCGACCACGCGGGCGGCGGCGTCGAGGGCGTCGGAGGGGACGGGGGTGGCGGTGCCGGCCTTGACGTCGACGAGGACGAGCTGCTTGTTGACGACGGCGGCGAGCACCTCGGCGTCGCCCGGCTGCCAGGTCGCCGGCTCGTCGAACAGGTGGACCTCGATGCCGCCGGCGGGCAGGGTGGCGACCGGGGCGCCGACCGCGCGGGTCGCCGGGTCGATCGTCTGGAAGGTCCGCTTGTCGATGGAGTACAGCAGTGGGCGGCAGGTGCCGGGCGTGAAGAGCACGCCGTGGGTGCTGCCGGCGGTGCCGGTGACGGCCAGCTCCGGGCCGGTGAACGCGCCGGCCTTGGTGATGTCGCCGTCGCCGGTGCGCTGCCTCAGGTGCAGCGCGTCCGCGTTCTTGCCGTTGTTGGCCACGACCCAGTTGCCGCAGACGGCGGTGGGGTTCCACATGGCCGGCGAGTCGATCAGCTTCGGGCTCTTGCCGCCGAGCACCGCGACGGTCGTGGTGTCGGCGTCGACGACCACGTCGAACTCGAGGGCCTTGACGGAGACGGTCTCCGGCAGCGACTTGCGCCGGTCGAACACGACGTGCGTCGCGTCCAGCCACTCGCCGCAGCCCAGCTCGGTGGTGGCGGTGACGGTGCCGTTGCCGTACTTGTCCCGCTTCACCTTGTCCAGCACGGTCACCTTGCCGGCCAGGTCCACCACGACGAGGTCGTCGTTGCGGCGGTAGGAGACCCGCTTGCCGTCCGGTGAGGTTCGCAGGCACAGGCTGTTGCTCTTGGCGTCGCCGGCGAGCTTCTTCTCGCTGCCGTCGGCGAGGTTGCGGGCGGTCACCACCGTGCCGGCGCGGTAGATCACCGTCTTGTGGTCGGGCGTGAACTCGTAGTCCTCGAACTTCGGCGCGTCCAGCGGTGCGATGATCAGGTGGCCGTCGGGCTCCTGGGTCAGCACCTTCAGCGAGCCGCCGACCACGACCACGACCTTGCCCGGGACCTTCGGCGGCGGCGGCTTCGACGCGGACGGTCCCGGCTTGCCCTTCCCGGGTTCACCGGACGAGCCTGACGAACCGGACGAGCCGCAGCCGGCCAGCCCGATCGCGAGCACCCCGAGCATCACGCAGAGACGACGCATTGTGTACCTCCCCCGTACCGGAGAAGTTTCTAGCACACCTGGCCGATCGCTAGGTGGCGAGGTCCACGATGCGGCGGGCGGCGCGGACGACGGCGGCGTCGACCATGCGGCCATCGACGTCGACGAGGACGCCGGCGCCGGAGTCGAGCGCGGCGTCGAAGCGGCGGACCAGGTCGGCCGCCTCCGCGACCTCCTCCGGCGTCGGGGTGAACACCTCGTTGACCACGGCGACCTGGGCGGGGTGGATGCAGGCGCGGCCGAGGAACCCGAGCCGCCGGAACGCGACCGTCGAGGCGCGCAGGGCCGCCAGGTCGCGGTAGTCGGTGCTGACGGAGGCGACCGGCGGGGCGATCCCGGCCGCGGCGCTGGCCAGGACGATCTGTGAGCGGACGAACAGCAGCTCGCGCTCGTCGGGGCCGAGGGTGACGCCGAGCTCGGCGCGCAGGTCGGCCTCGCCGATCTGGAGCCGGGCGACCCGCGGCGCGCGGGCGATGTCGGGCGCGCCGAGGACCGCCGCCGCGGATTCGAGCAGCGGCACGACGGCAACGCTGCCGACCGGCCGGCCGCACGCCTCCTCGGCGGCGGCGATGGTGGCGCCGAACGCGGCGACCTCGGCCGCGCTGCCGGCCTTGGCGAGGCAGACCCCGGCGAGGTTGGGCCCGGTCACGGCACGCACGTCGTCCTCGCCGGTCGGGCCGGGGTTCACCCGGACCCAGATCGCGGGACGGTCGGCCGGGAGCGCGTCGAGCCACTCGGCCACGAGCGCGCGGGCGCGGGACTTGCCGGCGGCGGGCACCGCGTCCTCGAGGTCGACGATGAGCGCGTCGGCGCCGCGGGTCAGGGCCTTGTCGAGCTTCTGCGGCGCGTCGCCGGGGACGTAGAGGTACGACCTCATCCGATGGTGCCTTTCCCGCTGGTGAGTGCCTTGGCGATGACGATGCGCTGGATGTCGTTGGTGCCCTCGCCGATCATCATCAGCGGGGCGTCGCGGTAGAGGCGTTCGACGTCGAACTCCTTGGAGTAGCCGTAGCCGCCGTGGACCTGCATCGCCGACAGGGCGCAGGCGGCGGCCGCCTCGGACGCGAACGCCTTCGCCATCCCGGCTTCGAGGTCGACGCGGCGGCCGGCGTCGGCGCGGGACGCGGCCCAGTACACCATCAGCCGGGCCGACTGGACCTGCATCGCCATGTCGGCGAGCCGGAGCTGGATCGCCTGGAACTCCGAGATGTGCGACCCGAACGCCCGGCGTTGCCCCGCGTAGCGCAGTGCCTCGTCGTAGGCGGCCTGGGCGATGCCGAGCGCGCGGGCGGCGACGTTGATCCGGCCCGTCTCGAGGCCGGACAGGACCTGCTGCATGCCCCGGCCCTCGACGCCGCCCAGCAGGGCCGACGCGGGGACCCGGCAGTCCTCGAAGAGGATCTCGCACGACTCGGTCCCCTTGTATCCGAGCTTCGGCAGGTCGCGCAGGACCTCGAAGCCGGGCGTGCCGGCCTCGACCAGCAGCACCGACATGCCACGGTGCGCGGGGCTCGCGGAAGGGTCCGTCTTGACGAGCACGGGCAGCGGGTCGGCGTGGCGGGCGTTGGTGATCCACGTCTTGCGGCCGCTGATCACGTAGTCGTCGCCGTCGCGGCGGGCGACGGTGCGGATGCCCTGCAGGTCGGTGCCGGCGTCGGGTTCGGTGAGTGCGATGCCGGTGCGGCGGGCCCCGGTCGCGAGGTCCGGCAGGTACCGGCGGCGCTGCTCGTCGGTGCCGTGCCGGGCGATGAGCCAGCACGACAGGGAGTGGCTGCCGAGGATGCCGGCGATGCCCATCCAGCCCTTGGCGATCTCCTCGAAGACGAGGGCGAAGGAGACCATGTCGGCGCCGAGGCCGCCGTACTCCTCGGGGACGGTGAGCCCGAACAGCCCCATCCGGCGCATCGTGGCGACGATCTCCGTCGGGTACCGGTCGGTGGCCTCCCACTCGCGGGCGACGGGCCGGATCTCCTTGTCGACGAACGCCCGCAGCACGTCACGGAACTGGCGCTGCTCGTCGGTGAGCTCGAAGTCCACTGTGGATCCCCTAAACGACGACAAACACGGGAAGGTTGCGGCCATCGTCCAGCGGCCGCCAGCGCACCTGGACGCGGGCGCCGATGGTCACGTCCGGCCAGGGCTCGACGTTGGACAGCAGCCGCGGACCCTCGTCGAGGGCGACGACGGCGACCGCGTACGGCGGCTCGAACCCGGGCGACGGGGCGCGGCGCACGACGGTGAACGTCTCCACGACGCCGGTGCCGGCGACGTCCACCAGGGACAGCTGAAGGCCGCCACACGCCAGGCACACCGGCCGCGGGTAGTGCTGGTGGTGCCCGCACGCGGCGCACCGCTGCACGGTGAGCCGCCGCTCCCGGGTCGCGTCCCACCAGCCGAGGGTGGTCTCGTCGCATGGAATCACGAGCGTCCCAACAGGACCGTGCCGTGGGTGGAGAGGATCCCGCCGGTGCCGTGCACGAGCGCGGTGCGGTCCGGTGTGGAGCGCAGCCGGCGGACCGCCTCCACGAGCAGCAGGACGCCCAGCTGGCCCGGGTGGCAGTAGGACAGCCCGCCGCCGGACGTGTTCAGCGGCAGTGTCCGGGCGGCGACCAGGTCGGGGGCCTCACCGAAGTCGCAGAGGCCGAGCGCCTCCAGCGACAGCAGGACGGTGATGGTGAACGAGTCGTAGATCTGGGCGGAGTCGACGTCCGCCGGGGTGAGCCCCGCCATCGCGAAGGCCCGCCGGCCGGAGTCGACGGCGCCGGTGCGCAGCAGGTCGCCGACGCCGACGATCGACGTGCCGGTGGTCGCCTCGCCGTAGCCGAGCACCTCGATCGGGACACCCGGCAGGTCCCGGGCCCGCGCGGCGGTGGTCAGCACAACCGCGCCGCCACCGTCGGTGACGAGGCAGCAGTCGGCGACCCGCAGCGGGTCGCTGAGCAATGGACTGCCGTCCATATCAAGGGGCCCGGCGCCGTAGCGGTAGGCGCGCGGGTTCGCCAGGGCCCACTCGCGGGCGGCCACCGCGACCTCGGTCATGCCCGCGCGGCCCCGGGCGGTGCCGTACGTGTGCAGGTACAGCTGGGCGGCCATGGCGTACGCGGACACCGGGTACAGCGGCCCGTACGGCTGCTCGAACTGCGCCTCCGGGGTGTGCGCCTCATACGGGGCAAGGGTGCGGCTGCGTGCCGAGCGCTGGTTGGACCCGTACGAGATGACCACCACCGACGCCTGCCCGGCCTGGATCGCCTGGACGGCGTGGCCGACGTACAGTTCGAACGCGGACCCGCCGGCGAACGTCGAGTCCGTCCACTGTGGACGCAGCCCGAGGTGCTCGGCGACCTGGGTGGCGGAGAACCGGGACACGCCGTTGGTGGCGAGCCCGTCGACGTCGGCGAGGCGCAGCCCGGCGTCGGCGAGGGCCCGGGTGATCGCCTGGGTCTGCAGGTGCAGCACGGTCTTGCCGGTGACCCCGAGGTCGGATTCGGCCGCGCCCACGATGCAGACCCCGGTGCTCATCGCAGTTCCACAGTGGATGACGCGGGCGCGACCGCGACCCGGTCCCCGGCCAGGACCTGGTGTTCGATCGTGACGAGCCCGCCGTCCACCGCGGTCACGGTGCCGACGCAGCGGACGGTCTCCCCGGCGTACACGAGCTGCTTGAACCGGAACTTGAGCGTGCGCAGCACCCCTGCGGCGCCGATCCAGTCCTGGACCTGCTCGGCGAGCAGGGCCCCGAACACCTGGCCGTCCACGACGGGAAGGTCGAGGCCGCGCGGGGCGAGATAGACGGGGTCGTAGTGCAGCCGGTGCCAGTCCCAGGTGGCGCCGGCGTAGGCGATCATGTCGGGCAGCGCGATGCGCCGTTCGAGCGGCGGCAGTTCGAGGCCGGGCTTCACGGGGTCACCCCGAGGTAGATGATGGTCTCCTCGTTGGTGGCGAGGAGGTCGCCGTCCTGGTTGGTGTACGTGGCCCGGGACGTGAACACCAGCATCGGCTGCCCGGCACCCGTGGTCCGCTCGGCGATGTCCCGCAGGCGCCACGTCGCGGTGACCACGTCGTCGGGGCGCACCGCCCGGTGGAACTCGTAGGCGTTGCCGCCGCGGACCTGGCGGGTGCCGGGCAGCTCGATGCCCCAGGTGTGCCCGGCGTAGCCGTCGGCGTCGGCGGGCAGCCCGGCGTACTGGTTGGTCTCGCAGATGAGCGTCGGCGGCGCGATCACCCCGTCGTGGCCGGCGGCGCGGGCGGCCGCGTCGTCGGTGTAGACGGGGTTGTGGTCGCCGACGGCGAGCGCGAAGTACCGGATCGCGGCCCGCCCGAGGGGTTCCGGCGCGGTGTAGGTGACCTCCCGGCCGATGAGCGCGCGGATCTCGTCGGTCATCATGCGAGCACCGCCGTCGGCACGACCTCGATGAGGAACTCCGGGCGCAGCAGGGCGGAGCAGACGACCGAGGTGACCGCGGCGTCCGGGTATCGCTCGGTGCGCATCGCGGCGAGCTTGTCGTAGTCGGCGAGACCGGCGGGCGTGACGTATTCCAGGATCCGGGTGACCCTCGCATCCGGCGCGACCAGGTCGATGTTGTCGTAGATGAACGCCGCCTGCGCGACGAGGTCACCGTCGTGCACGGCGAGCTGGGTGGCGGGGTCGAGGGCGCCGAAACCGGACATGACGAGGGTGTTCCCGGCGACGACTCCCGGCTGGTAGGTCAGGGTGTCGTAGCGGGCCCAGCCGGGGTTCACCGGTCGCAGCGGGCCGAGACCGGCCAGGGCGGCGATGGAGACCGCGGCGCCGGCGGCGACCGGGGTGTCGACGAGGATGCCGGCGGCGCCGGGGAAGACCGGGCCGAGCAGCTCGCGCCGGGGCCGGCCGCAGCGCGGGTATTCGGCCCGGGTCGCGGTCGCGGTGAAGTCGGTCGTGCTGACCAGGGCGTCGAGGCCGAGCCCGGCGTGCGCCAGGAGCTCGCCGATCCGCGTCAGGCACCAGCGGTACTGGTCGCGGAACTCCCCGGTGGTGGTGTGCACGCTCGGCAGGTGGACGAGGTCCCCGGCGATCCGCAGCACCCCGCCGTCACCGGTGTCGATCACCGTGCCGCCGCCGGGATGGGCGACGAGCTCGACGCCGAACGTGTGCGCCGGGTCGGGGAACCCGGCGACGGGCACCACCGACACCGGCACCCGGTGCACGTCCACAGCACCCCCGGCACGGGTGACGTACTGCGTGACGTGCACGATGTCGTCCGGCCCGAAACCGGCGTCGGCCAGCTGCCGGACGGCCGCCGCGTAGACGGCGGCGGGGTCGGTGCCGGAGACACCCGGCAGGTAGGTGGTCATGCGGTCGCTCCCAGCGCGTCGAGGAGATCGTCCAGGTCGGGGGCGCCGGGCAGCGCGGCCACGGCGGCGAGCACCCGGGGTCCGCCGGCGCCGAGGTTGGCGAGGGCCTTGGCGCGCACGGTCGCGTCGAGGCCGGGCGCCCCGGGTCCGCCGCCGCTGCGTGCCACCTCGCCGACGACCGTCCGGCCGGACCGCAGCGTCACCTCGACCCGCCCGGGTTGGTCAGCGGCGGCACCGGACCACGGCGCGACGCGGTGCCGCACCACCGCGGCGAGGGCGAGCACGTCGGGCCGGTCGACACCGGTGAACGTGGCGACCGTGACCGCGCCGTCGCGCAGCATCGCCGCGACGCACCAGGCCAGGGCGAACTTCGCCTGGTATTCGGTGCGGGGCGCGGCCTGGTCGGGCCCGCACACGATCGCCTCCGCGTCGGGGTGCACGTCCACAAGCACATCAACGATGTCGCCCGGGTCGAGACGCAGGGTCGCGGCGGCGTCGAGGGGCGCGTGCAGCAGCTGGCACGCCGGATACGGCTTCACCGTGATCCGGGTCAGCTCGAACCGCTCGCCGAGCCCGTCGAGGACCGCTTCCGGTGGGACGCGCCGACCGGCGAGCGCCGCGTAGAACCCCGATGGGCCCTCGATGGCGCTGGCGGGTCCGCTGGCGCCCGCGGCGGCGAGGCGGGCGGCGAGGATGCCGTGGTGCGCGGCGAACCCGGTGTGCAGCTGCTTCGTCGACGACCCGGTGTGCAGGAACTCCAGGAGCCCGCCGGCCTGGCTGGCGGCGATGCCGAGCGCGTCGACGGTCTGCGCGGCGGTGAGCCGGTGCAGCCGGGCGGCGGTGAGGGCGGCGGCGAGGACCCCGCAGGCGGCGGTGGCGTGCACCCCGCGGGCGTGGAACGCGTGCGGGGCGGCGGCGCCGAGCCGGCAGACGGTTTCCAGGCCGACGGCGAGCGCGGCGACCGCCTCGGCGCCGGTGACGCGCAGCTGCTCACCGACGGCGAGGACGACGGGCAGGACGGGCGCGGTCGCGTGGACGAGTCCGCCGGCGTGGGTGTCGTCGAAGTCGAGGGCGTGCACGAGGACCCCGCCGGCGAGCGCCGCCCCGAGAGCGCCGAGCCGCGTGGCGGTGCCGGGGATCCGTGCCTCCGGCGGCCCGCCGAGCCCGCGCGCGACGGCGAGGGCCGGTTCGGCGGCACCGGACCGCAGGGCGGCGACGGCGGTGCCGCATCCGTCGAGGAGGTGCCGCAGCGCGGCCTCGACCGGCAGGTCCGCGAGGTCGGCCGAGAGGCCCCAGTCGGCGAGGGCGGCGGCGACCGTCATGTGACCGGCCCGAACGCCCCGGCGGCGGTGAGGTCGCCGACCCGGGTGCTGTCGTAGCCGAGGATCTCGTGCAGCACGTAGACGGCGTCCTCGTTGCGGCGCGGCGCGCGCCGGTGCGGGACGGGTTCGTCGCCGACCCGCACCGGCGACGCCGGCTGGCGGATCGTGCCGAACACCGGATGATCGGTCTCCACGACCATGCCGCGGGCCGCCGTGTGCGGGTCGGCGAGGGCCGCGGCGACGTCGTTGACGGGCCCGCACGGGACGCCGGCGGGCCCCAGGTCGGCGAGCCACGCCGCGACCGTCCGCGTCGCGAAGGCGTCCTCGAGCAGCGCGAGCAGCATCGTCGCGTGCTGGTGCCGCCCGCCGAACGTGGCGAACCGGGGGTCCGTGGCGAACGACGTGCCGGCCACCGCGTCGAGCAGGTCGGCGAGGCGCCGCCAGAACTTCTCCTTCGCACAGCCGACGACGATCCACCCGTCGGCGGCCTGGAACACCTGGAACGGCACCAGCGACGGGTGCGCGGAGTGGTGGGTGCGCACGGGTTCGAAGCCGCCGTTGAGATGCCACACGGCCGGGTAGGTGAGCATGCCGACGGCGGTGTCATACAGGCTGAGGTCGCAGTCCATGCCGACGCCGTCGCGGCGGGCCGCGTGCACCCCGGCCAGGAGCGCGATCGCGGCCACGAGCCCGCCGCTGTAGTCCACCAGGGACAGCCCGCTCTTCGTCGGCGGGCCGTCGGGTTCGCCGGTGAGCTCCATCCAGCCGGCGAGTCCCTGCAGGATGTAGTCGTAGCCGGGCTGGGTCGCGCGCGGGCCGGTCATGCCGAAGCCGGTCAGGGAGCAGCAGACGATCGCGGGGTTGACCGCGCGGAGGTCCTGGTAGCGGATGCCGAGCTTCGCGGGGACGTCGCCGCGCAGGTTGGAGTAGACGGCGTGGCTGGCCCGCACCAGGTCCTCGAAGACGAGCCGCCCGGCGGGCGAGGTGACGTCGAGGGAGATGGAGCGTTTGTTGCGGTTGAACGTCTCGAAGAACAGCGAGTCCTCGCCGTCGGCGTACGGCGGCACGTAACGGCCGACGTCGCCGCCGGTCCGCGGGTCCTCGATCTTGATGATCTCGGCGCCGAGGTCGGCGAGGTGCACGGACCCGAACGGTCCGGCGCCGTACTGTTCGAGGGACACGATCCGGATGTCTTCGAGGGGTCTCACCGGCTCAGCTCCTCGATCAGTCGCAGAATCTGCTGTTGCAGCGCGCGGATCCGCGAAGGCGGCAGCCCGTGCGTGGGCGGGCTGAGCTTGATCGCGCCGGCGAGCCCGCCGTATTCGGCGATCCGCGCGGCGACCTGGTCCGGCGTCCCGGCGAGGGTGAGCCGGTCGACCATCGCGGGGGCGACCGCGCCGGCGAGCCCGTCGGCGGGCAGCCCGCCCCGGAACGCCTCGATGACCCGCTGCTGCTCGTCGGCGAGGTCGTGGAAGGCGAACAGGTCGGCGTAGGTGCGCACGGAGGCGTAGAAGCCGACCACCCCCGCGGCGGCGGCCCGCGCCTGTGCAGGGTCGGCGTCGATCGCGCAGCAGGCCGACACCACGACCTCGAACCCTTCTTTCGCGCCGAGGCGGGGCAGGACGTGCGAGGCGAGATAGGACGGGGAGCACAGCTCGTGGGAGATCCAGCCGTCGCCGATCTCCCCCGCCAGGGCGGTCATCGCGGGCCCGACCCCGGCGAGGTACACCGGGATCGCCGGACGGACCGGTGGATATGGCCGGCGGTACCCGCGCACCCGCAGCCGGACGGCCGAGCCTTCGAAGTCGATCGGTTCGCCGGTGTGGGCACCCGCGATGACGAGCCGGATCGCGGTGACGGTCTCGCGCAGCCGGGTGACCGGGCGGGACCAGGTGACGCCGTGCCAGTCCTCGTTGAGCCGCTGCACGCCGGTGCCCAGGCCGAGCCGCAGCCGGCCGCCGGACAGCTCGTCCAGGTCGAGCGCGGACAGCGCGGTGAGGAACGGGCTGCGGGCGAAGGCCAGGGCGATGCCGGTGCCCACCCCGATCGTGGCGGTGCGGGCGGCGAGCGCGGCGGCGGTGACGGGGGCGCTGCGGTGCAGTTCGGGCGCCCAGACGACGGCCGCGCCGGCGGCCTCGGCCCGGCGTGCCGCGTCGAGTTGCTCCTGGAGCGTCTCGCCCCAGGGCTGAAAATGCAGCGCCGGGATCGTCATACCGTCAGTGGACCGGTCTTCGCGACGGGGAAGTGCGACTTGTCGTGGGGGGCGTCGCGCCGGTACACCATGACGCTGCGCTCCCACGACATGACCTCGTCACCGTCCTGGTTGAGGCCGCGGGTGCGGCACGTGACGATGCCCGCGTAGGGGCGCGACGCCGACGGCCGGGTGGCGAGCACGATGGACTCGGCGTAGAGGGTGTCACCGACGAACACCGGCGCGGTGAGGCGGATCTGCTCCCAGCCGAGGTTCATGATGGCGTGCTGGCTCATGTCGGACACGGACAGCCCGAGCACGATCGCGACGCTCAGCCCCGAGTTCACGATGAGGCGGCCGTAGGGGGCGTCGGCGGCGAAGTGCGCGTTGAAGTGGTTCTGGTTGGTGTTCATGGTGAGCAACGTGAACCACGTGTTGTCGGCCTCGCTGATCGTGCGGCCCAGCGGATGCTGGTACACGGCGCCGACCGTGAAGTCCTCGAGGTAGTTGCCCAGGGTCATGGACGTGACGCTAGGCAGCGCGCCACGCCGGAGTCAAGCACTTGTTTCCCACAGCGGATCAGTGTTTCCATTGTCCGATGGGCTGGTGGATCCTGCTGCACATCGTGCTGTTCGTGTTCTGGCTGGGCGGAGACCTGGGCGTCTTCTACTCCAGCCGCTTCGTCCTGCGGCCCGACCTGCCGCCCGTCGCGCGCAACACCGCCCTGAAGATCATGGGCGGGCTGGACCTGGGCCCGAAGATCTGCCTGGTGCTGTTCCTGCCCAGCGGGGTCACCCTGATGGCCCTGGACTCCCACGGCGCGCAGCTCGGCGGCTTCACCCTCTTCCAGTGGTGGACGGTGCTGCCGGTGTGGCTCTTCGCGTTCGGCTGGCTGTTCCTGACGATCAGGGACCATCACGCCCCGGGGAAACACCCCCTGGTGCGGCGGGCCGACTGGGGCATCCGCATCACGCTGATCGGCATCCTGTACGCCCTCGCGGTGTACACCATCTTCGCCACCGAGCCGTTCGGCGTGACGAGCAACCCGAAGTGGCTCGGCGCGAAGGTGGCGCTCTACGCCACGGCCATCGCGTGCGGTCTGGGCATCCGGCTGACGCTGCGCGGCTTCGCCGCCCCCTACGGCGAGCTGATGACCAGCGGCTCGACGCCGGAGGTGGAGCACCGGCTGCGGCGGGCGGTGGACGGCTGCCTGCCCTACGTGTGGGGCATCTGGCTGTCCGTCCTCGCCGCCGCCGCGTTCGGGGTGCTCAAACCCTGGATGCACTAACCGGCGTGGTAGCCGAGATGGCCGGACACCCGGGCGGCCGCGGCGAGGAGCCGGTCGGCGCACTCGGCCATCCGCGGCTTGAAGCGCGACAGCGGGCCGGCCGCCGACAGCACCGCGATGACGTGCCCGTCATGGTCGAACACCGGCGCGGCGACCGACGCCGCGCCGACCTGGCGCTCCCCCATCGAGGTGGCGTAGCCACGGCGTTGGATCGCGGCCAGCTCCAGGCGCAGCGCGCCGTCCTCGACGATGGTCTTCTCCGTCAGCGCGCCCAGGGCGTGCTTCGCCAGGTACACCTCGATCTCGTCCTCGCCGAGGAAGGCCAGGAACGCCTTCGACGACGCGCCCGCGTGCAGCGGGTAGGGCGTGCCGAGCTGGACCTCCAGGCGCAGCTCCTGCTCGGGCACCACCTGGTCGACGTAGAGCCGCATGTCACCGCGGCGGATGGACAGGGTGGCGGTCTCGCCGGTCTCCTCGGACAGCCGGCGCAGCTCCGGCGCGGCGATCGCCCGCAGGTCGGTGCGGGCCAGGTAGGCCCGGCCGAGCGCCACGGCCGCGTGGCCGAGCGCATACCGGCGGGTGGTCGGATCGACCGTCACCAGGTCCCGGTTGCGCAGCGCGGTGAGGATGCGGTGCACCGCCGCCTTGGTCAGGCCGAGCTCGGCGGCGATCTCGGTGACGCCGAGGTCGGGGCGCCCGACCCGGCCGAAGAGCAGCAGGACGTCCATGGCCCGCTCGACCGCCGCGATGGAGCGGCTGGCGGAGCCGTCGGCGTTGTCGGCGCTGGACGCCGTCGTGGTGGTGGTCGACACCCCAGAAGTCTAAGCACAGATTTCCCTAGGGGAAACGGCGTCCGCGCATCGTTGACATCGCTTCACCGCCGTCGTTACCGTGACCGTGACAGCGTTTCGCTAAGTGGAACAGAAGGTGGGCGCGGGTGACGATCGACCCCGACACGTTCCGTTCGGTGCTCGCACAGTGGCCGAGCGGTGTCAGCGTCGTGACCACCGTCGCGGGCGACGGCTGGCACGGCATGACCGCGAGCTCCTTCTCCAGTGTGAGCATGGACCCGCCACTGATTCTCGTGTGCCTCAACCGGCGCATCATCACGCACGCGCTCATCGAGGCCAGCGGCGTCTTCGCGGTGAGCGTCCTGGCCAAGGACCAGACCGTGGTCGGGCGCCGCTTCGCCGGGCAGGAGGACGTCTCCGACCGGTTCGCCGGCGGCGCCTGGGAGACCCGGGTCACCGGCGCGCCGGTGCTCACCGACGCCGTCGGCTGGCTCGACTGCCGGGTGGTCCACGCGTACGCCGGCGGCGACCACACCATCTTCGTCGGCGCCGTGCTCGGCGCGTCCACCGCACGGATCGTCGCGCCGCTGCTGTTCCACTCCCGGGCCTGGGGCCAGCTGGCCGACGTGCTGCCCGACGAGGTCAGCGTCGCCGACACCGGCCTGCTCTCCGCGCTGCGCAACCACGCCGTCTCCGCCGGCGCCGCCGGCACCCTCGCCACCGCGCTGCGCGCCGCCGGGGTCCGGGTCCGGGTCCGCGACCCGTTCGGCTGCCTCACCTCCACCGGCGACCGGTCGACGGCGACCGCCCTGGTCACGACCGCCGACGAGGTCGCCGACGCGGCGCTGAGCGGCGCCGGGGTGATCGAGCTGCTCGCCGGCGACCCCGCGACCACGAAACACATCCTCGACGAGGCCGACCGCTACGACATGACGGCGACCTGCTGGCTGCCCGACGCGTTCGCGCCGGGCAACGGCAGTGCCGTCCTGGACGCCGTCGACCTGCTCGCCTCGCTCGGCTGCGCCGAGATCGGCCTGGACGAGGGCGCCGAGGCCGCCTCCCCCCGCCAGGTCCGGGAGCTGCTGCAGGACGCCACGGTCCGGGCCAGGCCGGTGTCGCTGCGGGTGCGCCTGCGCGACCGGCACGGCCTCGGCCTGGTCAACGCGCTGACGGCGATGAAGAGCGGGGTGCGGCACTTCGACACCACGCTCGGCGGCATCGACGGGGTGCTCGCCTGCGAAGACGTGCAGTTCCTCGCCGACCGGCTCGGCGTGGCCTGCGACAGCCCCCGCGCCGCGCTGGTCGCCGCCGCCGCCGAGCTCGAACGACATCTCGGCGGCGCGCTGCCCGGCCGCACCTACCGCGTACCGATCTCCTGAAAGGACTTCGCTGTCATGGCACAGCTCACCGCCGACCGTCTGCTGGACGGCCTGTCCGACGCCGAGCGCGGCCGGGCCGAACGCGTCGAATCCGTGCTGCCCGCGCTGCGGAAGGCCGCGGCGGGCGCCGACGCCGAAGGTCGCTTCCCGATCGAACACGTCGGCCTGCTGCGCGACTCCGGCCTGCTCGGCCTGGTCGTGCCGGAGGAGTACGGCGGCCTCGGCGGCACCCTGCGTGACCTCGCCGCGGCCACCTTCGCCATGGGCACCGCCTGCGGTTCGACGGCCCTGGCCTACTTCTTCCACAACACCAGCGCGTCCCGCGGGCTGCTGCCCCTGGAGGCGATCCGGGCCGGGCTGTTCGAGACCGACGAGATCCCGGCCGTCCGGGCGTTCGCCGAGAAGGTCCTGACCCGCATGGCCGAGGGCGTCTGGCTGGCCAACTTCGCCAGCGAGTCGGTGAAGAGCGCCGGCGCCAACATCTCCATCAGCACCACCGCGACGAAGACCGACGGCGGCTGGCTGCTCAACGGCGAGAAGTCCTTCGGATGCGCCACCGGCGTCGCCGACTACTACCTCACCACCGCCCGCCTGGCCGGCACCGACACCGCCGCCGGGCTCGCCACGTTCTTCGTCCCCCGCGACGCCGCCGGCGTCGGCGAGCGCCCGACCTGGGATGCCCTCGGCATGCGGGCCACCGCCAACCAGGGCATCACGCTCAACGACGTGTTCATCGCCGACGACGAGGCGCTGACCGTGCCCGGCGCGTTCGTGCGGATGCTGCAGGTCAGCCGCGGCTCGTTCGTCGGCAACCAGTGCGCCATCTCCGCGGTCTACCTGGGTTCGGCGCAGGCCGCGTACGACGCCGCGCTCGCCGCCACGACCGGCAAGGCGTTCGCCGACACCGGCCGGCCCGTCGCCAGCAGCCCCATGCACCAGGTGCTGTTCGGTGACATGACCGAGCGCCTCGAGACCGCGTACCTTTGGATCCGCCGGCAGCTGGAGCTCGAGACGTCCGAGCCGCCGCTGCGGAGCAAGGACGACGTGTTCCGCCAGTGGCGGATGGCGAAGGGCTCCATCACCGAGGCCTGCTTCGACGTCGCCGTCGGGGCGCTGAAGTGCACCGGCACGTCGGGCACCGCCAACACCGGGGTCATCGCCCGCGCCGTGCGCGACACCGCGATGTCCCTCGTCATGACGTTCCCCGCGGAGCGCGGCCGGCTCGAAGCCGCGAACCTGGTCACCTCGGGCGCGGAGAACGCGCTGTTCGCCAACGTGAGCGCTTCGTCCGCGAAGGAGCAGTGACATGCCAGCCCGGTCACTCGTCGACGGTGCCTGGGCACCGGCCACCCGGACCCTCAACGGCACCCTGGAGGACCCGGCGACCGGCGCGGTGCTCGGCCCGCAGCTCGGCAGCACCCGCGCCGAGGTCGAGGCCGCCCTCGCCGCCGCGGACCGCGCCGCCGCACCGTGGGCGGCCGTGCCGCCGGCCGAACGCGCCGACCTGCTCGACGCCTGCGCCGACGCCCTCGAGGCGGCCGTCGCCGGCATCGTCACCGTGGAGAGCGCGAGCACCGGCGTGCCGATCCGGCAGGCGACCCCGCTCGGGTTCATCGTCACCGGGTCGTTCCGGCTCGCCGCCGCGCAGCTGCGCGAGGGCTGGCTCACCCGCACCATGACCCGCGACGACGGCCGGCCCGTCACCGTGGAGCTGCTGCCGTGGGGGCCGGCGCTGTGCCTCGTGCCGTGGAACGCCCCGGCGCCGATGGCCGCGCACAAGGCCGCCAACGCCCTCGCCGCCGGCTGCCCCACCGTCGTCAAACCCAGCGAGTACGCCCCTCTGGGTACCCAGCTCCTCGTCGAGATCATCGCCGGGCTGCTGCCGCCGGGCGTGCTGCAGCTGCTGCACGGCGGCCCCGAGGTCGGCGCCACGCTCGTCGGCGACCCGCGGATCCGGGCCGTGTCGTTCACCGGCGGCGTCCCCGGCGGCCGGGCCGTCGCCGGGCAGTGCGCGTCCGGGCTGAAACCCGCGCAGCTGGAGCTCGGCGGCAACAACCCCCTGGTCGTGCTGCCCGACGCCGACGTCGACGCCGCCGCCCGCGCCGCCGTCGACCTGCTCACCACCCTCAACGGCCAGTGGTGCCGGGCCCTCGGCCGGCTCATCGCGCCGCACGACCTGCTCCCGTCGCTGCTCGCGGCGATCGGCGAGCGGCTCGCCGCGCTGCGCGTCGGCGACCCCGCCGACCCGGCCACCGAGCTGGGCCCGCTCATCCACAGCGGGCACCGCGCACTCGTCGCGGCCCGGCTGCTCGACCTCGGCGGCAAGGCGCACACGTTCACCGACGTGCCCGCCGGCGGGAACTTCTTCGCCCCCGCCCTCGTCACCGGCGCCGCCGAGGAGCCGGCCCGGCACGAGATCTTCGGGCCCGTCGCCACCGTGCACGGCTACGGCACCGTCGACGAGGCCGTCGCCCTCGCCAACGACACCGCCTACGGCCTGGAAGGCTACGTGTTCGGCACCGACGAGGCGGCCGCGCTCGCGGTGGCCCGGCTGATCCGGGCCGGCGAGGTGAAGGTCAACGGCTCCTCGGTGATGAGCCTGCACCTGTTCACGCCGCGGCCCGCGTGGGGCGTCTCCGGCCTCGGCGAGGAAGGCACCGCGGAGACCCTGCGCTTCTTCACCAACCCGCGGGTGACCGGCGTCGAGAACGGTTTCGCGCTGTGAGACGGCTCCTGACCGGTGCAGGCGTGACCCACCTGCCCGGCGTGTACGACCCGCTGACCGCCGCCCTCGCGGTGCGGGCCGGGTTCGCCGCGGCCCACCTGTCCGGAGCGGCCGTGTCGGCGCTGCGGCTCGGGCTGCCCGACCTCGGCTACCTGCACGGCACCCACATCGCGTCCGTCGCCGCCACCGTGACGCCCGCGCTGGGCGTGGTGCCGCTGCTCGCGGACGCCGACACCGGCTACGGCAACGCCCCGCACGCGGTGTGGACGGCCCGCCGCTACGCCGCCGCCGGGGTCGCCGGGCTGCACCTGGAGGACCAGGTCAGCCCGAAACGCTGCGGGCACCTGGCCGGCAAGGAACTGCTCGACGCCGGCCTGGCCGCGGCGAAGATCCGGGCGGTCGCCGAGGCCGGCACCGGCCTGGTCGTCGTCGCGCGGACGGACGCGTACACCGTCACCGGCCTCGACGACGCGATCGACCGGGCGTTACGGTACGCGCACGCGGGCGCCGACGCGGTGTTCGTCGAGGGTGTCACCGGTGTCGACGACCTCGCCGCCGTGCACGCCGCGCTGCCGGACATGCCGCTGGTCGTCAACCGTTCCGAGGCCGGCCCGGCCGCCTTCGTGGCCGACGCGACGCTCGCCGAGCTCGGCGTCCGGTTCGTCCTGCACCCGGTCGCGCCGCTGCTCGCCGCGCTGGAGGCGGCCCGGGCCGCGTACGCCGCGATCGCCGCCGACGGGCACGCCGGCGCGGTCCCCCGCCTGCCCTGGGACGCGTTCACCGGCCTGGTCGGGCAGGCCGACGCGCTCGCCCTGGACGCCCGCTACGCCCCGGAGGTGCCCGCATGAAGGTCGTCGTCGCCGGCGCCGGGCCGGTCGGGCTCACCGCGGCGCTCACCCTGCACCGCCTCGGCGTCGACGTCACCGTCCTGGAGGCCGGCGACGCCCTCGCCACCGAGTCGCGGGCCTCGACGTTCCACCCGCCGTCCCTGGAGATGCTCGCCGACCTCGGGGTCCTCGACGCGCTGCTGGCGCAGGGCCTGGTCTCGCCCCGCTTCCAGTACCGGGAACGCGGCGGCGGCATCATCGCCGAGCTGGACATGTCACTGCTCGCCGGCGACACCCCGTACCCCTTCCGCCTGCAGTGCGAGCAGAGCAAGCTGACCCGGCTCCTGCTGCCGCTGCTCCCCCCGGGAACCGTCCACTTCGGACAACGCGTCGACCGGGTGACCCAGGACCGCACCGGGGTGACGGTCAACGACACCTTCCGGGGCGACTGGCTCGTCGGCGCCGACGGCGCCAACTCCGCGGTGCGCCGGTCGCTGTTCGGCGACGCGTTCGAGGGCATCACGTATCCGGACCGGTTCCTGGTCGGCTCCACCGACGAGGACCTGACCGCGCTGCTGCCCGGCATCGCCGAGGTGAACTACCTCTTCGACCCCGTCGAGTGGCTCGTCGTGCTGCGCACCCCGGACCACTGGCGGGTGCTGCTGCCGACCCCGCCCGACACCCCCGACGACGTCGAGCGGGCCCGCCTGCCGGAGCGGCTGCTCGGCGTCGCCGACCCGGGACGGCCGTGGCGGATCGCGCACACCACGCTGTACCGCGTGCACCAGCGGGTCGCGGAGTCCTTCCGGGTCGGGCGGGTCGTGCTCGCCGGGGACGCCGCGCACATCAACAACCCGCTCGGCGGGATGGGCATGAACTCCGGCATCCACGACGCGGTCCTCCTCTCCCGCGCCATCGCCGCCGGGGACGACGACGCGGTCACGGCCACCGCCGCCGCCCGCCGGGACGTCGCCCGCAACTACGTGCAGAAGACCACCCACAGCAACTGGGAGAAGCTGCGTGCCGGCGGCGCCTCGGCCTACGCCGACGAGCTGCGCGCGCTGGCCGCCGACCCGGTCGCGGCCCGCGCCTATTTGCTACGGTCCTCGATGATCGCTTCACTGCGGGAGGGGGCGGCGTGAGCATCCAGCGGGAGAACCCGGCGCGGCACACTGAGATCGTCGGCCGGGTCACGCCCGTGACCCGGAACATCCCCGACCGGGTCGACGACGCCGTCCGCGCCGCCCACGCGGCGTTCCGCGAGTGGTCGGCCGCCCCGATCGACGACCGGCTCGCCGCGCTGCGCGACACCGCCGAGGCGATCGACGACGCCCGGGAGGAGCTCGCCACCCTGCTCGCCCGGGAGATCGGCAAGCCGCTCGCCGACTGCCGGGGCGAGATCGGGTTCGCGGTGCAGCACCTGCGGTGGGTCATCGAGTACGCGCCGGCCGCGTACGCCGACCAGGAGCTCGACGACGCCCGGGGCCGGCTGCTCAGCATCCGCAAGCCCTACGGGGTCGTCGTCGCGGTCACGCCGTGGAACGCGCCGGTCATCCTGGCCATGCTCAAGCTCGCCGCGGCGCTCGCCGCCGGCAACACCGTCATCGTCAAGCCGTCACCGCTCGGCCCGCTCACCGTCGACCGGATCGTCCGGCTGTTCCAGGAGCACCTGCCGGAGCACGCCGTGCAGGTCATGCACGGCCACGCCGACCTCGTCACGGCGCTCGTCACGCACCGGCTGGTGCGCAAGGTCGCGTTCACCGGCGGCGAGGACGCCGGGCGGGCCATCGCCGCCGCCGCCGCGGACCGGCTCATCCCTTCGGTGCTGGAGCTCGGCGGCAACGACCCCGCGGTGTTCCTGGACGACGCGCCGTTCGACGACGCCGCCATGGAGCGTCTTGTCATGGCGAGCTTCGCCACCGCCGGGCAGGTGTGCATGGCGGCGAAGCGGCTGTACGTGCCCCGCGACCGGTCGGGCGAGTTCGTCGACGCCTACGTGGCCGCCGCCGCCCGGGTCCTCGTCATCGGCGACCCCCTCGCCGACGGCGTCACCATGGGACCGCTGATCAGCGCCGACGCGCAGCGCCGGGCGTTCGACCTGGCGCTCGCCGCCGACCACACCGCGAGCGGCATCATCGACCTGGGGCAGGACGGCGAGGGCTACAGCGAGACGGAGGGGTACTTCTCGCCCGCGCTGCTCGTCGTCGACCCGCGCCCCGACGCGGCACTCATCCGCGAGGAGCAGTTCGCCCCCGTAGTGCCCCTCATCCTGTACGACACCGAGGACCAGGTCCTGGCCATGGCCAACGACGACGACCTCGGCCTCGGCGCGTCCGTGTGGAGCGCCGACGAGGAGCGGGCGTTCGCCTTCGCCCGGCGCATCGAGGCCGGCTTCACGTTCGTCAACACGCACAACCGCACCGGCATGTCGCTGCGGGCCCCGTTCGGCGGGGTGAAGCGGTCCGGATGGGGTCGCGAGTACGGCGAGGAGGGCCTGGCCGAGTACGTGCAGACCTGCGTGGTGCACGCCCCGGCCGCGTTCCGGGCCGGCGGCGCCGGCCTTTCCCCCACCGCGTACCCGTCCTGAGTCACCGCCGCCCGAGGGCCACGTCGGTGGCGGCGGCGGCGAGGGCGAGGACCAGGGAGCCGATCGCGACCATCAGCGCCATCTCGAACGCGGCCGTCCAGTTGCCGGACGTGGCGGTGAGCCGGGCGAAGAACACCGCACCGATCGCCGCGATGCCGAACGCCGCGCCGACGCGCTGCGCGGTCTGCACGACGCCGGCGGCGCTGCCGGCCCGGTCGACGGGCACGTCGGCGAGGGTGAGGGTCTGGTTGGGGGTGATGACCAGGCCGCTGCCGATGCCGGCGACCAGCAGCGGCACCGACAGGGCCCACGCCGAGTCGACGGTGTGCAGGACCAGGAGCGTCCCGGCCAGGCCGGCGATGACGGTGAGCAGCCCGGCGACGACGAGGGGCCGGCCGAAGCGGTTGACGACCCGGCCGCCGGCGAACGCGGCCAGGGCCGAGCCGAGCGCGAACGGGGTCGTGGCCAGGCCCGCCTGCAGCGCGGTGAAGTGCTGGCCGCGCTGCAGGTACAGGGTGAGGATGAAGAAATTGGCGGTGAACCCGGCGAAGTACAGCAGCACCAGGGTCGTGCCGAGCGCGTAGGAGCGGCGGCGGAACAGTTGCAGGTCGGCGAGCGGCACCCCGGGGTAGCGCAGCTCCCACCAGACGAAGCCGCCGAGGGTCAGGGCGCCGGTGCCCAGCAGGTACCACTCCCGCTGTTCGATGAGGGGCAGCAGGATCTGCACGACGGCCAGGCCCAGCAGCAGCACCCCGACCGGGTCCAGGCTCTCCCGGCGGATCCGGTCCGCGGGGCGCCGGGGTATCAGCCGCCAGCCGAGCACGGCGGCGGCGAGCCCGACCGGCAGGTTGATGTAGAACACCCAGCGCCAGCCGTCGCTCGCCCCGGCCAGCTGGATGATCACCCCGCCGAGCAGCGGGCCGGCGGCGGTGGCGATGCCGATCGTGGCGCCGAGCAGGCCGAACGGCCGGGCCCGCTCCGGCGGTGCGTACAGCCGCTGGATGAGCCCGGTCACCTGCGGGTTCACCACGCCGGCGAAGGCACCCTGCACCAGGCGGGCGGTGACCAGCCAGGCCTCGTTCTGCGCCGCCCCGGCCGCGGCGCTGGCCGCCGTGAACCCGAGGAGCCCGGCCACGAACACCGGCCGGATCCCGCGGGCGTCACCGAACCGGCCGGCGGGCACCAGCAGCAGCCCGAACGTCAGCGCGTATCCGGACAGCACCCACTGCAGGCCGCTCGCCCCGACGTGCAGGTCGGCCTGCATCGACGGGATCGCGACGTTGACGATGCTGACGTCGAGCAGCGTCATGAACGCCGCCACGAGGGCGATCGCGAGCGCCCGACCCCTCATCATCGCCGCGGCTGGTACCCGCCCGCAGGCCGTTCATGCGGGCCGCCCGTCACCAGCTGCTGCCGCCGCTGTCGGAGCTGTACCCACCGCCACCACTGTCGCCGGAATAGCCGCCGCTGTCGCCGGACCCGGAGTCACCCGAGAAGCCGCCGTAGTCGGTGGAGCTGCTGGAGCCGGAGTCGCCCGGACCGCTGTCGTCGAAGGTGCGGTGCACCAGGCCCGTGACCACCCCGTCGACCGCACCGTCGAGCGCGGCGCCGGCCCAGGACGACCCACCGCCGGTTGACGTGGGATACGACCAGCCGGACCCGGCCGCCTGGAGGCGGGGACGGGTGATCTGCGAAGGCCAGCCGCCGGGCGGCACCAGCGCCTCGGCCTCCGCGGCTCTGCCCCGGCCGCGCAGGATCAGGTACAGCGAATACCTGACCACCGGGTCGTCCTGGTCGGGGTGGGCGCGCAGCACGTCGATCGCCTGCGAGGGTTTGCGGCGCCGCACCATCAGCCCCGCCAGCGCCGCCAGCACGGACGGGTCGCGCATGCCCAGGCGCAGGATCTTCTCGGCGTCGGCGAGGCGCTTGCGTGCCACGAAGCCCCGAGCGACCCGCCGCAGCAAGTCGGCGGCGCGCTGGTCCAGCGGCGCGTCGCCGAGCAACGCCATCGCCGTGTTCACCTCCGGCATGGCTTTGGCGGGCGCGCCGTTCTCGACCAGCAGTGCCGCGTGGAGCAGGCGCTCGTGCATGTCGTCGGGCAGCCGCGCGACCATCTCGGCCTGCAGCGGCACCGCGAAGCTCGAGTAGCGGTAGGGCCCGGGCACCATCGCCCGCAGCTGCTCCACGGTGCCCGACCCGGCGATCTGCGTCGCCAGCGTCCGCACGTCGTCGTCGCGATACTGGCTGCGCATCAGGTCGGCCAGCTCTCGCAGGTGCGGCAGGCTGCCCTCGGCGATCCCCTCGCGCAGCACCAGCTCGGCGCCCGGGTCGTGCCGGGCGGTCTCCGCCACGACCCGGGCGTGCAGCTCCAGACCGGGGTCCTTGGCCAGGGCGTACCGCAGCCGCCGCCCGCGGAGCGGCTCGTGCGGGTCGCCGAGGACCGTGCCGAGCGCCACGAACGCGACCCCGGCGCCCACGACCCCGCAGACGATCGGCGCGATCCAGTTGCCCCAGATCAGCCAGGCGCCGCCGGCGAGCACGAACGGCGGCAGCACGGCCGCGACCCGCAGCGCCCACTCGGTGAGGACGGTCGGCCACAGCGGCACTCCCCGGTACGCGCGCAGTCGCATGCGTCGATCATGCCGGACTGCGGCAAGCTCAGAAGTCCACCACCGTGCGCGCGGCCAGGCGCGGCCGCAGCCAGGCGCCGACCTCCTGGTGCGCCTCGTGCGCCTGATACCCGCGCAGCCCGTCCACGTCGTCGTGGGTGGTGATCATGCACAGGTCGCCGGACACCTCGCTGCGCACGGTGTCCAGCCCGAGGGTCATGGACAGGACCTGCGGCACCACGCCGACCAGGCCCTCCAGGAGCTCCTTGGCCTTCGGCGCGTCGCCCGGATCCGCGAACTTCATGATGACGACATGGGTCAGCACGAGCATCGACCTCTCTTTCAGTGAACGCGCGGCGAGTGTATGTTCGGGAAACACTGTTCCGCTAGAGGAACCAGGAGGCCCTCGTGAGGGTTGCCGCTGTCCAGTTCGCCGTCGGTCAGGACGTGTCCGCGAACCTCGCGAGCTGTCTGCGGATGATCGACCAGGCCGCCGCCGAGCGCGCGGATCTGGTGGTCCTGCCGGAGTTCTGCAACCACCTGTCGTGGTACGACGACCGCGACCACGCCCGCCGCATGGCCTGCCGCCTCGGCGACCCGTTCCTGACCGCGATCGCCGCGCGTGCGGCGCAGCACGGCTGCTTCGTCAAGATCAACGTCACGCTCGCCCAGGACGACGGCCGGACCACCGGCACCAACCTGCTGTTCGGCCCCGACGGCGCACTGCTGGGGCAGAGCGACAAGCAGACGCTGATGGGCAGCGAGAACGACCACCTGCACCGCGGCAGCGAGAACGGCCCGGTGATGGCCACCGGCTTCGGTACCGTCGGCATGTATGCCTGCATGGAGGGCGTCGCTCCGGAGGTGGCCCGCGGTCTCGCGCTGCGCGGGGCGGAGGTCCTGCTCAACAGCCTCAACTCGTTCGCCACCGACGAGGCGAGCCTGCACATCCCGGTGCGGGCCGCGGAGAACAGGGTCTGGGTCGTGGCGGCCAACAAGGTCGGCCCGCTGCTGCCCGCCGACAAGCTCGACGTCATCAGCGCCGGGCTCAAGGTGCCGCCGGAGTGGCTGCACGGGGCCGGGGAGAGCCAGATCGTGGCGCCCGACGGCACGGTCGTGGCGAAGGGGCCGCGGACCGGCGAGGCGGTCGTCGTCGCCGACATCGACCCCGCCCTCGCCAGGGACAAGCGCCGCCCCGACGGCACGGACCGCTTCACCGCGCGGCGCGGGTCCGTCTACGCCCCGATCGGCCGGCCGCCCCAGGACCCCCGCCCGCCACAGGCCGCCGAGTCGCTGCACGCGGCGGTGGTGCGGGGGCACGGCGGCGTGCCCGAGGCGCTGTCCGCCGGCGCCCGGCTCCTGGTGCTGCCCGAGCTGCAGGACCCCTCGGTCGTGGCCGCCCTGCAGGAGCTGCTGCGGGACACGGCGGCGGTCGCGGTGACCAGCGTCGTCGAGGACGGCGCGCACACCGGCGTCGTGGTGTCCGCCGCCGGCGTCATCGGCCGGCAGCTGCAGCTGCACCCGGTCGCCCGGCTCGACGGCCGGGTCGACCGGCACGGCGACGGCCTGGAGACGTTCGACCTGCCGTGGGGCCGCCTGGCGGTGGTGGTCGGCGACGACGCCATCTACCCGGAGGTGTTCCGCCTCGCCGCGATCGCCGGCGCCGACGTGGTGGCCGTGCCGTTCAGCCCGGCCGAGGACTGGGAGCTGGCGCTCGGCCTGCCCGAGCGCGCCGCGGAGAACCGGCTCAACATCGTCGCCGCCACACCCCTCGGCACGCCGGCCGCCTTCTACGCGCTGAGCCCCGACTTCACGCTGTGGACCGCCTGGGAAGGCCCGTTCACCGGCCGGATCAGCCACCCGCTGGTGACCGAGGTCCCGGCCGGCACCGCGGTCGCCACGGCGGTCCTCGCCCCCGCGCAGAGCCGCAACAAGCTCGTCTCGCGCGGCACCGACCTGCTGGACGGGCGACCCTGGCAGCTCGTGGACGCGCTGACCCGTTGACATCCGTTACCCGTAGCGAAACACTGTTTCCATAAAGGCCTGAGAGTTGGAGAGTGAGCGCGTGGAGGAAACCGTCCAGCACGTCGAGGAGATGCTCGACGCCTCGCCCGTCATCGACGTCAACGACACCTTCGCACAGTTCCAGCAGCTCCTGGCGGATCTCAAGGCCAAGATCGACGCGAGGTTCGCCACCACCCGCGATCCGTCGACGGAGCCGCTGGAGCAGTACGGGACGTATCCGGAGGGACCGGGCGGCCGGGTGGCCGCCTACAGCGGGCCGGAGGTCGACTGGATGGTGCACTCGTGGCTGGGCGACCCGTCGCGCAGCTTCGTCAACCTGCACCTCACCTGCTGGCTCGGCCCCCAGGTCAAGGTGCCGCACCTCGGCATCGCGCTGCTGTGCTGGCCGGGCGGCTGGTTCTACACCGACTACATCCCGCGCACCGACATCGTCGTGGACGGCGACTACTTCGACCGCTACTACGCGCCGCCCAACGAGGCGTGGCTGGAGCACCGGGCCGACCCGGAGTTCGCCTGGTTCACCAGCCGGGCCGGGTTCATCCGCGCCTCGCTGTCGCCGAACGCCTACGTGTACTCGTTCGAGCGCACGGCCCGCAACATCCAGGTGGTCAGCGACCGGCTGCACGCCCAGGTCGACCAGTGGCTCACGTGGGTCGACGAGGCCCCCGAGGTGCCCGCCGGCGAGCGTGACGCGCTGCGCGAGCGGGACCTGGCGACCCGGCGCAACATCGCCGACCGCGACCCGGCCAACGTCATGGGCGTGCGCTACTTCGGCGAGGAGACCACCCAGCGCCTGGTGCGGGCGCTGTGGGGCGGCGACCGCGAACTGCCCCGCCCATGACGACCGTCCGATCCCTGTGGTCCGCCGTGACGATCCCCGGCGCGCCTGAGCCCTACGCCACCGCCCATCTCAAGGTGCACTACCCGGCGCTGGTGACCGGCTCGGACACCGAACGGCTCAGCGGCGTCTTCCAGGCCGACCCGGCCGGCGGGCCGCACCCCGTGGTGCTGGTGCTCAGCGGCATCAACGTGGGCCAGGACGCGTACCGCTGGCTCGCCGTCGAACTCGCCCGGCAGGGTTTCGTCACGGTCACCTACGACTGGGTCGGGCCGCTGTTCGCGGGTCAGGTCGGCATCACGCCGGGCGTGGACCTCGCCCTGGCCCGGCCGGACACCTACGGCGACGGGCCGACCTGCCAGGCGATCGCGCCGCTGTTGCACGAACTGGCCTCGCTCAACGCCGCTGAGGGGCCGCTGCGCGGCGCCCTGGACCTCGACCGGGTGGCGCTGTTCGGGCACTCCGCCGGCGGCACCGTCGCGCTGCAGTCGGGGCGCTTCTTCCCGCAGGTGCGGGCGGTCGCGACCTACGGCGCGCACACCATGGTCTCCACCATGCTCGGCTGGCCCGCGGGCCACATCGCCGACGCGCTCGTCGAGTCGCCGGTGCTGCTCCTCGCGGGCACCGAGGACGGCGTCATCGCCGCGTCCGCCGACCGCTACGGCGCCTCGGCGGACGGGTCGCACGACCCGGTCAACCGCACGTTCGACGAGGCGCTGAAGGACCGCGACGGCGAGCACGTCCTGGCGACCCTGGCCGGTGCCAACCACTTCAGCGTCGTCGAGCCCGCCGACCCCACCGCGGCCCGGTCGTTCCTCGACCGGCCGTCCACCGTGGGCGACGCGACGGCCCGCGGCGCCATCGCCGGGCTGCTGTCCGCGTTCCTGCGCACCCATCTGCGCGGCGGCGACCCGGCCGCCCTCGACACGTTCCCCCAGGACCTGGTGTCCGTCCGGCGCCGCTAGGAGCCTCGCATGCTGAAGAACTTCTGGTACGCGGTCGAGTTCGCCGACCGCGTCACCACCAAACCCCTGCGGGCCACGTGCCTCGGGCAGGAGCTGGTGCTGTACCGCACGCCGAAGGGCCGCCCGGTCGCGCTGTCGGACCTGTGCGTGCACCGCGGCGCCGCGCTGTCCGGCGGCTGGGTCAAGAACGACTCGATCGTGTGCCCGTATCACGGCTGGGAGTACGAGCCGGACGGCGCCTGCGTGAAGATCCCGGCGAACCAGCCCGGGCGCGGCATCCCGAAGAAGGCCCGGGTCGACTCGTATCCGGTCGAGGAGCGCTACGGCTTCGTCTGGGTGTTCCTCGGCGACCTCCCGGCTGAGGAGCGCCCACCGATCCCGGTCTGGCCCGAGTTCGACGACCTGGTGACCAACGGCGGCAGGTTCAAGGCCGTCACCGGCGAGTACCTGTGGAAGTCCAACTACGAACGGATCCTCGAGAACGGCTGCGACATCGCGCACACGCCGTTCGTGCACTCCGGATCGTTCGGCAACCCGGAGCGGCCCGACGTCGAGGAGTACGAGCTCGAGATCCCCGACGAGTGGTCGGCGTTCGCGACGGTGCGCCTGCACCCGCCCGCGCCGAAGGGCATCTGGGCGATGGTGGGGCGGCGCGGCAATAACCTGAAGGAACGCCCGCCGGTCGCGACGACGGCCGGCTGGATGCTGCCGAACATGATCAAGCTGCACGTCCGGCTGCCGCTGGGCAACCTCATCATCTACGACACCAACATCCCCATCGACGAGACCACCACCCTGGTCAAGTGGGTGGCGCTGCGGGACTTCTTCACCGGCAACTGGGCCGACAAGAACGCCATCCAGCGGGTCGAGAAGATCTTCGGGCAGGACGCCCCGGTGGTCGACAAGGTCCGCCCCGAGCTGCTGCCGTTCGACCTCGGCGCCGAGCTGCACGTGAAGAGCGACCTGATCGCCGTGCACTACCGGCGCCGCCGGCAGGAGCTCGCCGAGCAGGGCTGGCTGCTGGGCGACGAGGACCGCATCATGGGCGACGTCCCGCGCCGCGAGGCGACGGTCATCGCCTCACCGGCCCGCCGGGAGAACCCGGAGCTCGCCCGCGCCTGGGTGCACAAGGCGAAGGGCGAACACCCCACGGTCGCCGAGGCCGAACGTCTCGGTCAGGCCCGCCGCGACGCCGAAGACTCAGAGGAGCAACTGTGATGTCGCTGCCCTTCGCCCTGGCCACCCGGGCCCTCGACGCGATCCTCGCCCAGCAGCCGCTGACCGAGGTCGGCTCGCCCTACCGGGAGCTGCGCTCGCCCATGTCACCGGCCCCGGTCGGCACGATGCGGGTCTGGGAGGGCTCCGGCGGGATCTCCCGGATGGTCTACGTCGGCCTGACCGTGCCGCCGATCAACCTCGACTCCCACATGGTGTTCGCGTTCACCGCACCGAAGTCCGGCGTCCCGCACTTCACCCTGGACTCCGTCTACGGCGGCGCCTACTACGCCTACCACCTGGACCTCATCCCCCGGGCCGAGCTGTCGTCGCACCTGTCCTACATGGACAGCGCGTATCACCCGCTGACCGCCCTGTACGAGGAGGCGTCACAGCGCGAAGGGCTCAGCCGGGCGCACATCGGCCCGCGCCAGCACGCCCTGATGTCGCCGTGGATGCTGGTGCACCGCGCCGACGAGGCCGCGTTCCAGGGCATGAACCCGATCGTCGACGCCTACGTGTCGCATTGGCTCGGCCTGGTCTCCGCCGGGCTGCCCTCCCCGGTGGTGGAGTCACTGGGCGACACGGACCTCGCCGCCCGCGACGCCACCGTCCGCGCCAACCTGTTCAGCCCGGCCGTCGACCCGGTGTGGGCGCAGGTGTCGCGGCTGCTCGGCGAGCCGGCCTCGGACGGGATCCGCGACGTGCTGATCGGCGGGCCGCTCACGTGACCTCCCCCTCGGAATGGCAGCAGCGCATCGCCGGTGAGTGGCACGGGCGTCCGAGCCTCTTCGACGCCGACGGCACCTGGCGCGGCTACGAGGACATCCGCCGCTCCTCCGTCTTCGCCGACGGCGTCACCACGTACTACATGGACGGTGGCCTGGAAGGCGGCGGCCCGCTCGCGGGGCGTTTCCGGCTCGGCGCGCCGTTCGCGTTCGGCGTCGTGGACTCCGACGCCGATCGCGTCTACACCGGCCCGGACTTCTTCGGCACCGGCCAGCCCTACGGCACCTTCGTCGACGCCCACTACTACGGCCCCGGCTGGCAGGTCGACCTCAACACCTGGAACCAGGTGCTCGGCGACGACACCCAGGTGTACTCCTCCATGCTCTACCAGGGCCCGGCGGTCGTCGGCTGCTTCAACGGCGTCTACAAACGGGGCGTCTCCGATGCCTCGTTGCGCGAGCACCTCGCCGCCGAGACCCGCAACGGCCCGGTGCCCTACATCCTGCCGACGAAGCAGGCCGGTGCCTACAGTGGACGGTGCGAGCTGTGGGGCGCCGACCAGAAGCTGATCGGCCCGGTCGACGTTACGATCGCCCTCACCCCGATCGACCTGCTGCGCACCCGCCTGACGGTCACCTGGTCCGGGGCCCTGGACCGGTCGTACACGGTGGACTGGCGCCGCGACGGGTTCCGCTCCTTCTACGAGGGACCGGAGGCGTGGGGCAACGCGATCGCGTTCGGCCGCGCCAACTACGCCACCGTCCACTGCACCGATGTTGTGAAGATCACCGGCCGCGAGTTCATGCTCGACGCCACCCCCGGCATGGGCGCGGGCACGGAACTGGCCGTGGCGTACCGGATCCACAACGGCGCGACCCTCGCCGGCATCCTGCACGGCTCGCTCACCTGGATCAGCGCATGACCGGCCAGCGAAGCGTCTCGGGCCGGTCATCGGGGGAACAGCAATGGGTCATGCGCCCGGAACGAAGTGAGGACGCATGACCGTGGTTGTGGTCACCGGTGGGACCCGCGGCATCGGCCACGGCCTGGTGCGCGAGTTCCTCGCCCGGAAGTGCTCGGTCGTCTACTGTGGACGGTCGCTGGAGTCGGTGGCGGCGGCGTTTCCCGGCAGCGGGCCCGAGCTGCGGGGCGTGGTCGCCGACGTCACCGACCGCGACGCGGTGCGGGCACTGTGGGACGAGGCGGTCGCCGCGTACGGCCCGGTCGACATCTGGATCAACAACGCCGGCGTGTCCACGGCCCGCCGGCCGCTGTGGGACCTGCCGCCGGCGGAGCTGGACGAGGTCATCGACGTGAACCTGCGCGGCGTCGCCCACGCCAGCGCCGTCGTCCTCGCCGCCATGCGCGCCCAGGGACACGGGGCCCTGTGGAACATGGAGGGCTTCGGCTCCGGCAACCAGAAGGCGGCCGGGCTCACCGGATACGGCGCCACCAAGCGGGCCGTCACGTACCTCACCGACGCCCTCGCGAAGGAACTCGGCAAGGACTCGCCGGTCACCGTCGCCCACCTGTCCCCCGGCATGGTGGTCACCGACCTGCTCTCCCGCGACTACACGCCGGAGGAGTTCGCCAAGGCCAAGAAGATCTTCAACATCCTGGCCGACAAGGTCGAGACCGTCACGCCGTGGCTGGCCGACCGGGTCCTCGCCGGGGTGCCGAACGGCGGGCGGGTCGCCTGGCTCACCACCCCCAAGGCGTTCGGCCGCTTCGCCACGGCCGCCTTCCGGAAACGGGACCTCTTCGCATGACGGGCCACGACTATCCGGTCGTCCTCGCCGTCGAGGACTTCGTGCCGACACTGCTGGCGATGTACGGCTTCTGGCTGCTGGCCTCGCTGGGCGCCCCTGGCCGGGTCACCCCCGGGCGGATCGGTGCCGTGCTCATCGGCGCCGGCGGCATCGCCAAGTCGGTGTGGAAGCTCCTCGTCGCCGGCTTCAACGTGGACCTGCCGTGGCTGGAGGGCGCACTCTTCCCCCTCATGTCCGCCGGCGCCGTCCTGCTCATCTGGGCACTGCTTCCCACCGCGCCCTGGTGGCCGTTCGCCGCGGTGTACGCCGCCGTGGTGGGCGGCGCCCTGGTCGCGGGCAGCATGAAGCCGGTGTTCATCCTCGCCACCGCGGGCGTGACCACGATCAGCGTCATCGGCGCTGTGTACGCCGGGCGCCGGCGGGCCCGGCTCGCCATCGCGCTCTACACGCTCGGCATCGTCCTCGTCACGGCCCTCGTGCCGCTGCGCAACCACCCCGACCACGAGACGCTGCGCCTGCAGTGGACCGAGCAGGGCACGAACACGGCCGCGCAGCTGGCGTTCCTCACCGCCGTCTGGCTCACCGTCCGCGCCTACCGTCCCTCCCCCTCAGAGGTGCCCGCATGACCGACGCCCTGGGCTGGCGCCACAAGTTCGGCGTCATCGCCCCCTCCACCAACACGATCGTCGAACCCGACTTCTATGCCATGGGCGTGCCCGGCGTGACCGCCCACTTCTCCCGCATCCACATCCGCAACCAGGACCTGTCCAGCGACGAGGGCTTCGAGAACCTCCTCGTGCAGATCCGCGCCGAGATCGGCCACGCCTGCGAGCGGGTCCTCACCTGCGAGCCGGACTTCATGGTCATGGGCATGTCCGCGGAGACCTTCTGGGGCGGCGTCGAGGGCAACCGCGAGTTCGTCGCCCAGATCAACGGCATCACCGGCCTGCAGGTCGCCACCGGCGCCGAGGCCTGCGAACGCGCCCTGCACCTGTTCGGCGCCCGCCGCATCGGCGTGGTCACCCCGTATCAGCCGATCGGCGACGAGAACGTGGTGCGCTTCTTCTCGGAGCTCGGCTTCGAGGTCGTGCGCATCAAGGGCCTGCGCTGCCCCACGGCCGTGTCGATCGCCCACGTCACCGAGGACGAGCTGCGCGCGGCGATCCTGGAGGTCGACGGCCCCGACGTCGACGCGATCGTGCAGTGCGGCACCAACCTGTCGATGGTCCGCCTCGCCGACGAGGCCGAGCGCTGGCTGCGCAAGCCGGTGATCGCCATCAACGCCGCCACCTGGTGGATGGCGCTGCGCGACAACGGCATCCAGGACAAGGTGTACGGCGCCGGCTCACTGCTGCGCTCGCACTGATAAGCCTTCGCCCGGCTCCCGCTGGAGGCGGCGCGCTGCGCCGTCCGGCCCGATGCGTTCCGGCCGGACGGCGCAGCGGCCACGGTGATCAGGCCGGGTAGGTGAAGAACTGCGTCGTGACGGTGGTGCCGTTCCAGACGGCGGTGACGTTGAAGATGGTCCAGGCCGGGACGTCGGCCGCGACGGTGACCGGGAAGGCGGTCGTGACGCGATCCGCCGGGACCGTGACCGTCGCCGGCACCGTGATGCCCGGCGTGTCGGAGGTCAGCGACACGACCGCGCCGCCGGGATGCCCGGCCCGGCCGATCCCCAGCAGCCAGTCGTTGCTGGCACCCACCGCGGCGGGGCCGTTGAACGACAGCGCGTCCGGCGTCACGACCGTGTCACCGGACGCCCTCGAGGTGCCGAGATCCGCCGTCGGTTTCGCGACGACCGACCGCTCCGCGGATGCGTGCAGCGGCACGGTGACCGTGGTCCGGCCGGCCGGCACCAGCGCCCAGAGCTCCTCGAAGCCGAGCGCGCCGTACTCGTAGGTGCTGTTCGGCCACAGTGCCACCGCCAAGCCACCGGACGGTGCCGGTCGCAGCAGCTGCACGGTGCCCGCGACCGTGTCACCGGCCACCGCCTCCGGGACGCTGACGCGGAACCCCGTGACCGCCTGCTTGCGGGGGTCCAGTGCGCGCACCTCGAGCTGGGTGACGGCCTTCAGGTCGTACCCGGCGGTCTGCGCCGACAGGTTGAGCGTGAACGTCTCGGCCGGCGCGCCGACGTGGAACGGGAAGGTGACGCTGCGCCTCCCCTGCGGCACGACCACCGAGCCGCCGGTGCTGAAGTTGTAGATGCGGTCGCCGTAGAGCCGGACGTTCACCCCACCGGCCGGCGCCGGCGCGTTCAGGGTGATGGTCTGGGTGGCGCGCTCACCACCGTTCAGGACGGGCTTCGATACGGTGCTCGACTGGACGTACGGCTGGACGCCTGCGGACGCCGCCGCGCCGGGTGCCAGACTGGTGGCGGTCCCGGCGACGACGACAGTCGCGCCGACTCTTACGAGCCATCGGCGGATGGCTCTCCCCGTGGTATGAGTCATGGGCCGAACGTATCGATCGTGACAGTGCCGGCGGTAGCACCTGATCGATGCCGTTCGTGGCTCGTAAGGAGTTGCGGTCACCGACCGTCATGCGGTCCGCGGGAATTCGCCCCCTGTGCACAAGGGCGGGCGCCCCCGGTGGTCGCTGGGACACAATGCCCGGATGACCACGCTCCCCGACGCGGATTACTTCGACCAGTGGTACGCCGACATGGCCGGCTCGACCAGCCGGGACGCCCTCGTGGCCCGGATGCTCGGCCTGCCGGCGCACCTGCGGTCCACCAGCCTGCTCACCTGGGAAGGTGTCGCCGAGGTCACCGAGCGGCTGCGGGTGCCGGACGGCGGTTTGCTGGTCGACGTCGCTTGCGGGCGGGGTGGGTACGGCATCGAGATCGCCCAGCGCACCGGCGCCCGGCTGATCGGGGTGGACTTCTCCGCGACGGCGGTGCGGCTGGCGGGCGAGGCCGCCACCGAGCGGCTGCCGGGCGGGCGGGCCGAGTTCCGGGTCGGGACGCTGCTGGAGACCGGGGTCGCCGCCCGCACCGCGGACGCGCTGATGTGCGTGGACGCCCTGCAGTTCGCCGTGCCGCCGCTGGCCGCCCTGCAGGAGTTCCGGCGGGTGCTCAAGCCCGGCGGGCGGCTCGCGTTGACCTGCTGGGAGGCCGTCAACCCGGGTGACCCGCTCGTGCCGCCGCGGATCAACGGCGTACACCTGCTGCAGGATCTGACCACAGCGGGCTTCGCCGACATCGACGTCCGGGAGCGACCGGACTGGCGGGCGGCGGAACGGGCGCTGTGGGAGGCGGTCGTGGTCGAGCCCGAACCGGACGCGGCGATGCGGTCGCTGCAGGAGGAGGGGCGGCGGTCGCTGGAGACGTTCGGCTCGCTGCGCCGGATGTTCGCCACCGCCACCGCACCCTGATCGGATTATCGGCACCGTCGCGGGGCAGTGCCGTGCCATGGCTCTGCAGGACCCGCCGATCTGGCTTTCGCGGCTGGGGCGGTCGGGCTGGCTGGTGACCGGTGCGATCGTGGGCGCGGCGGCGCTGATCGCCGGGCTGGGCCTGATCCTCGCGGTCCTGGCGCCGGTGCTCGTCATCGTCGTGATCGCCGCGGCGCTGCAGCCCCTCGTCGACCGGCTGCGCCGGCGAGGGGTCCCGCCGGCCCTCGCCGCGCTCGTCGGGGCGCTGTTCGTCCCGGCGGTCCTCGTGCTGCTCGCCGCCCTCACCGTGCGCACCGTGACCGCCGCGAGCTCCGACTGGACCACCGTCGCGGCCGACGCGGGCCGGCACCTGCGCACAACACTGGGTGCCGACCCGTTGCACACGCTCCTGGCCTCGAAGCAGTGGCAGGCCGCGCTGTTCGGCGTCGGCTCGGCGGTGCTGAGCGGTGCCGCGCTCGCCGGCCAGGCCGCGATCGGTGTGCTGCTCGGCGCGTTCCTGCTGTTCTACATGTTCAAGGACGGCCCGAAACTGGTCGATCACCTCGACCGGCGGCTGCCGCTGCGACCGGGGCTGACCCGGGAACTGCTGGGCAGCGCCGCGCTCCGGATGCGGCAGTACGTCCTCGGCACGACCGTGGTGGCCGCCATGGACGCGCTGGTCATCGGGCTCGGGGCGGTGGTGCTCAGGCTGCCGCTGGTCGGCATGATCGCGCTGCTCACGTTCGTCGCGGCATACGTGCCGTATCTCGGCGCGTGGGTCTCGGCCGCCTTCGCGGTGCTCGTCGCCCTCGGCGCCGGCGGTCCGGTGGCGGCGACCTGGATGCTGGTGATCGTGCTGGTGACGCAGAACGTGCTCGAGGGGGTGCTGCGCCCGTTCGTGTTCGGCCGGGCCCTGGACCTGCACCCGGTCGCGATCCTCGCGGTCACGATCGTCGGCGCTGCCGTCGCTGGACTGGTCGGGGTGCTGCTCGCGCCGCCCATCGCCGCGATCGCCGTCTCCTGGCAGGCGATGCTGCGCGCCTCGCCTCCCCCAGATGACAGCACCTCGCCTCCCCCCGACGACAGCACCTCGCCTCCCCCTGATGACGACGTCGCGGCGACCGTCGACTGAGGTTCAGAAGCCGATGGCCTCGCGGAGCAGCAGGACCGTGCCGCGGCCGGGCTCGAGCTCCCCGTTGAGGATGAGCACGCGGTTGACGACGCTGGGCCGGCCGTAAGCCGCCTGGGCGCGGACGCTCTCCAGCGGCAGGCAGTGCTCCTCGACGCGGCGCAGGGCGGTGCTCAGGTCGGGCACCACCTTCTGCGCCCCGACGACCCAGATGGCGCGGCCGGCACCGCCGGCGTAGCCGGGCACCTGGGCGCCGCTGGCCGACGCGACGACGAGGGAGCCGGTCTCGGTGACCGCGGCGACGCTGCCCACGATGACGTCGGGGCTGGCGATCAGCCCCCAGATCTCGCGGCTGCTGGTGGCCCGGTCCATGGTCAGGGTCCGCGACTTGACCGCGTCGTAGCGCCCGCCGGCGTTGATGTCCGCGTCGATGCCGGACAGGCGGAGGGTCTCGCTGGCCCCGGTGAACACACTGGCACCGGCCGGGATCAGCTCCTCGACGCGGGCCCGGGCGGCGGCGACGTCGTCGAGGATCTCGACGGTGAAGTTGTTGGCCCGCAGCGCCGCCGCCGTCCGCTCCAGGACCGCCTCGGGCACCGCTTCGGTGAACGCGTCAGCGGGCGCCTCGGCGGGCTCACCGGCCGGCTCACTGGCCGGCTTGCTGGTCGGCTCACCGGCCGGCTTGCTGGTCGGTGCGGTGCCGGCCAGTGGGCTGGTGTCCAGGTACCTGATCTCGTAGACCCGCTCGGCGAACTTCCAGCCGTCGCCGGTGCGCTGGTAGCGGTCGTGGTAGATGGCGAAGTTCTGCCCCTGACGGCCGTCCTTGGTCCGTGCGATCTCCTGCATGTAGGTGCGGCCGGCCGCGGTGTCGCCGTCGAGCTGGATCGTGCCCGGATGGGAGTTCTGCACGAAGAAGTCCCATTGGGCCTGCAGCCGCTCGCCCCCGGCGATGATCTCCTCCCGGCCGACCAGGTCGACCGGGATGTCCGGCATCCGCAGCGCGCCGTCGTCGGTGAACAGCGCGGCCATGCGGGCCCGGTCGCGCATCATCGCCGCGTCGGTGAACTCACCGCGCAGCGCCTCGATCTCGACCCGGTCCGCGATCGCCTGAAAGTCCGTCATCGGTGTCCCCTGCTCAGTGGAAAATGGGTTGGTCGCACCGGTCCGACAGCACAGCGCCCGGAAATGTCAGGCTCACATTTCGGCGCGCTGTCTTGTCGGACCGTTGAGACCAACCGAGGGAGCCGCAGGTCATGACCACCCCAGCGATCATCAGCGAACGCAGTCAGTTGATCAACCTGGCCTACCGGCTGCTGGGCTCCCTCGCGGAGGCCGAGGACGCCGTGCAGGAGACCTACGCCCGCTGGTACGCCATGTCCCGCGAACAGCAGGAGGCCATCGAGTCTCCCGGCGCCTGGCTGACCACGGTCGCCAGCCGCATCTGCCTCAACCTGCTGAGCTCGGCCCGGGCCCGCCGCGAGCGGTACGTGGGCGAATGGCTCCCCGAGCCGCTGCCCGACCACACGGAGTGGACCGGCCGGTCCCCGGCGGACCCGGCCGACCGGGTCACCCTCGACGAGTCGGTCAACATGGCGTTTCTCGTGATGCTCGAGTCGATGACCCCGGCCGAGCGCGTCGCGTTCATCCTCCACGACGTCTTCCGCTACCCGTTCGCCGAGATCGCCGACATCGTCGGCCGCACCCCGGCGGCGTGCCGCCAGCTGGCGTCCTCGGCCCGCCGCCGGATCCGCTCCGCCCAGGCTCCCGCCACCCCGGCCGCCCGCCAGGCCGCCGTCGTCCGCGCCTTCAAGGCCGCCTGGGAGGCCAAGGACGTCGACGCGCTCATCGGCCTGCTCGACCCCGACGCCACCGCGACCGCCGACGGCGGCGGCCGGGCCATGACCTTCCTCGACCCGATCGAAGGCGCCGCGGAGATCGCCCGCGCCTGGGTCGAGATCGCTCACCAGGCCCCGGCCGGCGTGACGTTCCTGGAGCGCACCGTCAACGGCCGGCCCGGCCTGGTCGCCCGGCAGGACGGGCGCACGCTGACGGTGTATGCGTTCGCCGTCACCGACGACCGGATCAACCGCATCTGGGCCGTCCGCAACCCGGAGAAACTCCGCCCCTGGACGACCGACTGACCCGACGCCGGACCGGGGTGGCGTGGTGATCATTTCCGGGGAGGCGACGGCTCGATGGGCGCGAAGACCGCGCTGCTGGCGTTCGCCGAGGGGACCTGCGGACCATCCTGCGGGGAGCGGTCCGGGTCCGACCCGGCGGGGCTGCCGGCGAGCATCCGGTCGGGTCGACGTTCCCCGGCGACGGTCCGTACCCGCTGCCGTTCCATCCGCTGGAGGTGGGTGACGCGGCCCTGCGTGGGTTGCTCGGTTTCGTCCTCGAGAGCCGCCGCCCGGACGACGTCGATCCGTTCGGGGTCCACCTGCACGGGTTCCGGGTGGCCGACCCGACCGGGCGGGAAGCGGCGGAACGCGAGGCCAGGACGCGGCAGGTCATGCGGCGCATGCGGCCGCCGCAGCGGTTCCGCCCGATGCCGGACGGCCAGTGGCGCGAGATCGGCGAGGATCCGGAAACCCGGTGACGCCGGAGGTCACCCCCGCGACAATGGCCGGCATGGATGAGGTCAAGGTCGTCGTCGCCCATCATGAGCGGGCGACCCTGCGCGTCGGGGACGTGTTCCTGAAGGTCGACGCCGATCAGGCACGGATCGACGTCGAGGTCGAGGCGATGGCCCTGGCGCCGATCCCGACACCGGCGATCCTGTGGCGCGAGCCGCCGGTGCTGGCGCTCGCCGGCCTGCCGGGCACGGCCCTCGGGCGCCTCGGCGAGCCGTCGGCCGCGTCACCGGCGGCGTGGGCCGCGGCGGGGGCGGCGGTGCGGAAGCTGCACGACGCGCCGCTGCCGCCGTGGCCGGGGCGCAGCGTCGAGGACATCGCCTCGGAGCTCGACCGCGAATGCGGGTGGCTCGTCGCGAACGACGTCCTGCCCGCCGACCTGGTCACGCGCAACCGCCACGTGGCCGGGGCAGCGCTGCGGCGGTGGACGCCGGTGTTCACGCACGGCGACCTGCAGATCTCGCACGTGTTCGTCGACGGTGACACGGTCACCGGCGTGCTGGACTGGTCGGAGGCGAGCCGGGGCGACGCCATGTTCGACGTGGCGTCGCTGACGCTCGGGCACGAGGACCGCCTGGACGACCTGCTCGCCGGCTACGGCGCGGACGTCGACCGAGACGCGATCCGGGGATGGTGGTCGCTGCGCAGCCTGCTGGCGGTTCGCTGGCTGGTCGAGCACGGCTTCGACCCGTCCGCGCCAGGCTGCGAGGTCGACGTGCTGCGGGCCAGGATGTGACGCGCGCCGGCGCTGGTCGTACACCTCCGGCGGAACGGAATCACACTGACGACTGATCGGCGTGCGCGATGCGGGTCAGCTCGCGCCACAGCAGCACGACGAAGACGGCCGAGCCGGCGAACGCGAACCAGAACGGTGCCGTCACGTCGATGCGGGTCGCCAGTGTCCCGCCGATCGCCGAGCCGATCACGAGGCCGCCGTAGACGCTGATGGTGTTGACGCTGCCGACGCGGCCCTGCAGGTGCGTGGGGACCGCGCGCTGGCGGACGGTGATCGACGTGGCGCCCCAGATGAACGTGTGGGCGCCGAAGACGAAGAGGATGACCGAGGCGACCCACGCCGACGTCGTGACGGCGAGGGCCAGGTGGGTGAGGGTCTCGATGATCAGGCCGGCCCGCATGATGTTGCCGAGGCTCACGTGGCGGGTCAGCTGGCCGTAGAGGCCGGTGCCGAGCAGACCGCCGATGGCGCTCACGGTGGTGAGCAGGCCGAACCCGACGGCGCCGAGGCCGAGGCGTTGCTGGGCGTAGAGGACCAGGACCGACCAGGCGGCGCCGAACGTGATATTGAAGACGAGGATCGTCAGCGACAGGGTCCGCACGGCGGGGTGCCGCACGGTCCAGCGCAGTCCTTCGACGACGGCGTGCCGCACCCCGACCGCCTCGGTCGTGTCCTTGGGCAGGACGACCCGGGACACCAGCAGCACGCCGGCGCCGACGAGGACCGCCTCGGCGGCGAACGGCCAGGCGACGCCGGCCGCGAACAGTGCCGCGCCGATCGGCGGGCCGACGAGCTGGTTGAGCGTGAGGAACCCGGCCTGGAGTCGGGTGTTGCCGATCGCCAGGTCGTCGCGGTGGACCAGCATCGGGGCGAGCGTCGCGGCGGCGTTGTCGGCGAACACCTCGGCCGTGGTCAGCAGGCCGAGCGCGACGAGGGCGAGCGCGACGGTGAGCTGGTCGGTGACCATGCAGGCGATCAGCACCGCGAGGACGACGGCCCGGAACCCGTCGGACGCCATGACGATCCGCCGGCGGTCGTGGCGGTCGGACAGGACCCCCGCGTACAGGCCGAAGATCAGCGGCGGCGCCCACCGCAGCATGGCGGCGAGGGACACCAGGAACGCGTTGGTGGTGAGCGACGCGACGAGCAGCGGACCGGCCGCGACGGCGATGCCGTCGCCGAGGTTGCTCGTCCACGACGACGCCAGCAGCCACCGGAACCCGGTGCCGAGCCGGTCCGGCACGAGTTTGCTCAAGGTGCTCACGAGCACAGGACCCTACGCCAGGTTGAGCTCCTCGGCCTGCCCGGCGACGGCGCGGCCGAGCTTCGTCAGCACCGCGGGGACGTGGTGGTCGGCGGTCGTGACGGAGATGAACAGCTTGCCGGCGCAGCGCCTCGGGCCGCTCATCAGCGACGCAGGGGCGGCCCAGGCCGACACCGGAGCACAGCGGTATGAGCGGCGCCGATCCGTCAGGCCGATCTGTCAGGCCGATCCGGCCGTCTGGGGGCCGAACTCGTTGGCGACCACCGACACCAGGTCGGCCGGGAAGCCGCCGCGGCGGGCATGCTCCGGGATGGTCTCCTCGTCCTCGGTCTCGTGCACGCGATCGTTGCCGCGGCGCGGTGCCGGCGGCGATGAGGCAGGCCTCGCCGCCGCCGGCCGCGCCGGCATCGGGAGCGGTTCCCTATTCGCCGGGCGTGGGGAGCCCGGTATGTAGGGCGGCCCGGCGGCGGGCCCTGGCCGGCAGGACGACGAGCGCGCCGGCCCCGGTCAGCAGCAGCGCCGTGCCCCACAGCAGCAGCACCGGCAGGATCCCGCCGTCGCCGGTCTTCGGCAGCGCCTGCCCGGCGGCCTCCGCGGCGGTCGCCGCCGTGGACTTGACGGTGAACTTGGCGACGATCGTCGTGTCCGCCGGCCCGGTCACCGGGTCGCTGCCGTTGTTGCACTCGGTGTCCACCTGCGGGTGGTCGAACAGGATGTCCGCCACGGTCAGCGTGACCAGCCCGGGCGTGCCGGCGGTGAACTGGCCGGTGAGCGTGGCGCCGGGCACCGTCGCCTGGGCCGCGATCGCGCCGTAGGCCGGGCCGGCGAGCTTCACCGTGCCGGACTGGGCGCCGCTGAGCTTCACGGTCGCGGTCGGTTTGAGGTCGCCCGCGGTGATCGGCGCCGGGCCGTTCTTCCCACCGTTGTCGAAGGTGTACGTGATGGTCACGTTCGCGCCGTACCCGGGGTTGGTGGGCGACATGCTCAGCGTGTGCGTGGCGGTCCAGTCGCGGATCGTGCTGAGCGTCTTGCACCTCATCGTCACCGATTTGGGCCCGAACGTCTCCGCGGCGGTGGTCGCCTCGGTGCTCGACGCGGACGCGCTCGGCGAAGCGGACGCGGACGCGGACGGCGAAACGGACGGGCTCGGCGAAGCAGACGCGGACGCGGACGCGCTCGGTGAGGGCGAGCCCGACGGGGCCGGCGCCACCACGGACGACAGCGTGATCGGCGTGTCCACGGGCGCGACCTTGTGGTCCCGGTCGCCGGTCGCCGAGCAGTACGTGGTGGCGGTGACGTTGGCGAAGGCCACCTGCCGGACCGTCAGCGTCACGGTGCCGGCGGTCGTCGCGGTGTACGTGCCGGTCGCGCTGATCGGGCCGAGCGGCACCGCGGCCGCCTTCGCCGAGGCCGGGTAGGCGGTCTGGTTGAGCGTGACGGTGCCGGTCTGCGCGCCACCGACGGCGACCGTGACCCGCACCGGCACGTCACCGGCGTTGAGCGGCACCGGGCCGTTGGTGACGCCCGCCGCGGCGGCGAGGGTGACCGTGACCGTCTGCCCGGCCGCCGGGCTGGCCGGGGACTGGGTGAGGGTGAACGTGTCGTTCCAGCTGGTCGGTGAGGTGCCGGTGCCGGCGTCGCTGAAGTACAGCCGGCAGCCGAGGGTCGCGGCGACGGGGTCGGCCGCCAGCGCGGGCACGGCAAGGCCCACGAGTGCCACGGCCGCCACGACGGCGGCTCCGGTCGCGATGCGGCGCACGGTGCTCACACCCCTTCCGCGGCACGGGCCCGGCGCCGCCGGGCCGGCAGCACGACCAGCAGCCCGACACCGACGGTCAGCAGCGCCGAACCGGCGAGCAGCACCACGAACGGCTCGTCGCCGGGCCCGGTCTTCGGCAGTGCCGTGGGCTCCGTCGTGGCGGCCGCCGCCTGGGTCGTGGTCGCGGCCGCCGCGGCGCCGAAGGTGAGCTTCACCGACGCCTTGTTCGCGGCGATCTCGCCGGCGTTGCCGCCGGACGGCAGGATCTGCGCCGCGATCACGCAGGTGCGTTTCGTGCAGTCGAAGGTGCCGAACTTCTGCGCCAGTTTCAGCGTCACCGTCGGCAGCTTGCCGGCGGCGTCGGCGTTGACGAACTGGCTGCCGCCGGCGAGGTTGCAGTCGGTGGGGCCCTTCACCTCCTCGATGCACTGCCCGACCGCGATCTGCTTGAGATTGGGGGTGAACCCGCTGCCGCCGACGGTCACCGAGGCACCGTCGGTCAGGCCGGTGGTCTTGCTGACCGTGAGCGTGGGCGCGGCCCACGCGGGCGCCGCGCCGAGCGGGACAATCCCGGCGAGCGCCGCCGTGACCAGCACCGCCAGGGTCGGAATCCGTCGTTGCATCGGAATGCTCCTCATGTCGTTGCGCCTGAACGGTTGACGGCGGCGAGGTCGGTGCCGAGGTAGGACCGCACCACCGCCGGGTGGGCGCGGACGTCGTCCGGGGTGCCGTCGGCGATGATCCGGCCGCTTTCCATCGCGACCATGCGGGTGGCGAGGCGGGACAGCAGCGGCAGGTCGTGCTCGATGACGAGCAGCGTGGTGCCGAGCTCGCGGTGCACCCGCAGCAGCAGGTCGCCCAGGGCCGCGCCGTCGGCCTGGGAGACGCCCGAGGACGGCTCGTCCAGCAGCAGCAGCGCCGGTTCGAGCGCGAGCAGGCAGGTGATCTCGACCATCCGCCGGGTGCCGGTGGACAGCGCACCGACCAGCGAACCGGCCACTGTGGACAGTCCCATCAGGTCGATCAGCTCGCGGGCCCGCGCGGCCTTGCGCCGCTCGGCCAGGGGCGCGCCGAGCGCGGAGGCGAGCAGCCCGCTCGGCGCGGTCCGCTCCCCAGCGGTCATCACCGTCTCCAGGACGGTCATCGTGGCGAAGAGCCGCGCGTCCTGGAACGACCTGACCAGGCCGAGCTTCGCGCGGCGCTCGGGGGTGGCGCGGGTGACGTCCCGCCCGGCGAACGTGACGGTGCCGGCGTCGGGGGGTACGAATCCCGCGATGATCTCGAACAGCGTGGTCTTTCCGGCGCCGTTGGGGCCGATGATGCCGAGCACCTCGCCGGCCGCGACGTCGAGGCGGACCCCGGCGACGGCCCTGACCCCGCCGAACGACCGGGCGATGTCACGCACCACCAGCAGCGGCTCCCCGGGCGCGGGCGCCCTGACGGGCTCGGTGCGGGCCGGCAGCGTCGCCGCGTGCCGTCCCGCGACGGCTTCCCCTACGCGCTGCAACGGGATCCCGCGGTGTGCCGGGCCCTCGACCGCCGTGCGCGGCCGTGTGCCGTTCACCGCCGCGCCTCCAGCAAAGCTGTCCACCGCCACGTCGTCGAACGCGCCGTCCACCACCGCGTCGCCAAATGCGCTGTCCACCGCCACGTCGTCGAACGCGCCGTCCGCCACCGCGTCATCGGGTGGGCCGTCCGCCGCGTCTTCGGTACGGCCGCCCGCCGCCGTGTCGCCGGGTGGCGGCGCCGCGGCGGGTGCCGGTGGCCTGGTCCAGCGGGCCGCGAGGAGGTCGCGGGCGCGCACCACCAGGCCGCCGAGCCCGCCGGGCAGCAGCACGACGACGAGCAGCCAGGCGAGGGTGAGCGCGGCCTGACCGGCGATGCCGAGGTCGACGAAGGCGGGGATGCCGACGATGACGAGCGCGCCGAGCAGCGGCCCGCCGAGCAACCCGATCCCGCCGACGACGGTGATCGCGACGACGTCCACGCTCGCCCCGGCCGGGAAGCTGTTGACGGTGAGCTGGGTCTGCCCGTGCCCGATGACAGCGCCACCCAGGCCGGCGAGGGCGCCGGCGACCGCGTACGCCTGGAGCTTGCGCAGCGGTGCGGACACGGTCAGCGCCCTCGCCGCTTCCTCGTTGTCGCGCAGGGCGGTGAGCAGCCGGCCGAACGCGCCGCGCCGCAGGTTCGCGGTCAGCCACAGCCCGAGTCCGAGCATGAGCAGGGCGAACAGGTAGTAGTCCTTGGCGACCTCGAGGGTGTAGCCGGCCCACCGCGGTTTCGGGGTGGCCACGCCCGAGCCGAGCAACCAGTCCCGGCGCAGCAGGAACGCGCTGGTCGCCAGCGCGAACGCGAGGGTGGTGACGGCCAGGGCGAGCCCCCGCAGCCGCAGCGCCGGGACGCCGACCGCGGCGGCGGCGAGCGCGGCCGCGGCGCAGCCGGCGACGACCCCGACGAAGAAGTTGCCGGTGTGCGCGGCGACCCGCACCGACACGGCGCCGCCGATGCCGGCGAACGCGAACTGGCCCAGGGACAGCTCCCCGGCCACGCCGGTGACGACGAGGACCGACAGCGCCACGAGGGTGAAGCCGGCGACCGTGGTCAGCGCCGACGCCGTCTGGTTGTCCACCAGATACGCGAGCGCCGCGGCGAGCAGGAACCCGGCACCGGCGGTGAGCCGGCCCAGGTGGCGCACCGGCCATGGCCCGGACAGGGGGCCGGCGCCGGAGCGGGCCCAGCCGCCGTCGTCGGTGTCCCGCCGGCCGAGGCGGGGCTGGCGCAGCAGCGCGATGAGGATCGTCGCGCCGAGCACGACCTGTACCACACCGGCACCGGAGGAACCAGAGAGCAGGATCTGTTCGAGCACGCCGATGCCCAGCGACGCGGCGAACGCGACCGGGATCGACGACAGCCGGGCGATGACCGCTCCGGCGAGACCCTTGAGCAGCAGGTCCGGCCCGAGGGTCTCGATGGACTGGGCGCCCTGGGTGGGGGTGACGAGCATGGCGGAGAAGGCCGCGATCCCGCCGGCGATCGCCCAGGCGACGGTCGCCATCCGCGGTGCGGCGACCCCGTCGAGCAGAGCGGCGGACGGCTGGTCGGCGGCGGCGCGGATGGCCAGGCCGTGCCGGGACCGCTTCAGGAACAGTGCGAGCGCCACAAGCAGCAGCGGGGTCAGGATCAGCATCGCGGTGAACGCGGGCCCGACCGGCGTCCGCCCGACCGTGAACGACGGCAGCCCCGGCGGGCGGGGGAACGTGGCGCCGCTGACGCCCTGCCGGTTCACCAGCAGCGACACGACGAGGATGAACTGGGACAGCCCGAGCGTGGCGATCATGCCGATGACACGGGAGCGGTGCCGCAGCCTTCGCACCACGCCCGCCTCGACGGCCGCCGCCACCCCCGCGGCGACCGCCATCGCGGCCGGGAACGCCACCCAGTACGGCAGGCCCTCCCCGGCGACGAGCCGGCCGAGGACGGCGGCGCCGAACACCCCGATCGAGCCGTGCGCGAAGTTGACGAACCGGCTGGAGCGGTACACGAGCACCAGGCCGACGGCCAGCAACGCGTACGTGAGGCCGGTGAACAGGCCGAGCAGGATCCGGTCCGGCCCGAAGTCGTAGCCCCAGATGCTCATGCCGCCACCTTCGCTGCGCTCCAGCGTCGGCCTGAGCTGACCTGCCATCCCGATGAGCGGCCCGAGCCGCTGCGCCGGCCGCTCATGCGTGCCCGCCCAGCATGAGGGTCTGGACCAGTTCCGGCTGCCCGGCGAGGTGGGCGGAGGTGTGCTCGGCGACGATCGTGCCCTTCTCCATGAAGTACACGCGGTCCACCAGGGACAGCGCGACGTTGACCGACTGCTCCACCACGAGCAGGGAGGTGCCGAGCCGGTTCAGGCGGCGGACCATCTCCAGGAGCCCACCGACGACGACTGGCGCGAGACCGAGGGAGAACTCGTCGATGAGCAGCACCCGGGGCCGCTGGATGAGGGTCTTGGCGAGGACCAGCATCTGCCGTTCACCGCCGGACAGGGTCGAGGCGAGCTGGTCGCGCCGCTCGTACAGGCGGGGGAAGACCGCGAACGCGCCGTCGACCGCGCGGCGCAGGCGGCCGTCGCGGCGGCTGACCGTGTATCCGTACATGCGCAGGTTCTCGGTGACGGTCAGCGACCCGAAGGCCTGCTGACCGACCACTGTGGACATGCCGAGCCGGACCCGGCGGGCGGCCGGCACCGCGGTGATGTCCCGGCCGTCCAGCAGCACCCGGCCGCTCGCGGGGCGGTGCAGGCCGGCGAGCACCCGCACGAGGGTGGTCTTGCCGACGCCGTTGGGGCCGCACAGCCCGACCATCTCGCCGTCCGCGACGTGCACGCCGGCGCCGTAGAGGACCTGGACCTGCCCGTAGGCCGCGTCGACGCCGGTGCAGGCCAGGGCGTCAGCGGGCGGCAAAGGGCACCTCCTCGCCCTGGTAGGCGAAGCAGCCGCAGCCGCCGTCGTACGCGATGGCGCGGTAACCGTTCGCGGCCGAGAACCGGCCCGGGCCGAGCAGCCCCGAGAACCCCGTCGCGGGGCGGAACTGCGTGCCGAGGGCGCGGGCGGCCTGCGACCACGCCGACGCGTTGAGGTCGGCGCCGAGGTTACGGGCGCCGGCCTGCAGCAGCAGCGCCGCGTCGCAGTAGGGGAACGCGACGCGGGCGTTCTCCCGGGTCGCGAACTTCTGGCCGTCGGCCGCGTAGATGTCCACGCAGGCGCGTTCGGCGTCGGTGCCGGGGAACGGGTACGCGCTGTCCGGGACGTCCTGGCTGGGGTTGAACCCGATCCCGACGGCGCCCTGCAGACCTTCGCGCGGGATCGTCGCCGGGTTGTTCACCAGGAAGGTCAGGTTGTCGAAACTGGACAGTGCGTAGCGGGCGGTGAAGCTCTGCGCGGCGGCGACGGTGAGGAAGAACGACGCCATCCGCGCGCCGCCGAGGAAGAACACCCGCTCGACGCCCTTGGCCCGGAAGTCGACCGCGGCCTGGTTCAACCCGGCGTTGAGGGTGCCCAGGTCGGTCGTGTCGATCCAGGCGACCGTGGGTGTCACGTTGAGGCGTTTGAGCTCGGGTACGGCCAGCCGCTCGTACGCGGTGCGGTTCGTGGGCGTGTCGGCGGCCACGACGCCGGCCTTGGTGGTGCCGGCGAAGTACTGCTGCTGCTCGAGGCTGCCGAGGAACGCGCGGACGAACTCGTCGTAGTCCGGGTAGCTGGCCGACCACAGGTACGGCGCCAGCTTCGTGAACGTGCTCTGGTCGTTGGCGACGAGGGTCGCGTCGAGCACCAGCGTGCGCCGGGACGCGTAGCAGGGGCGCGCGTTGCTCTGGAACTGCCCGGTCAGCACCACCGCGAACGCCTTGTCGTCCTGGGTGATCTGGTTGCACAGCCGTTCCTCGGCGGCCGGTGAGTCGTCGGCCGCCTCGTAGTTGCGGTAGACCGCGACCATCTTGCGCCCGGCGATGCCGCCGTTGGCGTTGACCCACGTCTCGAGGGCCTTGACCTGGCGCGCCGGGTCGCCGGCGTCGGCGGTCTTGAACCCGGTGACGCTCGCGGTGGCCTTGAGGTCGACGCCGACGAACACCACCTTGACGCTGTCGGCGGTGACGCCGGGCCCGGCACCGGTGCGCGGGGCCGCGTCGCCGCCGCCGTCGCCGTCCAGGGCGCCGGGCATCACGGACGAGCAGCCGGCGAACGCCACCACGGCCGCGACCGCCGCGACGCCCGCCCTCAGCGCGAGGGACCAGTCATGCACCCGCACCGGGGCTCCTCTTCTGCCGGCCGAACCGGCCTTTCCGTGGTGGACGCTGCAACGCGGCCCGCCAGTCGTCGGCGTCCGCGTGGCCGGCGAGGTACGCGTCCAGTTCGCCGAGTTCGACGACGGCGGTGCTGGCCGCTGGTGTGGTGTCCGCTTTCGGGGTGTCACCGGCCAGGACGGCGTCCAGGGCGGCGAGGTCGACGATCGCCGTGCCGCCGTCGCCGTCCGGCTCGCCGATCAGCTGGCGCAGGGTCGCGGCGCTGATCTGGGCCCGGGCCTGGCGGCGGAGCCGCTTCGCGCCCGGGGCGTCGTCGAAGACGAGCACGGCGCCGAGCGCGGGTACCCGCACCAGCGGCGGCAGGAGCAACGGGTCGGCGCTGTCCGGGAGCGGGTCACCGGCGCGGCGCCGGGCCCGCAGCCGGTTGCGGACGCCGAGGACGATGAGGGCGAGCCCGAGCGCGTTGAGCGCGAACAGCCCCCACGGGTACGCGTCGTAGGCCACGTTCGCCGCGCCGAGCCCGGCGATGTCGGCGCGGACCTGGTACCGGCCGAACGCCGCGAACGGGATCGTCACCGGCACCCGGTACTGGCGGGTCTCGCCGGGCCGGATCTCGCCGGACCGCGGCGCGGCCGTCGGGTCGCCGCCGCCCTTGCCGACGCGCACGTTGAGCGGCAGCTCCCGCAGGCTCTGCGCGCCCGGGTTGCGGACCTCGTAGACCAGGGTGCGCTCGGCCCTGGCGCCGAACCATTCGGTCCACGACGGGCGGCCATCGAGGCGGATCCGCACCGCGTCGAGCCGGGCCACGGTGCTCGCCGCGGTCGGCGCCGGTCCGGTGGTGTGACCGGGAATCTCGAGCGGGACGTCGACGTGGCCGCTGGCGCCGGTGCCGACGAGCGCGACGTGCACGACGCACGGGCACGGCCGCGGCGGGTCACCGACGCGGATGTCGACGCTGAACGTGCCGTCGGCCCTGGCCGGGGTGGCGAGGGCCGCGCGCATGTCGCAGGCGCCCGAGCCGGTCATGGCGAGCTCACCGCAGGTGACGAGCTGCAGCAGCTGCCCGGCGGGCCAGCCTGCGCCGGTGACCTTGACACTGGTGCCGGGCTTCGCCGACGGGGCACTGACACTCGCGGTCAGGCCGTCGGCGCGGGCCGGTGCGGCCGGCATCATCAGCGCGAGTCCACACAGGACGGTGAGGATCCGCCTCATCGCACCGTCACCGGTTCGGGCAGTCGCCTGCGAGGCTTGGCGGTATGCGCTTGGGCTCGGCGCTTCTGGTACCAGATGAAGAGTGCGATCGCGGCGACGATGACGGCGAGGGTCGGCCACGAGACCACCACCGTCGTGTCCTCGCCCCTCGCTTGCACGCCGCCGTCGGCGGTGACGGTCACCGAGGTCGTGACCACGTCGAACGGCCACACGCCGCTGACGGTGCCGCCGAGGCGGGTCTGCGCGCCGGGCAGGAGGTCGATCTGCGGGGTGCTGCCGTGCTGCCGGATCTTATGGCCGAACAGGCCCGTGACCCGGACCTGGAGGGTCGGCGGCAGGTGCAGGTTGCCGGTGTTGACCACGGTGTACGAGTAGGCACCGTCCACTGTGGTCGGCAGCCAGGGGTTTTCGCTTTTCGTTTGTACGCCGTCGATGCGCAGTCCGGGCACGGTCGGGCCACTGACCCTCAGGTAGACGCGGGCGGCCACGGCGCGGCGGACGGTGACGTCGACGCCGTTCTGCTTCGTGGTCGCGCCCGGCTGCTCCTCCATGGCGACGACCCCGCCGACGTGGTCGCCGGGGGTCGCGTTGGGCGGCACGGTGATGACGAAGGGGACGTCCGCCTGGGACTTCGCGGGCACGGTCACCGTCGCGGCACCGACCCGTGTCCACGCGCCGACGTCGGTGTTGGTGGCGTCCTGGGTCCGCAGGCCGAACCCGCCGTCGTTGGGGGTGTTGTACGCGTCGGCGCCGTAGAGGCGGAAGGTGCGCGGCTGGTCGGCGAGGTTGGTCACGCGGACCGAGTCCTGCACGGAGGTGCCGGGCGGTGACTCCAGGAAGAAGTACAGGCGGGGCGCGGGTCCCGGCTCGGCGGGCGGGGTCGGGTTGACCGACCACTCGCCGTTGTCAGCCGCGTGGGCTTCTACCGGTGCCATGATCATCAGGGCTGCGATGATCGCTACTGCTCTCCGCAACGTTGCTCCCCCTTGTTCTTCGGAGGTGGGGGCCTTCCGGCCCCCACCTCCTCGGTTGCTAGCTCAGCGTGATCGTGAGCGTCGCGGTGTAGCTGCCGGCCAGCTGGTTGGCCGGGATCTGCAGGTCGAGCGCGGCGCCGGCGTCGAAACCGCCACCCGTGCCGGCCGCGTTGGCCGGGGCCGAGCACAGGGTCGAGCCGTCCACCGCACCCGCGGAGCCCGCCGTCGCCGTCACCGCGTTGGTCGATCCTGCGGCGGCGACACACGTCGGGGTCCAGGTGAGGTTCGCCTTCGCGATGCTGCCGCCCGGCGTACCGGTGAAGTCGGTGACCGCACCGACCAGGCTCCAGCCGAAGGTGCTGCCCCGGTAGTCCGTCACGGTGATCGGCGCGAGCGCGCCGGTGCCGTGCTGGACGGTCCCGTTGAGCGTGACGCCGCTCAGCGTGACGTTGCCCGAGCCGGCCGTGCGGGACATCGCGAGGTTGCCCGCCGTGACCGTCTGGGACAGGTTGTAGGAGAGGTTGCAGGAACCCGTGGTCGCCAGCCCGGTCTTCGCCACGCAGGAGTCGGCCGAGGCCGTCCAGGTGGCGACCGCGAACAGGGTGCCCGGACCCACGCCCGACGTCGCGCCGATGTAGGCGGTGGTCGGGTCGTTGACGGTGAACGAGCCACTGATCGCGCCGGTCGCGCTCGCCGTCGCCGTGACCGCCGCGTCCGCGGTGGGCGGCGGCGGAGGTGCCCCGGCCTTGTAACCCCGGATGGAAACGGTGCTGCCCGGGTTCCAGTTGGTGCCGCTCACCGCGACCGCGGTGCCCGCGCCGCCACCACCGGGGGTGATGGAGATGGCCGGTGCGCCGAGGATGGTGATCGGCGTGGTGACCGTGTTGGTGCCGTCGGACACGGACAGTGTCCGCGCCCCCGTCGTGGCCCCGGCCGGGACGACGAGCGTCCCGGTGCCCGCACCCGTGGCGTCGGTCGTGCCGGCCCCGCTGCCTTCAGCGGTGCCACCGCCGCCCGCGTTCTTCAGCGACGCGCTCAGCGTGGCGCTCGCGTTGAGGCCGGTCACAGCGAAATTGATCGTGTTCCCCGCCCGCGCCGCGCTGGTGACGGCCTGCCCGGTGACCGAGGTGATGCTGGTGCCGCCGCCGAACACGCTGTAGTTCTCGACGATCGTGCTGCTTGCCGGGGCGGCCTTGTGGTCGCGGTCGCCCGGACCCGAGCAGTACGTCTTCGCGGTCGCGTTGTTGAACACGGCCTGCGTGACGGTGAGGGACGCCGCTCCAGCCGTGCCGGCCACGTAGGTGCCGGTCGCGGTGATGGAGCCGAGCGGCGCACCCGCGGCCGCCGGGGCGGTCGGATAGGTGGCCATGTTGAGCGTGACGGTGCCCGACTGGGACCCGCCGAGCGCCAACTTGATGATGACCGGCACATCACCCGCGTTGAGCGGGACCGGCCCGTTGTTCGGCCCGGTCGTCGCGGTGAAGGTGACGGTGACGGTCTGCCCGGGCGACGGCGTGGCCGGCGTCTGGGTGAGCCCGAACGTGTCGTTCCACGTCGTCGGCGAGGTACCGGTGCCGGCGTCGCTGAAGTACAGCCGACAACCGAGCGAGTTCGCCGCGGGCCCGTACGCCTCGGCACTGGTGCTGCCGAGCGCGATGGCGGCGGTGAGGCCGAGGGCCCCGGCCGCCAACCTGGAGGGGGTCTTCATCGAATTGCTGCTTCCTCTCTGGTGTTTGCTCCGGCGGTCTGCCCCACCGCATCCAGTCGCCGTTTCGCAGAGTGGAACGATGTTTCTTCGGTGGTAACGTCTATGAAGGCAGTCGCGTCTCCGGTTGTCAACCGTCCGGACAGCTGCTGTTGCCCCGTTGAGCCCAGTGCCCACATACCGGGACCGCACCACCGACCCGGTGCGAATCCAGCCACGGCCGCCCCCGCCACCGGACCCCGACCACAGCCACGGAGCGATGGCCGCTGGACCTGGGCGACCCACCTGGGCGACCGACCTCGCGGGCCGAGGGGCGTCGATCGAAGGACGGCGCTGGCCGTGCGGACGACCAGACCATCAATCAGGACCCGTTCACCGCGGGCCGGCAGGTCGGTGCATGAAATGCGCAGAATGCCGACATCACGGACCCGCACGGGAAGCCGTGCCGCGCGAACAGCCCACCCTGCCCACACCAGCGCAAGGCACGGGGCCAGAACGCCGCCCTCTCCCGCAGCCCCGCTCCCCAGAAAGCCCCGACGAGCCATCGCCAACCGCCTCGTGGCGTGGCGTGGCATGGCGTGGCCGCAGGTCAGCGGGGTACGCCGGCGCCAGCGACAAGGACCTCGACGATCCGCCCCCGCCCACGCAACCCACACCACCAACCGACGACGCACTGCCGGCCAAGGGCATCCCGCAAACCGGCCAGTCCTGCCACGCCCCAGCACAGCTCGGGGCAACACACCACGCGACACGGCACGCAGCAGCACGGCACAGGACAGCGCAACGCGAGCAACACAGGACAGCGCAACGCAGGCAACGCCGAGCAACGCGGGCCAGGCAACACGGGGCAGCGCGACACAGGCCACGCGGGACAGCGCGACGCAGGCAACGCCGAGCAGCACGGCACAGGACAGCGCAACGCCAGCAACACAGGACAG
>NZ_BONQ01000137.1 GCF_016862795.1 Dactylosporangium siamense | reverse complement strand
CCCCAGCGTCGTGCTCGGGCACTCGTTCGAGGTCCCGGTGACGCCGAACGTCAAGTTCCACAACATGGTCACCGTCTCCCTCGGTGGCACCGGGACGATCTCGCGGGTCATCAACAACACCGGCGGGACCGTCAACAGCGGCAACCAGGTCACCTACCTGGTCAGCGGCCCGTAACCGTTCCACCCGTTTTCCGGTGCGGCGTCGCTTGCGGCGGCGCCGCACCACCAAACCCTGCACGACCCCAACCTCGGGAGGCTCTGTGAGGCGATCCATCTCCGTGGCGACCGTTGCGCTGGTCACCGCCGGCACCCTGGCGGTGCCGAGCGCGGCCAACGCCGGGCATGGCGCGCTCGTCACCGGCACGTACTCGACCGGCGCCGCGCACTGGCAGCCACTGCCGGACGCCCGGGTCGGTGCCGGCGCCGGCACCAGGGCCGACGCGACCGTGGTCGTCGATCCGAGCCGCCGGCGGCAGTCGTACACCGGCATCGGCTTCTCGATCGACGAGACGACCGTGTCCAACCTGTGGAAGCTCACCCCGGCGCAACGGGAGGAGGCGGTGCGGCTCCTCGTCGACCCGCGCACCGGCGCCGGCCTCGACCGCTTCCGGCTCACCATCGGCAGCCCCGACCTCATCGAGCACCTGCCGTTCTGGTCCTACGACGACCTGCCGGCCGGCGTCACCGAAGACCTGGACCTGCGGCACTTCAGCATCCAGCGCGACATCGACCTGCACATCGTCGACACCGTCAAGCTGATCCAGAAGTACAACCCCCGCGCGACGTTCCTCGCCTCGGCCTGGAGCGCGCCCGCCTGGATGAAGACCAACAACCGCTTCCTCGGCGAGGTCGCCCTCAAGCCCGGCAGCACGACCGAGTACTACCAGGTCGGCAAGCTGCGCGACGACCGCATCGACGTCTTCGCCCGCTACTACGTGAAGTACGTGCAGGCGTACGCCCGCCTCGGCATCCGCGTCGACGCGCTGACGCTGCTCAACGAGCCCGGGATGGACGTCGTCTACCCGGCCATGGACATCAGCGTCGAGCAGCAGCAGAAGCTCTCCGTCGCGATCGACCGGGAGCTGCGCCGGGCCCGCCTCGACGTCGACCTCTACATCCACGACTTCAACTTCTACGACTGGCGCGACCCGAACAGCACCGCCACCAAGAACTACTACCGGGTGCTGAACGACCCCGCCGCCGCGCGCGCCGCCGACGCGATCGCCTTCCACCCGTACTGGGGCGACCCCACCGTCATGCGCGACGCCTACGAGCAGACCGGCAAGCCGGTGCACCTGACCGAGACCAGCGACCTGTCGCCGGCCACGGTCCTCGCCGACTTCCGTCTCGACGCGTCCTCCTACATCCTGTGGGCCCAGGCGACCGACCAGGACGGCGGCACCCTGCACTGGACCCCGGCCCGCGACAACAACGTCGACTGGGACGAGGTCGCCCGCACCACCAAGTGGCCGGACCGGCTCGTCAAGGTCGACACCACCGCCCGCACCTTCACCGTCCGCGACGAGCTCTACCAGCTCGGGCAGTTCTCGCGGTACCTCACCCCGGCGCACACGCGGGTCGCCTCCAGCGGCACCGCGGACGGCATCAGCAACGTCGTCTACCGCGACCAGCACGACGGTTACGTCGCGGTGATCGGCAACGCGCTCGACGTCGACCGCACCGTCCGGGTCGTGCTCGCCGGCCGGTCGTTCGTCGCGACCGTCCCCGCGCACGCCTACGCCACCTACCGCTGGACCGCCGACCTGCCGCACGGCCGCAACGACACCCCGGTCCTCGCACAGCCGGCGCCGGTCGTGGTCGACCAGCACAGCACCACGACGCTCCAGCTGCGCGCCACCGACCGCGACGCGCTCGCGTTCTACGCCACCGACCTGCCCGACGGCGTCACCGTCGACGCCGCCACCGGCGTGGTCACCCTGCGCCCGACCGTCCCCGGCACCATCGACATCCCCGTCACCGTCACCGACGGGCGCGCCAGCTCCTCGACGACGGTCCACGTCACCGTCCGGCCGCACGGTGCCCCGGTCGGCGCGAAGGTCGAGGCCGAGGCATACGTGGCCCAGCACGGCTGGACCGACGGCGGCCCCAACTTCATCGAGACCAACCCCGCCGCCAGCGGCGGCCGCAACGTCGGCTGGACCTCGGCCGGCAACTGGCTCGCCTACCGCCTCGACGTCGCCGCCGGCACGTACGACGTGGAGCTGCGCGTCGCCAACGGATCCGGCGCGCCGGCGCCCGGCGCGATCTCCCTGCGCGACGCGACCGGCGCCACCCTCGCCACCGCGTCGGTGCCCGACACCGGCGGCTGGGGCACCTACCAGTCGATCCACGTCCCGATCACCGTCACGGCCACCGGCGACCAGCAGCTGACGCTGTTCTGCGAGACCGGCGGCTTCAACGTCGACTACCTGCGCCTCACCGCGTAGCGGCCCCCCGCGCCGCACCGGATCCCGCTGCCCCCGGGGTCCGGTGGGGCGCCTTCATGACCGGCGCGGCGGCTGCCGTGCTGCGGAGGCGGTGATCCCTGCGGGATGCACCCGCCGCCGCGCCGACCATCAAACCCCCGTGCCATGAACCTAACAAGCTCCCGGCCGCACGATCCGCCCTGACGAGTTCCGGACAGGTGGCTTGCCACCGTGGCCCGGGAGCCTGTTGGCTCAAGGGTTTTATCTCAGTCGATGAAGACGCCGTTGACGAGGTCTGCCCGTCCGAGATCTGGACCTTCACCTGGAAGATGCCGCCGAACAGGGCCGAGGCGATGCGCCCGCTGCGGGGCCCCGGGTCTCGGTCCGTGCACCGTCCCAGATGTACGCCGTGCCCGTGCTCGTGACGGTGACCCCGGACGCGGGCTGCTCGGCGTCGTTGACGACGAGATAGCTGTCGGACCCGTAGGTGCCCTTCCAGTTGCCGTGGGTGGTCGGGGCCGAGCAGGACGCCGGTTGCGGTGCCGGCCCGCCGGTATCGTGGCGACCTGCACGCCCTCGCTGTTGCTGAGGGACGGCATGAACTGCCTACTAACCTACAGCTTGTCAGATAAGCTTCGGTGTCAGGTCAGGGGCGCGCATCGACCCGTCAATGTCCGGACGGGGTCGTGCGGTGACCGGGGTTCAGGAGGCCGGCTTGGCCTTGCGCTGCGGGGGATTGAGGTCGCGCGCGGTCTCCGCCAGGTGCTTGGCCATGGCGTCGGCGGCCTTGTCGGCGTCGCCCTCGGCGATCGCGGCCAGGATCCGCTCGTGCGCCCGCAGCGTGCGCTTCTGGTCCTCGCCGCGGCGCACCCGGCCGTCGTAGCTGGCCTGCCGGGCCCGCAGGAGGACCGCCTCGAGCGAGTCCAGGATGAACTGGAGCAGCTGCGCGCCGGCCATCTCGGCGATCGCGGCGTGGAAGGCGATGTCGAGCTCGATGAACCGGTCGCGGTTGTCGGCGGCGCCCGCCATCTCGGCCAGGATCTCGCGCCCCCGGTCGACCGACGCCGCCTTCGTCTTCACCCGGCTCGCGGCCCGGCGGACCAGTTCGCCCTCGATGACCCGCCGCGTGTCGACCAGGTCGTCGAAATCCAGCGAGTTCTGATTCAGCCGGAACTCGAGGATCTGGCCGAAGACCCGCGGCGAGGGGATCGAGACCCGGGCGGGCCTGCCCTGGCTGGACATGAGGATCTCGCGCGCGACGAGCGTGCGGATGGCCTCCCGCACGACCAGGCGGTTGACGCCGAACTCGCGTGCCAGCTCGCCCTCGGCGGGGATCTCGTCGCCCGGCCCGAGCCCCATGGTCTCGATCTTGCCGACGATGCCCCGGGCCAATTGGTCGCCGAGCGTCGTGCGGGTCACCGTCATCGCGGGTGTCTCCGGCTCGCGTTCGTCATCCGGCTTGTCTGCCTATCAGATGAGGTCGTTCAAGTTTATGAACCGGCCGGTTGAGGTGTCAACGATCCCGGCGGGCGCGGACGCGGTGGCGTCCGCGCCCGCTGTGGCCTGGTTCAGCCCCGCCGTCAGTTGACGAACGTGGCGCTGGTGACCGCGTTGGCCCCGGCCGTCCGGGTCGGCGTGATGGTGACCGGGGTGGCCTGCGAGGTGTCGCCCTGAATGGAGCCGCCCGGCCCCGTAGTCCCCTCCAGTTGCCCTGGGTTCTGTCGATGCTGCCGCCGGCGGCGGCCGGGTGTGGTGAAGGTGCCCGGATCGGAGGCGGTCGAGGTCTGGCCGATCGTGTCGACCGTGGTCGTCGGTCGACACGTTCCGGCTCAGTTGTGCGCCGGTGGCGGTGATTCCGCTCGCGGCGAGGTTGCCGAGCGTGCCCGGCGGGTTGTCGGGCGTTTCGGCCGCGCCGAGGAACAGGCCGCTGACGCAGGCCTGGCTCGGACGGTGAACGTGACCGTGCTGCGGATGTTCCAGATCAGGTACTTGCCGGTGCCGAAGGCGCTGCTGTCGGCGGTGGCGAGCGTGTTGCCGAGCGCGTCGGAGATGGTGACGATCTCCCGGCGCCCGTTGCCGCCGTCCCAGTCCAGCAGGTACAGGCCGACCTGCCGCGGGGTGTTTGTCGCTCGTGGCGAGCGTCAGCTGGAACGAGCCGCCGAACCGGGTCGCGGCGATGCGTCCGGTGCCGGCCCGTTGCAGTGCGCGGGCGTCGCACGGGAGCTCGACCCAGGTGTAGAGATCACCCGTGCTGGTCTCAGGCTGACGCCGGGTGGGAGCGACTGGCTGTGGTTGAACACGACGGAACCGTCGGCACCATAGCGGTTCTTCCAGTTGCCCGGGTGGTGGTGTCCGTCCGCGCGTTGGTGGCCGTGGGCGCGGTCCCGGCGAAGGCTGATCCGGGCCTCGGCAGTGCCGGGTCGCGCGCCGGACGCGCAGGGGTTGTTGCCGGATTCCCTACAAGCCGAAGGATTCCCGGGCGCCTGATGCCGGAAATCGTTCCGCTTGTTGCGCCTTCACCCGTTGGGACCGCTGCGCAGATCGAAGTCACGGACCGGCCGTCCGGACGGGCCGTGGACGACTTCGTTCCAACCGGGAGCGAGCATCACGTGTGGCGGCGCGGTCGAAGCGAGTCCTTCACGAATCACGGGTCCGCCATCACTGCGCAATCAGGGCTGCCCGAAGCGTGCAAGCCGGCACGGCCCGCATAACTACCGCAGCGGACGTGACCCCGTTGAAGCGTCGGGCGTGCCGGCGGTTGCCGTTGCAGCGACATGGCCACTCGCGACGGCGGGGCTGTTGAAGCGTCGTGCGCTGCTCGTGCCGGTGGGTGCTGTCCGAGCCGTGTGCGCTGCTGTGCCAGCAGCTGCTCGCCGCGGTCGTGTGGGCTTGCTGATGTCGGCGGGTCTGACCGACTTCGTGTTCACGGCGCCGCACGTCGTGCTGGACACCCCGTGGTGCGCTGCTCGTGCCGGTGGCGAGTGGCCGGGGTTGTGTGGGCTGCTCGTGCCAGCGGGTGCTGGTCGTGGCGGCGCGGCGAACCGGCAACGCGCCCAGGACGGGCAATGTGCGGCACCGCCGCGCCGGCATTTGCAGGCGCGCTGGCACCGCCGCGCCGGTGCCCGCAGGTGCGGCGCTGGGCTACCGGCGACCGGCGGTCCCCGGCAACGGTTCGCCACGCCGACGAGAACCCGGGCGCCCGCGCGAGAACCCGGGCGTCCGCGCGAGAACTCGGGTGCCCGCGAGAACTCGGGCGCCCGCCAGAACGCGAGTGCCGGCGGGGCCCCGGCGCCGAGGGCCGGCGCCCGGGTGCTCTCGCTGGCGATCTCCGTGCGTGACCGCTGAAACCACGCGGCAGCAAGAGGCCCGCCGGCGGTCACCTGGCCGTCAGGCGAGGATGTCGGTGATGGTGGCCTCGTCCCCGGACAGGTACGCCTGCAACAACGCGGCGAACCGCTCCGCCGGCAGGATGCGGATGCCGAGCTGCTCGGCCTTCTCGGCCTTCGAGCCGGCGCCGTCGCCGACGACGACCAGGTCGGTGCGCTTCGAGACGGAGCCGGAGGACTTGCCGCCGAGGCGTTCGACGGCCTCGTTGCCCTCGTCGCGGGTGAGGCCGGGCACCGAGCCGGTGACCACGACCGTCATCGGGCTGCCGTCGGGGCGGCGCAGCGGCAGGGCCGTCGGGGCGGTGCCGTCGGTGTCCGCGTCCGCGTCCGGGTCGGTGCCGGACGTGGTGGCGGACGGTGGGGTGAGGTCGGGCTCGGACATGTTGACGCCGCGGGCGACCAGCTTGGCGATGACCGGGGCCAGGTCGACCAGCTCGGCGGCGATGGTCACGGCGCGCTCCGGGCCGACACCCTCGACCTGCTGCAGGTCCTCGACGGACGCGGCCTGCAGCGCCTGCATCGTGCCGAAGTGGCGGGCCAGCCGCCGGGACATGGACCTGCCCGTCATGCGCACGCCGAGGCCGGTCAGCACGCGGGCGAGTGGTTGCTCCTTGGACGCCTGGATGCCGGCGACGAGCTTGGTGGCGGACAGCTCGCCCATCCGGTCCAGGCTCGCGACGGTGGGCACGTCGAGGTCATACAGGTCGGCCGGGTCGGTGACGTGACCGGCGGCGACCACCAGGTCGATGACCTTCCCGCCGAGGCCTTCGATGTCCATCGAGTGGCGGGCGGCGTAGTACGCGAGGGACTCGTGCGCACCGCAGGCCCGGCCGCGGGTGCACCGCCAGCGCTTCTGGCTGCGGTCGATCTCGCCGTCGCAGCGGGGGCAGCGGGCCGGCGGCTCGAACGGCACCGAGTCCGCCGGGCGCTCGTCGAGCTTGGCGCCGGTCACCTCGGGGATGACGTCGCCGGCGCGGCGGACGAACACCACGTCGCCGGGGCGGACGTTGCGCCGGACCAGGTCGTCGAAGTTGTGCAGGGTCGCGGAGGTGACGGTGACCCCGCTGATCTGGACCGCCTCGAGCACCGCCACAGGGGTGATCACACCGGTCCGGCCGATCTGCACCTCGATCTGCAGCAGCCGGGTGGTGCGGGTGTCGGCCGGGAACTTGTACGCCACGCCCCACCGCGGCGCCCGGCTCGACGAGCCCGCGGCGTCCCGGTCGGCGGGCAGGTCCGCCTTGATGACCGCGCCGTCGATGCCGAACCCGAGCGCGCCACGGCTCACGCTGAGCGTGTGCACCGCGGCGAGGACCTCCTCGATGGTGCCGCACACCGGCGTCCCGGCGACGGACCCGCCGGTCGTGGCGATCCCGAGCCGCTCCAGCTCGGTCATCGCGTCCGAGTTGGCGACCGTGGCGAAGGCCTCGCTGTGGACCGAATAGGCGAAGAACGACAGCGGCGCGTCATACGTGCGGTCCTGCGCGCGCAGCGTGCCGGCGGCGGCGCTGCGCGGGTGCGCGAACGCGGGCTCGCCCGTGCCGGTGCGCATCACGTTGGCCTGTTCGAAGTCGGCGTCGGTCATGAAGACCTCGCCGCGCACCTCGAGGGTCACCGGCTCGGCGAGCCGCTCGGGCAGCCCCGACGCGCGCCGGGCCTGCCCGGTCACGTCCTCGCCGGCGCGCCCGTCGCCGCGGGTCGCGACCTGCACGAGGCGGCCGTCGACATAGCGGGCGGCGATCGCCAGCCCGTCGATCTTCGGCTCCACCGTGAACCCGCCGGCGGGACGGCCCAGGATCCTGTCCAGCCGGGCCGCCCACTTGCGCAGCGTGTCCTCGTCGAACACGTTGTCCAGGCTGAGCATCGGCGTGCTGTGCACGACGTCGCCGACCACCCCGCCGCCGGCACCGACGACCTCGGTGGGGGACTCGTCGGCCTTCCACGCCGGCTGCGCCGCCTCCGTCGCCGCGACCCGCGCCAGCAACGCGTCATACACGGCGTCGTCCATGTCCAGATCGGACCCGCCGTAGTACGCGGTGGCGGCCTGCCGGATCGCGCCGATCGCGGCCCGATACTCCTCGACCGCCGCGAACGGCTCAGCCTTCGCAGCGTCGACGACCAGACCCGCACCCGGTTCCTGCACAACAGCCTCCATGACCTCAACGACTATGAGCAGCCTAGTCAGCGGGTACGACAATTTTCGGCCGTACCTTTAAGCTTGATCGATGTCGGTTTTCGATGATCCGGGGCATTTCGGCAAGTTGTCGGCCGCCACGTACGACAAGCGGTCACGGTCGGCGACATGGCGGACGTAGGAGTCAAAGGCCCCTACAGCCTCGTGTACCTCGTCTTCAACACTCTGTTTCAACCTCGACAAGGCGGACCGGCAGCGCGTTCGTCCCGGGGACTCCGCCACGATCCGGCTGCACCAGTACGACCGCGCCGCCCGACGCTGCATCCGCCAGACGATCACGTCAGCGTCTACCGGCGGCCGGAGTAGGGTGCCGCCCATGGCTGCCTACATCAAGTCGGTGACGTTCGACAGCGTCGACGCGCTGGTGCTGGCCCGGTTCTGGGCCGCGGCGCTCGGCACCGACGTCGACGAGGAGTCCACATCGGACAAGGCGTTCGTCGAGGCCGCCGGGTGGGGCGGGCCGAACATCTGGTTCGCCCGGGTGCCGGAGGGCAAGACCGCGAAGAACCGCGTGCACTTCGACCTACGGGCACCCGGCGCGGTGGCCGACGAGGTCGCCAGGCTGGAGGCGCTCGGCGCCACGGTCCTGCAGCCGGGCGATGAGCTGACGGTCATGGCCGACCCCGAGGGCAACGAGTTCTGCGTCGAGTAGCGGCTCCCGGGTCATCCGAACGGCCATTCCGGCCCCCAGAGCGCGGCGTACCGCCCGGCACGGCATATCGTGGCAGCGCTAACATCAACATGGGGGGAGGGCGATGCGTCCAACGAGCCAGGGCCGGGCAGCGGTCATGAACGACGTCGCGCGACTCGCCGGCGTGTCCCACCAGACCGTCTCGCGGGTGCTGAACCAGCACCCGAGCGTCAGCCCCGCCACGCGTGAGCGCGTCCTGGAGGCGGTCCGGCAGCTCAACTACCGCCCGAACGCGATGGCCCGCGGCCTCGCCGGCCGCCGGTCCCGGGTGATCGGCGTCGTCAGTTTCGACACGATCCTCTACGGGCCGGCTTCGACCCTCCTGGGCATCGAGCGCGCCGCCCGCGCCGCCGGCTACGGCGTCAGCATCGTCACCCTCGAGCAGCTCGACCACAGCGGCATGGTCAACGCCCTCGAGGCCCTCGCCGACCAGTCCGTCGCCGGGGTCGTCGTCATCGCCCCGCAGACCGCCGCCGCCGCGGCGCTGCACAGCCTCCCGCTCGGGGTCGCCGCGGTCGCCGTCGAGTCCAATGTCGGCGGCGAGATCCCCGCGATCTCCGTCGACCAGGTCACCGGCGCCCGCCTCGCCGTCCAGCACCTGCTGGGCCTCGGCCACCGCAAGGTCTGGCACCTGTCCGGCCCGCGCGACTGGCTGGAGACCCACGGCCGCATCGAAGGCTGGCGCGGCACCCTCGAGGACGCCGGCCTGCCCGCCCCACCGCTCATGACCGGCGACTGGTCCGCCCGCTCCGGCTACCAGGCGGGCCTCGAGCTCGCCCGCCGCGACGACGTCACCGCCGTCTTCGCCGGCAACGACCAGATGGCACTGGGCATGATGCGCGCCTTCCACGAGCACGGCATCCGCGTCCCCGACGACGTCAGCATCGTCGGCTTCGACGACATCCCGGAGGCCGAGTTCCTGTCGCCGCCGCTGACCACGATCCGCCAGGACTTCGACGAGGTCGGCCGCCGCTGCATCGCCGCCCTGCTCCGCGCCATCGAGGCCGACCTCCCGGAAGGCCCCGACCGCCCCGAGCCCGACCCGCACGTCGCGCCCACCCTGGTCCTGCGCCGCAGCACCGCCGCCCCGAAAAGCTGAACAGCAAGAGCACGAGCATGGCTCCGGTCCGTCGTGGGCGCGGCCGTCGCTCCCGTCAGCCACCGGTCGGCCGTGAACGGCCTCCCTGCCAGGTCCGCGGACAGTTCCGCAGCCACGACCTGCGGTCGTGACAAGCCCGCGCCCGCGATAAGCCGGCGGAGGGGTGCGACGCCGACAGGCGGGTGGCGAGCACCCGCGCCCGTGAGTAGCCGGCGCCCGTGAGTAGCCCGCGCCCGCGACAAGCCGGCGGAGGGGTGCGACGCCGACAGGCGGGTGGCGAGCACCCGCGCCCGTGAGAAGCCCGCGCCTGTGAGAAGCCTGCGCCCGCGACAAGCCGGCGGAGGGGTGCGACGCCGACAGGCGGGTGGCGAGCACCCGCGCCTGTGAGAAGCCCGCGCCCGTCAGTAGCCCGCGCCCGTGAGAAGCCTGCGCCCGTGAGTAGCCCGCGCCCGTGAGAAGCCCGCGGCCGCGACCGGTCGCCTCGCGACTTGCGGCCGCGGCGCAACCAACCCCCCGTAGTGGGCGAGACCGAAGTCCGCGCGCCGTCCGCCTCGCCCGCCGCAAGCACGCCCGTCCACCTTCCTTTGCCGGACCCGTTTCGCCACCGGCACCCACGCGGCACTGATCGAAGTCGCGTGCGGGCAGCGGGCAGCGGGCAACGAGGCTGACCCGGACCTCGGCGGTGCCGAACTGGGCGTCGACCCCGCGGCGTCGTTGCCGGAGTTCCGCAGTCCGAAGGATCCCCGCCCACCCGGTGATCCTTCGGACCTGTGGGAAACCGCCACTACCTGGTTGATGACTGGCCTCCCGCGACCACCGATCAACCAGGTAGTCGCAAGATCGCTGATCCGGTCAGAGACTGCGCGCAAGGCCGGGAGCAACGGGCGTCGGGTCAGCGGCGGCAGTCCCAGCGGAACGGTTCGATCGAGCCGCCCGTGTTCTTCGTCGCGGCGCCGCCGATGACCCGGCCGTCGGCGCTGATCGAGGTCACCTGCACATGGTCGTACCCAGGCGGCGCAGGCAAGGGCGTCAACCGGGTGCCGTCCCAGAACACCGCGTCGGTGAACCGGTTGATCACCAGCGTGCCGTCGGCGGCGACGCGCCCGGAGCCGTTGAAGACGTCTTCGGCCTCGAGGATCTCGACCGTGCCGGAGGACAGTTGCCAGCGGGCCGGCTTCGGGTCGCCGGTGCCGGCCCGCCGCCCCGTCGTCGGGTCGAAGTTCTTGACGGACAGGTAGTTGACCATGCCGGTGACCCAGTCGCCGGCGATCTGGATCGGGTGGCCGCCCGGCATCCCCGGCGGGGTCGGCAGCGCCGACCCGGTGCCGTCGGCGTTCCACAGGTACGGGGTGGCACCCTGGTCCAGGTCGCCCAGGACCCGGCCGTCGTCGGTGATTCCCCGGGCCGAGGAGGACTGGCCGGACGGGGTCGGCAGCAGCACCGGCGCGTCAAGGGCGGTGTGCCGCCACAGCACCGCGCGGAACTTCTTGCCCGGCATCGCCGCCTCGCCGACGACGTCACCGGCCGCGTTGATGCCGTACGCCCACACCCGGGCCGCTCCGGACGGCCTGGGCAGCATGGCGAGGGCACCGTCGGTGGTGGTCCGGTAGGCGTCGTTGTCCACCGCGCCGACCGCGGTCCCGGAAGCGTTCAACGCCCACGTCTGCAGCCGCCCGCCGGTGGTGTACCGCCGCACGACGACGCCGTCGCGGTACACGATCAGCAGCCCGGGATCGGGTGCGCGGGAGAACGCGACGTACCTGCCGCTCGGGTCCGTGAACGCGGCGCCGATGTCACCGTCGACGTCCACCCTCGCGACCGTGCACCCCGACGGATGCGCACTGACCGACGGCGACGGCGACGGCGAGGGCCGGGCCGGGCCGTCGTTCGGTGGGCGGACCGCGAAGGCGACGCCGGCCAGGGTGACGAGGACGACCGCCGCGGCACACCCCGCGGCGACGGCACCGCGCCGCCGGCGCACCCGGACCCGCCCGGCGGCGATGACGTCGTCGACCCGGACCCGGCTGTCCGGGACGGCCTCGCCGGCCAGGACGGAGAAGGGATTCTCGGTCATGCCTCGCTCCTTGCGAACTCGTCGAACAGCCGGCGCAGGTTTCCCAGCCCGCTGAACGTCTGCCGCTTCACGGTCCCCTCCGAGCGGTGCAGCAGCCGCGCCACCTCGGCGACCGGCAGGTCGCACAGGAACCGCAGCACCAGCACCGTGCGCTGTCCCTCCGGCAGGCGACGCAGCGCGGCCCGCAGCACCATCCGCTGCTCGACGAGCGGGTCATCGGCGGCGACCGGCACGTCCGGGGTGGTCTCGCGCAGCTGCACCTTCGCCCACCAGCGCCGCCGGTCGCTGAGGCAGGAGCGCACGAGCATCGTGTGCACGTAGGCGTCGAGGTTCTCCACGTCGTGCATCCGGCTCCAGCGCTGGTACAGCACCGTCAGCGTGTTCTGCACCGCGTCGTCGGCCCGGTCCCGGTCGCCGAGCACCTGGTACGCCACCCGGTGCAGCCGCGGTATCCGCGCCTGCGCGTACTGGCTGAAGTCATGTTCCCGATCCGGGCGCACGTGGTGGGTCCCTTCGCTGGACGTTCCACCAAGGTGATGCCACCCGGCCGATCCGGGGTTGACCGACGCGACAAGAAATTTCGGCGAGCATGGTGGCGCGGATGCGGTCCACCGTCCCGGGCGACGCGTCCACCGCGCTGACCGCGATCCCGTTGACGGTGAACACGATCGGCGGTGCGTCCGGCCGGGCCCGGCCGGACCGCGGCACAGGCGATCACAACGTTCCGCCGCCACCGCGCACGGCATGCGCGTCGGACCCGGCCGGCGTGGTCACCGAAAGGATCACCCGGCGATTCGAACACCTCCTGGAGATCAATCGGTGGCGCCGCCGTTACAGATACTGCAAAAGCCGACGGTGGCGCCGCCGGGCGGCCGGGAATAGCATCGACCAGTATCTTCGCGGAGGGCTGATGCATTCCTGCACCAGCCCACCCGCGGATCAATGATGTTCGGGATTGAGGAAGCCGGGAAAAGCGTCAGTTGGTCATATCAAAAGCGCCGTGCTTGGCGTCGGACACAAACGACTCCCAAGCCGCCGGGCTGAACCGCAATACCGGTCCGTCCGGATTCTTGCTGTCGCGGACGCCGACAGCGGAGTCAGCAACTGCGACTTCCACGCAGTTGTTGCCGCCGTTGCCGTTGCTGCGACTGCTTTTGTGCCAGCTGGCATCGGTGAATTGAGCAGACAAAACGTGCACCTCCTTCCGTTTGCGCTGAAACATGCGACTGAACGGTGGAACGCTGAGACGGCGCGCGGACAGCTCAGTCGAGCAGGCGTTCGATCAACGATATCGATGACGACTCGCTGAGGGCTCTGCTCCTCAGCCGTTCGAACTCGTCGCGGTAGCGCTTGACCTCCGCAGGCTGCTCCTCGTAGTAGTCCCCGGCAAGCCCCTCAAGGTATATGACATCCAAGTGGGCGACGTCGGGAAACTCGAGCAGCGCGACCGAACCACCCATGAAGGGGTGCTCGCCGGCGCCGTACGGCACGATCCGCATCGACACGTTGGGCAGCGCCGCGACGTCGATGAGCTTGCGCCGCTGCTCCTGCATCACTGACGGACCGCCGACGACACGGTGGATCACCGACTCGTCGATGAGGGCCACCAGCTGCAGCGGGGACGGCGCGGTCAGGCGCGCCTGGCGCATCCTGCGCAGCGCCACCCGCCGTTCGATCGTCTCCTTGCGGTCGTGCCGGCGCCCGGTGCCGATCAACGCCCGCATGTACGCCTCGGACTGCAGCAGCCCCGGCAGCACGATCGGCTCCCAGACGCGGGTGATCGAGGCGTCGGCCTCCATGCCGACGAAGTTCCCCGGCCGCATGACGTCGCGGTAGTCCGTCCACCAGGTGCGCTGTTTGCCCTGCCGGGCGAGCGCCAGCAGCGCCTCGCGGTAGTCCACGTCCCGCACCCCGTACAGGGTCAGCAGGTCGTTGACGTCCCGCGCGGTCACCGGCACGCGGGCGTTCTCAATTCTGGTGACCTTGGCCGAATGCCACTCGAAGTGCCGGGACACGGATTCCTGCGTGAATCCGGCCTCCTCGCGACTTTTCTTCAGTTCCGCTGCCAGTCGACGGCGGCGAAGCGTTGGTCCCTCGTCCTTGGCGGCGTCAATGTCCACAGCAATGATCCTATGCAATTTGCGGGATGCGCATACCCCGAGTCTAGTACTCGTTGCACTACGCGCCGTGTTGGGTACATGATGCTCGGGGACATCGAAGCCAGCACATGCGCCTGCTGGCCCGTTCACTGATGTGCTCGAGGTGCCTCGAGAAAGCGTGGTCACGATGCTTGCCAACAGCTATTACCTGATTGCCCACGACGATCGAACCGGCCGTTCCCGGCTGCACCCACGAGCGTCAGGCCTCGGCCTGGCCTCGTCCCTCCTCGGTGAATTGATGTTGTACGGGCGGCTGCGTGCCATGACCGGCGACCTCTACGTCGTCAGCCAGGAGCCGCCTGGCGACTCGCTCGCGCACCGGGTGCTGGACCTGCTGATCGCGCAGCCACAGCACCGCGAGATCCGCACCTGGCTGGCCTACCTCGCCGCCGACGCGACCGACCAGGTCGGCGAGCGGCTGCTGCGGGCCGGCGTGGTCGAGCCGGTGACCCGGCGCAAGCTGCTCAGCGCGCAGACGCTGTACCTGCCGTTGAGCGCCGAGCAGCGCAACGCCGCCGCGTGGGAGTCGATCCGGCTGTCCGAGGCGCTCGCGCACCGCCGGTCGATGGGCCTGGCCGACCGGGCGCTCATCGCGCTCGTGGTCGCCACCGGGCTGACCCGGCACGTGTTCGCGGGCGTCCAGGAGCAGCGCGAGTGCATGCGCCAACTACCGGCGATCATGGCGTCGCTGCCGGACGACGTCGTCCAGCTCGTCCAGTACACCGAGGCCGCGGTGGGCTCAGCGCTCGCCGTGGGTCGTCGGTGACATTCGGTGGGCCGCCACCACTATCACCGCGGCGCGTTGCGCACCAGCACGACTGACCGCGTGAGGAGACCGAACATGGCGCGGAGCACCGCGAGCGGGCCGGACATCGTGACCCGGGGCCTGGCCAGCAACCGCCTCGGCGTGCCGTCCGTGGTGTTCTTCGGGGTCGCGGGCGCGGCGCCGCTGACGGTGATCCTCGGTGCCATCTCGACGATCTACGCCGTGGTCGGCAACACGGCGGTGCCGCTGGTGTACTTCGTGGCGGCGCTGATCCTGTCGATCTTCACCGTCGGGTTCGTGGCGATGAGCCGGCACATCGTCAACTCCGGCGCCTTCTACTCCTACATCAGTCATGGGCTGGGCCGGGTCGCCGGCGTGGCAGCGGCGTTCGTCGCACTGCCGGCCTACGCGGCGATGCAGATCGGCCTGTTCGGCCTGCTCGGGAAGGTCGCCTCCGGCGTCCTCGAGGCGAGTGGGATCAAGGCCAGCTGGTTCGTCTGCGCGCTCGTCGGCTGGTTCCTGATCGCCGTGCTCGGCGTGCTGTGGGTCGACCTCAGCGGCAAGGTCCTCGCCGTGCTGCTCACCGCCGAGATCACCATCGTGCTCATCTACGACGCGATCATGATCGCGCACCCGGCCGGCGGCCGGGTCAGCACCGAGACCCTCGCCCCGGCCCAGCTGCTGACGCCGGAGGTCGCGGCGATGCTGGTGCTCGCGATCGCCGGCTTCGTCGGGTTCGAGGCGACCGTCGTGCTGTCCGAGGAGGCGAAGGACCCGAAGCGCACCATCGCCCGGGCCACGCACTGGGCGGTCCTGCTGCCGGGGCTGCTCTGTGGCGTCTCGGCATGGGCGATGTCGGTGAACACCGGCGCCGGCAACATCGTGCAGGCGGCCAAGGACCAGGAGACCGACCTGGTCTTCGCGCTGGTCACGCCGTACGTGCCCGAGGCGTTCATCAACGTCGGCTACGTGCTGTTCCTGACCAGTGTGTTCGCCGCGGCCCTGGCGTTCCACGCGGCGGTCGCCCGCTACCAGTTCGCCCTGGGCCGGGAGCGGGTGCTGCCGAGGCTGTGGGGTGTCGCGCACCCGCGCACCGGGGCCCCGATGCTGGGCTCGATCACCCAGAGCCTGCTCGCCCTGGTGGTCCTCTTCGTCTACTGGGCGACCCAGACCGATCCGTTGATCCACCTCTTCGCCTGGGGTACGACCGTCGGCGGGCTCGGCGTCCTGATGCTCATGTGGGGCGCGTCCGCCGCCGTCATCGCGTTCTTCATCCGGCACCGCCGGCGGGAGAACGTGTGGCGCGCGCAGATCGCCCCGCTGCTGGCGTTCCTGCTCCTCAGCGCGGTGCTCGCCGCGACCGTCATCGGGCTCGGCGACCTGCTACAGGTCGAGTCGGACTCGATCTTCAACTGGGTGTTCTCGGCGGCCTATGCCGTCTTCGCCGTGGTGGGCGTCCTCTGGGCGGTCATCATGCGCGCCGCGCGGCCCGAGTCCTACGCCGGCATCGGCCGGGGCGCCGAGCAGCAGGTCCTGCCGGAGAGCCCGAGCTTCCCGGTGTCGCACTCGCTGCCGCGCACGTCCGACGTCGCCCACCACTCCTAACCTTCCACTGTGGACACCGAAAGAGGATGGTCATGACGCATGCCATTCAGGATGTCGTCGTCCGTGACATCGAACCGGTCGACACCGACGAGATCACCGAGGTCCTCACCGCCGCGATGTGCGACGGTCCGGTCGCCCGCTGGATGGCGCCCGACCCCGATGTCCGCCGCGAGTACAGCCCCGAGTACTTCACCATCTTCACCGAGCACGCGGTGCGCTTCGGCGAGGTGTACGCCACGCTCGACCCGATCGACGGGCGGCTGTCCGGTGTCGCGCTGTGGTTCCCGCTGACCCGCGCCATCCCGCCGCCGATCGACTACGACCGGCGGCTCAAGGAGGCCTCCGGGCCGGCGTTCGACCGGGCCTGCCAGCTCGACGCGCTGCTCGACGAGGAACATCCGATCGTGCCGCACCACTACCTGGCGTTCCTCGCGGTGCGTCCGGAGCGGCAGAACCTCGGCATCGGCAGCGCCATGCTCGCCCGCCACCACAGCCGTCTCGACCGGGCCGGCCTCCCGGCGTACCTGGAGGCCAACGATTCCCGCAACCGCGAGCTGTACCTGCGGCACGGGTACCAGAGCCGCCCGCCGATCCTGCTGCCGCAGGGCCCGCCCGTATGGCCGATGTGGCGCCCGCCGTGGACGTGAGCGTCAGGCGGTAGTGCGAAAGTTACGATGCGCAATATCCTGACCACGCAGGACGAAGTGGACGGGAGGACCGGGTGGACCACCGCCGCCGAACACCGGAGCTGCTCATCGACCTCGATCGGGTGGCCGCGCAGTACCACGAGCTCACCGCGGGCCTGCCGGGCTGCACCGTGCACTACGCCATGAAGTGCAACCCGCACCCGGAGGTCCTCGCCGAGCTGCACGGCCTCGGCTGCCGCTTCGAGGTCGCCTCCGCCCCCGAGCTCGACCTGCTCGCCGCCTCCGGCGTCGACCCGGCGGACACGCTGTTCAGCAACCCCGTCAAGCCGGTCGGCCACATCGCCCGCGCGCACGCGAAAGGCTTGTGGCGCTTCGCGTTCGACTCCGAGGACGAGCTGGACAAGCTGGCCGCCGCGGCCCCCGGCGCGGCCGTCTACGTGCGGCTCGCCGCCCACCAGATCCGCAGCGGCGTGCCCAGCGAGGGCAAGTTCGGCGTCGACGTCGCGACCGCCACCGCCCTGCTGCTCGGCGCGCGGGACCGGGGGCTGCGCCCGTTCGGCGTCGCCTTCCACGTCGGCTCCCAGATGCTGCTCCCGCAGGCCTGGCGGGCCCCGCTGCGGGCCGTCGCGCAGGTGATGGACAAGCTCGCCGCGGAGCAGGTGTTTCTCCAGATGGTGAACGTCGGCGGTGGCTTCCCCGCCCGCTACGCAAGCACGGTGCCGCCCTTGTCGGATTACGCGGCGGCGATCACCACCGGCCTGGCCGGGCTGCCCTACGAGGTCCCGGTCGTGATCGAACCGGGCCGGGCGGTGGTCGCCGCGGCCGGCACCCTGCGCGCCACCGTCATCGGCACCGCGCTGCGCCACGGCCGGCGCTGGATCCACCTCGACGTCGGCGCCTTCAACGGACTGATGGAGAGCCTGGAGACCGGCAACCAGCTCCGCTTCCCGGTCACCGACTCCCGGGCGGCCCTGACCCGGGAACGCTGCCACCTCACCGGCCCGACCTGCGACAGCCAGGACACCATCATGTTCGACGTGGAGCTTTCCGCCGGCCTGCGCACCGGCGACGAGGTGTACATCGCCAGCACCGGCTCCTACACCAGCGTCTACGCCTCCTCGTTCAACGGCTTCGACCCCCCGGTCGTCCGCTGCGTGCGGGCTGTGCTTCCTTCGGCCGGCTGACGCCGGAGGCGGCCGGGGGGTTCCCACCCCGGCCCCCCATGCTCGCTTCGCTCGCACGACCTACGCCCTGACGGGCGCGGTCGCTCGAGCGCTTGCGCGTTCCCATCCGAAAGGCCGGGGGTCCAGGTTCGAGGCACTCAAGGTCTGTCGTCTTCCTCGCCCGCCATGCGCGCGAGACGACGGGGGCGGGCCAGTCCCTCCCGAAAAACCGTCGATCACCAAAGTGGGCACCGGCCCGTTCCCACAGACCAGGAAGCACGGACAGCGCCCGCGCCAATTGGACGGGCCCGCCTCCGTCGTCTCGCGCGCACAGCGGGCGAGCTGGACGAAGGACCTTGAGTGCCAGGAAACCTCAACTCCCGGTCCTTCAACTGCCACGCGCTAGCGTGTGAGTCGGCCGCGCCCGCCAGGGCGCAGGTCGTGCGAGCGGCAGCGAGCATTGGGGGTCCGGGGTGAGAATCCCCCGGCGGGACCCGCCGCGAAGCGGTGGGGCGGCGAGCCTGTAGCGAAGCTACCGGCGGGTGACCGTGCTGGCGCGGACGACCAGGGATGGGGGGAGGTGGACCGGGGCGGTGGGGGCGGGGGTGCCGGCGAGCCGGGCGACGAGCAGGTCGACGCTGCGCCGGCCGAGCTCGGCGAAGTCCTGGTGCACGGTGGTGAGCGGGGGGAGGAAGTAGCCGGACTCCGGCATGTCGTCGAAGCCGACGATGCTGGCGTCGTCAGGGACCGAACGGCCCGCCTCGTGGAACGCGCGCAGGACGCCGAGGGCGATGTGGTCGTTGCCGCAGAAGACGGCCGTGACGCCCGGGTCGGCGGCGAGGAGCTGGCCGCGCAGGTATCCGGAGCGGGCGGACCAGTCGCCGGCGGTGACCGGCGGGACCGGGGCGCCGGCCGCGTGCAGGGTCTGCCGCCAGCCGTCGATGCGGTCGCGGCCCTCCGGCCAGTCGGCCGGGCCCGGGACGTGGTGGACCGTGCGGTGGCCGAGCTCCAGCAGGTGGCGGGTGGCCAGGCAGGCGCCCCGCACGTTGTCGACCCGCAGCATCGGCACCGCGCCGTCGTCGGCCCCGCCGACCCCGACGGTCGGGGTGCCCGGGGGTGCCTGGGCGAGGGCGTCGGCGACGGAGTTCTTCGGTGCGATGGCGATGATGCCCTCGACGGCCTGCGCGCAGAGCTGCTCCACGGCGTCGAGCACGGCGTGGCGGTCCAGTGAGCGCACGGTGGCGATGCTGACGTAGTAGCCCGCCTCGCGGGCGGCCTTCTCGATGCCGTAGATCATCGAGGCGGGGCCGGCCAGGGTGGTCTCGAAGCCGATCAGGCCGATCGTGCGGGAGCGGCTGGTCACGAGGGTGCGCGCGGCGAGGTTGCGACGGTAGTTGAGGATCCGCACGGCGTCCAGGACCCGGCTGCGGGTGCCGTCGCTGACGTTCGGCAGGTCGTTGAGGACCCGCGACACGGTCTGGTGCGACACGCCCGCGAGGCGGGCCACGTCGCGCATCCCGACCTTCCGCGGTGGTGGGACGGGCACCGCGTCGGGGACGGCGCCCCCGGCGTGCGCGACCGGCCCCCGCCGGCTCCGGTCCGGCCCGGTCGGCCCCGGCACCCCCGCCCGCCGCAGCGGCGCCGACGACCCGCCACCCAAGGACCCGCCACCCAAAGTTTCGCCATCCAAAGCCCCGCCACCCGAAGACCGACTGCCCGTAGACGCGCCGCCCGAAGACCCGCTGTCCGAGGACCGTGCCGGCGACTCGGTGCCGGTCGCGGAACGCCGCCTGGCGTCCTCGCCGCCCGGGGACGGCACGCCGCCCGTGCCTGGCACCCTCGTCGCGGGCCCCCCGATGTCCGGGGACCGCCCGCGGTTGTCCGGGGACAATGCCTGGCCAGACGGAACATCACGCTCGGGAGGCGCAGTGTCACGGTCTGTGGAAGGACCGTCGCCGCGACCCCCGAAAGCGATACGTTCCGTAGGCATGACGACACGATCGGTCGAGTTTGCGGTGGCAGAGGCGGCGCGAGCGGAGGCTCCGCGGTCCCGCCCGGAGCGCGCGGGGTGGGCCAACGAGCACCTCCGGTCACGAATCGACGTCACAGACTTGACGCCGGGGATGAGAACGCTAACACTCTCGACATACAACCGCGACGGCCAATGTAACCAAGGCCGTAGCAAGGCACCCCTATCGCCACACACCCCGGCGGTGGGGCGGTCCGCCCTTGAATGTGAACGTTCACGCGAACTGCACCAGACACCCCGTTAGGAGAAGGCGTAGTGCTGAAGAAGTGGTCCGCGGCCGTGCTCAGCGGCCTGTTGGTGGTAGGCGCGCTCAGCGCGTGCGGCGGCGAGTCCGACGACGCGGGCAGTGGCAAGAAGGACGACGGCAAGATCACGATGGGCTTCGCGCAGGTCGGCGCCGAGTCCGGCTGGCGCACCGCGAACACGAAGTCGATCCAGGAGGCCGCCGCGGCCGCCGGGATCGAGCTGAAGTTCTCCGACGCGCAGCAGAAGCAGGAGAACCAGATCAAGGCGATCCGCAGCTACATCGCGCAGAAGGTGGACATCATCGCCTTCTCGCCGGTCGTCGAGTCGGGCTGGGACACCGTGCTCAAGGAGGCCAAGGACGCCAAGATCCCGGTGATCCTGACCGACCGCGCCATCGACTCCAAGGACACGACGCTCTACAAGACCTTCATCGGCTCCGACTTCGTCGTCGAGGGCAAGAAGGCCGGCGAGTGGCTGGTCAAGGAGTACGCCGGCAAGACCGACACGGTGAACCTCGTCGAGCTGCAGGGCACCACCGGCTCCGCCCCCGCCAACGACCGCAAGTCCGGCTTCGCCGACGTCATCAAGGCCGACCCGAAGTTCAAGGTCATCGCCTCGCAGACTGGTGACTTCACCCGGGCCAAGGGCAAGGAGGTCATGGAGGCCTTCCTGAAGGCCAACCCGAAGATCGACGTGCTGTACGCCCACAACGACGACATGGGTCTCGGTGCCATCGAGGCGATCGAGGCGGCCGGCAAGAAGCCCGGCGTCGACATCAAGATCATCACGGTTGACGCGGTCAAGGACGGCATGACCGCCCTCGCCGCCGGCAAGATCAACTACATCGTCGAGTGCAGCCCGCTGCTTGGCCCTCAGCTGATGGACCTCGCCAAGAAGGTGCTCAACGGCGAGACGATCCCGCAGCGCGTGCTGACCGTGGAGTCCGCGTTCACGCCGGAGCAGGCCAAGACCGAGCTTCCGAACCGTAAGTACTGAGAGGCGCAACCATGGGGACCGCACTGCTGAGCATGAGCGGCATCAGCAAGCAGTTCCCCGGCGTCAAGGCTCTAGAGGGTGTGGATTTCCGCCTGTACCAAGGGGAAATCCACGCCCTCATGGGCGAGAACGGCGCCGGGAAGTCGACGCTGATCAAGGTGCTGACCGGCGTCTACGACATCGACGAGGGCGAGATCGCACTGGATGGCCGCCCGGTCCGGTTCGCCGGGCCGCAGCAGGCCACCGAGGCCGGGATCAGCACCGTGTACCAGGAGGTCAACCTCTGCACGAACCTGTCGGTGGCGGAGAACATCTTCATCGGCCGCGAACCGACGAAGTTCGGCCGGATCCAGTGGGGCGTCATGCGGCGCCGCGCCACCGACCTGCTGCAGCGCCTCGAACTCGACCTCGACGTCACGGCCCAGCTGTCGACCTACTCCCTCGCGGTCCAGCAACTCGTCGCGATCGCCCGCGCCATCGACGTCGACGCGAAGATCCTCGTCCTGGACGAGCCGACCTCCAGCCTCGACGCCGGTGAGGTCGCCCAGCTGTTCCGGATCATGCGGCAGCTCAAGGCGCAGGGCATCGCGATCGTGTTCGTCTCGCACTTCCTCGACCAGATCTACGAGATCTGCGACCGGATGACGATCCTGCGCAACGGCCGGCTCGTCGGCGAACACCTCGTCGCCGACATCAGCCAGCTGCAGCTGGTCAGCCTGATGATCGGCAAGGAGCTGGCGCTGCTGGAGCGCCTTGAAGACGCCGGTAAGCGCTCCTTCGACGCCGCGCCGGCCGTGGCCCAGGCACACGACCTCGGCCGCAGCGGCGCGGTCGAGCCGTTCAACCTCACCATCCACCAGGGTGAGGTCGTCGGCCTCGCCGGCCTGCTCGGCTCCGGCCGCACCGAGCTCGCCAGGCTGTTCTTCGGCGCCGACAAGGCCGACACCGGCCACCTGGAAATCGACGGGAAACCCGTCACGATGCACGGCCCGCGCGCCGCCATGAACCACGACATCGCGTACTGCTCGGAGAACCGCAAGACCGAAGGCCTCGTCGAGGAACTGTCGGTCCGGGAGAACATCATCCTCGCCCTGCAGGCGGCCCGCGGCTGGACCCGGCCGTTGCCCCGCCGCAGGCAGGACGAGCTGGTCCAGAAGTACATCGACGCGCTCAACATCAACCCGAAGGACCCGGAGCTGCCGGTCCGCAACCTCAGCGGCGGCAACCAGCAGAAGGTCCTCCTCGCCAGATGGCTCATCACCGAGCCGCGGCTGCTGATCCTCGACGAACCGACCCGCGGCATCGACATCGGCGCCAAGGCCGAGATCCAGCGCCTGGTCGTCGAGCTGTCCGACGGGGGCATGGCCGTGCTGTTCATCTCCGCCGAACTGGAGGAGGTGCTGCGGCTCAGCCACCGCATCGGCGTCCTGCGCGACCGGCGCCTGGTGACCCAACTGGAGAACACCGACGCGGTCGACCTCGACCGCCTCACCGAGACGATTGCGAGCGGCACCTGATGGCGGCGATCATCAAGCACAGGCTGTTCTGGCCGGCGGTGATCCTCGTGGTGCTGCTCGTCACCAACGTGTTCTTCTCCGGCAGCTTCTTCAAGGTCGAGTTCCGCGACGGGCACCTCTACGGCAGCGTCATCGACATCCTGCGCGCCAGCGCGCCGCTCGGCCTCGTCGCGCTCGGCATGACCCTGGTCATCGCCACCGGCGGCATCGACCTGTCCGTCGGTGCCGTCGTCGCGATCGCCGGGGCGCTCGCCTGCCTGCGCATCAGCGGCCTGGACGACCAGAACAGCGTCACCGGCGTCCTCCTCGCGGTCGGCCTCGCCCTGCTGCTGTCCCTGGCGCTGGGCGTCTGGAACGGGTTCCTCGTCGCGACCGTCGGCATCCAGCCGATCATCGCCACGCTGATCCTGATGGTCGCCGGGCGAGGGCTCGCCCAGCTCATCACCGACGGGCAGATCATCACGATCAACAGCAGCCCGTACAAGATGATCGGCGCCGGCTACTGGCTCGGCCTGCCGCTGTGCGTCATCATCGCGGTCGGCGTCGCCGTGGTGGCCGGCCTCATCGTGCGCCGCTCGGCGCTGGGCCTGCTGCTGGAGTCCGTCGGCGGCAACGCCGAGGCGTCCCGGCTCGCCGGGATCAAGTCGCGCTGGCTGATCCTCATCGTCTACGTGTTCGCCGGCCTGTGCGCCGGCATCGCCGGGCTGATGATCAGCTCCAACGTGTCCAGCGCCGACGGCAACAACGCCGGCCTGCTCATCGAGCTCGACGCGATCCTCGCCGTCGTCATCGGCGGCACCTCCCTGGCGGGCGGCCGGTTCTCCATCGCCGGCACCATCCTCGGCGCCGTCATCATCAAGACCCTCGACATCACGATCTACACCGTCGGCATCCCGCCCGAGGTGACGCTGCTGTTCAAGGCGGTCGTCGTGGTCGTCCTGTGCCTCGCGCAGGCGCCGAAGTTCCGCGAGAAGTTCCAGCGCCGCCGCCCGTCCGCGCCGGCCACGCAGGCGCCGCAGCAGAAGGTGGAGGTGACGGCATGAGCGGCCGCTCATCGGGATGGCAGGTCGGCTCAGGCCGGCGCCGGAGTGCAGCGGAGGTGACGGCATGAGCACCACCTTTGAGAGCCTGCAGAAGCGGGTGATCCGGCGGCCGCAGCAACGGCACATCCCGGTCCTGGCGACCCTGGCACTGCTGTGCGTCATGTACGGCGCCGGCGTCGTGCGGTACACCGGCTTCAGCGACACCCAGATCGTGCTCAACGTCTTCATCGACAACGGCTTCCTGCTCGTCGTCGGCGTCGGCATGACGTTCGTGATCCTGACCGGCGGCATCGACCTGTCGGTCGGCGCGGTCGTCGCGCTCACCACGATGATCTTCGCGTCGCTGGTGCGCGCCGGCTGGTCGCCGATCGCGGTGCTGCCGGTGGTGCTCCTCGTCGGCGCCCTGATCGGGCTGGCGATGGGCAGCATCATCCACTTCTTCGACATCCAGCCCTTCATCGCCACGCTCGCCGGCATGTTCCTCGCCCGCGGCCTGTGCTACGTCATCAGCACCGAGGCGATCCGGATCGACAACGCGCTGTGGACCTCCCTCGCCGACTACAAGATCCGCTTCGGCGGGTTCCACATCTCGTGGAGCGTCGTCATCGCACTCGTCGTGGTGCTCGTCGGCGCGTACGTCCTGGCGTACACCAGGCTCGGCCGCAACATCTACGCCATCGGCGGCAACCAGCAGTCGGCGCTGCTCATGGGCCTGCCCGTCGGGCGGACGAAGATCGCGGTCTACACCATCAGCGGGGTGTGCTCCGCGCTCGGCGGGGTCCTGCTGACCTTCTACACCTCCTCCGGCTACGGGCTGCACGCCCTCGGCATGGAGCTCGACGCGATCGCCGCCGTCGTCATCGGCGGGACCGTCCTCACCGGCGGCTCAGGCTTCCTGTTCGGCACCGTGCTCGGCGTCCTCGTGCTCGGCCTCATCCAGACCATCATCACGTTCGAGGGCACCCTCAGCTCGTGGTGGACCAAGATCGTCATCGGCGCGCTGCTGTTCGCGTTCATCGTGTTGCAGCGGGCCGTGGCGCGGAGAACCTCATGACGAAATTTGTAGTCGGGGTCGACTACGGCACCCTGTCCGGCCGGGCCGTCGTGGTCCGGGTCGACGACGGGACCGAGGTCGGCACCGCCGTCCACGAGTACCGGCACGGCGCGGTCGAACGCACGCTGCCGGCCACCGGTGAGGTGCTGCCGCCGCACTGGGCGCTGCAGATGACCGAGGACTGGGTCGACGTGCTGCGCCACGCGGTGCCCAAGGCCCTGGAAGGTATCGACCCGGCACAGGTGGTCGGCATCGCCACGGACTTCACGGCGTGCACGTTCCTGCCGGTGCTCGCCGACGGTACCCCCCTGGGCGACGTCCTCCCCGACAGACCGCACGCCCACCCGAAACTGTGGAAGCACCACGCCGCGCAGCGCCAGGCCGACCGGATCAACCGGATCGCCGAGGAGCGTGGCGAGGCGTGGCTGGCCCGGTACGGCGGCAAGCTCTCCTCGGAGTGGCAGCTGGCGAAGGCGCTGCAGGTCCTCGAGGAGGACCCGGAGGTGTACGCGCGAGCCGACCGCTTCATCGAGGCCGCCGACTGGATCGTGTGGCAGCTGACCGGGGTGGAGACCCGCAACGCCTGCACCGCCGGTTACAAGGGCGCCTACCAGGACGGCGGGTACCCGTCCCGGGAGTTCTTCGAGGCGCTGCACCCCGGCTTCGGCACGTTCGTGGACAAGGTCGACGGCCCGCTGTCGCCGCTCGGCGGGCTGGCCGGCCGGCTCACCGCCGAGGCCGCCGCGTGGACCGGGCTGCCGGAGGGCATCGCGGTCGCCGTCGGCAACGTCGACGCGCACGTCACCGCCCCCGCCGCGCAGGCCGTCGAGGCGGGCCAGCTGGTCGCCATCATGGGCACCTCCACGTGCCACGTGATGAGCGGCGCGACCCTCGCCGACGTGCCCGGCATGTGCGGCGTCGTCGCCGACGGCATCATTCCCGGCCTGTACGGCTACGAGGCCGGCCAGTCCGGCGTCGGCGACATCTTCGGCTGGTTCGCCTCGTTCGCATCCGCACAGCACGACGAGCTCACCGCGGCTGCCGCCGCGCAGCGCCCCGGCCAGCACGGCCTGGTCGCGCTGGACTGGCACAACGGCAACCGATCGGTGCTCGTCGACCACCACCTGTCCGGCGTCATCGTCGGGCAGACCCTGGCGACGAAGCCGGAGGACCAGTACCGGGCGCTGATCGAGGCGACCGCCTACGGCACCCGCACCATCGTGGAGACCCTCGAGACCGCCGGCGTGCCGGTGACCGAGTTCATCGCCGCGGGTGGCCTGCTCAAGAACACGTTCCTCATGCAGCTCTACAGCGACGTGCTGCGCCGCCCGATCAGCGTCATCGACTCCGAGCAGGGCCCGGCGCTCGGCTCGGCGATCCACGCCGCGGTCGCCGCCGGCGAATACCCGGACGTGCGGGCCGCCGCGGCCGCGATGGGCAAGGTCAAACGGGCCGTCTACACGCCCGACGAGACCGCCGCCGACGTCTACGACCGACTCTATGCCGAGTACCAGCAGCTGCACGAGTACTTCGGAAAAGGCGGCAATGACGTGCTGCACCGCCTCCGCGACCTGCGCGAGGAGGTGGCCCGGTGATCGAGGCGATCAAGAAAGAGGTGTGCGAGCTGCACCGCGAGCTGATCCGCTGGGGCCTGGTCACCTGGACCTCGGGCAACGTCTCCGCCCGCGTCCCCGGCGAGGACCTGCTCGTCATCAAGCCGTCGGGCGTCTCCTACGACGAGCTGACCCCCGACGCGATGGTGATCTGCGACCTCGACGGCAGGCTCGTCGAGGGCGCCCACGCCCCGTCCAGCGACACCGAGGCGCACGCGTACGTGTACCGGCACATGCCGCACGTCGGCGGGGTCGTGCACACGCACAGCCCGTACGCGACGGCGTGGGCCGCCCGGGGCGAGCCGATCCCGTGCTCGCTCACCGCGATGGCCGACGAGTTCGGCGGCGACATCCCGATCGGGCCGTTCGCGCTCATCGGCTCCGACGCGATCGGCCGCGGCATCGTCGAGACGCTGACCGGGCACCCGTCGCCGGCGGTGCTGATGCTGCAGCACGGCCCGTTCACCATCGGCGCCACCGCGAAGGCCGCCGTCAAGGCGGCGGTCATGTGCGAGGACGTCGCCCGAACCATGCACTACGCCCGCCAGCTCGGGTCCGTCGACCGGCTGCCGGACCAGGCCGTCGCGTCGCTGCACGACCGCTACCAGAACGTCTACGGCCAGCCCCAGAGCGGGCAGAGGAGCACATCATGACGCACGAGGTCTGGTTCCTGACCGGCAGCCAGGGGCTGTACGGCCCCGAGACGCTCGACCAGGTCGCGGCCCAGTCGAGGCAGCTCGCCGCGACCCTGGACGAGTCGCCGGACATCGCGGTGCGCGTGGTGTGGAAGCCGGTGCTCACCAGTGCCGGCGACATCTTGAAAACCTGTCTGGAAGCCAACGCCGACCCGCAGGTGGTGGGCGTCGTCGCGTGGATGCACACGTTCTCGCCGGCCAAGATGTGGATCTCCGGCCTGGACGCGCTGCGCACGCCGCTGCTGCACCTGCACACGCAGGCGAACGTCGCGCTGCCGTGGGCGGACATCGACATGGACTTCATGAACCTGAACCAGGCCGCGCACGGCGACCGCGAGTTCGGCTACATCCAGTCCCGGCTCGGGGTGGCCCGCAAGACCGTCGCCGGGCACGTCACCGACCCCCGCGTCACCGCCCGGATCGGCGCCTGGACCCGCGCCGCTCTTGGTTACTGTGAAATGCGGTCGCTGCGGCTGGCCCGGTTCGGCGACAACATGCGCGACGTCGCGGTGACCGAGGGCGACAAGGTCGAGGCGCAGCTGCGCTTCGGCGTGTCGGTCAACACGTACGGCGTCAACGACCTCGTCGAAGCCGTCGACGCGACCCTGGACGCGGACGTGGAGAACCTGGTCAAGGAGTACCACGACACGTACCGGGTCTCCGACGCGCTGAAGACCGACCGGGCGGACTCGCTGCGCTACGCCGCCCGCATCGAGCTCGGGCTGCGCGCGTTCCTGGACGCGGGCGGGTTCAAGGCCTTCACCACGAACTTCGAGGACCTCGGCGGGCTGCGCCAGCTGCCGGGCCTGGCGGTGCAGCGGCTCATGGCCGACGGGTACGGCTTCGGCGGCGAGGGCGACTGGAAGACGTCCGTCCTGGTGCGGACGCTGAAGGCCATGTCCCCGGGCGGCGGCACGTCGTTCATGGAGGACTACACCTACGACCTGACCCCGGGCAACGAGGTCATCCTCGGCGCGCACATGCTGGAGGTGTGCCCCAGCATCGCGCTGGACACCCCGTCGTGCGAGATCCACCCGCTCGGCATCGGTGGCCGCGAGGACCCGGTCCGGCTCGTCTTCGACGCCACCCCCGGCCCCGCCGTCGTGCTCGGCCTCGCCGACCTGGGCGAGCGGTTCCGGCTCGTGGCCAACGAGATCGACGTGGTCGCCCCGACCGCACCGCTGCCTCGCCTGCCCGTCGCCCGCGCCGTGTGGAAGCCCAGGCCCGACCTGTCCACGTCGGCCGAGTCGTGGCTCACCGCGGGCGGCCCGCACCACACGGTGTTGTCGTTCGCCGTGGGTACCGAGGAGCTGCAGGACCTCGCCGACATGACGGGCACCGAGCTGCTCGTCATCGACGCCGACACGACGGTCCGGCAGTTCGCCAAGGAGGTCCGCTGGAATCAGGCGTACCATCGCCTCGCGCGGGGCTTCTGAGAGAAACCGGTTGCCGGATCTGGTGAGGTGGGTGCATGACCGTACGCATCAGGCACATCACCGTCGACTGCGCGAAGTGCTACGACCTCTCGCTGTTCTGGAGCGCCCTCACCGGCTTCCGTGAGAACCCCGACGACCCGAACCTGCCGGAGCACACCGAGGCCGTGATCGAGGCCCCGGACGGCTCGGCCGCGATGCTGTTCGTCCAGGTGCCGGAGGGCAAGGCCGGCAAGAACCGCATCCACCTGGACCTGCAGCCCACCGACGCCACCCGGGACGAGGAGGTCCAGCGGATCCTCGGGCTGGGCGCCACCGTCGTCGGGGACTTCCGCAAGGACGACGGCTCGGGCTGGGTCACCATGGCCGACCCCGAGGGCAACGAGTTCTGCGTGGAGCGCAGCGCAGCCGAGCGCGCCGCGTCCTGACCTGTCCCTGCGCCGTTTCTTGCGGGCGGCGCAGGGACAGCCGCCGCAGCCGGCAGTGGCGCAGCGGCTTGCTTCACGTTCGTTCAGGGCGGACGATGCAGCCATGCAGCGCGAGGAGCACAGCCTCACCGGTGGCGGCGGGGTCCGCATCGTCTACGACGCGTGGACGCCGGCCGACGTCGAAGGTGTCGTCGTGCTCTCCCATGGCATGGGGGAGCACGCCCGGCGCTACGACCACGTCGTGGCCCGGCTCGGCGAGCTCGGCCTGGCCGTCTATGCCCCGGACCACCGCGGCCACGGCCGCTCCGGCGGCAAGCGGATGTATGTGCGCGGCATCGACGAGTACACCGCCGACCTGCACCTGCTCTTCGGTGAGGTCGCGACCCGCCACCCCGGTCAGGTCCCGTTCCTGCTCGGGCACAGCATGGGCGCCATGATCGCGCTCGCCTACGCGCTGGACCATCAGGCGTCGCTGCGGGCCCTCGCGCTGTCCGGCACGCCGGTCGTGCCCGGCTCGGGCATCGGCAAGCCGGCGATCGCGGTCGCGAAGGTCCTCGGCCGGATCGCGCCCGCCACCCCCGTGCAGGCCCTGGACTCGAAGTTCATCTCCAAGGACCCGGCGGTCGTCGCCGCTTACGACGCCGACCCGCTCGTCTACCACGGCAAGGTCCCGGCCGGTGTCGGCGGCGCCATGCTCACCACGATGGGGATGTTCCAGCGCCGCCTGCCGGAGCTGACCCTGCCGACGCTGGTGCTGCACGGCGCCGAGGACCGCCTGGTCGACGCCGCGAGCAGCCGCCTCATCGCCGACACCGCCGGTGCGAAGGACCTCACCGTGCACATCTACGAGGGCCTGCACCACGAGGTGTTCAACGAGCCCGAGCGGGACCGCGTCCTCGACGACCTGGTCGCGTGGCTCAAGACGCACTGACGTCCCGGTCGGGCAGCGGAGGCGACGGAGACGGTGCCCGACCCGGCCGCCGCAGGACCACCGCGGCGGCCCCGCCGAGCGGGATCAGCAGCCAGCAGGACAGCAGCCGGTAGAGCAGCACGGCCGCGGCCGCGGTGATCGCCGTCGCGCCCGACGCGGTCAGGCCGGCCACCAGGGCGGTCTCGATCACGCCGATGCCGCCCGGCGACAGCGGCACCTGCCGCACGATCTGGACGCCGAGGTAGATGCCGGCGAGGGCGGGCAGGTTCACCGGCAGGCCCAGCGCGTGGGTGCACGCCGCCAGGCAGGCCAGGTCCGTCAGCCAGTTCACCGCCGCGTACCCGACCACGGCCCACCAGTCCCGCACGCGCAGCCCGGCGCCGGCCCGCCACGCGTCCCGGGCCGAGGCGAGCAGGCGCTGGACGTACCGTTGCAGCCGCCCCTGTCGCTCCGGCTGCTCGCGCTGTTCGGCGGGGCCGTCATCGAACAGCCGGCGGCCGACGACGACCGCGAGGGCCGTCAGCGCGACGATCGCCACGACGATCACGAGCGGCCGCCAGGTCAGCGACGTCGTGGTCCCGTACGCGAGCAGCGCCGCCCCACCTGCGGCGTAGACGAGGGCCAGGCCGCCGATCGACGCCAGGCCGGACACGATCGCGGTGACCGCGCCGATCTCCTTGGGCGCGCCGGCCCGCTCGTATTCCCGGATCGCATACCCGGTGGAGACCGCCGCGCCGGCCGGCACGGAGATCGAGATGGCAGTGCGGGCCAGGGTGATCGCCAGCACCCGGCGGCGGCGGATGCGGGTGCCGAGGACCGCGAACAGGTACTGCTGCTGCCCGGCGAACGCGGCGATCGACGCGGCCTGCAGCAGCACGGCGAGCACGACCCAGCCGTAGCCGGCCCCGCTCAACGCGGTGAGCAGCTCCTGCGGGTCCGGCAGCCGCCCGCGCAGCCCGATCGCGGCCAGGACCAGCACCGCGACGACCACGAGCAGCAGGCGCAGCCAGCGGCTCCGCCAGGTGCCGGGAGGCGTGGCGTCCGGCGGGTGCATCGTCTGATCCTCCCAAACCGCGCGAAGTGCACGGCCCGCACCCCCTTCGTCGGTGACCTGCAACGATCATCGAGTGACACTGACCGATCAGCTGCCGTCCGGGCGGCCGCCGGGCGACGACCACCGCGATACCGCCCGGTCGGGTCGCCACTCGGGACGGCGGCCTGGCCGAGCGCTGCTGTAGCTAATCGGTTTAGCTGCTGTCAGGCCACGGACTCGAACGTTAGGCTCGGTTGCATGCAAGTGCTGCGATCCAATGCAACAACGGGTTTCTCATGACGGCGGACAGAGCGGTCACCGTGCTCGACGAACGCGACTACCGCTACGGCACCGGGCCGCTCCGGCTGCGGGTCGAGGCGGTGGACCGCGCCGGCGCGGTCACCCTCGACGGTGAGGCGTGGCTGCCGGTGCGCGGCGTGCGGCTGCGCCGCGACGGGACCGAGGTCGGCCCGGTGCAGGTGCTCGTCCGGGCGGCCCAGCTCCCGCCGGGGTGACCTCCGGGACTTGCCGGAACGTCGATCCACCCTGATGATCATCGTCATGCCGTCGCGTGCCCGCTCCTCGGCGATGAAGGTCGCCGCCGTCCTGCTCGTCCTGCCGCTGCTGCTCGGCTGCGGCTGCTGCTCCCTGCCGGGCCTGCTCTTCGACGAGATCTTCGGCGGGCAGCGGCACACGTTCACCGAGCAGGACCTGGTCGGCGACTGGACCAGCGACTGCGGCGGCACGGTGAGCATCCGCGCCGACGGCACGGCCACCGTCATCGACCTGCCGATCCACCGCACCCGCAACGCCGCCGACGACATGGTCGAGACGAAGGCCGCCGGTGAGTACAAGTGGCACATCGAGCCGGAGACCGACGACACCGACCAGGAGGTCCGCTTCACGACCACGCTGTCCGACGAGGAGGTCTTCGCCGCCCACGCGGAACGTGACTGGACCGGTTTCGACGACCTCGAGTACTACCTGTCCACGCCGAGCGAACCCATCTACTGCGTCCTGAGCAAGTGACGTCAGGGCCGCCAGGTGAAGGTGGTGCGGTCACCGGCCGCCCGCCCGGCTTCAGCACCCGCGCCGCCGCGCTGAGCACCCGGGCCGGCTCCGGTGTCTCCCCGAGCGCGGTCACCAGGTAGACGCGAGGGACGGCTGATGAGCGGCATCGGTCTTCGCTTCTCGGTGACGCGCGACAGGGCGCGGACGGAACGGATACGCGGCGGCCGGTCAGCCGCGCGGGAACGGGGTGCGCAGGACGTGCGCGGCGAGCACGGCGTAGAACGGATACGCGGCGGTCGGTCAGCCGCGCGGGAACGGGGTGCGCAGGACGCGCGCGGCGAGCACGGCGCAGAACGGATACGCGGCGGCCGGTCAGCCGCGCGGGAATGGGGTGCGCAGGACGCGCGCGGCGAGCACGGCGCAGACCAGCGCGATCGGGATCTCGGCGAAGACCGCCATGACGATCGCAGTGGCCAGGTCCGGGCCGGTCGCCGCCGAGGTGACGTCGAACCAGGCGTCCACGAGCAGCAGCACCGCGCTGCCGACCGCGATCAGCACGCACCGGTTGTCCCGCCGCAGCAGGAACCAACCGGTGGCGAACAGCGCCACCGCCTCGCAGCCGTCCAGGCCGACCCAGGCGAGCGACCAGTGCGCGTCCCGCGCGCTGGCCGGCAGGGTGACCGAGAGGTAGAACACCCACGGGATCATCGCGAGCCCGGCCAGCACGAAGGCGGCGCCGAGCGCGCTCGGCCGGCGTCCGCCGGGGCGGTCGGCGCGGGCGTCCGGACGCCCGCGCCCCGGCCGGGGCTCGAGCTCGGACCCGATCCGGCCGAGGTCGGGGTCGCGGTCGAGGTGGTCTGTGACGGCGAGCATGGCGGTCGTCCCCTCTCCGCCCGGCGTCGGCGTCTGGTGGTGCGCCGGGCACGATCACCACTCTGGTCGCCGCGGCCCGGCGAATCAGTAGCGTGGCTTTCCGTTCCGGGGTGGTGCCAGGTACAGGCCGAAGCGGGCGCCAGCGCCATGGAGCGCCGGTCACGTGGCCGAATACCGTAGGGGCCATGAACGCCGTCCTGGCGCCGATCGGCCGCTTCCTGCTGGCGCCCTGGCGCGGGCGGGCGTGGCGCGACCTGTGGTTCGTGATCCTCTCGTCGGCGCTGAGCCTGCTGCCGCTGGGTCTGATCGGGCTGCCGTGGGCGTTCTTCGCCCCCAGCTACCTGCCGTCGATCCTCGCCTGCGCCTTCCTCCCGCTGCTGGCGGCGGTGCTGCTGGGCCCGCAGCTCACGACGCTGCGCCGGTCCGCGTACGACAAGATCCGGGGCGCCCAGATCCCCAGGGCCCCGCACACGGCCCGGGACGCGGCGTCCGCGGCCGCGCCGTTCTCCCCGCGGATGCGTGCGCGGCTGCGCCACCCGCGCACCTGGCGGCAGGCCTGCTACCACCTGATCGCGGGACCGGCGGCCAACCTGGTCGGCGTGATCGCGGGCACCATGTGGGTCTGCGGGCTCATCTGCTTCGGCTGGCTGAGCGCGGCGATCGCCTTCGGCCCGAACTGGAAATGGCTGTCCATGGCGACGTCCCTGGCGCTTTGGGGGGCGCTCGTGTGCCTGGTAGTGGTCTACCTCACGCCCTGGCTGGTCATGGCCTCGGTGCGCTGGGATCTGAAGTTCGCCACCGACCTGCTCGGCCCCAGCCGGGCGGAGCGACTGGCCCGCCGGGTGACCGACCTGACCGAGAGCCGGGCCGCGGTGGTGGACGCCGCCGACGCCGAGCGCCGCCGGATCGAGCGCGACCTGCACGACGGCGCCCAGCAGCGGCTGGTGTCCCTGGCGATGAACCTGGGCCTGGCCCGGGCGACCCTGAAGGACCTGCCCGAGGAGGCCCGGACCGCACTGGCCGAGGCGCACGAGGAGGCCAAGGAGGCCCTGGGCGAGCTGCGCAACCTCGTCCGCGGCCTGCACCCGGTGGTCCTCGAGGACCGCGGCCTGGACGCGGCGCTCTCCGGCATCGCGGCCCGCTCCCCGGTCCCGGTGCGGTTGGCGGTGGACGTGCCCCGGCGGGTCCCGCCGACGGTCGAGGCGGTGGCGTACTTCATGGTCTCGGAGGCCCTGGCCAACGTGGCCAAGCACGCCCAGGCGTCCGCGGCCCGGGTGGACGTGTGGCTGGACGGCGCCCTGCTGCGGCTGTCCGTCGCGGACGACGGGATCGGCGGCGCCGAGGCCGCCCGCGGCTCCGGGCTGACCGGCCTGGCGCAGCGGGCGGCCTCGGTGGACGGCAGGTTCGAGATAGTCAGCCCGGTCGGCGGGCCGACCACGATAATGGTGGAGCTTCCGTGCGAACTGTGATCGCCGAGGACTCGGTGCTGCTGCGCGCCGGGCTGACCAAGCTGCTGGAGACGACCGGCTTCGAGGTGGCCGCCGCGGTGGACGACGCCGCCGGGCTGCTGGCCGCGGTGGAGCGGCACCGCCCGGAACTGGTGATCGCGGACGTGCGGATGCCGCCGACCTTCACCGACGAGGGGATCCGCGCCGCCCTGGTGGTGCGGCGGCAGTGGCCCGAGGTGGCGATCATGGTGCTGTCCCAGTACGTCGAGGAGCGCTACGCCGCCGACCTGCTCTCCACGAGCACCACCGGCGTCGGCTACCTGCTCAAGGACCGGGTCGCGGACGTGGACGTCTTCCTGGAGTCGCTGCGCCGGGTGGCTGCGGGCGGCACCGCGCTGGACCCCGAGGTGGTGGCGCAGCTGCTGGTGCGGCGGCAGAACACCCCGCTGGACCGGCTCACCGGGCGGGAGCGGGAGGTGCTCGGGCTGATGGCCGAGGGGCGGTCCAACGCCGGGATCGCGGAGAAGCTCGTGGTCAGCGAGAGCGCCGTGGCCAAGCACATCAACAGCATCTTCGCCAAGCTCGACCTGCCCGCCTCGGAGGGCGATCACCGGCGGGTCCTGGCCGTGCTGCGATTCCTGGAGAGCGCGTCGCCGTCCGTGTGAAGCGTGAGGCACCCGGCACCCGGCCCCCGCGCCGCGGCGCGGGGGCCGGAACCGCAGCTGGATTCCCCACCTGCGGTTTTCTCGTTTCTCCGGCGCGCTGCGGGGATTCGCATAGTGCCTCGCGGCGCCGGTGTCGCGGACGGCGGTCGCGAACTGCCGCACCCTGTTGTCGTCGGCGAGGTGCGGCATCGTGAACCACGGATCGGCGCCGACCCGGTTCGCCAGCCGCCCCATGATCTGCGGCGCCGCGCGGTCGCTCTGCCGCGCTTCCGTTTCGGTCGGGTACTGATCCCAGGTCAGCTGGGTGGAGTTGTTCGTGTCCAGCCAGTCCATGAACCGCAGCGTCTTCATGCCCCGCAGCCGCCGCAGGTACGCCGGGTGGAACATCTCGAACTCGAACCGGTTCGCGGTCCGGTTGCTGGTCCGGCCGTCACCCCACAGCTCGACCTGGCCGCGGCCCTTCCACGTCACGACCATCTTGCCCGCCGGGCCCTTCCCTCAGGCGGCGCCGGGCTTCTGCGAGATCCAGTCCCGCGACGTGCGGAACAGGTCCACGAACGGTCACTCGGTCGTCCAGTCGACCGGCGCGTTGAGGTTCACACCGACCGACGGCGTGGCCGCCGTGACGGGGGTCGTCGCGGCGGTGGTTGCCGCTGCGGCGTGGGCCGGCACTGCGGGCAGCATCGCGGCGGCGAGCGCGGCGGCCGCGATCCGGGCCGGCACACGCGTCATGGGACCTCGTCGGTGGTTCGCAGGGACAGATCCGTCCAGATTCGGCGGCGGACGGTGGTGTACGGGCACCGTCCGGGTGTCGTCGGGTTGCTCTGGAATGCGGGGACGGCTGTCGCCGTTGCACTGGTTCATGAACGACGTCATGGCTGAGTACCGCAGGGGAGTCCTCTACTTCGACGCCGGCGACCCGATCGAGGCCGCGAAGATCCTCGCCACCGTCCTGGACGAGGAGCCCGGCAACGCGGAGGTGCGGCTGTGGCTGGCCCGCGCCTACTTCGCCTCGGCGCAGCTGCACCGCGCCGAGACGCACCTGCGCACCCTGGTGGACCGCGACCCGACCGACCACTACGCGCACCACCTGCTGGGACGCACCCTGGAGCGGCAGAACAAGCCCCGCGAGGCGCTGCCGTTCCTGCGCCTGGCCGCCGCTATGGCATCCGTCCCCGACTACGCCACGGCCGTCCAGCGCGTCGAAGGCGCCTGCTGATTGCAGGAGCGCGTGACCGCCAGGAGTTCAGCAGCTACGATGAGTAGACTACCGACTAATTATTTTTTCGGTTGTGCTAGTGTCTGGTAAAGCTGAGCGCCGACACCGGGACGACGTTGTTCGGTTCGGTGGGGTGCCGGGAGCAGCGCGGTGATGAGGACGAGGAACGCGACGACGGGGAGCCCGCTCCTGACACCGTCGAGGATGCTGTCCCAGTCGATCAGCCGGCTCCACCAACTGCCGTCGGTCCACCCGGGCGGCGCGTCCCGCGGGCCGTAACTGTAGCTGGCGAGGTCGGACTGCTCGCTCCGCCCGTATTGCTCGCCCAGCAGGGCCCGCTGGTGCAGCGCGGCCTGTTCGTTCAGGAAGTCGTGCATTTCCTGCTCGTCGAACGTGATGATCGTCGGGTAGCCGGGCTCGAACTCCACGCGGGGCTGGGGCACGCGGGCGGCCCCGCTCAGCGTGGCCGCGTGCCGTGACTGCGCCGACTGCGGTGGCTCCGGGGCGAACCGGTCCTCGCCGCCCCGCGCCCAGGCGACCGGCACGGCGAGCACGACGAGCGCGGCCGCGGCGAGCGCCACCCCACGGCGACCCGGCCGGAGCAGGTTCAGGCAGGCGGCGACGGTTGCGGCGAGCACGGCGAGGACGATCGGCACGGTCGCCAGGTACAACCCGACGCGGTCCGGGGATGCGGTGAGTGGCAGCTGCCCGTAGGTGTCCGGCTCCCACATCGGCCCCGTCGCCACCAGCACCACCAGCGTGGTGACCGCGACGCCGCCGGTCAGGGCGAGGCGGGCCCGCCACCGCCCGGCGCCGCGGCGCGGCCGGGCGGCCGGCGGCTCGGCGATCGTCCCGTGCGGCTCCAGCGTCCCGAGGTCGAGCACGACCGGCGGCTCCAGCACCCCGTGGCCGGCCACGGAAGGCGTGCCGTGTGGCTCGGCCACGGACGGCGTCCCGTGCGGCTCGGCCACGGACGGCGTCCCGTGTGGCTCCGGCGCGGACAGCATCCCGTGCGGCTCCGGCACGGACGGTGTGCGCGTGTCGGTGGCCGGCTCGGCCGAGGGTTCCGTCGAGGAGAGGTCGAGGACCCTTGTGCGCCGGTCTTCGCGCCAGGCCTCGAACCGGGCGTGCAGCGCGCGGAGTCGCTCCTCGGCGCCGTGCTCCGGCAGCAGCGCGGCCGCCGACAGCCCCGCGACCGCGACCGTGAGCAGCACCGCCTCGACGAGGGCCTGATTGTCGTTCACCGGCGCCCCGGCCCGAAAGGACGACCAGCCGCCGTGGTACTCCACCTCGGCCACCAGCAGCACCACGGCCGCCAGCCCGGACAGCAGGGCGAGGCTACGGAGGGTGCCGGTCGCTGCTCGTGCCGTGGCGGAATGGGCAACCGTGAGCAGCGACGCCGCCGCGAGCGTTGCCGACCACGGCACGGGATGGTGGGTGAGCAGGCCCCCGACGTGCACCGAAGCGAACGCGAGGACCGACCACCGTGACACGTCGTCGACCAGCACGCCGGCGATCTTGCCACCGGAACGGCGGCCTCGTTGTCGGCCGTCCAGGTGGCATGATCGCCGACCGCCGTCAGGGAAGCCGACCGCCGTCAGGGAGTCAGCCGGAACGCGCGGTGCAGAAGTCCGACCGGTAACAGCGTGACCGGCGGTCGCGGCCCGCTCAGGAGCCCCGCTCGTCGCGGAGGCGGCGGGTCTCCCGGTTCAGCTGGTTGGTGCGGGCCTGCATCGCCTCGAGGTCGAAGCGCGGGTCGCCGGCCAGGTCGAAGATGACCTTCAGGGTGGAGGGTTCGTACTTCACCTGGACGAGGTCGGCCTCGACCGGCTTGCGCTCGGCGATGTAGAACGCCTGCCGGACGTGCGCCTGGAAGGGGGCGCGGTCCTCGGGCCGGACCTCCAGCACGAAGTCGTAGCGGGGCTTCTCGTTGGAGCTGAACGTGGAGTGTTCCTTGGCGGACAGCACCAGTGCCTGGGCGGTGTGGCCGTGCTTGCGGATCCGGCGGTTGTCGAACATGGCTGCACTGTATTGATCATTTCGGGCCGGTGGTTGTCGGTGTTGTGACTCGCCAGTGCTGTGAGCGATCACAGAAGGCCATCAATCGACGGACTTCTTGACAGCGCAGTCATCGGCATCAACACTTTGTCACATCCAGGAAACATCCAGACCTTCCATGTGTACGGGAGTGTTGTGAGCGCTCACATTCAGCAGGACCGATGCGGATAGCCGTTGTGCTGGCGCTGTGCGTGACCGCGGCGGGTGTCGCCGTGGTGGTGGGCGGCGGGCCGGCCGCCGCGGCCACCGTGCCCACGGGTGCCGTGTCCCTCGAGTCCGTGAACTACCCGGGCCGCTACGTCCGGCACCTGGACTCGCTCGGCCGGATCGACCCGGTCACCACCGCGAGCACCGCGCAGACGAAGGCGGACGCCACCTTCACCGTCGTCAACGGGCTCGCGTCGCCGGGCTGCTACTCGTTCCAGACCAAGGGCGGGCTGTTCCTGCGGCACCGGGACTTCCGGCTGCGGACCGACGCCAACACCGGCGACGCCACCTTCCGCGCGGACGCCACCTTCTGCGCGGCGGACGGATCGGTCGCCGGGTCCGTCTCGTTCGTCTCCTACAACTACCCGTCCCGGCGGATCCGGCACCGGGACTTCGCGCTGTGGCTCGACCCGATCCAGAGCGTGGCCGACAGCTCGTTCCGCGTCACCGCCGCCTGGGCGCCGAAGACGAACCGGAACCCGGTGATCCCGGGCCTGTTCGCGGACCCGCAGATCGCCAGCTTCGGCGGCCGCTACTACCTGTACCCGACCACCGACGGATACGCGGGCTGGGCCGGCACCTACTACAAGGCGTTCTCTTCCACCGACCTGGTCACCTGGACCGACCACGGGGTGATCCTCGACCTCGCACCGGACGTGTCCTGGGCGGACAACTCCGCCTGGGCGCCTTCGGTCGCGAACCGGAACGGCCAGTACTACCTGTACTTCAGCGGCGGCCTCGCCACCGGCAACACCGCCAAGCAGCTCGGTGTCGCGGTGTCCGCCGCGCCGACCGGGCCGTTCCGCGACGCGCTGGGCCGGCCTCTGGTGGCCGCGGGGCAGTTCGCGGGCGGGCAGGTCATCGACCCGGCGGTGTTTACCGACGACGACGGCCGGTCCTACCTGTACTGGGGGCAGGGCGTCGCCCGCGTGGTCCCGCTGAACGGCGACATGATCTCCTACGACCCCGCCCAGGTCCGCACGATCACGCCGGCCGGCTACAACGAGGCGCCGTTCGTGTTCAAACGCAACGGCACCTACTACTTCATGTGGTCCGAGAACGACACCCGCAGCGAGGACTACCGCGTCGCGTACGCCACCGGACCGTCACCGGTGGGGCCGTGGACCAACCGCGGGGTCGTGCTGAGCAAGAGCGGGAGCGTCCGGGGGACCGGGCACCACTCGGTGGTGCGGGCTCCCGGGACCGACGTCTGGTACATCGCCTACCACCGCTTCGCCGTGCCCGCCGGCAACGGCACCAACCGCGAGACCGCCATCGACCGGATGCAGTTCAACGCCGACGGCACCATCGTGCCCGTCGTGCCCACACTCTGAAAGCGAGACTCCCATGCTGAAAAGGATGGGCACGTTCGCCGTGCTCGCCTGCCTGATCTTCGCGTCCTGGTCCGTCGCGGCACCGGGCCGGGCCGTCGCGCTCGACCCGTTCACCGGCTACCTGATGGCGCACTTCACCGGTGAGACCGCCAACGGGGAGCAGCTCTACCTCGCGCACAGCAAGGACGGCCTGCACTGGACCGACCTCAACGGCAGCGCCCCGGTGCTGCTGTCCACCGTGGGCACCCGGGGCGTGCGCGACCCCGCCATCGTCCGGTCGCCGGCCGGTGACCGGTACTGGATCATCGCCACCGACCTGCGCATCGCCAGCGGCACGTCCTGGGGCGACGCGTCCAGCCGGGGCAGCACCTCGCTGGTCGTTTGGGAGTCCCGGGACCTGGTGACCTGGTCCGCGCCGTGGCTGATCAACGTCGCCGGCGGCATCTCCGGCGCCGGCGACGCCTGGGCGCCCGAGGCGATCTGGAACCCGGCCACCAACGACTACGTCGTCTACTGGGCCACGAACTCGCTCCGCAACGGGGTCACCAAGCACCGCATCTTCTACGTCCGCACCGGCGACTTCCGCACGTTCACCGCGCCGCAGCTGTACCTGGAGCGCGGCAGCGGGCAGGGCGTCATCGACACGCAGATCATCGAGGTGCCCGGCAGCGTCGGCGGGTACCGGTACTACCGGGCCTCCGCCGACGGCCAGATCACCATCGAGGGCAGCAACACGATCCTCGGCACCTGGACCACCATCGGCAACCTGTCGCATATGGGCATCTCCAACGGCGCCACGGGAGGCAACGTGGTCGAGGGGCCGATGTGGGCGCAGTTCAACGGCCGCAACGAGTGGAACCTGTGGCTCGACCAGTACGCCACCGGCCGCGGCTACCTGCCGATCAGCTCGACGAACCTGGGCAGCACCCAGAACTTCCGCACCCGCACCGACTACAGCCTCGGCACCGACCGCAAGCGGCACGGCTCGATCCTCAACCTGACCGCCGCCGAGGAGACCAGGGTCCTGGCGAAGTGGGGTACCAAAGCCAATCGGCTCCAGTCCTACAACTTCCAGGACCGCTATGTGCGCCACGCCAACTACGACGTGCGCATCGACCCGAACGTCTCGCCCGCCGCGGACGCGCAGTTCCGGGTCGTGCCGGGCCTGGCCGACGCGTCCGGGTCCGTGTCGTTCGAGTCGGTCAACTTCCCCGGCTACTACCTGCGCCACTACGCGTTCGACTTCGTCCTCGCCGCCAACGACGGCACGTCCACCTTCGCCGGTGACGCCACGTTCCGGCAGGTCGCCGGGCTCGCCGACGCGTCGTGGTCGTCGTTCCAGTCGTACAACTACCCGGACCGCTACATCCGGCACGCCAACTACCTGCTGAAGCTGGAGACCATCACCACCGCGCAGGCCCGCGCCGACGCGACGTGGCGGGTGGTGTCGTGATGCGCAAATTGCTCGTCCTGGTCATGAGCGCGGCCCTCCTGGTGGTCCCGACCAAGGCGCAGGCCTGGAACAACGGCGTCGCCAACACTGCACCACTGGGCTGGAACAACGGAGTTGCCAGCACTGCGCCGATGGGCTGGAACAGCTACGACTCCTACAACTGGAACGTCACCGAGGCGCAGGTGAAGGCCAACGCCGACTACATGCGCGACAACCTGCGCCAGTACGGGTGGCAGTACATCGTCATCGACTGGGCCTGGTACTACCCGGGCAGCGGCACCGGCAGCCCCAACCAGGACGCCAACCTGCAGCCGCGGCTGCGGTTGGACGAGTTCGGCCGGCCGCTGCCGGACACCACCCGGTTCCCGTCCGCGACCGGCACCAACGGGTTCAAGCCGCTCGCCGACTACCTGCACGCCGGCGGGCTCAAGTTCGGCGTGCACCTGATGCGGGGCATCCCGCGCCAGGCCGTCGCCGACAACCTGCCGATCCAGGGCACCGGCTACACCGCGAACCAGATCGACAACACCACCACCGCGTCGTGGCTGAACCTCAACTGGGGCCTCGACATGAGCCACCCCGGCGCCCAGGCGTACCTCGACTCGCTGTTCCGGCTGTACGCGAGCTGGGGCGTCGACTACGTCAAGGTCGACGACATCGCCGCCCCGACCTACCGGCAGGGCGAGATCGAGGGGTACCGCCTCGCGATCGAGCGCAGCGGCCGGCCGATGGTGCTCAGCCTCTCCCCGGGACCGACGCCGCTCGCGAACGGCGCGCACGTGGCCGCCAACGCGCACCTGTGGCGCATCGTCAACGACCTGTGGGACAACTGGGCGTCCCTCGACGCGCTGTTCGACAAGCTGCGGGACTGGACGCCGTTCCGGACCACCGGGGCCTGGCCCGATCCGGACATGATCCCGATCGGCCGGCTCTCCAAGCAGGGGCCCGTCGGCTCGCCCCGCTACTCCAACCTCACCGCGGACGAGCAGCGCACCCTGATGACGCTGTGGTCGATCAACCGGTCGCCGCTCATGTGGGGCGGCAACCTCACCGAGAACCGGGCCGCCGAGCTGGCGCTCATGACCAACGCGGCGGTGCTCGGCGTCGACCAGAACAGCACCAACAACCGGCAGCTCACGGGAGGCACCCGGCAGGTCTGGGCGGCCGACGTGCCGGGGAGCAACCACCGCTACATCGCGCTGTTCAACCGGGAGTCCGCCGCCGCGACGGTCTCGTTGAACCTGGCCGACCTCGGCATCGGCTCGGCCACCGTCACCGACCTGTGGTCCGGATCCAGCCTCGGTACGGTCACCGGCGCCCTGTCCCGAAGCGTGCCGGCACACGGGGCGGCCCTGTTCCGCGTCGCGCCGCTGACCACGGTGCCGACGACACCCTCGTACACCTTGACCGCGCGGCACAGCGGCAAGCTCGCCGACGTCTACAACGGCGCCACCACCGACGGTGCGGCCGTCGTGCAGTGGGCGGCCAACGGCCAGACCAACCAGCGCTGGCAGTTCCGCGACGCCGGCGGCGGGTACTACCAGGTGGTGGGCGCCGCGAGCGGCAAGTGCCTGGACGTCAACGGCGGCACCGGCGCGACCGGTGACGGGGTGCAGGTGGTGCAGTGGACCTGCCACACCGGCACGAACCAGCAGTGGCGGCTGCAGGACGCCGGCTCCGGCTACGTCCAACTCGTCGCCCGGCACAGCGGCAAGTGCCTGGACGTGTTCAACGCCGCCACGACCGACGGCGCGCAGCTCGTCCAGTGGACCTGCGGCACCGGCACCAACCAGCAGTGGCGGCGCACCGCCGTCTGACCCCTCCCGGCCGGCGTCCACCCCCGTGCGTGGGCGCCGGCCGGGTGCTATCGGGCGCTGCCCGGAAACGTGCACCAGAACGTGGCGCCCTCACCGGGTGCGCTGTCGACGGTGAGGTCGCCGCCGTGGTCGCGGACGATCTGCCGGGCGATGGTCAGCCCGAGGCCGCTGCCGCCGGTGGCGCGGTCCCGGGCCGGGTCGGCGCGCCAGAACCGCTGGAACACGAACGGCAGGTCGGCGGCGGCGATCCCGCAGCCGGTGTCGCGGACCTCGACGACGACCCGGTCCGCGTCGGGGAACGCGCGCAACGTCACCTCGCCGCCGCGGTCGGTGTATCGGACGGCGTTGCCGATCAGGTTGCCCAGCACCTGCCGCAGCCGGTCCTGGTCCGCGTGCACTGGCAGCGGGCCGGCGGTCTCCGCGGTCAGCCGGACCCCGGCGGCGTCGGCGACGGCCAGGTGCGCGATCCGGGCGGTCTCGACGAGGTCGGCCAGGTCGAGGTCGCCGCGGCGATACGCCAGGTGCCCCGCCTCGGCGAGCGTCAGGTCCTGCAGGTCGTCCAGGATGCGCCGCTGCAGCACCGCCTCGTCGTGCAGCGAGCCGAACAGCTCCCGGCTCGGCGCGACGAGGCCGTCCTGCAGCGCCTCCAGGTAGCCGAGCAGGTTCGACAGCGGCGTGCGCAGCTCGTGGGCGACGCTGGCGACCAGCCGGCGCTGGGCCTGTTCCGAGGCTTCGAGGGCCGACGCCATCCGGTTGAACGACTCCGACAGCTGCCCGAGCTCGTCCCGCCCGACGGACGGCACCCGGGTGTCGAGGTGCCCGTCGGCGAGGCGCCGGGACGCGGCGGTGAGGTCGCGCACCGGGCGGCTCACGTGCCGGGCGATGACCGCCGTGCCGAGAATGACCAGGACGAGCACGCCACCGGCGGCGATGAGCCCGGACCGGCCGACGATGTTCGCCGCGTTGTCGGGGACAGCCCCCAGGTAGAGCTGCAGCGGCTCCGGCGCGAACGAGCCGACCCGTTCCCCGAACGCCCTGGTCAGGCACGGCGCCGGTTCCTTCTCGCCGCGGCAGCCGACGACGTAGGACATGTCGTTCATCTGTTCCAGGCTGACCGCCTGCGCGATCTGCTTGCCGCAGCCGCTGGAGTCGCCGCCGGTACCCTGGCCGACCGGGATGCCATAGCGGTTGGTGGTCAGCGGCGGCGGTGGCAGGAACTGGTCGGTGAGGCAGCGGGCGAACAGGACGGTCTGCCGGAACTCGGTGATGTTCTGCAGGGTCACCGCCTCGAGCTTGTAGCCGACCTTCACCGGGTCGCCGGCCGACATGGCCCTGGCGACCTCGTCGGACGGGAAGGTGAGCCGCGGGCGCGGGTCCACGAGGGCGGGCGAGGTGACGACCTTCCGGGCGGCGCGCCCGGCGAGGTGATCGCTGTCGACGGTCACCTGGCCGTAGAGGTTCGTCAGGCGGATCCGCTGCTGGTTGTCGGCCGACAGGCGCTGCACCACCGTGTCGATCCCGGCCCAGGTGCCGTGGTGCAGCGCGTAGGTGCGAAACGTCTCGACGGTGCTGGCCTCGCTGCGGGTCGCGGTCTGGTTCGCGTCGATGATCTGCCGGGCGGTGAGCTTGATGCTCAGCCAGGCGGTGACACCGATCGCGGTGCCCGCGACCAGCAACACCAGGCCGAACACCCGGAACCGAAAGCTCATGCGGGCTCGTTCAGCCGGTAGCCGCGGCCGTACACCGTCTGCACGTAGCGCGGCTCGGCCGGGTCGGACTCGATCTTGCGGCGCAGGTTGACCACGTGCGCGTCGACGGTGCGTTCGGAGACGTCGCGTTCGAAGCCGAAGACCCGGTTGATGATCTCGCCGCGGGTGAAGACCCGGCCGGGTTCGCCGGCGAGCAGTTCCAGGATGCCGAACTCCTTGGCGGTCAGCACCACCGCCGCGTCGTCGACCCGGACCTCGAACCGGCCGGCGTCCACCACCAGGTCACCGACGCGCAGCACCTGCTGGTGGCCGGGGCTGCCGATGCCGGAGCGGCGCAGCAGCGCCCGGACCCGCGCGGCCAGCTCCCGCGGACTGACCGGTTTCGTCATGTAGTCGTCGGCGCCGAGGTCCAGGCCCAGCAGCAGGTCGTCCTCGGTCGAGCGGGCGGTCACGAGCAGGATCGCCACGGTCGACTCGGCGCGGATGATCCGGCACACGTCCAGGCCGTCGACCAGCGGCATCATCACGTCCAGGACCAGGAGGTCCGGGCGGCGGGACCGGCACTGCTCGAGCGCCAGCCGGCCGTTGGGGACGGTCAGCACGCTGTGGCCGTCCCGCTCCAGGTACAGCCGGATCAGCTCAGCCTGCTTCGGGTCGTCGTCCGCGACCAGGATCCGTGCGCTCATCGCGGCCATTGTCGCGCGCCGACTGTGAAGAACCTGCGAAACCCCGGCCGGGTTTCGATCCGGCCCATGGTTCTTCATCAGTTCCCAACGACCGGCTCCCTACCTTCAGCGCCATGTGTGGATTCCTGGTGTTCCTGAGCGAAGACGGGACGGTTGTGGCGGATGACCTCGCCGCGGCCCTGGACCTCCTTCGCCACCGCGGCCCCGACGAGACCTCGCTGCGGGTGGACGACGGCGTGGCCTTCGGGTTTCAGCGCCTGGCCATCATCGACGTCGCCCACAGCCACCAGCCGGTGACCTGGGGCACCTGGACCGTGGTGTTCAACGGCGAGCTGTACAACTTCCGCCAGCTGCGCGCCGAACTGATCCGCGACTTCGACGCGGTCTTCGCCACCGAGGGAGAGGCGGAGGTCCTCGCGGCCGCGTTCCACCACTGGGGGCCGTCCGCGGTCCGCCGGCTGCGGGGCATGTTCGCGTTCGTCCTGCACGACCGGGCCACCGGCACCGTCCTGGCGGCCCGGGACCCGTTCGGCATCAAACCGCTCTACCACCTGCGGACCGCGGACGGGCTGTACCTGGCCAGCGAGAAGAAGGCGCTGCTGCCGTTCGCCGGGGCCGCGACCCGCCTCGACACGGCGGCGCTGTCGCACTACCTGACGTTGCAGTACGTCCCCGAGCCGGCGACCCTGCACCCGGCGGTGCGCCGGCTCGCCGCCGGGCACACCCTGACCTGGAAACCGGGGGAGGAACCGGCGATCGCGGCGTATTTCCGGCACGCGTTGCGGGCGTCGGCGCGGCCCGCCGGGGAGGCGATCGCCGCCGTGCGCGACGCGCTGCGTGACAGCGTCCACGCGCATCTGCAGTCCGAGGTGCCGCTCGGCGCGTTCCTGTCCAGTGGGATCGACTCGACGGCCGTCGTGGCGCTGGCGCGGGAGCGGCGTCCGGGGATCCGCACGTACACGGTGGGTTTCGACGACGAACGCTACAGCGAGATCGAGGCGGCCGCGGAGACCGCCGCCGCGCTCGGCGTGGACCTGACCGCGACCCTGGTCCACGACGACGACGTGATCGCCGTGCTGCCGCGCATCGTGTGGCACCTCGACGACCCCGTCGCCGACCCGGCGATCGTGCCGCTGTGGTTCCTGGCCCGCACCGCCGCCCGCGACGTCACGGTCGTGCTGTCCGGGGAGGGCGCCGACGAGCTGTTCGCCGGCTACGAGATCTACCGCGAGCCGGCCTCGCTCGCCGGCGTCGCCGCGCTGCCCGGGCCGCTGCGCCGCGGGCTGCGCGCCGTGTCGGCGGCCATGCCCGAGGGCGTGCGCGGCAAGAGCTTCCTGGACCGGGCCACCACGCCGATCGAGGAGCGCTACTACGGCAACGCCCGCATCTTCGGCACCGGCGAGAAGGCCCGCCTCATGCGGGGCCCGGCGGAGCCGCACACGACCGTGACGGCGCCGCTGTTCCGGGCGGCCGCCGACCTCGACGACGTCGCCACCATGCAGTACGTCGACCTGCACACCTGGCTGCCCGGCGACATCCTCACCAAGGCCGACCGGATCTCGATGGCGCACTCCCTCGAACTGCGGGTGCCGTTCCTGGACCGGGCCGTCTACGCCGCCGCCGCGGCGTTGCCGACGTCGTTGAAGGTGGCCAGAACCACCAAGTACGCCCTGCGGGAGGCGATGCGCGGGATCGTGCCGGACGCGGTCGTCGACCGGCCCAAGCTCGGCTTCCCCACCCCGACGAGGGTCTGGCTGCGCGGCGACATCGGCGCGTGGGCCGGTGACGTCTTCGCCGACGCGGGCGTGGACCACCTGCTGGACCTCCGCCACGTCCAGCGCCTCCTCGCGGCCCACCGCCGCGGCGACGCCGACCATTCCCGCAAGATCTGGACCGTGTTGATGTTCTGCCTCTGGTACGGCCAGCAGAACGCCCGCTCCAAGGTGACAGCCGAATCCCACGGGGAAACACACCTGACCGGTGACGGACCGTGTCGGTGATCACTTCGGGGTGAGTGGTGCGGACAGCTCGCACCGGCGGGGTGGAGGCTGAGGCGCATGAGCGCCGCCAGCGAGGTCCAGCAGCCACGCAAGTTCGCCGCGTTGCGGAACAAGGACTGCCGGCCCTACCTGTTCGGGGCGGCCCTCGCGATGATGGCCGACAACATCGAGCACGTCATCACGTACTGGGTGCTGTGGGAGAAGTTCCACTCGCCGGCGCTGTCCGGGTTCCAGGTGATCAGCCACTGGGTGCCGTTCCTGCTGTTCTCGGTGTACTTCGGGTCACTCGCCGACCGGTTTGACTGCCGGCGGGTCATCCAGGCGGCGCAGCTGCTGTTCGCGACGGTGTCGGTCGCGTGGGGCGTGTTGTTCCTGACCGGCACGTTGCAGGTCTGGCACGCGTGCGTGCTGCTGGTGCTGCACGGCCTCGCGGGGTCGCTGTGGGGGCCGGGGGAGCAGCTGATGCTGCACGACTTCGTCGGCGACGAGGACCTGCCCAGCGCGGTCCGGCTCAATGCCACGTTCCGCAGCCTCGGTGTGCTGTTCGGGCCGGTCGTCGGCTCGGCGCTGCTGCTCGGGCTCGGCCCGACCACCGGCATCTTCGTCAACGTGCTGTTCTTCCTGCCGCTGACGCTGTTCCTGTTCCGCACGAAGTTCACCGGGCACACCCGCGACCGCGGCGCGCCGCGGGCCAGGGTCGGGCTGATGGAGTCGGTGCGGGTGCTCAAGGCCGTCGGCAGCAACCACACCCTGGTCAGCATGATCATCCTGGGTGGGCTCGGGTCGTTCTTCGTCGGCGCGTCGATGCAGTCGGCGATGCCGATCTTCGCGCAGGACCTCGGGGCGGGCGGGGCGGCCTCCGGGGAGGGCATCGACGGGGCCAGCCTCGCCTACGGGGTGCTGCTGTTCGCCAACGGCGCCGGCGGGGTCCTCGGCGGCATCCTGCTCGAGGCGACCGGGCGGATCAGACCGACCGTCCTCGCCGCCGTGATCAGCACCGCGGTGTACGGCGTCACCAGCCTGTTCTTCGCCATGAGCACCAGCTATCCCCTCGCGGTGGGGCTGCTGCTCGTCGGCGGGGTGGCGAACCTGGCCTCGATGTCGATCGGGCAGACCGTCGTGCAGCTGCTGGCGCCGCCCGCGGACCGGGGGCGGGTCATCGGCGTCTACGGGGTGTCCGCCAACGGGTTGCGGGCCGGCAGCGGCTTCACCGTCGGGCTGCTCGGCGCCGCGATCGGCGTGCACTGGTCGCTGGGGCTGAGCGCGGCGGCGCTGTGCGTGGGCACCGTCCTCGCCGCCGTCTATGCGCTGCGGGGCGGAAAAGCGGTTCCCGTGGGTGGCGCGGCCCCGGTATGATCTCGGTGTCGTGCTGAGGAAGGGGGAGATCGCCATGCGGTATCGCGTCGCCGTCATCATCCCCCTGTCCCGGCACGAGGTGATCCTGGTGTCTTCCTGCCCGCTGGTGTGAGCCCGCGCGGCCGCACCGGCTGGACCCTGCCCTAGAGACGCGCCCGAAGCGGCGCCGATCAGGCGTGGGGTAATCGCGCTGCCCTGTTCAGACACCACGCTGAAAGGCCGCAGGCCGTGCGCACCCATCACCTGTCCCAGACCCGCAACATCGGCATCCTCGCCCACGTCGACGCCGGCAAGACCACCACCACCGAACGGATCCTGTTCCGCACCGGCGCCACCTACAAGCAGGGCGAGGTCCACGACGGCACCACCGTCACCGACTTCGACGCGCAGGAGCGCAAGCGGGGCATCACGATCTTCGCCGCGGCCGTCAGCTGCACCTGGGACGGCCACCGGATCAACCTCATCGACACCCCCGGGCACGTCGACTTCTCCGCCGAGGTGGAGCGCTCGCTGCGCGTCCTCGACGGTGCCGTCGCCGTGTTCGACGGGGTCGCCGGGGTCGAGCCGCAGAGCGAGTCGGTGTGGCGCCAGGCCGACCTGCACGGTGTGCCGCGCATCGCGTTCGTGAACAAGCTCGACCGCTCCGGCGCCGACCTCGACGCCGCGGTCGCCTCGATCCGGGCCCGGCTGCACGTCACGCCGCTGGTCGTCCAGCTGCCGATCGGCGCCGAGGAGCAGTTCGTGGGCGTGGTCGACCTGGTGACGCGCCGCGCGTACACCTGGGACGAGCAGTCGATGACCGAGGTCGACGTGCCCGATCCGGCCGCGCTGAACGCGCGGCGCCGGGTGCTGGAGGAGGCCGTCGCCGAGCTGCACGCCGGCGCCCTGGAGGAGTTCGTCGCCAACGACGGGCTCAAGGACGCCACGCTGCGCGACGCACTGCGGGAGGTGACCAACAACCGGACCGGCGTGGTCGTGCTGTGCGGCTCCGCGTACAAGAACCGGGGCATCGAACCGTTGCTCGACGCGGTGGTGGCGTACCTGCCGTCGCCGCTGGATGTGCCGCCGGTCCACCCGGACCGCCCGGCGACCCCGGACGCACCGTTCGCCGGCCTGGTCTTCAAGGTGCACGCCGCCACGACCGGGCGCCTCACCTACGTGCGGGTCTACTCCGGCACGATCACGAAGGGAGCCACCGTGCTCGACACCGGCACCGGACGCACCGAACGCGTCAGCCGGATCCTGCACGTCCAGGCGGACCGGCACACGGAGCTGGACGAGGCCGCCGCGGGCGACATCGTCGCGCTGGTGGGCGTCAAGCACGCGAAGGTCGGCAGCACCCTGTGCGCTCCGGATGCGCCGTTGGTGCTGGAGGCCGCCGGCACCGCGGAACCGGTCGTCTCGGTGGCGGTCGAGGCCCTCGTGGCAACGGACACCGACCGGCTGTCGGTCGCCCTGGCCAGGCTCGTCGACGAGGACCCGTCGCTGCGGGTGCGCAGCGACCCGGAGACCGGCCAGACCGTCCTGTCCGGCCTGGGCGAGCTGCACCTGGAGGTGGCGGTGGAGAAGCTGCGGCAGGCGAACGGGCTGACCGTCAACGTCGGCCGGCCCCAGGTCTCCTACCGCGAGACGGTCCTGGCCGGGGTCAGTGGAGTGCTGTACCGGCACGTCAAGCAGGACGGCGGCTCCGGGCAGTACGCGCACGTGCTCATCGACGTCACCACTTCGGATGAGGCGTTCGCGTTCGACTCGGCGGTCGTCGGCGGCCGGGTCCCGAAGGAGTACGTCAAGGCGGTCGAGGCCGGCTGCCGCGACGCGCTGCTCGAAGGCCCGCTCGGCGGTCACCCGGTGACGGGCGTCCACGTGACGCTCGTGGACGGCCAGACCCACTCGAAGGACTCCTCCGAGCTGGCCTTCCGCACCGCCGGCCGGTTCGCGCTGCAGCAGGCGCTGCGGCAGAGCGCCATGGCGGTGCTCGAACCGGTCGCGGAGGTCACCGTGACCGCTCCCGACGACACCGTCGGTGCGGTGCTCGGCGACCTCGCGGCCCGCCGCGGCCGGGTCACCGACTCCACGACCCGGGGTGGCACGGTGGTGGTGACGGCGACGGTGCCGCTCGCGGAGCTGTTCGGCTACGCGACCCGGCTGCGCAGCCGCACCCAGGGCCGGGGCACGTTCACCACCCGGCCGGCCGGCTACCAGCAGGCTCCGGAAGGCACGGCCTGAACGACAGTGGGCGCCCGCCAGGTTCGGCGGGCGCCCACTCTGCTCGTCTGGGTGGCGGCTTCAGCGCGTCATCGTCGAGTACAGGAAGCCGACGATCACCAACACGCCGATCACCCCGAAAAGGATCAACGCACCGGAGCCGCTGGTGCTGGCGCCACCCTCGTCCTGGATCTCGGACGTCTCGGGCTCTTCGTCGGAATTCACGGGATCTCCCACTTCGGACTTGCGGGACATCCTACCGTGACATACCGGCTCCCCGGAGTCAGGCCCTCCGTTCGATCGGCAGCCTGGCCCTGGTGAACAGGGCCGTGCCGAACATCGCGACCAGCGGCACGACCAGGACCGCGACGGCGATGTTCAGCCACGGGATCTGCATCGTGTACAGCGTCTCGCCCGGCCAGGTGCTCCCCGCCACGCGGTTGAGCGAGGCGAGCACCGCCCACCCGGCGCCGACGCCCGCGACGGCGCCCAGCAGCGAACCGAAACCGGCGATCACCCCGGCCTGGCTCAGCGTCAGCCGCCGGCGGACGGCGGGTGAGGCCCCGACCGCGCCGAGGGTCGCCAGGTCCGGCCGGCTGTCGACGGCGGCCAGTCCGGTCGAGATGCCGGCCGCGCCGAGGGCGATGACGGCGGCGACGATCGCCAGCACGAGCAGCTCGACGGTGGCGTCCGGCCGGTACGGGACCGCGACGCCCCCGTGGTAGTAGTTGCCGAGCGCTTCCGTGGCGGCGTTGAAGGCGCCCTCCTCGGCCTGGGTCGGCTGCCTGGTCGTGGCCACGACGATGCCCCTGACCTCGACCACCAGCCCGGCCTTGGCGACCGCCTCCGGCGAGATCGCGAGGAAGAGCCTGGACACGGCGGTGGTGCTGACGTAACCGGGGACGGTGACGGCGTGTTGCACGCCCTCCGGGTCGTCCGGGCTCGGGACGCCGAGCAGGAGCTTGCCGTCCTCGACCAGCTCCGGGTCGGCCACCACGACGCCCCCGGCGCGCAGGGTGGCCTCGGCGCGGGCGAGGTCCTCACCCTGCGCGGCGGAGACGAGCCCGACCGTGGTGCCGTCATCGACGATCGTGGTGGCGTTGCCCGCGTTGCCGGGCATCATGTACATGTCCGCTTGGCAGCGCGGGTCGCGGGCCGCCTTGCGCTCCTCCTCCTTGGTGACGTTTCCGGGACGGAACGGGCACCGCCGGTGCTCCGGCCGCAGCGGGTTCAGCCAGCACCACGCGTCCGGGGCGGCCGGCTGCTTGCACGCCACGCCGCGCAGCTCGACGGTCCGCGACACGGGCAGGGTCGACGTGGCCGCCTCCACGAGGCGCTGGGTGGGCAGCGGGTCGGCCCGCTCGCCCTGATTGCCGACGCCGCGGGTGATCTCGGCGTAGCCGTCCGGCAGCGCGGCGACCTGCATGTCACGCTGCCGCTGGAAGTCGCTGGCGAGGTACACCCCGACCGTCATGGCGCCGAGCACGGCGGCCATCACCGCGGAGATCGCCGGGGCGGTCGAGGAGCGGTTGCGGGCCAGGTCGCGCACGGCGATGCGGGGCGCGAGCGGGAGCCGCCGGCCGAGCCGGGCGATCAGCCCGACGAGCGTCGGCGTGCACACGACCAGGCCCAGCTCGGCCAGGACGAGGCCGGCCATGACGACGGTCGAGTCGATCGCGACGATGCCGTAGCCCGCGGCGGCCGCGCCGGCGCCGAGGGTGCACAGCCCCGCGACGAGCCAGCGACGGCCGGGCCCGGTCCGGTTGCGCCGCCCGGCGAGGGCCGCGACCACATCGGTGCGCGCGGCCGTGAACGCCGGGACCAGCGCCGCGCCGACCCCGGCGACGAAGGCGAGCCCGGCGATGCCGAGCAGGGCCATGGGGAACACCCGGTAGGCGCCGGCCCGGGCGTGGGCGACGTGCTCCTCGAACACGCCCCGCAGCGCGAACGCGAGCGCGATCGCGACGACGGTGCCGATGACACCGGACACCACGCCGAGCAGCACCCCGTCGGCCAGGACGATCCGGCGCAGCTGCGCCGGGGTGCCGCCGTTGGCGGCCACGAGGGCCAGCTCGCGGCGCCGCCGGCGGGCACCGACCGCGAACGCCGGGCCGGCGAGGAGCACGATCTCCAGGACGCCGAGGCCGAAGACGAGGACGCCGAGGCCGAAGACGTTCTGGCTGCTGCTCGGCCAGGTCAGGGCGTCCGGCGGCGGGTCGAGCACGACGACCCGGGACCGCACGATCACGCCGTGCTGGTTGAGCTCACGCACCTGCGCCCAGGTGACCGGGCCGGGCGCGTCGACCAGCCACTCGGTGCTGGAGCTGAGCTCCGGCGCGGGCAGGGTGCCGGGCCGCAGCACGGCGGCGGGTCGCAGCGTGTCGGGGAACTCGATCTCCGCGACGACCCGCGCGCTGCCCTGCCCGGGCAGCTGGACGGTGCCGCCGAGCCGCACGCCGACCAGGTCCATCGCGGCCCTGTTCAGCGCGATCTCGCCGCTGGACGCGGGTGCGGTGCCGCGCCGGACCGAGACCCGGTTGTGGTACGCGACGTCGGCGAGGTCGAGCTGGTGACCGGTGAGCTTCTGCTCGCCGTTGCCTCCGCGCAACCGGATCTCCCGCGTGTCGACCTGGGCCACGCGCGAGCCGGCCGGCAGCAGCGCGAGCAGCCCCTCAGTGGTCGGCGTCGAGGGCTTGCCCCGCTCGACGCTGTCCATGCCGTAGCCGTCGGCGTCCTGCCTGATCTTGCCGTCGGTCACCCAGCGTGCCGAGGCCTCGAAGCTGCCCAGCTCGCGGTCCAGCTGCTCGGACTTGGTGAGGGTGAACATGTCGTACATGACGGCGGCGAACGACAGTCCCAGCACCGGCAGCATGATCAGCGCCAGCACCAGCGCGGTGCGGCCCTTCGCCCGGCGCGCCTCCCGCCGGGCGATCCGCAACGAGACGAGCCAGCCCGTCACGACGAGGCCCCGTCCAGCAGGTGCTCCGGCTCGGCCAGGGGGCCGGACGTGTCCACGACGACGCCGTCGCGCAGGAACACCACCCGGTCGGCCCACGCCGCGTGCCGGGCCTCGTGGGTGACGAGCACCCCGGCGGCGCCGGCGTCGACCTTGGCCCGCAGCAGCCGCAGGACGGCCTCGCCCGTCTGCGAGTCCAGGGCGCCGGTCGGCTCGTCGGCGAGGATGAGCCGCCGCTGCCCGACGAGCGCCCGGGCGATCGCGACCCGCTGCTGCTGGCCGCCCGACATCTCGTCGGGGAAGCGTTGGGCGTACCCCTCCAGATCGACCTCGGCGAGCGACGTCAACGCGGCCCGGCGGGCCCGCCGCACCCCGACGCCGTCCAGCTCCAGGGGCAGCGCGATGTTCTCCGCCGCGGTGAGGCTCGGCAGCAGGTTGAGGTCCTGGAACACGTAGCCGATGCTGTGCCGGCGCAGCACGGCGAGGGCCTTGCGGTTGAGCCCGCCGAGGACGGTGCCCTCGACGGCGACCTCGCCCTGCGTCGGGCCGTCCAGCCCGCCGGCCAGGTTGAGCAGCGTCGACTTGCCAGACCCGGAGGGCCCCATGACCGCGACCAGCTCACCGGGCCGGACGATCATCGACACGCCGCGCAGGGCCAGGACCGTCGCCTCGCCGCTGCCGTGGATGCGGTGCACGTCCCGCAGTTCCAGCACGCTCATGCGGTCTTCTCCTTGTCGTGGACCGTTTCCGGCGCCGTCGCCGGGGGAGGGGTCGGCAGCGGCGCGTGCCGGGCCAGGCTGGCCTCGCAGTGGTCCAGCCACCGCACCTCGGCCTCCGCCTGGAAGATCATGGATTCGAGCACGAGCCGCCAGGACAGGTCCGCCGGGCCTGCCGTGCGTTGCTTCATCCGCGTGTACTCCTGCAGCATCCGCATGGTCGCGGTGCGCTGCGCCTGGATGATGCCGGGCACGTCGACGCCGGGCGTCGTCAGCGCGAGGGCCAGCTTGATCGCCAGCTCGTCCCGGGGTCGGTCGCCGCGGCCGATCGGGGTGGCGAACCACGTGGCGAGCTCCGCACGTCCGGCGTCGGTGATCTCGTACGGTCGCTGCCCCCCGTCGTGCTCCGGCAGCGACCGCACGAGATCGTCGCGTTCGAGCCGCGACAGGGTCGTGTAGACCTGCCCGATGTTCAGCGGCCACGTCCCGCCGGTCGACTCCTCGAACGAGGTCCGCAGCTGGTAGCCGTACATCGTGCCGCGCTGCAGCAGTGCCAGCAGACCGTACTTGATGGACATAGATACGGAGTATGCATACCCGGTATGCGAGGCGCAAGCACCTTGCCCTCGCGGGGTGGGCGACGGTGCGCCGGATAGGGTCGTCTGCATGGGGGATGTTGAGCTGGACGACGGGCGGATGCTGCACACGTACGACACCGGCGGCGGCGATTTCGTGATCCTCTGGCATCACGGCACGCCCAACATCGGTGCGCCGCCCGCCCCGCTCTCCGCCGAGTCGGAGCGGCTCGGCATCCGCTGGATCTCCTACGACCGGCCCGGCTACGGCGGGTCCACCCCGAGCCCGGACCGCACCGTCGCCTCGGCCGCCACCGACGCCGCCGCGGTCGCCGACGCGCACGGCGTGGACCGGTTCGCGGTGATGGGCCACTCCGGCGGCGGCCCGCACGCCCTCGCCTGCGCCGCCCTGCTGCCCGACCGGGTCACCGCCGCCGTGAGCGTGTCGGCGCTCAGCCCGCACACCGCTGACGGCTACTTCGACGGCATGGCGCCGGCGGGGGTCGCCTCGCTGGGCGCCGCCCTCGCCGGCCGCGCGGCCAGGGAGCACCACGCGCTGGCGCCGGGCGACGACGACATCGGTTTCCTTCCCGCCGACTGGGAGGCCCTGTCGTCGGACTGGTCCTGGTTCGGCGGGATCGTGGCCGCGGGGCAGGCGGCCGGCCCGGGCCCGCAGGTCGACGACGACCTGGCGTTCGTGCGCCCGTGGGGCTTCCCCCTCGCCGCCGTGACCGCGCCGGTCCTGCTGCTGCACGGCGCCGCCGACCGCATGGTGCCGAGCGTCCACGCCGCCCGCCTCGCCGCCCAGCTGCCCACCGCCGAGTCCCGGATCATCCCGTCGGAAGGCCACATCACCGTCATGCGCCACGCCGCCGACGCCCTGCGCTGGCTGGTCACCCGATGAGCGACCGCTCCCGCGACGGCTACGACCTGTTCACCGACCCCGCCCGCGTCGACGTCGACGCGGTGCACCGCTGGCTGTCGCAGGAGTCCTACTGGGCCGCCGGCCGGGCCCGCGACCTCGTGGCCCGGTCGATCGCGGGTTCGCTGCCCTACTCCGTGTGGCGCGACGATGCCCAGGTCGCCTTCGCCCGCGTCGTCACCGACGGGGCCACGTTCGCCTGGATCTGCGACGTCTTCGTCGACTCCGGCCACCGCGGTCACGGCCTCGGCCAGTGGCTCATCGACAGCATCGTCGCCGACCTGTCCGCCGATGGCCTGCAACGCTTCCTGCTCGCCACCCGGGACGCCCACGAGGTGTACCGCCGCTCCGGCTTCGGACCCATCGCCGGCCCGAGCCGCTTCATGGAGATCGACCGCCGCCCCACCCGCAACACCATCCTCGCCGCCCTCCCCGACGCCGAGTAGCCCGCCTCCCCGCCGCCGCCCCGCGCCGACCTCGAGGCCGCACGCCTCGATGACAGGTGATGGTTTCGGGGCCGGGGTCACGAATGCTCTACGCGTTGGTCGGCGGGCAGGTGGGGCTCGTCGAAAACACGCACGAGCCGGGGGCCCGTACACGCGAGATGCCAGGACGGCATCGCACCTGTGGAAAACGGCGGGAAGGTCAGTCCTCGCCGAGGAGGGTGGTGATGTAGCGGCCGATGGTGGTGACGGTCTCCGCGGTGGGTTTGACGAACTCGATGCCGACCTCGCCGGCGGTGTCGGTGTCGAGGTGGCGCACGGCGCGGCCCTGCAGGGGGATGCGTTCGCCGCCGAGGAGCAGGGTGAGGTCCAGGACGGTCTCGAGGGCGGGGCGCCAGCCGGACTTCGCCGCGCAGCGCAGGCCGGAGATGCTCAGGTCGAGCAGGTCCGCCTCGGCCTGCTGGGCGCCCTGGCTGAGCAGGACGGTGCCTTCGACGGCGGCGCGGTTGTGGCGGCGGCGTTCGAGGCGGTCGGTGACCTGGGCCAGGCTCTCGATGCGGCTGATCGCGGTGTGGAGCGCGCCGACGAGCTGCTCCACGGAGGCGCGCTGGCGGGCGGCGACCGCGGTGAGCTGGGCGGTGACGTCGCCGACGGCGTTGACGCCCTGGCTCATGTCGGTGATGACGCCGGCCATGGCGGAGGCGTCGGCGCCGAGCGCCTCGACGGTGCTGGTGATCTCGCCGGTGGACTCCTTCGTCTTCGTGGCCAGGTTCTTCACCTCGCCGGCGACGACGCTGAAGCCGCGGCCGGCCTCACCCGCGCGGGCCGCCTCGATGGTGGCGTTGAGGGCGAGGAGGTTGGTCTGCCCGGCGACGCCGGCGATGAGGTTGGCGATGCCGTCGACGCGGCCGAGGCTGGTGGTGACGGCGTTGATGGCGGAGTCGGCGTCGGCGGCACGGTCCACGACGGTGCGGGTGACCCGGTCCGCGGCGGCGGCCTGCTGCTCGATCGCGTCGGCGGCGGCGAGGACGTCGTCGGCCTCCGACATGACGATGCGCAGCTCGGCGAGGGCCGACGCGCTGGTCTCGTCGATGACCTCGCCCGCGCGGCGGCGGACGGTCTGCTCGGCCAGCTGCTGGCGGACGTTCGTCGTCATGAGCTGCGCCTCCTTGGCGAGGCGCTCGTCGGCGAGGCTGCGCTCCTGCTCCTGCAGGGCGTCGAGCATGGCGTCGACGGCCCGCCCGAGCTCGGCGATGTCGTCGGTGCCGGACGGGTTGATGCGCAGCTCGTGGTCGCCGGAGGCGACGATCTGCTCGGTGGTGCGGCGCAGCGGGCCGACCCGCCGGCGCAGCGCCGCCCGCACCGCGAACAACACCCCGACGACGAGCAGCACGGTGGCGACCGCGACGAAGATGAACAGCTTGACCGCGGTCGCGCTGGCGGCGGCGTGGATCGGGCGGGTGGCGACGACCTCGAGCACGACGCTGCCGCCGTTGACGGTGTCGATGACGGCGTCGACCGCGATGTGATCGGCGCCGAGGACCTTCGTGCCGATGCGCAGGTCGCCGAGTTCGCTGTGCAGCGTCGGCTGCGGGTCGGCGCCCTGGCGGGCCTGCGGGGCGAGCCGCAGCGGCAGGTCCAGCGCCGTGCCGAGCCGGGCGACCCGGGCGTCGTCGAGGCGTTTGAGCAGGATCATCCCGCCGGACGGGGCGCCCTCGCCGCTGCTCTGGAACGCGCCGACGCCGCAGAACAGATACGGCGCGTCCGCGGACACGACGCCGCAGCGCGACACGCCGGGATCGGCGCCGGGGTCGAACAGCTGCTTGAGCACCGCCGGGTCCCGCAGCTGCGGGGGAGGGGTGCCGTGGGTCGGTGCGTCGGTCGTCATCCCGCCGACCCGCAGCGTGCCGTCGGCGCCGATGCCGAACATGCCGTCGATGTCGTTCGCGGAGCTCTGCGCCTCGGGCGGGAAGTCGGCGGCGAAGCCGTCCTTGTCGCTGTTGCCGATGTCGTTGTACGCGTTGTCCCACACCGCGTTCGTCGCGCCGAAGGCGGTGAGCAGCTGCGCCTGCGAGTTCAGCCCGATCCGGATGCGGTCCGCGTCCTGAGCGACCTGGCGCGCCTCGAGCTGCTCGAACGCCCCGGTGGTGATCAGCTGCATCACCAGGAACGCGGCGGCAAGCCCGGAGAACCCGCCTGCTACCGGCAAGAGCAGGCGGGACAACCGACGCACGTTGGGACCCACGATGACCAGTTCGGCACCGGAGGTCCGGACCTTATGCGATCAACCGCAGAGAGATCGTGTGTGCGGTCTCGCAGGCCGCGAAGGCGTCGTTGCCGGGTTACGCCGCCTTCGCTGTCCGTCCAGCTACCGCGAGCCGAGGTGCGCCATCATCGGCGCGGGGTAGCGCGAGCCGCGGGCGGAGTCCGCCGGCACCGCGGCCTCGATCGCGGCCAGGTCCTCGGCGGTCAGGGTGACCGGGGTGATCGCCTCGGCGAGCCGCTCGCGGGTCCGCGCGCCGACCAGCGGGACGATGTCGGCGCCCTGCGCGGCGACCCACCCGATCGCCAGCTGCGCGACGGTGACGCCCTTCGCCGACGCGACCCGGCGCAGCGCCTCGACCAGCGCCAGGTTGTGCCCCACGTTCTCGGGCGCGAAGCGCGGGCCGTGCGCCCGGAAGTCGCCGGGCGGCATGGCGCGGTCCGCCCGCCAGTGCCCGGACAGCAGCCCGCGTGACAGCACCCCGTAGGCCGTCATCCCGATGCCGAGCTCCCGCAGCGTGGGCAGCACGTCGTCCTCGACCCCGCGGGAGAGCAGCGAATACTCGATCTGCAGGTCGGCGATCGGGTGTACGGCGTGGGCCCGGCGGATGACGTCGGCGCCGACCTCGGACAGCCCGATCTTCCGGATGTATCCGTCTTTGACGAGGTCGGACAGCGCGCCGATGGTCTCCTCGATGGGCACCGCCGGGTCCAGGCGGGCCGGGCGGTACACGTCGATGTGGTCGACGCCGAGCCGGACCAGGGTGTACCCGAGGAAGTTGCGGATCGCGGCCGGCCGCGTGTCCATGCCGCCCCACGCGTTGTCCGGGCCGCGCAGCGCGCCGAACTTCACGCTCAGCTCGACCTTGTCCCGGTCGCCGGGCCGCAGGGCGTCGCGGATGAGCAGCTCGTTGTGGCCCATGCCGTAGAAGTCGCCGGTGTCGATCAGGGTCACGCCGGCGTCGATCGCGGCGTGGATGGTGGCGATGCTCTCGGCGCGGTCCGACGGGCCGTACATGCCCGACATGCCCATCGCGCCGAGGCCGATGATGGTGTTCTGCATGCCTCGACAGTGCCCCCGACGCGGCGGCGGTGGCAGCGGAGCGCTCTTCGTAGGAGCGGCGGTCCCTGGCTGCGCCCGGGCCGGAAGCGCGACGATGGGCGCATGCAACGTGACGACCTCGCCGACTTCCTGCGCCGCCGCCGGCTCGCGATCCGCCCCGCGGACGTCGGGCTGGCCGAGGGCCCCCGCCGGCGCACGGCGGGGCTGCGCCGCGAGGAGGTCGCGCTGCTGGCCGGCATGTCCACCGACTACGTCGTGCGCCTGGAGCAGGGCCGCAGCGCGCAGCCGTCGGTGCAGATGCTGTCGGCCCTGGCCCGGGCGTTGCGGCTGTCCGAGGACGAGCGCGACCACCTGTTCCACCTGGCGGGGCAGCAGCCGCCGCGGGCCGCCGGCGGGGTCACCCACGCGCGGCCGGGGCTGCTGCGGATGCTCGACCTGCTCGGCGACACGCCGGCCACGATCGGGTCGGACCTGGGGGAGACCCTCGCCCAGAACCGGATGGCGATGCTGCTGCTGGGCGACCAGACCCGGTTGCGGGGTGACCTGCGCTTCCACGTGTGGCGCTGGTTCATGGACGCGGACTGGCGCGCGGTGTATCCGGCCGAGGACGCCGAGCACCACAGCCGCGTCACGGTGGCGGATCTGCGGGCCACCGCCGCCCGCCGGCATGGCGACGCCGACGTCGACGGTCTGGTGCGGCGGCTGCTGGCGGCGAGCCCGGAGTTCGCGGCGGTGTGGGGCGAGCACGAGGTGAAGGTCCGCCGCTCGGACCGCAAGCGCATCGTCAACCGGCAGGTCGGCGTCGTCCACGTCGACTGCGAGACCCTGGTGACCCCGGACCAGCGGCAGAAGCTGCTGGTCCTCACGCCGCAGCCCGGCACGGACGCGGCGGAGAAGCTGGCGTTGCTCTCGGTGGTCGGATTGCAACATTTCAGTGTGTGAATACCCGCTGGTATCGACTTTCTTCGAGACTTGCATTGACATCCGATAGTTAACTTTCCTATCGTTTCAGCCACCTGTCATCGTGCCGGTGGCACCGCTTCTCGATTGGTCCCGGGCATCCCACCCTGCCCGTACGCCGCCGGCCGACCATCCGAAGGAGCACCCGTTGTCCTCCTCTCAGCCGGAATCCGGGGCCGCCCGCCCCGGACGCCACCGGGCCAGGCGCTCGGCGTTCGCCGCCGGGGCCATCGCCCTCGCCACCGCCGCCGTCGGGGGCATCGTCGCCCTCGCCAGCCAGCCCGCCGCCGACGCCGCGACCCTGCCCAACGGGTTCAAGAGCGTCGGCTACATGCCGTCGTGGGCGGGCAGCGCCAACGCCATCCAGTACAGCAAGCTGACCCACATCAACTACGCGTTCGTGCTGCCCAACAGCAACGGCAGCCTGCAGGGCCTCGACAACCCGTCGAAGCTGCAGTCGATCGTGTCCCTCGGCCACGCCGCCGGGGTCAAGGTCTCCATCGCCGTCGGCGGCTGGAACGACGGCAACGACTCCGGCTTCGAAGGCCTCGCCGGCAACGCGACCGCCCGGACCGCGTTCGTCAACAACATCGTGAACCTGGTCAACCAGTACAACCTCGACGGTGTCGACATCGACTGGGAGTACCCCGACCCGGGCACGTCCGGCAACAACTACACCGCGCTGATGTCGCAGCTGAGCACCGCCATGCACAGCCGCGGCAAGCTGCTCACCGCCGCCGTCGTCTCCGAGGGCGGCACGGCCAACGGCGTCCAGCCGGCCGTGTTCGGCTACGTCGACTGGCTCAACATCATGGCCTACGACGGCGGCAGCCCGCACGCCAACTACGACTGGTCCATCGCCGCCGTCAACTTCTGGAAGGGCCGCGGCCTGCCCGCGTCCAAGGCGGTCCTCGGCGTGCCGTTCTACTCGCGGCCCGGGTACTTCACCTACGTCGACCTGGTGAACCGCGACCCGGCCAACGCCAACCGCGACTGCACCACGATCAACGGCGTCCAGGAGTGCTACAACGGCCTGCCGACGATCCGTCGCAAGACCACCTGGGCCATGGCCAACGCCGGCGGCATCATGAACTGGGAGCTGTCCCAGGACGCCTCCGGCGCCAACTCCCTCGTGAGCGCCATCTACACCACGGCGACCGGCGGCACCCAGCCGACCAACAACCCGACGACGAACAACCCCGGCGGGCGCACCGGCCGCATCACCGGCATCGCCGGCAAGTGCGTCGACGTGGCCGCCGCCTCCACCGCCAACGGCACCGCCGTGCAGATCTACACCTGCAACGGCACCAACGCCCAGACGTGGACCGTCGGCGGCGACGGCACCCTGCGCGCCCTCGGCAAGTGCATGGACGTCACCAGCGCCGGCACCGCCAACGGCACGAAGATCCAGCTGTGGGACTGCAACGGCTCAGGCGCCCAGGTCTGGCAGGCCCAGTCCAACGGCACCCTGCTCAACCCCGTGTCCAACAAGTGCCTCGACGTGACCGGCAACGTCTCCACCGACGGCGCCCGGCTGCAGATCTGGGACTGCTTCGCCGGCGCGAACCAGCGCTGGGTCCTTCCCTAACACCGCGTCGGCCACGCTCCCCTTCCGCTACAACTGGACGGGGAGCGTGGTCGTGCCGTGGATCAGGACGCCGGGGCGCCAGATCAGCTCGGACGCGGGCACGGTCAGGCGCATGCCGGGGAACGCGGCCAGCAGGTCGCGGAACGCGATCTGGGCCTCGAGGCGGGCCAGGGGAGCGCCCAGGCAGTAGTGGATGCCGTGGCCGAACGCCAGGTGCTGGTTGTCGGGGCGGCCCAGGTCGACCGCCGCCGGGTCCGGGAAGCGCGCCGGGTCGCGGTCGGCGCTGAGGATCGAGATGGCGACCACGCCGCCGGCCGGGATGGTGACGCCGCCGTAGGTGACCGGCTCCATCGCCACCCGGAACGTCGCGGTCTCGACCGGGGACTCCAGGCGGAGGAACTCCTCGACGGCGCTCGGGATCAGCGACGGGTCCTCCAGCAGGCGGCGGTGCTCGTCGGGCCGGGTCAGCAGGGTCCACATGCCGTTGCCGATGAGGTTGACGGTGGTCTCGTGCCCCGCGATGAGCAGCAGGAACACCATCGACGTGAGCTCGTCCTCGTCGAGGCGGTCCCCCTCGTCGGTGCTCGTGATGAGCGCGCTGAGCAGGTCGTCGGCCGGGTTGGCGCGCTTGGTGGCGATCAGGGTCCGCAGGTAGCCGAGGAACTGCGCGGCGGCCGCCGGCACGCCGGAGCGGTCGACGGAGCCCGCGACCAGGACCCCGGTCCAGCTCCGGAACGCGACCTGGTCCTCCTGCGGGATGCCGAGCAGCTCGCAGATGACCTGGATCGGCAGTTGCACGGCGTAGTCGTCGATGACGTCGGCGCGCTCGCCGGTCCGCATGCCGGCGATCAGCGCCGCGCTGAGCTCCTCCACCCGGGCCCGCAGCTGCTCGACCCGCCGGGCCGTGAACGCCTTCGCCACGAGACGGCGCAGCCGGGTGTGATCCGGCGGGTCGTTGGCGAGCAGGTGCCTGGTCAGCGGGGCGCTGATCTGCGGGGCGAGGGCTGCCGCGTTCGCGGTGGCGCCGGCCCGCTTCGACAGCCGCGGGTCACCGAGCGCCGCCCTGGCGTCCGCATACCGCGTGACCAGCCACATCTCCATGCCGGTCGGGAGCTGCAGCCGGTGCACCGGAGCCTGCTCGCGCATCGCGGCGTAGACCGGGTGCGGGTCGTCCCAGAAGTCCTGCGTGAACATCGGCGTGCTGGGCGCTGTAGTCACCGATTCACGGTAGCCAATTCTCACGCGTTTCGTTGTCCCGGTCACGGTAGGTGACGGCGACCTAGAGCGCCGCGTTGACGATCTGGATGTCGTCGATGTAGCCGCGGAAGGTGCCGGTGGAGCCGGGCTGGTCGTAGCCGACGCGGAGCTGGTCGACGGTGCCGCCGGCCAGGGCGCCGAGCTTGACCTGCACCAGGTTCCACTGGTTGACCACGAGCCGGCGGCCGTCGCCCTGGAACTGGGGGTGGGCCCGGACGCCGAACTGGTCCACGGCGCCGGAGTCCCGCAGCGAACGGCCGTCGGTGAGGGCCAGGTCGATCGCGACGTACGTGCCGTTGACGGACTGCGGATAGATCCAGTAGCTCAGCGTGGTGCCCGCGGTGAGTGGGAGGTGCACGTCGAACACGCGGTTGTACGAATACGACCCGGCCGCGCTGGTGTCGTTGCCCGAGTACATGAGGGCGTAGGTGCCGCCGTGCGCGAGCTCGGCCCGGCGGGCGGACTCCATCGAGGTGAGGCCGCAGCAGTATCCGGTGACGTTGAGGGCGGCATGGACCGTGCTGGTCCAGGTGAGCGGCGGGGCGGCGGCGCCGAAGTCGGTGCGGAACAGCGGCCACGCCCGGCCGGCGCCGAGGACCGGCTGCAGCGCGGAATACCAGACGTCGGCGAGCTTCAGGTAGCCGCCGTCGGTGGGGTGGATGCGGTCGGGACCGATGTCGGCGAGGGTCAGGTTGGCGTAGAAGTCGGCGAGCCGGACCTTCTTGCCGGCCGCCGCCTTGGCCTGCACGATGCCGGGCAGCTGGGCGTTGTACGCGCGGACCCGGCTCTCCACGGTCGCGTCCGGGTTCGGCACCAGCGTCGACACCACCACCGTCGCGGCCGGCGCGGCGCGCAGGACCTGGTCGATGAGGGCGCTGAGGCGGGCGGGCGCGTTGGGCAGGTCGTAGTTCTGCAGCATGTCGTTGGTGCCGACGTTGAGCAGCACCACGTCGGGGCGCGCGGCGGCCACCCAGGCGTCGGCGCCGGCCGCGATGCCGTCGACACGGTATCCGGGATGGCCCTCGTTGTCGTTGTCCGCGGCGGTGCCGGAGCGCTGCGAGCCGACCAGGTCGACCGCCAGGCCCGCGTCGTCGACGAGGTGCTTGCGCAGCGCCTCGCGGTAGCCGTTGCCGTCGGTGGAGCTGGTGCCCCAGGTGATCGACGCGCCCAGCGGCATGATCCGGACGGGCGTCGCCGCCCTGGCCACGGCGGGGAACAGCACGGCGCCGACGGTGGTGGCGGCGGCCACGACGACGGTCATGACGCGGGTGTACGAGCGCACGCGGGCTCCTTGCTCGGGCTGGCTGGCGGACCGGACCGGCGAAACTGCGTACAGCTAAGGGCATCGATGCCGCGTATGTCAACGATGTCAGCTCGACACCCCTCGTGATCCGGAGGACCTTGTGCACCCCTGACTGCACAAGGCCTTCCGGATCGCGGGAAGGGTTATGAGAAGGGCGTGAGCCAGGCGCGGATGCCGGTGAAGGTCGCCGGACCGTAGTCGCCGGTGACGTCCCGGGCGAGATCGGCGATCGTGACCCCGCGCAGCGCCGCCCGCCAGGCCTCGTCGGCGGCGGCCATCGCCCGGCTGATCGCGCACGGGGTCGTGCAGGCCTCCGCCGGGGTGGCGAGCGGCCCGCGCTGGCGGATCTCCGTGCACACGAACGCCGGCTGCGCCCCGTCGACCGCCGTCACCACGTCCAGCACGGTGATCTCCTGCGGGGGGCGGGTCAGCACGTATCCACCGGCGTGCCCCTGCACCGAGTGCACCAGGCCGGCCCGGGACAGGCTCTGCAGCTGCTTCGCCAGGTAGCTGCCGGAGACGTCGTGCAGCTCGGCGAGGCGTGCGGCGGGCACCGGTGCCGGCGCCGCGGTGAGCACCACGCAGCAGTGCAGCGCCCACTCCACCCCGCCTGACATCTTCACCCGCCCATCCTACTTGACTCGGACACCGGGTGTCCGGGTACAGTCGGAGTCGTCCCGGACAAAACTTGTCCGAGTTAGGAGCACGGCCATGAAGTTCGTCATCATCGGCGGGAGCGGCCTCATCGGCGGCAAGCTCGTCCACCTGCTGCGCGCCGCCGGCCACGACGTCGTCCCGGCGTCCCCGGCGACCGGCGTGAACACCGTCACCGGCGAGGGCCTCGCCGCCGCGCTGGAGGGCGCCCAGGTCGTGGTCGACGTGGCGAACTCACCGTCGTTCGAGGACGCCGCCGTCCTGGCGTTCTTCCAGGCCTCGGCCGGCAACCTCGTGTCGGCCGCCCGCGCCGCCGGGGTGGCGCACGTCGTCGCGCTGTCCGTCGTCGGCGCCGACCGGAACCCGGACAGCGGCTACCTGCGGGCCAAGGTCGCGCAGGAGGCCGCCGTCACCGCCGGCGGCGTGCCCTTCACGATCGTGCGGGCCACGCAGTTCTACGAGTTCTCCCACGCCATCGCGCAGTCGTCCGTCGTCGGCGACACGGTCCGGCTCCCTCCGGCCCTGTTCCAGCCGGTCGCCGCCGACGACGTCGCCGCGACCCTGGCCGACGTGGCCCAGGCGGCGCCGCACAACGGCGTCGTCGAGCTCGCCGGCCCCGAGCCCGTCCGCATGGACGAGCACATCCGCCGGTTCCTGGCCGCCACCGAGGGCTCGGAGCCGATCCAGGACGTGACGACCGACCCGCACGCCCGCTACTTCGGCGCCGAGCTCGACGACACCTCCCTGACCCCCGGCCCGGGCGCCCGCCTCGGTGCCATCCACTTCGTCGACTGGCTCGGCAAGAGCTGACCCGAGGCCCTGGGTCTCGAGACTCTAGGCCAGTCCGGCGGTGACCTTCGGCTGGGCGGTGCGGGTCACCTCGACGAGCATGTCGCGCAGCTGCTGTTTCTGCCCGGCGGTCCAGCCGACCTCGTCCTGCCGGTCGACGGTGAGCCGCAGCTGCCAGGTCAGGTTGTCGTCGCGGTAGCCGACGATCAGCGTCATGATTCGTTTCGAGACGGCCATCTCGAAGACCACCGCCTCCTGTCCGAGGCCGGTGAGCGGCTCCGGACGGGTGTTGAGGGCGGCGGTGTCGCCGACCATCATCCGGTAGTCGGTGGCGGCCTGCTCCCTCGACGGGGTGACCCTGATGGCGGCGGAGAGCGTGGCGCGGACGGTGCCGTGCAGGCGCACGGTGTTGCACGTCGCGTCGCTGCCGGTGGACGTGATCTGGCGGGTCGGTCTCAGGGGGCTTTCCATCGTCTCGTACAGGGTGGCGAACGGCGTCAGGTCCACACTGGCGCAGAGGTCGTTCGGCAGCTTCGTGTGGTCGTAGCGCACGGCCTGGGTGGACGGTCCGCCGCCGTCGGGCGACTGGTCGCCGCCGTCGTCCTGCAGCTGGGAGATGAGCAGGGCGGCGCCGGCGAGCACGACGGCGACCGCGGCGGCCGCGAGGACCCGGGTCCGCCACCCGCGCCGCGCCCGGACCGGCGCGGGCGTGCCGGCGCCGGACCGTTCCGGCGCAACGGTTTCCGGCGCGGTGACGGCTCCGGGCGCGGTTTCCGGTGCGGGTTCCGGTGCGGTGACGGTTTCCGGCGCACCGGCGGTGAAGGTGCTGGTGGCCGAGGCACCCGAAGCCCGGACGGCAGCGGCGGAGGTGCCGGTGGCGGAGGCGGTGGCGGCACCGGGCAGCGCGCCCTCCGCCACCACCAGCTCCGGCTGCTCGGCGACCACCGGCGCGATCCCCAGCGCCTCGTGCAGCATCGTCGCCACGAGGGGGATCCGGCTCGAACCGCCGACCAGGAACAGCCCGGCGATCTCCGTCCGCTCGACCCCCGCGTCGGCCAGCAGCGACCGGGTCATCGCGACGCTCGGCCGCAGCACCGGCCGCATCAGCCCTTCCAGCTGCTCCCGCCCGAGCGGCACCTCCCGGCCGAGCGCCGGGACCATGACCACGGTGCCGCTGGCCCGCGACAGCATCTCCTTCGCCGTGCGCACGTCGTCCCACAGCTGCCGGCGGGTCGCCGGGTCGGTCCACAGCGTCCCGTACGTCGCCTGGAGGAACCCGACCACGGCCGCGTCGACGTCGAGGCCGCCCAGGTCGTTGAGGCCTCCGGAAGCGATCGGCTCGAACCCGGAAGGAGCACGGCGCAGCAGCGTCACGTCGTAGGTGCCGGCGCCCAGGTCGTACACCACGACGCAGGAACCGACGGGCACGTCCTGCGTGGCGGCGAGGTAGGTGGCGGCGGCGACGGGCTCCGGGACCAGGTCGACGTCGGTGAACCCGGCCAGCCCGGCGGCCCGCACGAGCAGCGCGCGGCGACCGGAGCCCCAGTCCGCGGGGTGGGTCAGCGTCACGGTGTCGACGGGGCCGGCGACCCGCTCCGCCTCGACCGCCACCCGCCGCAGCACCGCCGCGATCAGGTCCCGGACGGAGATCTCGCGGTCGCCGAGCAGGACCGTGACCTCGTCGGCGCGGCGCTTCGGGTTGGGCTCGAAGCGTTCCGGGGCGCTGCGGGCCAGGTGCGCGGCGTCCCGGCCGGTGTGCAGGCGGCCGTCGGGGCCGAGCAGGACCGCGGAGGACAGCAGCGGCGAACCGTCGAACAGCAGCTGCTGGACCCGCCCGTCGGGGCGGCGCAGCACCGCGATCGTCGTGGACGTGCCGAAGTCGATGCCCAGCCGGAACCGCGCACGCGTCATGGCGCGCGACAGTAGCGTATCGGCGCGGGGCCGCCCACCACCGAACCGGGCATACTTCGGGGATGGATCATGTGGCGCAGCGGCAGGCGATGCTCGACGCGGTCGGCGAGCAGGTGGGCCCGGTCCGGGCCGTCCGGACCGTGCGGGATCTCGACGCGGACGGTGTCCCGGTCCGCCTGTACCAGGACGGCGCCGACCCGGCGACGCCGGTGCTGCTCTACGCGCACGGCGGCGGCTGGGTCCTCGGCGACCTCGCCACCCACGACGGGCTGTGCCGGCTCCTGGCCGCCGAGACCGGTTGGGCGGTCCTCGCCGTCGACTACCGCAGGGCCCCGGAGGCACCCTTCCCGGCCGCGTTCGAGGACATCGACGTGGTCATCCGTTGGCTGCGGGGGCACGGCCAGCAGTACGCCCTCGACCCCACGACGGTGGCCGTCGCCGGCGACTCGGCCGGCGGGCTCCTCGCCGCCGTCACCGCCCGCCGGGAACGCGACGCCGGCCGGGACCTCGCCGCCCAGGTGCTCATCTGCCCCGTGCTGAGCCCGGTGACGGACTACCCGGACCTCGGCAACGAGTGGCTGGAGCCGCAGGAGATGACCGGCTTCTGGGACGCGTTCGCCCCGCCCGGCGTGCAGCGGCACCAGCCCGACCTGGACCCGTTCCTGGCCGACCCGGCCGGCCTGCCCCCGGCCGTCATCGTCACCGCCGAGCTCGACATCCTGCGCGACGAGGCGGAACGCTACGCGGCGCGGCTCGCGGCGGCGGGCGTGCCGGTCATCGCCACCCGCTATCAGGGCACCTTCCACAACTTCCCGAGGAAGCTGGCCCTGACCCATGACGCCGCGGTCGCCGTGGCCCAGATCGCCGCCGCGCTGCGCGCGCTCACGCGCCGTCAGTAGGTGCCGTAGCGGCACCAGGCCCGGGCGGCCCGGGTGTTGAGCAGGACCAGGAACAGCACCGGCAGGGCGGCACTCACGATCGTGGACATGGTCAGCAGCGACGTCTGGTACACCTGCCAAACGACCGACACGAGACTGAGGGTGTTGAGAATGATCAGCACCACCCGCGCCCAGTTGCGCCCGCGCTGCACCTTGCGGCCCAGGACGATCGCGATGAGACCCACGACGACGAACACGGCACCGATGGCCACGATGATCGGGGTCACGTCGACCGAGCGGCCCAGGGAGGCGGAGTCCAGGGCCGACTGCCAGCGGGGCACGACGTCGAACGCGGCCAGACCGAACAACGCGCCGATGCCGAGCGTCACGAGCCCGCCGAGGTACTGGAAGATCGCGACGACGTGGAGGGAGACGGGCGCCGTGGTACGCATCGCGTACGCCGGCTGCGGAGGGTATGCGTAAGCCATGCGGACAGCCTGCGCCGGTGCGGGCTGCCCGCGAATCGCACGTTCATGCCAACCGGCGTCCTCAGCAGTTCGGGGTCGCCCGGTACAGGTGGACCGACACCGTGACGAGCCACGCCCAGATCACCAGGACCGCCGCGACGAACCCGAGCGTGAACCCGGGGGCGCTGTTGCCGGACGCGATCCCCACGAACCCGGCCAGGAACAGCACACCGGACACCAACGAGTAGACGGCCAGTCCCCGCCGCCCGTCCCGCGCGAACCGCCGCCCCATGACCAGGCACGCAGCGATGACGCACAGGAACCCGACCCCGCCGGCCGCGAAGTGCCCGATGCCGTGCCAGCTGACGGTGCCGGGCCCGTCCGGGGTGCCGGCGGGAAAGCCGAGCCCCGGATCGGCCCGCAGCGCACCGGCCGCGACCAGGCTGGCGCCGTACACGCCGACGAGCCGGCCGACCCAGGGCGAGGACGGCAGCGCCCGGTGCAGGCCGACGGCGGCGGCGATGACCATCAGCCCGGTGAGCACGAAGTTGGTGATCTGGATCCAGCCGAGCCCACCGTTGGACAGCAGGCTCCACGCGTGCCGGGTCACGTCGAAGCCCTCGCGGGTGAACGCCTGCGCGAGGCTCACCGTCACGTAGAACGGGCCGGCGATGACGCCGTAGCCGAGCAGGGAGCGGGTGACCTGGTTGGGAAGCATGGCGATCGGTCCTTCCGGGGCGGATGTGGTTGCCTTCACCGGAACCTCGAACGGGCCACCCGCGATCCGACATCCCCGGCGAGAAATTTCTTGGAGCGACCGGCGCGCTCTCAGGCCAGGTCGAACAGGTGCCCGCTCGGGCTGTAGTCGATCTTCCAGTCGGTGTACACGCCGCAGTGGCCGTCGGTCAGGCAGCGCATCCCGACGGAGACCCAGCGCACGTCGCCGTCGTCGCGCAGGGCGTAGCCGACGGCGATCTCGAACGTCTCGCCGCCGCACGGGCAGCCGGCCTCGTCGCCGTCCTGCTCGTCGGTGGTGTCGGCGCTGTCCAGCAGGTCGAACTCGTCCTCGCACGCCTCGCACCGCCGGGCCGCGTATCCGACCTCGTCGTCCACCCACAACCGGAACTCGGTGCCGCCGCAGGTGCCGCAGACCGACCGTTCGACCCGGTCCACGTCGTAGCCGCCGGCGCGGTAGGACCGCAGGTACGCGTCGAGCTCCACGATCACAGATGCTAGGCGGTGAGGGCCCGGAAGCAGGCGCGGACCTCGGCGACGAACAGGTCCGGCTGCTCGAACGCGGCGAAGTGCCCGCCCAGCGCCGGTTCGCTCCAGTACCGGATGTCGGTGAACCGCCGGGCGGCCCACCGCCGGGACGGCCGGGGGATCTCCTTCGGGAAGACCGAGCCGCCCACGGGCACGGTCACCTCGTCCGTGGTGGACCCCGCGAAGCGCTGCTGGACGGCTTTGAAGCTCTCCCAGTACAGCCGCGCCGCGGACGCCCCGGTCCCGGGCAGCCAGTACAGCATCAGGTTGTCCAGCAGGTCGTCGTCGGTGAACGTGCGGTGCTCCCAGTCGGTCCAGGCCCGGAACTTCTCCACGATCCAGGCGCACAGCGCGGCGGGGGAGTCCACCAGGCCGTAGCCGATGGTCTGCGGGCGGGTCGACTGCTCGAGGGAGTACCCGTCCTCGACCGCGCCGGCCCGCTCCAGGTCCGCGAGGCTGCGGCGTTCCGCGTCCGTGAGGTCGTCCAGCGTCGCGGGATCGGGTGCGGCGAGTGGGGGTACCAGATGCAGACCGATGACACGGTCCGGGGCGTGCTGCGCGATGGCGGTGCTGACACTCGTGCCCCAGTCGTGCCCCTGCGCGGCGAAGCGCTCGTAGCCGAGCCCCGCCATCAGCTCGACCCAGGCCCGCCCGACGCGTTCGACCCCCCAGCCGGGACCCGTGGGCTTGTCGCTGAAGCCGTACCCGGGCAGCGACGGGCACACCACATGGAACGCCGGTGCGTCCCCGGCGGCCGGCTCGGTGAGCGGGCCGATGACCTTCAGGAACTCGATCACCGAGCCGGGCCACCCGTGGGTCATGACCAGCGGGATCGCGTCCGGGTCGGGGGAGCGCACGTGCAGGTGGTGGATCCACAGCCCGTCGACCTCGGTCCGGTACTGGGGCAGCGCGTTCAGCCTCGCCTCGGTGGCGCGCCAATCGTAGCCGTCGGCCCAGTGCCGGCACAGCTCCCGCACCCGGTCCAGGGGCACGCCCTGCGACCAGTCCGGCACGGTCTGCGCCTCGGGCCAGCGGGTCGCCCGCAACCGCCGCCGCAGGTCGTCGAGCACCTCATCGGCGATGTCAACCCGGAACGGCACGCTCTCGCCCATGCCGATCATCTTCCCCCGGCGTCTGGTTCGGCGGATCATGGGGTTCTTGAGCGAGTGGTACTACGATTCGCCGCGCACCGTGGCCGGCGCGCTGCAGCGCGGGCTCGGGCGGGGCGCCGTGCGGGCGGGGCCCGATGACGTGTTCGCCTGTGTCCGGCGGGACTACCGCTGGAACTGGTCGGTCGACGAGCGCGCCGTGTACCTCGCGCGCCTGGTTCGCGACCTGCGGCTGCCGGTCGGACGGCTGGTCGACCTGCTCCGCGAGGACCACGGTGAGGACGACGACAACGCCTTCGGCAACACCCGCGAGGTCCTGACAGTCCTCGGCCGGGCCGGCGACCCGACCGCGCTCGACGCGCTGCCGGCGTATGTCCGCGACGGACCCGGCTGGCTCGACGTCCTGCACGACATCGCCCACGATTGGCCCCGCGAGCTGTGGGACGACCTGCTGCCGCTGGTCGCGCCCCGGATGGCCGGCGTCGAGGACATGATCTTCTGGGCCGGGCCGCCGTGGACGGACTGGGCCGAGCGGGACGGCTGGATCGCCGCGCGGGTCGCCGCGTCCCGGCCCGGCCCACCGCGACCGGTCAGCGACGACACGGTCGAGGACCTCCTTGCCGCGGTCCGCACGGGTGATCGCGCCGCGCTGCGGGAACTGGACCGGCGGGGCCCGCAGCCGGCGCTGCTCGACCTCGCCGACGCGGTGCCGGCGGACCTGCACGGATCGTTCGGCAGCGCCGTGTGCAAGATCGGCGCGCCGGCCGTCCCGCACGCCCGGACCTGGGCCGCGCGGCCGGAGCATCCGTTGTTCTGGTCCGCGTGCCTGATCCTCGCGGAGCACGGCGACGAGTCCGACGGGCCCGCGCTGCTGCGGGCGTGGGCGTGGCTGGACGGCCGCGACGGCATGCTCTGCGGATTCGAGGACCTCGCGAAGGGCTTCGCGCGCATCGGCGTCCGGGCCGGGCTGCCGAAGCTGCGCCGCGCCTGGTGCACGCCGCACACGTTCGAGCGGGCCGCGTACCTGCGGGCGCTCGTCGCGCTCGATCCCGGCGGCGCCGAACGGTTCCTCACGGAGGGGCTGTGGGACTGCGAGGGCGACGTCCGCGAGTTCGCCGCCGCGCATGTGCCGCTGAGCGCCGTGATCCGTCGCCGGCTCGACGTCCTGCGCGACGACCCGATGGAGACGCCTGAGGTCCGTGCCGCCGCGGCCGCCCGGATCGGGGGCCCTTAGCCGACGGCCGCCGGGTGGGCCGCGTTCAGGTGGGCCGGCAGGTCCTCGGCGGGCATCGGGCGGCCGAAGTGGTAGCCCTGGGCGTAGCGGTACCCGAGCCGCAGCAGCACGTCCGCCTGCGCCTGGGTCTCCACGCCCTCGGCGACGGCGCGCAGGCGCAGACCGTCGCTGATGCCGATGAGGGCCTCGGCGATCACGGAACGCTCGCCCTGGTCGGTGATGTTGTCGATGAAGGACTTGTCGACCTTCAGCAGGTCGACCGGGCAGGTGCGCAGCAGACCGAGCGACGAGTGGCCGGTGCCGAAGTCGTCGAGGGCGACGTTGACGCCGAGGCGCTTGAGCTGGTGCAGCTCCTCCAGGCCGGAGCCGCCGTCGAACACGGCCGTCTCGGTGACCTCGACGGTGAGGTGCCGCGGGTGCAGGCCGAAGCGGAGCAGGGTCGCCTGGACCTGCGCGGCGAACCCGGCCTCGCGCAGCTGCCGCGGCGACACGTTGACCGACACGTATTCCAGCGCGCCGAGCTCGTCGCGCCAGCGGGCGGCCTGGCGGCAGGCCTCGGTCAGCACCCACTGGCCGACGGGGACGATGAGGCCGGTGCGTTCCGCGGCCGGGATGAACAGGTCCGGGCGGATCATGCCCCGCTCCGGGTGATGCCACCGCACGAGCGCCTCCACGGCGACGGTCTGGGCGTCGGACAGCCGCACGATCGGCTGGTAGTGCAGCCGCAGCTGCCCGGTGTCCAGCGCGACGCGTAGGTCGGCGGCGGTGCGGGCCTGTTCGGCGCTGTGCTGGTCCAGCGCCGGCTCGTAGGTGACCCGGCGCCCCTTGCCCTGGGCCTTCGCCTCGTACATGGCGACGTCCGCGCGGCGCAGCAGCTCCTCCGCGGTCACGGGGTCCTGCTGCTCCTGCTGCTCGTGCCGCTCCTGCCGCTCCTGCCGCTCGTGCCGCTCGTGCCGCTCTTGCCGCTCCTGTCGCTCCTGCCCCGACAGCGCTAGGCCGATGCTGGCCTCCACCACCAGGGCGTGCCCGGCGGCGTCGAGGGGCCGGCGCAGCTCCGTGGTCAGCTCGGCGAGGACCTGCCGGGCCCGCGCCTCGTCATCGGTGCGGAAGACCAGCGCGTACTCGTCGCCGCCGAGCCGGGCGACCAGGCCCCCGTCGGGCCGCAGCTGCGACAGCCGGGCCGCGACCGCGCTGAGCAGGGCGTCGCCGACGGCGTGGCCGAGGTCGTCGTTGATGCCTTTGAAGTCGTCGACGTCGATCAGTGCCACCGCGACCGGACCCGTCCGCAGGGTTTCGCCGGTGTACTGCATGAGCAACCGCCGGTTCGCCAGCCCGGTCAGGGCGTCATGGGTGGCCTGCCAGGCGAGGGTCTGCTGGTACTCCTCGAGCTCCCGCAGCCGGCTGTCGAGCGTGTCGACGAGCACGGCGTTGTCGCGCAGCGCGGCGGCCTGCCGGGCGGCGACGAGCAGGACGAGCACCACCGTGCCGCAGGCCACGCCGAACACGTCGTCGCCCTGGTCGGCCGCGTCGGCCAGCAGCAGCATCCCGGTGGCGAAGACCGCCAGGTACGGCACGAACGGCCGCCGCTCGCGCCGCACCGCCGCCGCCGGCTCGACCCCGGCCGCGCGCCGCTGCCGGTCCGCGGCCAGGCACAGGATGAAACAGGTCAGGGGCAGGACGACGGGCGTGCCGTTGAGATACGGCCGGTCGGTCAGCAGCGGCGTCAACGCCCCGCCGGTCGCGCCCGCGCCGCCGGCGAGCGCCAGCAGGTAGAGGCTTGGCCGGTCGAGAGGGCCGGTGCCGGTGAAGGCCACCTTGACGAAGGCGAACACGCACACCGCCCCGGTCGCCACGATCGACAGGACCGCCCAGGTGCCGGTGGTGTTCCCGCCGGACCATCGCTCCCAGTGCTGGAAGACGAAGTGCCACGCGAAGGTGATCACGGTGACCAGGACCGTCGCGGTGTCCAGGCCGAACCGCAGCCACTCGCCGCGGCTGCGGTGCGCGCCGGGGATCCGCAGCAGACCCCAGAGGATGAACAGCAGGCCAGCCATGTAGATCGCGGACGTGAGGGTGCTCACGTGCTGCGGCGCGACGTATCCGAGAATCGTGTCGAAGGCGTTGCTGACGCCGCCGAGCCCGATCACGGCCATGCCGATCCCGATGTGGCGCCAGAACCGCCGGGCGCCCGGCGCCAGGTCGGGCGCGGCGCTCGTCGTCCAGCAAGCCAGCACCGCGAACCCGACCGCCGGAGGCATCGCGAGCCAGCTCACCAGCTGCGGCGTCGGCCGCGTCAACCCCACCACGAACCACGCCTCGGCGAGCACCAGCACGGCGCCGGCCGCGAGCAACAGTCGGGTCGGACGCCAGGCAGCCACACCGCTCACACAGGTCGGCATCGGCACGCCGCCCCCGATCATGAATCAAATCTCAGCCGGCACTCAGCGGATCCACAGATCCGTGACGCACAGTTGAGTCGACGTCCCACCCGGTCACTGGAGGCACCACATGGGTCTTGTTCTCGGCATCGTGAGTCTGGTGCTGCTGCTGATGCAGGTGTTGCTGATCGCGCGCGCCGTCCTCGACTGGAGCGTCGTGCTCGCCGGCCCGTCCGCGCACGGCTCGGTCAGGTCCCGGGCGACCGCGGGCGTCTTCGCGGTCACCGAGCCGATCCTGGCGCCGGTCCGCCGCGTCCTGCCCCCGCTGCGCCTGGGCGGCATGGCGATCGACCTGGCGTTCATCGTGGTGTTCCTGGCGATCGTGATCCTGCGCGCCGTCATCTGACCCTGTCGCTCACCCCGCGCCCGCCGCATTTTGCGGCGGGCGCTTCGCTGTCCGGCGCCGGGAAAACGTGTCGTACCCCGGCGATAGGTTCCTGGGCATGACGGGGATCGACGGCTGTGGCAAATGTCAAGTATTGACAGAACTCGGTGGAGCGACGAACCTTCACGGCAGGAAGCCTCGCAACCTTCCGCCGGATTCGATTGAGCACGCACCTCGGTATCGGCGGCCGAGGGCGGTGACCCCCGCTCGCCCGCCCACCCCCGAGTAGCCCAAAGCCATCCCCCACAGCGACCGGCCACGCAACGGCGCACCGCCAGACGGGTGCTGCCGGCGGTGGTGCTCGCCCTGGGGCACCTGATCGGAGCGTTTGTGAGAAGACTGCGGTTCAGCACACTGCTGGTGGCGGTCGCGGCGGCGGTCGCCGGCCTGCCCGCGCTGCCGGCGCACGCGGCCGTGCCGACGGACCTGACCACGCTGGTCAACCCGATGATCGGCACCCAGAAGGAGGGCAACACCTTCCCCGGTGCGGCGCTGCCGTTCGGCATGGTGCAGGTCAGCCCGGACACCGGCCACGGCACCGGCTACAACTACGACCACACCAAGGTCTGGGGCTTCTCCAACACCCACCTGTCCGGTGTCGGCTGCCCGGTGCAGGGTGAGGTGCCGCTGATGCCGACCGTCGGGGCGGTCAACTCCGCCGACCCCAACACCTATGGGCAGACGCTCAACCACGCCCAGGAGCAGGCGACGGCCGGCTACTACCGGCTCGCGACGCCCAACGGGGTCACCACCGAGCTGACGGCGACGCTGCGCAGCGGCTGGCAGCGATACACGTTCCCGTCGAGCACCCAGGCCAACGTGCTGTTCAACACCGCGCAGGCGCGGGGCAGCGGCACCGGCGCGCAGTCCTCGTCGATCTCGATCGTCAACAGCGACACCGTCGAGGGGTCGGTGACGACGGCCGGGTTCTGCGCCACGGCACCGGCGCACACGGTGTATTTCTCGGCCAAGTTCAGCCGGCCGTTCGCGTCGTTCGGCACGTGGTCGGGCACCACGTTCACCGGCGGCAGCCGCACCTCCAGCGGCACCGGCGCCAAGGGCGGCTGGGTCCGCTTCGACACCTCGTCGGACCGCGTCGTCACGGCCAAGGTCGGGCTCTCCTACACCGGGATCGCCGGCGCGCAGGCCAACCTCACCGCGGAGACCAGCGCCGCCGGGTTCAACTTCGACACGATCCGCAACGCCGCGCGCGACACCTGGAACGCGAAGCTGCACAAGGCCGAGGTCGACGGCGGCACCACCGACCGGCAGGTCGCGTTCTACACGTCGCTGTATCACTCGCTGCTGCACCCGAACCTCGCCGGCGACGTCAACGGGCAGTATCGCGGCTTCGACAACGTGGTGCGCACCGCGTCCGGCTACACGCCGTATCAGACGTTCTCGCTGTGGGACACGTATCGGGCGCAGAACCAGCTGGTCGCCCTGCTCGAACCGCAGGTCGCCCGGGACTACGGGCTGTCGCTGCTCGCGGTCGACCGTGAGCTCGGCTGGCTGCCGAAGTGGTCCCTCGCCAACACCGAGACGAACACGATGACCGGCGACCCCGTCACGCCGTTCCTCGTCGACCTGTGGGCGCGGGGGCTGCTCAACGGCTACGAGACGCAGATCTACACCGCGCTCCGCAAGAATGCCACCGCGGTGCCGACGAACATCAACGGCCGCAACGGCAACCCGTACTACGCGTCGCTGGGCTACATCCCGACCGGCGTCACGTGCGGCCCGGTGCTGCCGATGGACCACGACTGCAAGTTCCCGAGCTCGGCCACCCTCGAATACGCGGCGGCGGACTCGTCGCTGGCGATCATGGCCCGGGCGCTGGGCAACACCGCCGACGCCACCATGTTCGAGGCCCGCGGTCAGAACTACCGCAACCTGTTCGACCCGTCGGTCGGCACCTTCCGCCCCCGCAACGCCAACGGCGCGTGGGGCAGCCCGTATTCGCCGACGGACGGCTCGCACACGTTCCACGAGGCCGGCGCGTACCAGTACCAGTGGCTCGTCCCGCAGGACCCGGACGGCCTCGTGTCGCTGCTCGGCGGCAAGACCGCCACGAACAACCGGCTCGACAGCTTCTTCGCCTACAGCAACCTGCTGACCGACCCGTCGGGGACCGCGCACAACACCTGGGTCAACGGCGCCTACGACTACTACAGCTTCACCACGTACAACCCGAACAACGAGCCGGACCTGCTCGCGCCGTACACGTACCTGTGGACGGGCCAGCCGTACAAGACCTCGACGGTGCTGCGGGCCGCCTACACCCTGTTCACCAACGGGCCGAACGGCGTGACCGGCAACGACGACCTGGGCACCATGTCCGCCTGGTACGTGTTCTCGTCGCTGGGCCTCTACCCGCTGATGAACGGCGCCAACTTCTACGGGGTCAGCACCCCGCAGTTCCCGTCGGCGAAGGTCACCATCGGTTCGTATGGCAGCCAGCAGGGCGGCACGCTGAACATCACCGCACCGTCGGTCAGCGACAGCAACCGCTACATCGGCACGGCGTCGTGGAACGGCACCGGCTTCAGCCGCACCTGGCTGTCCCAGGCCGACATCGCGCACGGCGGCAACCTCGCCTACACGGTGACGGGCACGCCCGGCACGTGGGGCACCGGCGCCGGCGACACCCCGCCGTCGTCGAACCACACCACGCCGCCCGCCCCGCAGACGAACCTGGCGCTCGGCAAGGCCGCGAGCGGCTCCACCGCGTGCGCCGCCGACGAGTCCGCGGCCAAGGCCGTCAACGGCAGCGTCACCGGCGGCAACACCGACAAGTTCTGCTCCACCGTCGCGGGCGCCTATGTGCAGGTCGACCTCGGCTCCACCCAGACGGTGAACAAGGTCGTCGTCAAGCACGCCGGCGCCGGCGCGGAACCGGCCACCTTGAACACCAAGGCGTTCACCGTGCAGCTGTCCACGGACGGCAGCAGCTGGTCGACCCCGGCGACCGTCACCAACAACGCCGACCCGGTCACCATCCACCAGTTCGCGTCGACGTCGGCGCGATACGTGCGGATCAACGTCACCACCCCGACCCAGACCACCGACGGCGCGACGCGGATCTACGAGCTGGAGGCGTATGGCTCCGCCACGGCACCCGTGAACCTCGCGCTCAACCGCCCCGCCACCGGCAGCACCGCCTGCGGCGCCACCGAGGGCCCCGAGAAGGCCGTCAACGGCAGCACCTCCGGCGGCAACAGCGACAAGTTCTGCTCCGGCGTCGCCGGCGCGTGGCTGCAGGTCGACCTCGGCTCCACCAAGGCGATCAGCCGCTTCGAGGTGGCGCACGCCCAGGCCGGTGGCGAGTCGGCGGACTACAACACGAAGGCGTTCACCATCCAGGTCTCCAACGACGGCACCACCTGGACCACGCCGGTGACCGTCACCGCCAACACCGCGGCCAACACCACGCACACCGTGAGCGGGGTCTCGGGCCGCTACGTCCGGCTCAACATCACCACCCCGACGCAGACAACCGACACCGCGACCCGGATCTACGAGCTGCGCGCGTTCGGCTGAGCCCCCTGGGGCGGGGGAACGCCCCGGCACGGTTTCCTGGGGGACCGTGCCGGGGCGCCGCACTGTCCGGCGCGAGTGTCCGGCGTGTCCGTTGCCGGGGCCGGGCCTGAGCCGCCCGTGTCGTTGAAGCGTGGAGCCCAGGGGTCGCCCGCACGCCCCCACTCCTACACACATTCCCGAACTGCGGGAAACCGCAGCCACCTGGTTGATCGGTGGCGTTCCAGAGCCAGTCATCAACCAGGTAGTAGCAAGATCAGCGGTGCTGCCACCCGACTCTCGGGGCATGTGCCCGAGGGTTCTTCGGCTTGTGGGAATCCGGCAATGACGCCAAACGCCCGCCATCTGATCCTGTGCCGCGCGGCCGGTGCGCGACTTCGATCAGCGGGCCGCTTCGATCAGCGGGCCGCTCCGATCAGCGGGGGCCGCGGGCTGTGGGGCCACGGGCTACGGCTGTCGGGCTGTGGGCCCTCGGGCTGTGGGGCGGAGGGCTGTGGGGCGGCGGTGAGTGTGGGGCCGTCGGAACCGGGGTCAGCCGGTGATCGGGCGGCTGCGGGTGAGGGTGACCCCGACCGCGGTGAGCCCGGCGGCGAGGAGGCCGAGGCCGAGCAGCATCAGGGTGCTGGTCAGGTCGCGGCGTTCGCTGGTCCGGCCGGCGGCCGCGGCGATCTCGGGCGCGTCGGCGGCGCCGCGGGGCAGGCCCAGCCGGCCGCCGAGCGTGCCGTTCGGTGCCTTGCCGGCCGCCTCGCCGGTGTCGTGGGCCGGGCCGGTGTCGTGGGCCTTGCCCGAACCGCGGACCTTGTCGATGTCACGGGACTTGCCGGTGCCCCGTGCCGCGTCGGTGTTGCGGGTGGTGTCGGTGTTGCGGGCCGTGCCGGTGCGCGGCACCACCTTCAGCGAGCCGAGCGCGGTCCTGACCGGGGTGCCGGTGGTGCCGGCCCTGGCGGCGCCCGGGACGGCGAGGAGCCCGTCGGTGAGGCCGGTGACCGCCGCGGGCGCGGACGCGGCGCTCGGTGCGGAGTCGCCGGCGCCGGGCACGCCGATCGCGCGGACCGTGAACGTGTACGTGGCCCCCGGCGCCACCGACGGCACCTCGCAGCTCGTGGCGGCGTTCGTGCGGGTCCGGCAGGTCTTCGTGGCGTCCTCGGTGGCCGTCGCGACGAAGTGGTCGACGATGCCGGTCGCGCTGACGTCGACCGTCCACGACACGGTCAGCACGGACGTGGTCGAGCTGCTGGGGGTGACCGTGGTGGTGACCGCCGTCGGTGCGGCGGGCGGGCCGGCGGCGACCGGGGCCGTCGCGACGGTGGCCGTGCCGTCCAGGTCGGTGACGGGTGCCGTCCGTGGCGCCTTCCACGTCGCCTTCGTCTTGGCCTTGGTCCGGTTCGGCTGCGTGACCCGGTTCCGCTGCGCGACCGCGGCGTTTGCCTTGGCCTTGGCTTTCGCCTTGGCCTTCGCCTTGGCGGTCGTCTTGGGTTTGGCCGGAGTCTTGGCGGGTGTCTTGGCTGGGGGCTTCGCGGCGATCCGGCCGGTCCCGCGGTCGTTGGCGGTCCGGTCGCCGCCGGCCGCCTGGACGCCGTGTGTCCGCACCTCCGCGCCGCCGTCGGGGCTCGGCCGGTTGAACTGGCCGAGGCCCGCGAACGCCGATCCGCCGGTCGCGCCGACGACGGCGACCCCGACGGCCGCCAGCACGAGACCGGCCCGGACGGCTCGTCCCGCACCGAGCGGGCCACGGCGGACGGGACGCGGGACGGATCTGGTCAGCACGAGAACTCCTATTCCGGACATATACCTACCGATAGCAATTTAGCGGTTACTCGGCGTGTCGGGGCGACATTCGCCACCATTGCTGGAGATGCAACCCGCGGTGCGTGTCGGCGGTCAGACCAACATGAAGCGCATCGGGCTCGGCCTGCTCGCCACCGTCCTGCTCGCCGGCTGCGGCGGTAAGCCGGCAACCCCGGCAAACCCGGCAAACCCGGCAACCCCGGCGGCGACCCGAGCGGCGGAACCACAGCAGCAGGCGGCACCCAGCCCGACCGACCGGCGCTGCGCCGACCCCGACCTCAACGACAAGCAGGTGGCGTTCCCGGGCACCGGCGGGTTCCTCACCGGCCTGCTGCTCGGCACCGGCCGCACCGTGCTCGTCCTCGCGCCGCAGGCCTCCGCCGACGCCTGCTCCTGGCTGTCCTGGGCCCGCCAGGAGGCCGCTGCCGGCTACCGCGTCCTCGCGCTCGACTTCGCCGGCGAGGGCCGCTCGCAGCGCGGCACCGGCGGCAAGGCGTCCGCCGACGTGCTGTCGGCGGTGGCATACGTGCGGAGCCTGGGCGTCGAGCGGGTCGTGCTCATCGGCGCGTCCCGCGGCGGCACCGCCGTCCTCGTCGCGGCGGCGGCTGCCGACCCGCCGGTGACCGCCGTGGTGAGCCTGTCCGCCCCCGACACCTACGCGGGCGAGAGTGCCGCCGCCGCAGCGCCCCGGATCACCGTCCCGGTCCTGTACGTGGCCGCCACCGGCGAGTCCGCCTTCGCCGCGGCGGCCCAGACGATGTACGACGCCACCACCGATCCTCGCCGCCGGATCGCCCTCGTCCCTGGCAGCCTGCACGGCACGTCGCTGCTGACCATCACCGCCGCCGGCGCCGTGGAGGCCACCAAGGCCGTCACCGACTTCCTGACCCAGACCGCTCCAAGCTGACCCGGGTCAACGGAACCAGGCGACCGGGACGCCGGGACCCATGCGGCCCGGGACACCTGCCCGGCACGGTCACTGCCATGGACAACGTGAACAAGGCAACCAGGGCCTGGGCCCTGACCGGCGCCGCCGGAGGGCTCATCGGGCTCGTCGGGCTCTTCCTCGGCGCGAACCTGACCGCCGACGTCGGCGACGGCATCAAGGACAACGCCCAACTCGTCGCCGCGATCGCCGGGCAGCGCGATCTCGTCTGGCTGTACCAGGTCAGTTGCGTGGCCGCGGCGGTCTGCCTGGTCGTGTTCGCCGCCGGGTTACGCCGGCATCTCGCGGTGCAGGAGCCGGCCGGCAGCCTCGTGCCCGCGGTCGCGGCCGCCGGGGTGGGGCTGGTCGCGGCCGCGACGCTCATCGGCGGTGGCATCTGCACCGAGCTGTACTGGGCGCTCGGCGAACCCGACCGCTGGGACCCCGACACGATCGCGGCGATGGTCGAGGTCTACAACACGGTCCCCTGGCTGTGGGCGGGCGCCGGGCTGGCCGCCGCGGCGGTCGCCGTGGGCGGGTTCCGGCACGGGTCGGTGAGCCGGTGGCTGGCGGGCGTCAGCGTCCTGCTCGCGCTGCTCGTCGCCGCGACCCAGGCGTTCCCGGCCCAGTACGGCGCGCTGTTCCCCGGCGCCCTGTGGGTCATCGTCGCCGGGCTCGGCCTGGGTGTGGGCGGGACAATGTCCCGCGACGGCGGGACACCGTGATCGTTAGGGTCTGAGGCGATGCACCGTGCAGCCTGGGCCACCCTCGCCGTCGCGGGCGTGGCGGGCTGGCTGGCCATCGGCAACGGCGCCCCGCCCGCCGGCGTCAGCCACCTGCTGTCCGTCGCCGCCTGCGCGGTGGCGGGCGGGCTGGTGCTGCGGCAGCGGCCGGCCAACCCCCTCGGCCGGCTGCTGCTGCTCGGCGCCGCGGGTTTCGCGCTCCTGGAGGCGTTCGGCCAGTACGCGATCCGCGGCCTGCCGGGCGCGACCGCGGCGGCGTGGCCGCAGACCTGGCTGTGGGTGCCGGCGAACCTGGCGCTCGCCGCGCTGCCCGCCTTCTTCCCCGGCGAACGGCCCGGGAAGTGGATGACCCGGGCGCTGTGGGCGGTCGCCGCGCTCGGGGTGGTCGCGGCGGTCACCGGGGCGCTGCGACCCGGGCACAACGACCAGGTCGGCCCCGACGGCCTGCCGAACCCGATCGGCGTCGCCGGGTTCGAGACAGCGGCCGGCGTCGCGGAGGCAGGGTTCACCGTCAGCGCCGGGGTGCTGTTCGTCGCCGGCGCGGCCGGGGTCGTCTTCGAGGCGGCCACCGCGACCGGCGCGAGACGGGCCCGGGCGCGCTGGCTGGCGTACTCGATCGGGCTCGTCGCGCTCGTCGTCGTCGGCCGGCTCGCCGCCGGGCTCACCGACGGGGACCCGGATCGGATCTGGCCCGCCGAGGCCGGCTGGTGGGACCTCGCCGGCAGCGTCTCCCTCGCGTCCGTCCCGGCCGGCATCGGCGTCGCCGTGCTGCGGCACCGGCTGTTCGACATCGACCTGCTCATCAGCCGCACCGCGGTGTTCGTCGTGCTGACCGGCGGGGTCGGCGGCGCGTACCTCGTCATCGTCGGCTACCTGGGTGCCTCGTCCGTGGTGGCCGCGGTCGCCGCCGCCCTCGTCTTCGGCGCGGCCCGCCAACGGTTGCAGCGTCGCGTGAACCTGCTGGTGTACGGCGAGCGCGACGACCCGTACACCGTGCTCACCAGGCTCGGCGAGCGGCTCGCGCAGGTCCAGGATCCCCTGGCCGTCCTGGCCACGAGCACCGCCACCGTCCGTGAGGCGCTCCAGCTGTCCTACGTGCGCATCGACGCGGACGGCGGGCGCACCGCCGAGACCGGCACCCGCCCCGCGCACCCGGCGCGCCTGCCGCTCGTGGCCGGCGGGGTCACGGTCGGCGAGCTGCTGATCGGCCCGCGCCCGGGCGAGGCCGCACTCGGCCCCCGGGACCTGCGGCTGCTGACCGACGTGGCCCGGCACATCGGCCCGGCCGTGCAGGCGGGACGCTACGCCGCGGACCTGCAGCGGTCCCGGGAGCAGCTGGTCCAGGCCCGGGAGGAGGAGCGCCGCCGGCTGCGCCGGGACCTGCACGACGGGCTCGGCCCGACCCTCGCCGGCCTTACCATGCGCGCCGAGGCGGCCCTGGCACTGGGCGCCGGTGCGGCCGCCGCGCCGCTGCTGGAGGAGATCGTCCGGGACGCGGAGACCGCCGTCGCCGACGTGCGGCGGCTCGTCGAGGGACTCCGCCCGCCGGCCCTGGACACGCTCGGGTTGTCCGGCGCGCTCACCGCCCACCTGGCGGGCTGGCCGGCCGGTGGCCCGCAGGTCGACGTCAAGGCGCCGACCGACCTGCCGGCGCTGCCCGCGGCGGTGGAGGTCGCCGCGTACCGGATCGCGATCGAGGCCCTCGCCAACGCCCGCCGCCACGCCGGCGCCACCGAGGTCCGGCTGGTGTTACGGCTGGACGGCGGATGGCTGCGCCTGTCGGTCACCGACAACGGGCGCTTCCCCACGGCGACCGGAACGGCCGGGGTCGGCATGCACTCGATGCGCGAACGCGCCGCCGAGCTCGGCGGCACCCTCGACGTCACGGCAACGGAGACCGGCACCACCGTCAGCGCCCAGCTGCCGATGGGGGAGGAAGCATGACCGGCCAGCGAAGCGTCTCGGGCCGGTCATCATGTGGCAGGTTTGGGGCAGGCTGTCGCCGGAGCGCAGCGGAGGTGGCGGGATGACCGGCCAGCGAAGCGTCTCGGGCCGGTCATCATGTGGCAGGTTTGGGGCAGGCCGTCGCCGGAGCGCAGCGGAGGTGGCGGCATGACCGTGCGGGTGCTGATCGTGGACGACCACGCCCAGTTCCGGGCCGGGCTGCGGGCGCTGCTCGCCACCGCCGAGGAGGTCGAGGTCTGCGGCGAGGCGGCCAGCGGCGAGGAGGCCCTCACCGCGCTGGCCCGGCACCAGCCCGACGTGGTGCTGCTCGACCTCGCGATGCCCGGCATGGGCGGGATCGCCGCCACCCAGCGGATCCTGGAGACCAACCCGCACGTGCGGGTCCTGGTGCTGAGCATGGCCGACGACGACGACTCGGTCTTCGCCGCGCTGCGCGCCGGGGCCCGCGGCTACGTGCTCAAGGGCGCCCGGCGGGTCGAGATCATCCGCGCGATCCGGGTCGTCGCCGACGGCGAGGCGATCTTCGGCCCGGCGATCGCGACCCGGCTGATGGGCTACTTCGCCAGCGTCGACCGGGAGCCGCCGGCCGCCACCATCCCCGGCCTGACCCAGCGCGAGCACGAGATCCTCGCGCTCGTCGCCCAGCACCTGACGAACCCGCAGATCGCCGCCCGGCTCGGGCTGAGCCAGAAGACGGTCCGCAACCACGTCTCCAACATCTTCGCCAAGCTGCGGGTCGCCGACCGGGCCCAGGCGATCGACCTGGCCCGAGAGGCCGGCCTGTGATCATCTATTCGCCGGTTCCGCGGCGGTGCCGCCGGTAGGCTCGCTGGTGCCGGCTCCCCTTCTGGTTTGGACCTCGACCCACCATCGGAGGAGGTCTCAGCCCATGCACACCGCAGCCTCGACCCCGAACGCCAACTACGGCTACCCGGTCCCCGGTCCGCAGCAGCCGACCGGACAGAACGTGATGGACAACGTCTTCTTCGTCGGCGCCGACGACTGGGACCGCATCCGCGCGCAGGAACGCTTCGACCACATCGTCATCGGCACGGGCCCGTGCGGCCTCGCCTTCGCCGAGCAGGTCCTGCAACGGCGGCCCGACGCCAGGATCCTGATGCTGGAACGCGGGACGTTCTTCCTCGCCGAGCACTTCCAGAACCTGCCGCTGCCCTACGAGCAGACCCTGGGCGGGCTGTCCGAGACGTTCCCGTGGACGCTGTCGTCGCGGACGGTCAACGGCAAGCACATCCGCTGGCAGCACGGCATGGTGCCGTTCGTCGGCGGCCGGTCCATCATGTGGAGCGCATGGTGCCCACGGCCGACGGAGGCGGAGATGGCCGGCTGGCCACGGCCGGTCATCGACGTCGCCCACGAATACTTCGAGTCGGCCGAGCGCCTGCTCAACGTGGTGTCCGCCAACAACATCGACAGCGGGCCGACAGCGCCGCCGCCCGGGTACCGTCCGATCTTCGGCGTGCTGCAGCACCGGCTCACCGAACGGCTCGGCGCCGAGCTCGGCCGGATCCCGGCCGCGACGCGGGTCATGGCCGCGCCCCTCGCGGTCGGCGCCCCCGACCTGCACGGCCTGGACTTCGACAAGTTCGCCACGCCCGGCCCGCTGCTCGGTCTCGTCGACCGGCAGCACAAGCTCGCCGTCGAGGGGCACGGCAGCCCGCTGCACATCCTCACGGACTGCACCGTGCGGCGGATCGTGTCGCAGGACGGCCGGGCGACCGCCCTGGACACCAGCCGGGGCATGGTCACCGTCGGCGACGCCGATGTCGTGCTCGCCATGGGCACGCTGCCGCCGACCACCCTGATGCTCAACTCGTTCCCGCAGCTGGAGCGCCCCGGCGAGCGGTTCACCGCGCACTTCATCACCGCCGTCGTCGCCAGGGTGCCGCGCCAGGACTACCCGTACCACGGCGAGATCGGCGACCTGGAGCTCGGCGCGATCTACCTGGCCGGCCTCGACGAGCGCAGCCAGGGGCAGTTCCACGTGCAGCTGACCGTCCTCTCGGACCGCGACCCGCAGCGCAACGCGCAGACCGCGGCCCGGCACATGCCCGACGTCGTCGCGACCGCGACCCCCGAGCAGCTGCGCTCCTCGACCGACCACGTGGTGTTCGTCTGCGCGGTCCTCGGCGAGCTCGACGCCGACAACCCCGACAACTGGCTGCACCGGCACCCCGACGGCCCCACCGCCGCGGACCCGACCAGCAACGTGCTGCTCCAGGTCGTGCAGAACGACCGCGACGCCTCCACCTGGGACACGATGGACACCGCGACGTTCGCGATGCTCGAGGAGGTCCTGTCGATCAAGGGCCCGGACCGGGTCGAGTACTGGCACGTCGACCCCGACGGCCGGCACGGCCGCTGGCTGCCGCAACGCCCGTCCACCGAGCAGATCCGGGTCCCGGCCCTGGTCCACGAGGGCTCCACCATGTGGATCGGCGAGCACGACGACGCCCCGGTCGGCCTGGACTACCGGCCCCGCGGCGTCGACAACGTCTACGTCACCGGCGGCTCGCTGTGGCCGCGCGGCGGGTCGTGGAACCCGACGATGACGATGGTCGCGCTCGCCCAGCACCTCGCCGATCTGCGCACCGACGAGGCGAAGAACCGGGTGCGCGACCCTTACGGTTCCCTCGAACAGCGGCACACCCCGTACACCATGTCCTAGGGCATCTATCCTTCAGCGGTGGACTGGCTCGATTACCTCGGCTGGGCCGGCTCGGCGGTGCTCGTCTGGTCGCTGTCCCAGGCCCGGATCCTGCGGCTGCGGGTGCTGAACCTGATCGGGTCCGTCGTCCTCGTCGTCTACAACGCCGCGTTGAGTGTCTGGCCGATGGTCGGCCTCAACGTGGCGATGACCGGCATCAACGCCTATCACCTGTACAAGATGCTGAGGACCCGCCACGACGACGCGACGTACACCGTCGTGCAGGTCGGCACCGACGACACGTTCCTCGCCCACGTGCTGCGGGTGCACTGGGCCGACCTGGCGAAGTTCAACCCGTCGTTCCGCTTCGACGACGCCCCCGACCGGGCCGCGTTCCTGACCATGCGCGGCGACGAGGTGGTCGGGGTGCTGTTCCTGCGCCCCGCCGGCGACGGCGTCGCCCAGATCGAGCTCGACTACGTCACGAAACGCTTCCGCGACCTCAGCCCCGGCGAGTTCGTCTTCCGCGACAGCGGCCTGCTCACCAGCCGGGGCTACCGCCGCGTGCTGACCCCGCCGGGCATGGTCGCCCCGTACTACGGCCGGCTCGGCTTCCAGCGCCACGGCGATCACTACGAGCTGGAGCTGTCTGCGCCCGATCAGGCAGGGCAGCGCGGAACCGCCTGACCTGACGCACTCAGGAGCCCTTCGGGGCGGGCAGCCCGGCCGACCTCGGCGGCCTGCCCGCCTGAGCGTGGCTCAGGAGCTTTTCGGGGCGGGCATGCCGGCGGCCTCGGCGGCGAGGCGGGCCTGGCCGTCGAAGAGGGCGTCGCGGCCGGCCTCGTCGATCCAGTCGAAGTGCCCGTAGGCCTCCAGGCAGGCGAAGCCGTGCAGCGTCGACCAGGTGTGCAGCATCGCCTGGAACGTCTCCGCGGGGATCTCCGTGGCGAGGTGCTGGTTCTTCTGGTCGGCGCAGGCGGCGATCGCCGGGTGCACGTCGCGCAGCCGGGGCGGGGCGAGCACGCCGAGGTCGATGGCCTCCACGAACAACAGGGACAACTGTGACATCGCCCGCTGGGCGGCCTCGGTGGTCGGGCCGTCAACCGGGGCGACGTAGCCGGCTACGGGCAGGCCGAAGATGAGCGCGAACTGCTGGGGCTCCTGCCGCGCCCACTGCCGGTAGGACCGGGCGATCGCGAGGAACCGCGCGCCGATGTCGTCGGCCGGGACGGCGTCGCGCGCCTCCGCCACGTAGCGGCCGACGTCGTCGTACGCGTCGGCGATGAGCGCACTGAGCAGTTCGTCGCGGTCGGCGAAGTAGCGGTACAGCGCCGGCGGCGTCATCTCCATGGCCCGGGCGATGTCGGCGAAGCGGATGTCGAGTGTGCCCGTCTCCCGCATGTGGGTGAGTGCGGTGAGCTTGATCTCGTCGATGGTGGCCGCCCGCGCCTTCTCACGTCGTGGTGCCGACCGCGCTGGCGTGCTCATGAAGTCCTCCAGATGACCGTTGCGTTAAGCATCGTTACAGACGTGAAGCCGCTTGACAAGTGATGCTGCGTCGTGTTGGTTAATAGTCGTAACGCTACTGATGCCCATTTACCCTTGAGCCCAAACAAGGCGGGGAACCCCATGACCGAACAGAAACCCCAACCGGGTCCGCTCGGGCGCCTCGCCCGGGTGGCGTACCGGCGCCGCGGCCGGACGATCATCGCCTGGGTCGTCGCGCTCGTCGCGGCCGTCGCGCTGTCCATCAACTTCGGCGGCGAGTTCGCCGCCGACTACTCCGCGCCGGGCTCGGACTCCAAGCAGGCGCAGCAGCTGCTCGCCGAGCGCTTCGCGGCCCAGTCCGGGGCAACCGTCACCGTCGTGGTCCGCGCCGGCGACGGCGTCGAGGGTGCGAAGAGCGACGTGCAGGCCCTGCTGGCCAAGCTCGCCACCGCGCCGCACGTGGCCGGCGTCGCCGACCCGTTCCAGAACCCGGGCGGGATCTCCGCGGACGGCCGCACCGCCGTCGCCGACCTGCGCCTGGACTACGTCAACCCCGACGACATGCCGATCGAGGACAGCCAGCGGCTGCTCGACATCGCCGGCGAGTTCGACCGGGACGGCCTGGTCGTCGCGCTCGGCGGGCAGAGCATCCAGCGCGCGGAGCAGGGCGAGATCGGCTCCGAGGGCATCGGCCTGGCCGCCGCCATCATCATCCTGCTGCTCATGTTCGGCTCGGTGATCGCCGCCGGCCTGCCGGTCCTCGTCGCCGTCGCCGGCCTCGCCGTCAGCAGCACCCTGACCGGCCTGCTGATCCGCTTCGTCGACGCGCCCGACTGGTCCACCTCCCTGGCCACGATGATGGGCATCGGCATCGGCATCGACTACGTGCTGCTGATGGTCACCCGCTTCCGCGAGTGGCGGGCCGCCGGCCTGGACCCCGAGGCCGCGACCGTCGCGACCCTGGACACCGCGGGCCGCTCCGTCATGGTCGCCGGCAGCACCGTCGTGGTCAGCATGCTCGGCCTGTTCGCGATGGGCCTGTCCTTCATGCGCGGCGCCGCCCTCGTCACCATCCTCGGCGTCGTGGTCGTCCTGGCCGCCAGCGTCACCCTCTTCCCGGCGCTGCTGGGCTACCTCGGCAAGCACGTCGACCGGCTCCGCCTCCCGCTCGGCCGCCGCGCCGAGGTCACCGTCGCCGCCGGCGGCCACGTCGAGCCCGGCCGTGGCTGGCTGCGCTGGAGTGGTCTGATCCAGCGGCACCGGTACGTGTCCGCCCTGCTCGGCGTCGCCATCCTGCTCGCGCTCGCGGCGCCGTTCCTCGGCGTCCGCTTCGGCTTCCCCGACGCCGGCAACAACCGCGAGGAGACCAGCACCCGCCAGGCGTACGACCTCGTGGCCAAGGGCTTCGGCCCGGGCGCCAACGGGCCGCTCGTCGTCGCCGTCCAGCTGCCCCGCGCCGGCGACAAGGCCGCGCTGGACAAGCTCGCCGCGACGCTGCCCGGCGTCGACGGGGTGGCGGCCGCCATGCCCGCGCAGCTCAACCAGGACGGGACCACCGCGGTCATCACCGTGCTGCCGCGCACCGGCCCGCAGGACGCCCGCACCGAGGACCTCGTCGAGCGGCTCCGCGACACGCTGCCGCAGACCCTCGCCGGCACCGGCGCCACCGCCCACGTCGGCGGCATGACCGCCACCGCCATCGACAGCACCGCCAACATCGCCCGGCGGATCCCGCTGCTCATCGGCGGCGTGGTCCTGCTGTCCATGCTGCTGCTCCTGGTCTCCTTCCGCAGCGTCGCCGTCGCCGTCAAGGCGGCCGTGATGAACCTGCTGTCCGTCGCCGCCTCCTACGGCGTCATCGCACTGGTCCTGCAGGGCGGCTGGGCCGGCCAGCTCATCGGCATCGACACCGAGACCCCGCTGCCGGCGTTCATCCCGGTGCTGATGTTCGCGGTGCTGTTCGGCCTCTCCATGGACTACGAGGTGTTCCTGGTCAGCCGGATGCGCGAGGTCTGGACCCGGACGCACGACAACGGCCGCTCCGTCACCGACGGCCTGGCCGGCACCGCCCGCGTCATCACCGCGGCGGCCGCCATCATGATCGCGGTGTTCGCCGCCTTCATCCCCAGCCCCGACCTGGTCCTCAAGGTCATCGGCGTGGGCATGGCCGCGGCGATCCTGCTCGACGCGACCGTCGTGCGCCTGCTGCTGGTGCCGGCCGTCATGCACATCCTCGGCCGGGTCAACTGGTGGATGCCGCAGTGGCTGGTCCGGGTCCTGCCCGAGCTGCACGTCGAGGGCAAGGCCCACGAGCACCTGCCGGCCGAGCCGAAGGAACTGGTCACCACGAGCTGACCGACGCGCGAAAGGGGGTGCTCCGGCACCCCCTTTTTGTACTCAGCCGGTTGTGAGTAGTGGCACGCATCCACATCGGGCTCCGGAACGGCAGAGTGTGCGCATGCATGCTTCGCGTCTCATGGTCCGGTGGTGGGCGACGGTCGTGGTGGGCGCCGCGGCCGCGTTGCTGTTCGCCTGGCTGGGCCGGGTGGCGGGGGTCTCCCCGCAGACCCTGGTGACGATCGGCGCCGGCCTCGCCGCGCTGATGTGGACAATCGTGCTCGTCACCTGGCCGTGGAACCTGTACTTCGACGCGCGGCAGGTCACCGCCGAGAACGCGGTCTCCCGCGAGCGTGGCATCGCCGTGCCGGAGTCGCGGGACGAGGAGGCCCGGCGGATCGCGCGGTGGATGCTGCGGTTCGCGATCGGCGGGCACCTCGGCACCGCCGCCGTCACGGCCGTGTTCGCCGCCGTGTCCGGCGAGCTGACCGGGTACTACCTCGCCGGCTTCTACCTGCTCTCCACGCTGGTGCGGCCCGCGGTCGCCTACTTCGGGCACCTGCGCGACCGGATCACCTCGCTGCGCCGGGACAGCACCCACCCCCGCGACGACGTCGTGACCCTGACCGCGACCGTGACCTCGCTGACCGAGGCCGTCGAGAAGGTCCAGCGGGAGCTCGACGAGGCACGCACGGCCGCCGCCGACGACCTGGCGAACCTGCGCCGGCAGGCGACGACCGACCTGACCCGCCTGGAGGACGCGCAGGCGGCCGACCGGGCCGCCGCCCGCGACCGCGACGAGGCGCTGAAGGCCCGCATCGAGCACATGGCGCGCCGGATCGAGGGCACCCTCGACGGGATCAGCGACCACCAGGAGCTGCTGACCGGCATCCGGGCCCTGGTCCGGATGATCAGGACGGACCCGGCGTAGCCCGCTCGTGCCAGGCGGCCAGCACGGCCGGGAAGTCGGGGTGGCCGCCGTCGGCGAGGTGCTGCAGCTTGTGCCGGGCCAGGGCCATGCCGAGGCGGACCCCGTCGTACAGGTGGCTGCCCTCGGCGAGCGCGGCGAGGACGCCGGCGGCGTAGACGTCGCCGGCGCCGGTCGCGTCCAGCACCAGGTCCGCGGTCAGGAACTGCTGCGGGTGGAACCGGGCGCGCAGCAGCGGACCGGAGCGGGTGAACGTGGTGACCCCCGCCGGGCGTTTGACGTGCACGACCCGGCCGGGCCGGCCGACCCGCAGGATGCGGTCCGCGGCCCAGGTGTCGTCGCCGGTCGTGCCGAGCGCCTGCAGCTCCCGCTCGTTGAGCAGGACGTGGTCGGCCATCCCGGCGAGGGCCGCGACCGGGGCCGAGTGGCTCGCCGCCCACACGTGCCCCGGGTCGAACGACAGCACCGTCTCCGGGCTGCGGTCACGGACCGCGGCGAGCACGTCGGCGAGGACCGCCGGGGTCCGCGCGTCCAGGAACGACGTCACGTGCACGATCCTCGCCGCCGACAGATACTCCACGACCTCCTCGAACCGCGACTCCAGGTGCTCGGCCATCCGGTCGTTCGCGCCCGGATGGACCAGCAGCGTCCGCTCGCCGTCCTCGACCAGCGACAGGCAGACGCCACTGAGCTCGCCGGGCACGACACGCAGGTGCTCGGTGTCGACGCCGAGACGGTGCAGCCGCTCCAGGATCGGGGCGCCCGGCACCGGCAGCCGCCCCGCCACGCCGACGTAGCCGAGCCGCAGCCCGGCGCCGGTGTGTGCGAGCGCGGCGACCGTGTTGTACGCGGACCCGCCGACCGCGACCCGGACCGCGGCGGCGTGGACCGTGCGCATCGCCGCGTCCACCGTCGCCGCGCCGACCCGGCACTCGGCGCCCCAGTCGACGCCGCCGCGCAGCAGGTTGCGCGCGGCGGCCGAGACCGGGGCGATCGAGTCGAAGTTGAGCGCACCGACGCCCACGACGTCGAACCGGAAGCCCATCCGCTACCCGATCGGTGCGGCCGCGCGGGCCCCGACGCGGGTCGGCGCGGCGGGTTCGAAGGCCGCCTCCACCGCGACCCGCTCCATCTCCAGCGCGAGGGCCACGATGTCGGCCGGGGCGAGCCGGTGCGTGTCGGCGCAGATCGTCACGTCGACCGCGTCGGGCGCGGCGTCGACGCTGATGTTGAGCGCGGCGTCCAGCACCTCGACCTTCCGGTTCCACCAGCTCGTCGACCGCGGCAGCGCGTCCGCCAGCTGCCGCCGGGTGGGCAGCTCACCGTCGTCCGGCGCGCCGTCGCGGGACTGCCGGTCGTTCACGATGATCGAGAAGTCCACGTCGCCGCGGTCGCCCCGCACCCGCTCCAGCAGCGCGGTCAGCGCCACGGGGTCGAAGTGCCCGTGCATGTACGCGTTCGTCGCCGCGGTCCACGCCCGCCCCACCACCTCGTCGAAGGTCGTGTCGGCGACGTCGACGGCGCAGATGCTCAACTGGGCCAGCTGGCTGACCGAGTCGGCGCAGCCCGGCCGGAACCGGTTGCTCACCACCAGCTGCGCGACGCTCGGGCTGCGTCCGGTCAGCCTGGCCAGGCCGACGGCGTAGGCGGCGAGGACCACGTAGCCCACCCCGGCGCCGGTGCGGTGCGCGATCAGCCGCATCGCCAGCTGCATCGCCGGCGAGCGGTGCGTGATCTCCCAGTACCGCGGCGTCTGCGGATCACCGGACCAGCCGAAGCGCTCCGCCGGAATCGTGCGCAGCAGGTGCTCCCAGTGCCGCAGCGACTTCTCGCTCTGCCGCCGTCCCGACGGGGTGTCCTGCTTCGCGGCGAGCTCGAGCGGGGTCAGGCCCGGCACCGGCGCGGTCGTCGTCCCGGTCGCGGGGTCCAGCTCCGCCATGTCCCGCACGATCGCGTCGATGCCGAACCCGTCGACGGCCACGTGGCAGTACAGCACCACGACGTGAGTGACCTCGCCGCCGTGCCGTACCACACCCATCCGCACCGGCCACTCGGTCTCGTAGGCGAACGGTTCGGCCTCGTATCGCCGCCGTAGCTCCTCGGCGGCGGCCGCGGGCTCCTCGTCGGTGTCGACGACCTCGAGGGGCAGCTCGCCCGCCTCGGACACGACCTGCCGGGTGACGCCGCCGGGCTCGAACCGCAGCCTGGTCCGCAGCGCCTGGTGGCGGCTCACCAGATACCGCAGCAACGTCTCCATGGCCGGCACCGACGTGCCGGCCGGCATCGGCACGGTCCCGCCGATGTTCATGCTGAGCCCGGTGTCGCGCATCGTCTGCCAGATCCCGAGCTGCGCCCACGTCAGGTCGGCGACCCCTGCGCCTGTTCCGCGGAACGGCACGAGGATGCGACTTGTGCTACTGCCCATCGCTATTCCCTTCTGAGACCGCCCATGGAAATTGTGGGCGTGCATCCGAAGATGTCAATGGGCCTTCCGGTGAATGGTCAATGCCCGCCATTCACCCGTTTCCGTCATAGACGGTGTGCGATCTACGCGCCGCTTGCGAAAAGGGGTGGAACGCACACCGTCTCCGCGGAACCCCGGGTCAGGGGGTCATGGAGGCGCGGCGGGCGGCCCGCGAGCGGCGCACGGCGACGACACCGATCACGATCAGCAGGGCGCCGAACACGCCGATGCCGGCCACGATCATCGTCAGGTCACGCAACGTGAGGTCGGACAGGAGATCGTCGGTGCCCGCCGGGGCCGCCGAGGCGGCCGAGGGGAACGCCGTCAACACCACGAGTGCCACCGCCGGCACGACAACCCACCGCATTCGTCGCAACATGGCGGCAAGTCTGCCAGCTACCCGCCCGTGACGTTGCCCGGCGCTGTTCGCAGGGTGGTCGCCGGGGTGGTCGCCGGGGTGGTCGCCGGGGTGGTCGCGGGGGTGGTCGCGGGGTGCGAGCTTCGGCCGGCCCGCGGCCACCCGGGCCGGCCGTCTCGCTTCCGGTGAGCTTGTGCGATCGCATGCTTCGCTTCCGGTAGCACCAGTCTCGGCGACCGGTGCGCCGGACGGGAGCGAACCGCCGCGACACCACCCGATCGATGGAAGGCCCGTGCTGGTTTTCATCCATCGATGGTGCAAGATGTCCCGATGGGTGAGCTGCTGCTCGGGAGCCGCTACCGCCTCGAGGAGCTGCTCGGCTCGGGCGGCATGTCGGTCGTGTGGCAGGCCCGCGACGAGGTGCTCGACCGCCCGGTCGCGGTCAAGGTGCTGCACCTGCGCGACGACGCCGCCCGCGACCGGATCCGGGGCGAGGCCCGCGCCGCGGCCGCGCTGTCCCACCCCAACCTGGCCCAGGTGCACGACTTCGGCGACGACGGCTTCCCGTTCCTGGTGATGGAGCTGGTCGTGGGCCGCACCCTCCAGCAGCACATCGACGACGACCCGCTGCCCCCGCCGGAGGTGTTCCGGGTCTGCGCCGCCGTCGCCGCCGGCCTCGCCGCCGCGCACGCGGCCGGGCTGGTGCACCAGGACGTCAAACCGGCCAACATCATGGTCACCGCGACCGGCGCGAAGCTCGTCGACTTCGGCCTCGCCGCCCCCGCCGGCCCGCAGCCGCTCGAGGACGTGCTCGGCACCCCCGCGTATCTGGCCCCGGAGCGCCTGACCGGGCACGTCGCGCCCCCGTCGGACGTCTACGCCCTCGGTGTGCTGCTGTACCTGCTGCTCGCCGGCACGCTGCCCTGGCCGGCGGACACGACGACCCAGCTGATCCGCGACCACGTCTTCACGCCGCCGGTGCCGCTGCCCCCGCTGCCGGCCGTGCCCGACGAGGTGGCCCAGCTGTGCATCGCCTGCCTGGACAAGGCCCCGGACGCGCGCCCTTCCGCCGAGGCTGCCGCCGGTGTACTGGCAACCGCCGCAACGATCTCCGCGGTGCCTCCGCCGTCTTCTCCGGCCTCTTCCACAGTGGCGTCCTCCACTGCGGCGTCTTCCGTTCCGGTGTCCTCCGCCGCGGCGTCTTCCGTCGCGGCGTCCTCCACCGCGGCGTCTTCCGCTCCGGTGTCTTTCGTCGGGGGTGGCCTGTCTCGCTTCCGCCGATACGCTCTCGCGGCCCTCGTCCTGCTCGTCGCCGCGGTGCTGCCGTGGCTGATCGCCGGGCTGGACCGCGCCGACCGGCAGGCAGGCACCGGGCCGGGCCTCGCTCCGTCCGGGTCGGTCGTTCCGCTCGGGTCCACGCCGGGCGCCGCCCGGTCCGGCACCGCACAGCCCGGCCCGGCCCAGCCAGCTGGCGGGCTGCCGCCTCGCGGTGGCGGCTCGTCCACCACACCACCCGCCCCCACCGGCCCGCCGACTCCTACCGGCCCGGTCGCGTTCACCACCGAGGCCGGCACCGTGCAGGCCGCGTGCGCCGGCGAAGGTCGGGTCAGGGTGGTCACGTCGGCGGCGAGCAGGCCGTACAAGACGCAATCCCAGCAGGCCGGTCCCGCCTCGATCGCCTACGTCGAGTTCCGGCACGGCAACGACCTCATCCGGATGGCCTTCACCTGCCCCACCACCGCCCCGGTCATGAATGTGACACGCGGCACCCGATGATTCGCACTCCTGTGTACTTCTACCTATGAATCGTCGTGGATCAATGGTCGTCTGGGCGGATGACAGGCCATTCCACGCACGCGGTGGTCCTCGGCGCCAGCATCGCCGGGCTCCTCGCCGCCCGCGCGTTGAGCGACACCTTCGACACCGTGACCGTCCTTGACCGTGACGACCTCACCGGCACCGGCGTCCGCAAGGGCGTCCCACAGGGCCGGCACGCGCACATGCTGTTCGCCAAGGGGCGAGAGGTCCTCGAGGACCTGTTCCCCGGGCTCACCGACGAACTCGTCGCCACCGGCGCCCTCACCGTCGACATCCACGCCGGGTTCGCCTGGCACAACGGCCCGACCCCGATGGCCCGCGCCGCCTCCGACCTGATCGTCCTGGCCGCCAGCCGGCCCGCGCTGGAGGACTACGTCCGGTCCCGGGTCGGCAAGCTGCCCAACGTCGAGATCCGCGGCGGGCTCGAGGCGACCGGCCTGCTGCACGACGGCGGCACCGTCACCGGCGCCCGGGTCGTCACCGCCGGCGCCGGCCCCGGCGGCAGCACCACGGACCTGCCCGCGGACCTGGTCGTCGACGCGACCGGCCGCGGCAACCGGGGCACCACCTGGCTCGCCGAGCTCGGCTACGCGCCGCCGGAGCAGGACAGCGTCATGGCCGGTGTCGTCTACGCCACCCGCGAATACGAGCGGACCCCCCTCGCCAGCGGCATGCTCGGCGTCCTGACCGGCGTGACACCGCGACACCCGTTCGGCGCGGCCCTGCTGCCCATGGAGGGCGACCGCTGGATCCTCACGCTCGCCGGACTCGGCGACGACCTGCCACCCACCGACGAGGAGGGTTTCGCCGCCTACGCGACCCGCCTGCCCATCGCCGACCTCGCCGAGGTCGTGCACCGCTCCCGCCCACTCACCCCGCCACGGCCGTTCCGGGTCCCGGCAAGCGTTCGCCGCCGGTACGAGCGACTCACCCACCACCCGGAGGGCTTCCTCGCCTTCGGCGACGCCATCTGCGCCTTCAACCCGATCTACGGCCAGGGCATGACCGTCGCCGCGCTGGAGGCCCTGGAACTGCGCGCGGCCCTCACCGATGGTCTCACCGGCCTGCCGAAGCGCTTCTACGCCAAGGCGTCCACCGTCATCGACACGCCGTGGGACATGGCCGTGGGCGGCGACCTCGCGTTCCCGTCCGTGCCGGGGGAGCGGACCGCCAAGGTGCGGTTCTTCAACTGGTACATCGCGAAACTGCTCCACGCCGCGGAGACATCCCCGGAGGTAGCGATCGCCTTCCACCGCACCGTGAACCTGACCGCCCCACCCCAGAGCCTGTTCGCCCCAGCAATCCTGCGCCGCGTGCTCTTCCCACCCCGCGCCACCTGACGCCCAGCCCGCTGACGCCGGTGGCTCGCTCGTGTCGTTGGCTCGCTCGTTGTCGTAGGCGCGCCGGATCACGAGCGAGCCACCGCATCCCGGCCGCTGTGATCGAAGGCGTGGTCTGGTCGTCCGGGGCGGCCCCGGCACGACGTTGACCACGGTGGAGGTCGTGCTGTGGCGATCCAGGCCGTGGCCCGGACGTCCGGCGGGCCGGCGCGATCACGGGACGACGTTGATCGCGCTGGACATCGCAAGCCGTGCGCCGCGCGCAGTGTTCGGAATGTCTCCGGAACGGTCAGCCACGTGGGCGACCGGTCGCGTCCACGGAGGTGGTGTACGGCTGTGCGGGCCCGCCCGCTTCGGCAGCCACGGTTGCGGAGTGATGGCAGACCCGCCGCACTTCGGCCACACCTCCGTTCCGTGCTGTGGGCCGCGCACGCGGCCGTGACACCTGCTCACGGCTGGATCGAAGTCGTCTCGTGGCCTGTCGGGACGGCCAGTCCGCACCGTCGAGCCAGCGGGCGGTGACGCGACAAGCGGAACGATGTCCGGGGTCAGGGGCCCGGGGATCCTTCCGGTTGTGGAGAAAATCCGGCAACGACGCCGGGCACACGATCCGGCGCTGCGGAGGCCCCGGATCAGCCTGTTCGCCTGCTTGTCCCCCCGCCGGGAGCGGATCTTCCTGGTGATCGACGTCGCGGGCTGGCTGTCCGCACCGCCCGTGCACAACCGCGATCTGCCCGCCCGCCGGCTCGACCGCTCGACCCGCGCGGCAGGCGACGGACGTCACGAGCGGTCACCGTGCCGGCATCGACCGAGGGCCTGGGACGGGACGTCGCACGGATGTTCGCCGGACAGCGTGAAACGGGTGTGGGGCGTGCAGACGCCTTCCGCGCTTTCACCGAGACGCGGCGGCGGATGCGCCTGATCGTTCGTGATCCAAGGCGCTACCAGGCCAGGCCACTCGAACACCGCGACAGCGGACGCGCTGGCGGGCTGGCGGGCTGGAGCGCTGGCGGCTGGCCGCGCCGCCAGCCGGTCTGTCCCCTCGGCTGTCAGAAGGCTCGCGCACGTCTGGTGGCCTGCGGGCGCCGGTCTCCACGCCGCAGCGCGGGTCAGGCCGCCTGCCAGCGCCCGTGAGCCAACTGGGCGCCCGCGAGCCAACTGGGCGCCCGTGAGCCAAGGGCGCCCGCAGGCTAAAGACGCCCGTGAGCCAGCAGACGACCGCGGGCCAGTGGGCGGCCGGGAGTCAGACCTCGATGGCCAGGCCGCGGCGGCCGGTTGCGTTGAGCTGGTCGACCGTGGTCCTGTCCGCCCAGGTCCGCTCGTAGTGCTCCTCCGGGAAGTCCGCGGGGCTGGACCCTGTCAGGAACGCCGAGCGCACCGATCCGCTATACGCCTCGTTGCGTGGGCACCACGGCGCGGCGGGGATGTACATGACGTTGCCCCAGCCCTGCTGGTCGCGGACCGGCGCCACCGAGTGGATCATGTCGCAGTGCCACCAGACGGAGTCGCCGGCGCGCACGTCGGGGATGCCGCTCAGGGCCCGCAGCAGCAGGCCGTGCCGGCGCTCGTCGGCGGCGGGGAACGCCCGGTTGACCGTGACGCCGCACATGTCGTCGTCGGCGACATCGTCCAGGAGTGGGCGCAGCATCAGATATGCCATGGCGCCCGGGATCGGCACCGTGTGCAGCACTCCCTGGTCGTGGTCCATGTCCGACAGCGCCGTCCAGCCCTGGAAGGTGCGGAAGGCGGAGCACATCGTCGAGCCCGGATACTGCGGACCGGCGGTGCGGTAGGCGGCGTCCCAAGGGTCGTACTGCTCGACGCTGCCGTCGAACAGGTGCCGGAACGCCCGCTGATACGCCTGCGTCATCCACAGATCGAGCGTGCCGGGGTCCAGGTGCGCGCCCAGCCCGCCTGAGGTCGCGCCCGGTGGGCGGCGCCGGATGCGGTCGGGATACATCGCGTCGCGCTCCGGGTCGAACCACTGGACGCCCTCCGACTCGTGCTTCCACAGCCGGTTGAGAAAGGTCTGCACGGCCGCCATCCGGTCGCTCTGCCGGGCCTGCACCTGCGGCTGCGACCAGTAGATCGGGTAGATCTCGGGCTTGGAGCTCACGCTGCTGAAGAAGTCGTCGGCCGGGCCGCGGTAGTGCTCGAAGAAGGCGTTGCGCTCGACATACGAGACGATCTCGCGGTCCCAGCCGAGCGCCTGCTCGCGGTCGAAGTGGCCACGCACGACGAGACATCCGCGGCGGCGCAGCAGTGCCAGGTCGGCGGCGGACACGGTGCCCGCGGCGATGTCCGCGTAGTCGATGACCGGCCAGACCGCCTCGCCGCGCTCGCGGGCCGTCTCGATCGCGCGGACCTCGGCCTCGATGCCCCGCTCGACGACGGCGAAGACCTCCTCGACGGTGCGGCCCGACGCCGCGATCCGGGCCCGGATCGCGGCCTTGACCTCGCGGGTCGCGGCGCCCAGATCGGCAGGCATGGTCTCCCAGTGCGGCAGTGCGGTCTGGACCGGCATGGCCTCAAGCTCCTTCTTTGCCGAGAAAGCTTCTAGTCAGGACTCCTTACTAGAAGACCATACGGCGGGTCGCTGATTTGGGCAAGAGTCCTGACTAGAGTTGGCGCGTGACGCCGGTCAAACCCTCGCTGGAGCTGCTGCGCTCCCTGTCCGACGAGCACGTCCTGCGGGCCCTGATGCGCGCCGGCCGGCTGACCAGGGCGGAGCTCGCCGTTCAGGCCGGGATCTCCAAGCCCACCGTGTCGGAGAGCATGCGCCGGCTCACCGAGGCGGGGCTGGTCGTCGACACCGGCGACCGCACCACCGGGCGCGGGCGGATCGGCACGTACTACGGCCTCGCCCCGTCCGCGGGCACCGCGCTCGCCATCAGCATCGCCCCCGCCGGAGTCGTCGCGGAGCGCCTCGACGCGCACGGCACGGTCCTGACCCGGACCACCCGGCCGCTGACCCGGCCGGCCCGGCCGGAGCTCGTCGCCGCCGCGCTGACCGCCGCGGTCGAGGCCGTCCGGTCCGCGGTGGGTCCGGCGCGGGTGGCCACGGTCAGCGCCGCCGACCCCGTGGACCGGGTCACCGGGCGGCTCGTGCACCTGCCGGACGCGCCGTTCCTCGTCGGCGAGCTGGACCCGGTCGACCTGCTCGCGGCGTACGTCACCGGTCCCGTCACCGTCGACAACGACGTCAACTGGGCCGCCCGCGCCGAGCGCGACCAGGGCGCCGCCGGCGACGACTTCGCCTACGTGTACCTCGGTGAGGGCCTCGGCTGCGCGGTCGTCAGCGCCGGCGAGGTGCTGCGCGGCCACGCCGGTCTCGCCGGCGAGATCGCCCACCTGATCACCGTCGGGCCCGGCGGTCGCGCGATGCCGTTCACCGAGGTGTTCGCCGCGCTGCGCCTGCGGCAGCCGTCCTCGACCGCGATCGACGTCCCGGCGCTGCTCGGCGCGGGTGCGGACGTCCTCGCCGTGATCGGCACGGCGGTCGCGGGCGTGCTGGCCGCGACGGTCGCCCTCGCCGACCCGGCCCACATCGTGCTCGGCGGTCCGTGGGGGAGCGAGGTGCCCGACGTGGTGGGGGCGGCGTTCGCCCACCTCCCGCGGCACGTCCCGGTCCGTCCCGCCGCGGTCGCCGACGAGGCCTCCCTCGCCGGCGTCCGCGCCCACGCCCTGCGGTCCCTGCGCGACGCGATCATCGCCGCCCGGACCTGATCCACCTGCTGGGGTCAATCAGTGGAGTAGGCGATCGGCAGGCGGGTCGGTCCGTACACCGCCTCCGTCGGGGGGAGCCACTCGGCCGGGCCGTCCGGGCGTGGGGCCCGCAACGCCGCCGCCAGCCGGGGCAGGGACTCCTGCAGCTCGACCCGGGCGAGGGCGGCGCCGAGGCAGAAGTGGATGCCACCGCCGTAGGTCAGGTGGGGTGCGCCGGACCGGGTGATGTCGAACGTGGCGGCCGCCGGGAAGGTGAGCGGGTCGCGGTTGGCGGCGCCGGTGACCGGCAGGACGCAGCTGCCGGCGCGGAAGAGCAGGCCGTTGATCGTCACGTCCGACTTCGCGATCCGGGGTACGCCGAGCAGTGCCGACGGGCAGTACCGCACGACCTCCTCGGCGGTGCGGGCGGCGAGGTCGGGACGGTCGCCCAGCAGGCGCCACTGCTCCGGGTTGGCCAGGAACGTCGCCATGGCGTTGCCGAGCTGGTGCTGCACCGTGCCCTGGCCCGCCGACATCAGCGTGACGACCATCGAGCGCAGCTCCACGTCGGTGAGCCGGCCGTCGGTGACCAGCGCACTGAGCAGGTCGTCGCGCGGAACCGCGCGCCGCTGCGCCAGCAGGTCGTCGAGGAACGCGTCAAGGTGGGCGATGGCCGTCGTGATGCGGTCACCGTTGGCAACCACGTCCATCCCGAAGAGCAGGCCGACGTCCGAGGTCCACTGCTGGACATCTGCGGAGAGCGGGATACCGACGAAGGTGTGCAGCACCCGCAGCGCGAACGGCTGCGCGAAGTCGCGCACGAAGTCGCACCGGTCCGTCGCGGCCAGAGCCGACACCAGCTCCGCGGCGATCCCCGCGACGACGGGCCGGAACGCCTCGACCCGCCGGGTCGTGAACGCCCCGCTGACCAGGCGGCGGACCCGGGCGTGGTCGTCGCCGTCGGTGTTGAGCAGGAAGCCGCGCATGGTGTCGACGAGCAGGCCGTCGGTGATGCCCTGCAGCGCGAGGAAGTCCGCGCCCGGGGTGCGCAGCTCCCGCAGCTGCAGCAGCTGCTGCACCTCGGCGTGGCGCAGGACGGCGGTGCCGATCGCCGTCTGCGCGTGCCAGCTCAGGTCCCGCAGCCGGGCGAGCTCGGCGTACGGGTCGGTGCGGAACGCCGCACCGTACAGGTCGAGCGACGTCATTCATCGACGGTAATGGTTACCGGTCGTCGCGCGACACGGCCGTCACCCGATCGGGACGGACGGTGAGCAGGGAACGCAGCGACACGACCGCCCACACCGCCTCCAGCAGCAGGAAGCCCCAGTTGTGCCCGATCGCGGCCTCGACCGCGAGGACGGACGAACCGATGAGGTTGAGCCACGTGTACCAGAGCGAGGCGGACGTCAGCCGGCCCAGCTGGACCAGCACGAAGGGGACCAGCACACACAGCGAACCGAGGACCTGGACGAACATGGCGCACTCCCGAACACCACGCCGTCTTGTCGGGCCGGGTACGACGTGACTCGTCCGGGACGGCGCCAGTGCGCACCGCCACCCCCCGACTATCGCACGCATCCCAGCTCACCGGCCACCCGAGCGGGTGAGGTGCGGCGGTTCTCACCACCCTGCAACCTCACCCTGCTTCGCTGATCCCATGATCAGGAAGAAGGCGGCGGCGGTCATCGCCGGCGTGCTGCTCGCCGGCGGCGCGAACCCCGCGGTGGCCGCCACCCCGGGCAACTGGCCGCAGCACGGCGGCGCCGCCGCCAACGACAACTACCAGCCGGACACCGGGGGGCTCGACGTGCGCCGCCAGGTCTGGCAGCGGCAGGCGGGCGGCGACGACACCGTCGGCGGCGCGGCCGTCGCCGGCGGCAAGCTCACGGTCGCTTACGGCAAGGGTGCCCTGCGCCGCGTCGACGTGCGCACCGGCGCGGTCACCGTCGTCGGGAAGCTCACCGGCCGCCGCCCGCAGCAGCTCGCCGACGTCGACGGCGCCCTGTACGTGCGCAGCCTCGACGCCGACGGCACCCGCAGCCGGCTCGCCTCCTACGACCGTGCGGGCGCCCGCCGCTGGGAGGTGACGCTGCCCGCCGACGACGCGATCCTGCCCTTCACCGTCGCGGCGGGCCTCGTCCTGGTCACCAGCGGCCCGAAGTGCCGCGAGCTGTGCACCGGCTACCACCTGCGCGCGTACCGCACGCGCAACGGCACCCTCGCCTGGTCCGGCGCGGTGGACGGGGACGCGGGCGGTGCCCCGGCGGTGGCCGGCGACACGGTCGTGCAGGGCGCCTACGGCCCGGTCCGCGGCACCGGCGACGGCAGCGGCGGGGCCAACCTGCTGTTCGCGTTCAACGTCCGCACCGGCGTGCGCCAGTGGACCCGGATCCGGCCCGGCCTGTCCGTGGTCGGCCACCGCGGCTCGCTGCTCGTCTCCGGCTTCGGCCCCGACGCCCTCTGCTCGCTCGACCCGGCCACCGGCGGTGCCCGCTGGTGCCAGGGCACCCCCGCCGCCGACGAGTGGGTCGACGGCCTGTCCGCCGGCGGCGGCGCCGTGTTCGGCTACGGTCTCACCGGGACCGTGCGCCGCTACCATCCCACCACCGGCGCCACGGCGTGGTCGACCCCGCTCGCGCTGCCCGGCTACGAGTACAACGCCCTGCACGCGGCGCTCGTCAGTGGTGGCGGGTTCGTCTACGCGGCCGTGCACCATGGCAACTTCACCCCGGAGTCGGAGTTCACCGAGATCGTCGTGCTGCGGGCCGCCGACGGCCACGTCGTGCGCCGGTTGCGGCTGGCCGGATACGACGACACCGCCGCCGAGCTCATGCTCGCCTCCGGCCGCCTCCTGCTGGTCGGCGACCACACGATCCGCGCATTCGGGTAAGCAACCCGGCTTTAAGTGGCGACCAAGTGGCCGGGGGTCTCCTCAGGGAAGAACCACTGACCTGAGGAGCCAACACCATGCCGAACCTTGTCGGAATCACGGTCAACCACCGGTCCATGCGCGGCGACGCGCACCGCTTCGCCGACCTGCTGCGGGACATCGCGAGCGGGGCGACGACCAACCCGCCGGAGCGGGCCAGGGCGATCGCCGGCTACCTGGAGACGCTCTGCGACGGGATCCACCACCACCATCAGGCCGAGGACGACGTGCTGTGGCCGGTGCTGGAGGCGAGCGCCGGCGCGGAGGTCGACCTGCGGGAGCTCACCGACGACCACCGACAGCTCGACCCGCTGCTCGAGGCGATCCGCCGCGACGCCCGGACCCTCGCCGCCGCCCCGGCCGACCGGGCCGCCGCGCGCCGGCTCGCGGACGTGCTCGGCACGCTGCGGGACCTGCTCGACGAGCACATCGACGACGAGGAGCGCACGGTGTTTCCGGTGATCCAGCGCTACGTCTCCGACGCCGACTGGGCGAAGGTCGAGGCGGCCGTGCGCAAGGGCGGCAAGATGGGCTTCGAGCTGCCCCGCATCGAGCGCTACGCCACGCCGGCCGAGCTGGCCGAGCTCAAGCGGATGGCGGGCCCGGTGCTGAAGGTGCTGCTCGCCGTGACCCGCCGCGGGTTCGCCCGGCGGGAGGCGGTCATCTTCCCCTGAGCCACGGGACGGCACCGGCGGCGGCCGCGAGCGCGTGCCCGGCCGCCCGGTGGGCCAGGGCGGCCGCCGGGTCGTCGAGGACGTCGGCGAGGTCGGCCAGGACCAGGTCGACCGGCGGGCCCGCAAGGGAGCCACTGGCCAGTCCGACGAACTGACCGGCCCAGGGCAGCAGCGCCGCGTACACCTCGCGACAATGCGACTCGCTGCGCAGCGCGGCGGCGTTCAGCCCACGCAGGCCGGTCCACGCGAGCCAGTAGTAGTCCTCACGGACCGCGACGGCGTCCGGCGACCACAGCGTCCTGGCCTCCTCGACCCGCCCGCCGTCCAGCAGGGCCCGCACCATCAAGTCGTTGAGCGCGTCGGGCAGCCGCTCGTGCACCGGCTGCAGCATCGGCAACAGCGTGTCCGTGGTGCCGGCGGCGAGATGCACGAAGAACACCCCGGCCAGACCGACGAGCGCGGCGTTCGGCTGGCCGGTGCGGGCGATGCGGGCCGTGAGGTCGGCGTAGAGCCGTTCGGCGGTGCCGAGGTCCCCGGCGAACAGCGCCCGCACCGCGGCGAACAGCGCCAGCACCGACAGGGCGACGCCGAGCTGCCCGGCGGTCGCGTGCCGCACCGCCCGGTCCACGTGCTCCTGGGCGGCGGCGAGGTCGTTGCGTTCGAGGGCGACCTGAAACAGCACGTGGTGCGCCTGCGCCTGGAACTGCACCAGCCCCGCCGCCGTCGCCACCTCCAGCAGCTGCGCGCCGACGGCCGGCAGCTCGTGCCGGCGGGCCGGGTTGAGCACGGCGAAGTAGCGGGCGTTCAGGGCGTGGCAGCGCAGCAGCGGGTCGTCCCCGGCGAGGGTGAGGGCCTCGGCGCTGGCCGCGTCGCAGCGGGCCAGGTCGTCGCCCTCCAGCTCGTACACCAGCGCCACCAGCAGCCGGCAGCGGTCCGATTTGTCCGCTTCAACCAGCGCGGCCTCGAGCGAGGCGACGAGCGCGACGTCCACCGCCCGATCCGCCCGAATTGTCCAGGCGACCGGCGCGTCATACGAGGTCAGCGCTTTGACGGTGACCCCGGACGACAGTGCCTCGGCCCGGGCGGAACGGGCGGCGAGCACGTCACCGGCGTTGGCGAGCGCCGACGTCAGCCCGCACAGCAGGTCGTGCCGCAGCGCCGGCGGCAGCGGCCCGGCGTCGAGCGCGCCCCGGAACAGGGTCGCCGCCTCGCGGTGCGCGTACAGGCCCGCGGCCTGCCGGGCCGCCGCGGCGGCGTACCCGGCCGCCCGGGTCGCGGTCGCCGGGGTGGCGGCGGCGAGGGCGTGGTGCCCGAGGGCGGCGACGTCTGGGGACCCGGCCTCCTCCAGCGCCGCGAGCACCCGGGCGTGCAGGCGGCGCCGGCGCAGCAGGGGCATGTCGTCATACAGCACGTCGCGCAGCAGCGCGTGGGTGAACCGGACCTGGCCCGCCGCCGGCTCCTCGAGCAGCCCCGAGACGACCCCGGCCTCCAGCGCGTCGAGCACCGCGTCCTCACTGGACCCGTCGGCGGCGGCGAGCAGGTCGATGTCGACGTCACGGCCGAGGACGGCGGCGTGGCGCAGCACCGTCTGCGCGGTCGCGGGCAGCCGGGCCAGGCGCCGCCGCAGCACGTGCCCGATCCCGGACGGGATGGCCCGCACGGCGCTGTCCGCGCCCTCGGCGGACACCAGCCGGGCGGTCTCGGTGAGGAACAGCGGGTTGCCACCGGTCCGCTCGACGACCACGTCGACGGCGTCGCCGGGCACGCCGAGGCTGCGCAGCAGCGCCCGCCCGGCGTCCGGGTCGAGCCCGCCGAGGTCGACGTCGACGGCCCGGTGCCCGGCGAGGGCGGCCCGGACCGGGTCGAGGTGCGGCCGCGACTCACCGGGCCGGTGCGTGGCGAGCACCAGCAGCGGCCGGTCCGTGAACGCGACCGCCACGTGCCGCAACACCTGCAGCGTCTCCCCGTCGGCGCGGTGCACGTCGTCGAGCACGACGAGCAGCGGCCCGAACCCGGCGAGATGCTCCCCGACGGCCTGCGCGAGGGCGAACTGCCCACCCGCCGGCGCGTCCCGGGTGCCGGGGCTCAACAGCTGCGCGAGCCGGACGTCGGCGTCGTGCGGCAGGTCCCGCAGCACTTCGCGCATCACCTCGCTCCAGGCCCACGCCGGCGGCGCCCCGTCCACCTCCGGGCACCGCCCCCACGCGACCCGCCAGCCGAGCCGCGCCGCGAACATCCGCACCAGCGTCGTCTTCCCCGCGCCGGCCTCCCCACCGACCCAGACGACCCGCAACCCGCCCCGCACGACGTCCTCGGCCACCCGGGCGAGGATCCCGAGCTCCCGTTCGCGTCCGAAGCCCTTCGCGTTCGCATTTTCGGCGGGGGTACCGCGGAGCCCCTCATTTCCGGATCCGGGGCGGGACCGGTGCGGGGCCGCAGCTGCCTCCCGCCATGGCCCGTCCGGTGCGTCGGCCCGCGGGCCGGACCCACCCTGCCCCGCGCCACCCCCAGCCCGACGCGTCACATCCCCCTGCGCCAGACCCGCGCCACCCCCGGTCCCATGCGTCGCATCCCCGTGCGCCGGGCCCGCGTCACCACCGGCCCGATTCGTCGCATCCCTGTGCGCCAGGCCCGCGTCGCTTTCGGCCCCGTGCCATCGCCCCGCGTCCAGGTGCGGCGCCTGCGCCAGGACATCCACCTCCAGGGCCCGCAGCCCCGGCCCCGGGTCCACCCCCAGCTCCTGCGCCAGCCGCTCCCGCGCCCCCCGCAACACCGCGAGAGCATCCCCCTGCCGCCCCGCCGCGTACAACGCCGAAGCCAGCAGATGCACCGCCTCCTCACGCAGCGGATGCGCCAGGACATGCCGCTCCAGGGCCGGCACGACCAGCGCGGCCCGGCCGAGGCGCACCGCGACCCGCCCGCCCGCCTCGACGCACACCAGCCGCAGCTCCTCCAGCCGCCCCGCCTCCGGCACCGCCCATGACTCGTCGGCGAACTCCGCGTACGCCGGTCCGGCCCACACCGCGAGCGCCTCCCGCAGCAGCCCGTCGGCCCGGGCCGGGTCCCGCTCCGCGAGCGCGCTACCGTCGCGCAGCAGCGCCTCGAACCGCCACGCGTCCACGTCCGCGAGCGGCAGGTGCAGGGCATACCCGGGCGCCGCGGTCACCAGCACAGTCGCCGGGGTGCGGGGTGCGCGGCCGGGTTCCAGGGCGCGGCGCAGGTTCGACACGTACACCTGCAGCGCCGCCAGGGCCTTCGGCGGTGGCACCCCCTGCCACAGGTCGTCGATGAAGCGGTCCGTCGGCACGACGTGGCCGCCCGCGGCGACGAGCCGGGCCAGGACCGCCCGCTGCCGGGGCCCGCCGAGGTCCACGGGCCGGCCGCCGATCCCGGCCCGCAACGGCCCGAGGACCCCGACGTCCGGCGGGCCGGCTGGCGTCGCCAACGTCAGTGGAACAGCGAGCTGACCGACTCGCCGTTGTGGATGCGGCGCATCGCCTCCGCCATCGCCGGGGCGATGGACAGCAGGCGAAGCTTCGGGACCCATTTCTCCTTCGGGATCGGCACACTGTTGGTGCAGACGATCTCGAGCACGTCGGGCTGGGCCGCGAGCCGGTCCAGGGCACCGTCGGTGAACAGCCCGTGCGTGCACGCGACCCTGATGCTGGCCACGTTGCGCTCGCGGAGCCGGTCGATGAGCTCGATGACGGTGCTGCCGCGGGCGATCTCGTCGTCCAGGACGATGACGTCCTTGCCCTCGATGTCACCGATGACGGCGCTGATCACCACGCGGTCGTCGCTGAAGCGCTGCTTGGCGCCGGCGGCCACCGGCACCCCCAACATCCGGGCGAACGCGGAGGCCGCCTTCGCGTTGCCGAGGTCGGGGGAGACGACCACGCTGTTGGTGAGGTCCAGGCCACGGAAGTGCGCGGCGAGCTCCCGCAGCGCGTGCAGGTGGTCGACGGGCACGCTGAAGAACCCGTGCACCTGCGGCGAGTGCAGGGTCAGCGTCAGCACCCGGGACGCGCCGGCGGCACTGAGCAGGTCCGCGACGAGCCGGCCGCCGATGGAGATGCGCGGCTCGTCCTTCTTGTCCGAGCGGGCGTAGGCGTAGTGCGACATCACGACGGTCGTGCGGGCCGCCGACGCGCCGCGGGCCGCGTCGAGCATCAGCAGCAGCTCGACGAGGTGCTCCTGGACCGGCGGCACGAGCGGCTGGATGAGGAACACGTCCCGCTCGCGGCAGTTGGCCTGCAGCTGCACCTCGAGGCAGTCGTTGGCGAAGCGGTCGACCCGCACGGGCAGCAGCGGCACCTCCAACTGGGTGCAGATCTCCTCCGCCAGCTCCGGGTGTGCGCTACCACTGAACACGGCGATGTCCCGCACAGGCTCTGCTCCTTGGTGTGGTCGTCATGGTGTTGATACCACACGGCCAAGGTCATCCTAGCCTGCCCCGACCCGCACCTTCCGGCGCTGCACGCGGCGGTCCTCGGCTGGGCAGGAGCCGCGGGCGACGTACCGCTCGGTGAACTCCGCGACCGCGTCGCGGACGGCGAGGGGGGCACCCTGCCGTTGCAGGACTTCACCCGCGGCGGTGAAGCAGGCGAGGGCCGCGGCGCCGAGCGCCGGGTCGGCGAGACCCTCGCGGGCGGCGCCGACCCAGTCGCGGTGCCGGCGCAGCGGGGAGCGCAGCGGCTCGGTCGCCGCAGCCGCGGCCTCGGCGCCCTGCGGGTCGTCGAGCAGTGCGGTGACGACCGCGACGGGGACGGTCCAGCCGTCGCCGGGCTGCTGGTCGATCATCCGCAGCTCCAGGTAGCCGCGCGGGCGCACCGGCGGGACGAGGGTGCCGAGGTGCCGCTCCAGGTCCTCCAGGGTGGCCGGGCGGGGGCCGTGGCCGCGCAGCCAGGCCCGCATCGTCAGCCCGGCCGGCACGTGCCAGCGGCCGGGGCCGGCGACCATGGCGACCTTCGCGGCCAAGGCGTAGCGGGACCAGGCGGCGCGGGGGTCGTCGTCGCGCCGCGGCGCCCTGGTGCGGCTGGCGTCGGTGCCGAAGCGCAGCCCCTGCCGGTGCGACACCCAGCGCCGCCCCGACTTGGAGCGGTGCGGCGAGTTGGCGAACGCGGCCATCACCACCGGGCCGATCGCGTCGGCGAGCCACCAGCGCCGCTTGTATCCGCCCCAGTCCTCCTCGTCGTCGCTGCCCGCGTCGAGACACACCTGGATCGAGGCGGAGTTGCACATGACGTCGAGCCCCTTCGGCCCGGACCGGTCGTGATACTCGGCGAGCGCCACGTAGCGCGGGTGGTCGGTGACGAGCAGCGGCGCGCGGACGTCGTCGAGGCCGGTGCCGTCCAGGATCAGGCCGTGGCCGGCCAGCACACCACGCACGAGGGCGAGGTCGCGGGTGAGGGCGGCGACGCAGTCGGCCATCGACGCGCCGACCGCCGAGGACAGCTCCAGCTGGCCGCCGGGCTCGATGGTGACGCCGCTGCCGCCGGGCAGCGGGTTGCCCAGGTGGGCGAGCAGCTCGAGCAGGTGGTCCGGTTCGGGCCGGTGCATCGGTTTGCTCAGGTCCCGCACGCAGTACTCCAGCTCGACACCGACACGACCGACCGGACCGACCCGGAACCCGGCGGCGGCCACGTACGCGGCGGCGGTGGCCTCGGTGAGGATGGCGGAAGTCGTGTCGTTCACGGCGGGCCTCCCGGAAGAAGGGTGCGAGCTACCCAGGTGGTGATGCAGGTGACGTTGTGACGCTCGAGGCGCCGGATGCCGTTGTACGAGCCGTGGGCGGACGCGCGGCGCGGCCCGGCGGGGTGGATGTCGTGCGGGAATGCTGGAAAGTGCGGCGGCTCGTTGCGTTGTGCGACGGGACGTTGCGTTGTGCGACGGGACGTGCGGGTGGGGCAGGTGCTGCGGCGGCCGCCGGGTTGCGGGTCCGGCGGGGTGCATTCCATTAGGCGGTCCGGCGCCCGTTCTGTCCAGCCCAGCCGGGCAACGCATGGTGAACCCTGGCTGTGAACTGGCTGAATCCCGCAAGATCTGCGGAAGCTCCCCTTCTCGTATGCAGATCTTGCGGCCCGCGCCAATTTTGGCGCCGCGGCAAAACAAGATCGACTGTTATGGTTTTGTCGTCGCTTTCCAACGACGATTCCGCGACGTTTGGAGGAAAGAGCGTCATGCCTATTCCGACCGAGAACGTCGGCTCGCTGCCCCGCCCGACGCGCCTGCAGGAAATGATCGCGAAATACGACGCGGGCGAGATCGAATTCGACGCGTTGCACGCCGAGCAGGACGCCGCGTGCCGCGATTCGATCACCCGCATGGAGGCCACCGGATCGCCCGTCGTGTCCGACGGGGAGCAGCGCGCGTCGAGTTTCGCCACGTATCCGCTCACCGACACCCTCGCGGGCACCGGCCTCGCCGACACTCTGGCGGCCGACGGTCAGTACTTCGCGATCTTCGACGACGGCCATCACCGTCAGCTGCCCCGGCTCGCCCGCGGCCCGTTCCGCTACCGCGCCTACGCCGCCGACTACCTGCGCCAGGCGGTGCCGATGGCGACGAAGCCGCTCAAGCAGGCGGTCATCGCGCCGTCGATGCTGTCGTTGCTGTACCCCCTGGACGCCACCGTCGACGGCTACACCCGCGAGCAGTTCCACGACGACCTGGTCGACGAGTGCGAGAAGGACATCCGGCAGTGCTTCGCCACCGGTGCGGTCCGCGTCTCGATCGACTTCACCGAAGGGCGCCTGGCCCGCAAGAACGACCCCCGCAACCCGTGGACGGGCCGCGACATGCTGCGCGCGTTCATCGACCTCAACAACCGGGTGCTGGACCGCTTCACCGCGCAGGAGCGGCGCGACATCGGCATCCACACGTGCCCCGGCGGCGACATGGACTCCGTGCACAGCCTGGACGTCGACTACGCCGAGCTGCTGCCGCACATGTTCCGGATGCGCGCGGGATACTTCTTGATCCAGCTCGCCAGCGAGAAGGACAAGGAGCGGGTGTACCAGCTGGTCGGCGAGCACAGCACCGCCGAGCAGGTCTGCTTCGTCGGGGTGATCGACCCGCTCAACCCCGTGGTGGAGACGCCCGAACAGGTCCGCGACGCCCTGATCTCGGCGGCGGAGTCGATCCCGCGGGAGCGGCTCGGCGCGACCGACGACTGCGGGTTCTCGCCGTTCAGCATCGACCGCAAGCCGAAGCACGGCTCGCCGGACGTGGCGCGGGACATCGCGTTCCAGAAGATCCGGGCGCGGGTGGAGGGCGCGGCGCTGGCCTCCGCGATCCTGGGTGTCTGACGTCGCTTGACGAGTTCCCGCGGGCGGTCGTCGGTGCCCGCGGGAACGCTCGTCCTGCGCTTCAGCGTGGGCTGGGTTTCGGCCTGGGCCGGGTTTCAGCGTGGGCCGGGTTTCAGCGTGGGCCGGTTTCAGCATGGGCCGGTTTCAGCGTGCGCCGGTTTCAGCGTGGGCTGGCGAAGTCCTGGGTCCAGTACGGCACGCCCCGGCCGTTGTACGCCACCGCGACCCCGACGTTGCGGAACCGGCAGTTCAGGATGTTCGCCCGGTGACCCGGGCTGCGCATCCAGTCGCCCATGACCTCGTTCGCGTTGCGCTGCCCCCAGGCGATGTTCTCGCCGTAGGACGACCACCGGTAGCCGACCGAGTTCACCCGCGAACCGGGCGAGCTTCCGCCCGGAGACCCGTGGGAGAAGTAGCCCCGGCCCGCCATGTCCCTCGAGTGCAGCCACGCGGCGTAGCTCAGCCGCGGGCTCAGTGTGACCGGGCCGCAGCCCGCCCGGGCACGAGCGTTGTTGGTCAGGGCGACCACGCCGCGGACCGAGCTGTAGTCGGTCGCGAACGCGGGAACGGCCTGGACCGCGGCACCGGCCGCGACGGCGGCCGCCACCACGGTGACGGCGACACCCTTTCGGATTCCCATCTCACCTCCACGAAGTAGGGCAGATGAGCCGAAACTAGAGGACCGCCCTGACGGTGTTGCCAATCTGACAAAACTCGCATTTTCGGGCGGTTCGTGCGCTACGACACGCTCAGCGACGGCGCCGTCCGGCCGTCGGTATCACCCGAACGGGTGACCCCTTTCGGGCGCGTTCACGCGTCGCCGGGCCCGTCCACGGCGGTCCGGACCCGGTCCGCTGGGACCCCGGCGGCCTCGATCCGGGGCAGCGTGCCGGCAACCGTCGCCGGGTCACCGGCGGCGAACGCGTCGTGCCTGGTCCAGTCCTCGTCCCCCGCCGCGAAGCGGTCACGGATCACGACGGTGCCTTCCGGGGCGAGGTCCGCCAGGCGGTACAGGTCCCGTTCCACGGCGGCCGGCCAGAACACCGTCACCGCCCGCCGGTCCCCGGCCGCCCGCAACGCACCCAGCAGCGCCCGCACCGGTGCCACCGCGTCCCGCGCCGCGACCACCAGCAGCGGCCTGGTCGCGCCCGGGTCCACCGCCGGCACCCCGACGGCCGGCCGCAACCGCAGCACGTCGCCGACCCCGGTCCGCTCGACCAGCTCCGCCCCGGCCGGGTCCGCCCGGTGCGGGACGACGTGCAACTCCACCACGTTGTCCCCGGCCGGGACGTTGCCGACCCAGCAGCGCCGCCACCGCCCCGGCAGCCGGCTCGACTCGACCACCGCGAGCTGCCCCGGCAGGCACGGATACGGCAGGTACGTCCGCACCGCCACCACCGCCGCATCCGCCCGCCGCCGCTCATGCCGCACGACCGTGGCACTCCAGGACGCCGGCTCGTGGGCACCGGCCGCGGCCCCGTCCGCCATCCACCGCGACACCAGCCGCCCCGTGGTCGCCCACGCCTCCTCCTGGTCGCGGCGCACCACGACACCGGGCGGGTTCGCCCGCAGCATGTCCACGAACAACACCGCCAGGTTCTCCAGCCGCTGCGGTGCCACCCCGAGCTGCGCCACCACCGGCCCGAGCTCCGCACACCGCGCCGCCAGCACCTGCGGCTGGTCGACGTGCGCCACCAGCCACCCGACCGCGTCCCGCAGCACCTCCCGCTGCGCCCCCGGCTCACCCGGCAACAACGCCCGCAACTCCTCCACCGGCGCCCCCATCCGCCCCTGCTCCCCACCCCGCCCGACCACCGACATGAGCGCCGCCGCCGCTGTCCTGGACGGCACCACACCCCCGACCGTGGTCCCGGACACCGCAAGCGACGCCGTCCCAGGCGGTGGTGGCGGCGCGGTCCCGGGCGGTGGTGGTGGCGGCACGGTCCCAGGTGGTAGCGGCGGTGTGGTTCCGGGCAGCAGCGGTGGTGCCGTCCCAGGTGGTGGTGGTCCGGGCGGCGGTGGTGGCGGCGCAGTTCCCGGTAGCGGCGGTGTCGGTCCGGGCGGCAGTGGAGGCCCGGGCTGTGGTGGGGGCGTAGTCCCGGGTAGCGGCGGTGTCGTTCCCGGTGGCGGCGTCCCGGGCGGTGTCGGTCCGGGCGGCAGTGGAGGCCCGGGCTGTGGTGGCGGCGTGGTCCCGGGTAACGGCGGTGGTGGAGGCCCGGGCGGTGACGGTGTGGTCCCGCCGGATGGGGTGGGAGCCGGCGCCCGCCCGGCCGGCGGGGTGGCGGTCGGGGGCAGGTCCCGCACCGGCAACATCCAGCCGGTGCCGGGAGAGGTCACGCCAGACCGTGGCAAACCCGGCCCGTCTGGGGATGGCCCGCCTGGTTGGCCGGGGCCGGCGGGCGGTGGGGGTGCGGTGGGTCCGTTGCGGGGTGGCGTGGGGATGCCGGAAGGGCCGGATGTGGCCGGGCCCGTCGGAACGGTCGGCGGGCGCTGCAGATGGGCGACGAAGCTGTCGACGACGGCGGCCAGGGCGCCCGGCTGGCTCAAGGTCTCGGCCAGCAGAAGGCGCAACGCCGGCATCGTCAGGAACGCGCCGCCCAGCGGCCCGTCCAGACCCCGGACCGCGACACCCACCGGCACCGCGCCTCCAGGCGACGGTGACGGCTGCGACGGTGACGGGGGCGGGGGTGGGACGGCGGGGCGGGCCGGTGTCGCCGGCCGGGCCGGATGCGGTGTCGCCGCCGGGTCGGGGCCGATCATCGTCACCCTCCGAGTGTGGCCCGGTGCGCACCGCGTCCGCGGGGCGTTCGCGACCATCGAGTTGACCTTGGAGACTTTGGCCCGCCAGGACGTGTCAAAGTCTCCAAGGTCAACCAGAGGGGTGGGCCAGCGCGAGGTCGCCGGCGGAGCCGGACAGGTCGAGCAGTTCGTCGACGGGGGTGCGGGTGCCGAAGCGGTACGCCCGGTCGAACGCCGTCTCGCCGAGCGCGGCCCGCAGCGACTGCTCCGTCTCCTGACGGGCCGGCACCTCGCAGGCCGGTGTCGGGGCGCCGATCTCGCGCCGGATCACGTCGGCGGCGCCGAGCAGGGCCGCCGCGTGGGCCGGGTCGGCGAGGCGGCGGCGGGCCTCGGCGAAGGCCTCCAGGACGCTCGCGGAGCGCCACCGGTCACCGACCCGGCGATGGATGGACAGGCTGGCGCGCAACCGTTCGGCGGCGGACGGGACGGCGGCGTCGGCGAGGTCGACCCGGCCGAGGAGGTCCTGCGCCCAGCCGATGCCCTCCGGAAACGACAGCTCCGTGAACCGGTCCAGGGCCTCGACCAGATGGCGGCGCGCCCCGCGCTGGTCGCCGCCGAAGTGGGCGACCGCGCCGAGGTGGGTCAGGGTCGAGGCGACCGACTCGTCGTCGGCCAGGTCACGGAACGCGGCCAGGCTCGTGTCCAGCAGCGTGGCCGCCGCGGTGAAGTCGCCGGACAGCCATGCCGTCGCGCCGGCCAGTTGTGCGGCGCGGCCCTCGCCCCAGGCGTCGCCGGCCGTGCGGTACAGGGTCAGGGCCTCGTCGAGGTAGCGCCGGGAGCGCGGGTAGTCGGCGCGTTCCCGTTCGACGCTGCCCAGCAGGGTGAGCAGCCGGCCCCGGACCCGCACGTCGTCGGCCGGGGTGCCGGCGGCAAGGGCGCGCTCGGCGAGGGCGGCGGCGGCCGGGTAGTCGCAGTCGAGCATGGCCAGGGTCGCGGCGGCCGAGCAGGCGGCGGCGTGGGTCTCCGGTGCTGCGTCGGGGCGGCGGGCCAGGGCGGTTGACAGCCAGTCGCGGCCCTGGCGGTACACCCCGGTGAAATGCTGGAACGGTGCCAATGCCGTGGCCAGTCGCAGATCCTCGGCGGCGCCGCGACCAGGCCGGCGGGCGAGCCACGTCATGGCCGCGCGGAGGTTGTCCTGCTCAAGGGTGAGAATCCGCAGCAGGTCGCGCTGGCCTGGGCCGCGGATCCCGGCGGCGGCCTGCTCGGCGAGGTCGAGGAAGAACGCGGCGTGCGCGTCGCGGGCCGCGGCATCCTCGGCGGGGACGTCGGCGAGGCGGGTGGCGGCGTACGCGGCGACCGTCTGCAGCATCCGGCCCCGGGCATCCTGCGGGTCGATCAGGCACCGTTCGGCGAGGGCGTCGAGCAGCCCGGGACGAAACGCGGGCAGGACGGCGGCGGCCGCCGGGCTCCAACCGCCCTGGAAGACGGCGAGCTGCCGCAGCAGGGCCTGTTTGTCCGGCGACAGCAGTTGGTACGACCAGTCGAGCGCTGCCCGAAGCGTCCGATGATGCTCGGGGCCGGTCGCCTTCGCGTCGGCGAGGACCCGGAACCGGTCGGTGAGCAGGCGGTGCACCTCGGGCACCGACAGCAGCGCGGCGCGGGCGGCGGCGAGCTCGACGGCAAGCGGCAACCCGTCCAGCGCCCGGCAGATCGCGGCCGCTCCGGCCCGGTGCGCGGGCGGCAGCGGCCGGCCGGTGCGTTCGAACATCCGGGTCTCGAACAGCCGCAGCGCCGTCACGTCGTCCAGCGGCGCGACCGTCGCCACGGTCTCCTCGGGCAGGCCGAGCGGCTGCCGGCTGGTGACGAGGATCCGCAGGCCGGGCAGGATGGCGAGGAGCTGACCGGCGAGCGCGGCGACGGGGCCGGTGACGTGTTCGCAGTTGTCGAACAGGAGCAGCGGCTCCTCGGTCTCGGCCGGCTTCCCGGGTTCGGGCGGCTTCCCGGGTTCGGGCGGCTTCCCGGGTTCGGGCGGCTCGTTGCGGGTGAGCACGGCGGCCAGCGTGTCGACGGCGTCGAGGTCAGGGCGCCTCGCCGCGCCGAACGCGTCGAGCACGAACCCGGCCGCATCGCCCGCGGGGTCCTGGCGGTCGGTGTGCCCGCCGGTACGCATCGTGGTGAGATCGACGAACCAGACCGGCGCCGTCGCGGCGGCGGCGACCGCGACGGCGAGCCGGGTCTTGCCGCTCCCGGCCGCGCCGACGAGTGACACCAGCCGATGGCCGGCGGTGAGCAGGCGGCCGGCGGCACGCACCTCCGCGTCCCGTCCGACCAGGCTGGTCAGCGGGGCGGGCAGGGCCGCGGACTCCATCCGGGCACTGTACCGGCCCTGTTCAACCACCGGCACCAGCCGAAACGTCGCTGCGTGTCGCTGGCCGTCGGGGTCCTCACAAGGGTATTGATTGCGGGAGACCAACCGGGCCGACACATGACGGAGTTCGCGACGATGGCGTTTCTGGTGGAGATGCCCGACGGCGGGTTCCTGGAGGTCGAGGAGCGCGTTGACGTGGCACCCGACGACCTGTCCGTGATCGGCATCCTGGGCGCGTCGCCGCTGGAGGGGACGGGGCTGATCACGTTCGGGGCGGTGATCCGGGCCGGGCTCGACGAGGACCAGCAGGACGACTTCGCCGACTGGATTTTCGACCGGGTGATGCTGTTCGCCGAGCTCGGCGGCGAGGTCGACGGCTGGGAGCGGCTGGACGACGGCACCTGGCGGGTCGAGGCCCGCCGGCGCGAAGACTGAGGCCTCTCCAGGGGCCTGCCTCGCGGCCCGTCCGGGGCTGGTTCGGGGCCCGCAGCGTGAGGCATTGACGGCTATCACGCAAGGTGTGTCGGTGAGGTGTCCGGCACATGAACCCGGGTCACCTTCGAGGACGACCCGGGTTAGGCTGGACGTCGATGACGATCGAGGTCCGTGGCGCCGGGCGCCACTTGCAGGTCGGCACCGCCACCGATATCGGCCGGCGGTATCCGGCCAATTTCGACGTGCTGCACACCGCGGAGCTGCAGCGCAGGCCCGGGCTGTGCGCGGTTGTCGCCGACGGCATGGGCGCCGGCGAGGGCAGCCGCACCGCCGGACGGACCGCCGTGGACGTCTTCACCACCGCCGTGCAGGAGCACCGGGGCCCGTTCGCCCCGCCGCCGCTGTTCGCCGCGGTCGCCGACGCCCAGCGGCAGGTCCGCGCCGCCGGCCGGACGCTGCGGGAGCTGACCGGCTGCACCCTGACGGCGCTGGTCGCCGACGCCACCGGCGCGTGGGTGACGCAGATCGGCGATTCCAGGGTGTACCGACTTCGCGGCGGGCTGCTCGAACTGCTCACCATCGACCACACCGAGGCGTGGCTCGGCGCCGTGCACGGCTGGTATCCCGCGGATTCCCCGCAGGCCGAGGCGGCCCGCTACCAGCTGCACCGGTTCATCGGCCACCCCGGCCTGCCGGAGCCCGACGTCCTGAGCGTCACGATGTTCCCCGGCGACGTCTACTGCCTGTGCACCGACGGGATCGCCGAGCAGGTGCCGTATCAGCACATGGAGCGCACCCTGGGCTCCAACGCGTCACCTGACGTGATGGCCTCGGCCCTGGTCGCCGCATCCCTGGAAGCCGGCGGCCGCGACAACGCCACGGCCGTGGTCGTCAAGGTCTACTGATCCCGGCTCGGTCCACCGACCGGCGACTGGCCGTCCGGCCACGACGGGGCCGCCTGGCCGCGGCACTGGCTGTTCGGCCGCGACGGTGACTGCCTCAATGCGCGCTTGGGCCGCCCCGCCTCACCGGCGCGACCGGCACGGTGAGTGCCTCGACGTGCCGGTGCGGCGCTGGGTCGTGGGTGTCGGGGTGGCCGTTGGCGTGGTTCAGATGACCAGTTCGGCGGGTGGCCGTTCGGCGGTCACGGTGAGTGCCTCGACGTGCCGGTGCGGCGCCGGCCCGTCCGCGTCGGGGGTGGCGTCGGCCTCGTCGGCCACGACCTCGAGCGCCGCCCACAGCACGGCGAGGGCGTCAGCGGAGCCGCTGACGTGCAGTGCCGGCCCGCCACGCAGCTGCACGGCGAGTGCACCGTCGCCGCGCTGCTGGACCAACGCGCCGTTGCGGATGCGCTGCTCGAACACGTCGCCGGCGGCCCGCAGCCGCCCGGCCAGGTCCCGCAGCGCGGCCGGCGGACCGGCCAGGTCGAACACGTCACCCGCGACCCGCAGGCGGCACGGCAGCTGATCATCCACGCCGCCCAACGTAACGTACGCCGCTCGTGCGGAGCCACGACGGCTCGCCGGACCTCTATGACCGTGGACCACCGCTGTCGCGCGCGACCGCGTGTCACGCGCGCAAGAGCGGCCACGTCCCGTCCCGTTGCTCCATCTCGAGTCACGACCGACGTGATCGAAGTCGTCGGGCGGCCGGTGCGCGACCTCGATCACGGCCGGGACAAGCCGGTGGGGTTCGCGGTTCGATCATGGACGGTTGATCGAGGTCGCCGCGCGGTCGCCCGGACAGCCGGTGCGCGGCTTCGATCACGGCGGCACGCCGAGCGGCGGACCCGGCGCCCTCGACACGGTCAGCGCCGTCGACACGGTCAGCGCCGTCGACACGGTCAGCGCCGTCGACAC
>NZ_BONQ01000136.1 GCF_016862795.1 Dactylosporangium siamense | reverse complement strand
GGTCAGTGCCGTCGACACGGTCAGTGCCGTCGACACGGTCAGTGCCTGAAGCCGCCGACGATCGCCCGCAGCTCCTCCGACATGCTGGTCAGCTCGGCTGCCGCCGTACGGGTCGCCTGCGCGCCGTGCAGCGTGTTGTCCGCGGCGTGCACCACCTCGCCGATGCCGCCGTTGATGCGGTCCGCGCCGCTCGCCGCCACGTTCAGGTCGCCCGCCATGCTGGTCGTGACCGCGCTCTGCTCCTCGACCGCGGAGGCGATCGTCGTCTGGTACTCGTTGATCCGGCCGATCACCCGCGCGATCTCCGAGATGGACTCGACGGCGCCGGCGGTGTCGGTCTGGATCGCGCGGACCCGCTGGCCGATCTCCTCCGTGGCCTTCGCGGTCTCCTGGGCGAGGTCCTTGACCTCGCCGGCGACGACCGCGAAGCCCTTCCCCGCCTCGCCCGCGCGGGCCGCCTCGATGGTGGCGTTCAGGGCGAGGAGGTTGGTCTGCTCGGCGATCGACGTGATCACCTTGATGACGTCGCCGATCTCGGCCGAGGAGGAGCCGAGCCGGACCATGATCTGCTCGGCGGCGGCGGACGCGTCGACGGCCTGGCCGGCCACGGAGGCCGCCTCGGAGGTGCTGATCGCGATCTCGCGGATCGAGGCGTTCATCTCCTCCGCGCCGGAGGCGACGGCCTGGACGCTGCTGGAGACCTCGTGCGAGGAGCCGCTGATCTTCGACACCTCGCCGGCGGTGCGTTCGGCGCCGTCGGCGAGGCCGCGGCTGGCGTTCTGCAGCTCGTCGGCGCGGGCGGCGAGGCTGGTGCTGCTGCTGGCCAGGGTCTTCACGGCGGTGCGCATCCGGGTCGTGGCCCGGCTCAGCGCCGCCGCCATCTGCCCGAGCTCGTTGCTCGCCGCGAACGGGGTCTCCCGGGTCAGGTCACCCTCGCCGACGGCGGTCAGCACGTCTCGGACCTGCAGCAGCGGCCTGAGGATCGCCTGCGCCAGCACCATCGCGACGGCGATCGCGAGGATCAGCCCGCCGACGAGGACCACGGCGACCAGGAGCCGGGCCTGGTTGCGGGCGTCGTTGGCGTCGGCGAGCCGGGCCTGCGCCGTGGCGCGCGCCACGTCGGCGAGCACGGTGAGCTTCTGGGCCGCCTGCTCGGCGACCGGCGCCGCCTGCTTGACGAGGAATGCCTGCCCTTCGCCGGTCCTGCCGGCGGCGATCATGTCCATGCCCTGTTTGAGCTTGCCGAGGTAGTCGGCCCAGGTGGTGCTGAACGCGGTGATCGCGCTGCGTTGGGCGGCGTCCAGGTCGCGGCCTGCGAACCGCTGGGCGGCCTCGTCGATGTCGCCCGCGGCCGCGTCCCGCGCCGCGTTGAACTGGGCCCGCTGCGTCGGGTCCGGCAGCGAGTTCGCACCGATGCCGTAGAACCGGTACCGCCATACCGCCTCGCGCAGGTCCGCGGCGTCGGCGGTGGGGAGCAGGGCACGGCTGTACATCGCGTCGGCGCTGTCGGCGACCTGCGAGATCTTGTACAACCCGATGCCGCCGACGGCGGCGGCCACCAACCCCGCGACCGCCACCGCGATCATGATGTTGTGGCGCACCTTGAGCGACGCGAACCGACTCACCGGAATACCCCCTGTCAGCACTTCAACCGCTCCTATCGGTTGAGGTCGAACAGAGCTGAGGCCTTAGCCGACCAAGCGGTTGCGACCGGACAGGACGGCGAACACCGCCATGACGGCCGTCAGTGCGCACAGGACCGCGATGGGCAGCGTCCATGAGCCGCTGCCGTCCCGCAGCGCGCCGAACAGGACCGGACCGACGGCGGCGAGGGCGTAGCCACCGGTCTGCGCCATCCCGGACAGCGCCGCCGCCTGCGCGTGGTCCGTCGTGCGCAGGCTGAACAGCGACAGGCACACCACCAGGATCCCGCCGGCGCCGAATCCGGTCACCACGATCGACACCAGCGCCCACGCCGCGGTCCACGGCAACCATTGCAGCCCCGCGGTGCCGAAGCCGATGCAGGCGACCCCGACCAGCCCGACGAGCCGCTGATCCGGCATCCGGTGCAGCGCGACCGGGGTGACGAGGTTCGCGGCGACGGCGGCGGCGAGGTACGCGAACAGGTGCCACCCGGCCGCCTGCGCCGGGATGCCGTGGTCGCGTTCCAGCGACGGCAGCCAGGTGATGAGCACGTAGAAGGCCATGGACTGCAGCCCCATGAACGCCGTCAGCTGCCACGCGAGCGCGGTCCGCCACGGTGGTCGAGGTCCGGCCGTGGGCGCGGTGATGGTCGCACTGTGCGTTTTCGCCGCGGCAGGTGTACGGCTGGCAGATCCGCCGACGGCAACGGGTCGGACGGCGTCGGGCGCGTCGGTGGCCGCGACGGGGGACGGTTCGGGTGCGGGGCGGATCACGCGCGGCAGCCAGGCGACGGCCGTCACCGCGACCACCGCGACCCAGCAGGCCAGTCCCGCCCGCCAGCCGCCGGTGAGTGCGGCGAGGGGCACCGCCGTACCCGACGCAACCGCCGCGACCACACTCTGCGTCGCCGAGTATCCGCCGGACAGCTGCGCCACCCGGGTGGGGTGGTCGCGTTTGACGAGGCTCGGCAGGAGGACGTTGAACCCGGCGATCGCCGCGCCGACCGCCGCCGTGCCCAGCCACAGCGCGACCGGCACCGGGGTGGAGCGCACCGCGATCCCGGTGGCGAGGACGGCGACGGCCAGGCCGAGGGCGCGTTCCAGGCCGATCCGCCGGGCGACCAGCGGCGCGACGGGAGAGAAGCCGGCGAACGCCAGCAGCGGCAGCGTCGTGAGCAGGCCCGCGGCCGCCCCCGACAGGTGCTCCGAGGCCCGGATCTCCGCGACGAGCGGCCCGACCGCGGTCAGCGGCGCCCGGCCGACCGCGCCGAGCAGCAGGATGCCGCCGACGCGCCGGTTCACAGCGAGTCGGCGATCATCCGCAGCGCCTCGGCCAGGTCGCGGCCCGTCGGTGCGTTGGCCGGGTCGATCAGCCACTGGGTGAGCACGCCGCTGATCAGGGCCTGGTAGAACGAGCCGAGCTGGAACGCCTTCTGCGGCTCGGTGGCGATGTCGACGCCGTGGAACACCGAGGCCCACAGCCCGCGGGCGTCCTGCATGCCCTCGGAGATCATGGCCCGGATCGCCGGCGCGTGCTCCATCTGCACGAACGCGTCGAACGACGCCAGGAACGCGGGACGGTGCGCGGCGATCGAGGCGATCACGCTGTTCCAGTACGCCTCGAAGCGCGGCAGTCCACGCAGCCCGTCGGCGTTCGTGCTCAGCAGCGCGGTGGCCAGCTGCGTGCCCCAGTCTTCGAGGGCCTTCTCCAGGGCCGCGTTGAGCAGGGCCTCGGTCGAGCCGTAGTGATACCCGATCGAGCCGAGGTTGGTGCCGGACGCGGCGACGATGTCGCGGGCGGTGGTCCGCCCGTAGCCCTTCTCGTAGATGCAGCGCACGGCGCCGTCGAGAAGGTCCTCGCGATGTCCCATGGTCCAGATCCTAGGGTCTATACAAGCGTATAAGACGAATGTATATTTCCGAGCCATGGACATCCTGATCTCCGGCGCGAGCGTCGCCGGCCCCTCCCTCGCCCTCTGGCTGCACCGCGCGGGACACCGCGTCACCGTCGTGGAGCGGGCGCCCGCGCTGCGCGGCGGCGGCTACGCGGTGGACTTCCGCGGGCGGGTCCACCTGGAGGTCCTGCGGCGGATGGGCCTGCTGGACGTGATGCGGGCGCGGGCCACGCACATGGGCGACATCGCGATCGTCGACCGGCATGACACGGTCAGGGCCACCCTGCCGTCGGCCATCTTCAGCGGCGACCTGGAGCTGCTGCGCGGCGACCTCGGCGCGGTGCTGTACGCCGCGACCAGGGACGACGTCGACTACGTCTTCGGCGACTCGATCGCCTCGATCGCGCAGGACGCCGACGGCGTCGACGTGACCTTCGAGCGCGGCGCGCCCGCGCGGTTCGACCTGGTCGTCGGCGCGGACGGGGTCAACTCGAAGGTGCGTGAACTGGTCTTCGGCCCGGTGCCGCAGCGCTCCCTCGGCGTGTACGGCTGCATCTTCACGATGGCCAACGAGTTCGGCCTGGACCGCGCCGGCCTCATGTACAACGAGCCCCGCCGGACCGTGACCATCGGCGGGATCAATCCGGAAAAGGCAGTTATCTCACTGTTCTTCACCGCCGACGGGCTCGAGCACGACCGGCGCGACGTCGAGCAGCAACGGCGCATCGTCGCCGACGCGTTCGAGGGCACCGGCTGGAAGGTGCCGCGGCTGCTCGAGGCCATGCGGACCGCGCCCGACTTCTGGTTCGACTCCACCACCCAGATCCGGATGGAGCGCTGGTCCCGCGGCCGCGTCGTGCTGGTCGGCGACGCCGGCTACGCGGGTGGCCCGGGCGGCAACGGCACCGGCCTCGCGGTCGTCGGTGCGCACGTCCTGGCCGGTGAACTCGGCAGGCTCCCGTTCGAGCGGGCGTTCCAGGAGTACGAGCGGCGCCTGCGTCCCTACGTCGAAACCTGCCAGAAGCAGGCGTCCGGGGGCTCGGACTTCCTGGTCCCCTCCACCGAGAAGAAGATCGCCCAGCGGGACCGGTTCTTCCGCACGATCCGCTACCTGCCGCCGGTGAAGCACCTGTTCAGGCACCTTGCCACCCGGACCGCCACCGCCTTCGACCTGCCCGACTACGGTGGCCTGGGTCACACGCGGGACCTTTCCGGGAACAGAGGGAACCTTTTGTAACTTAAGCCTGACACGCTCAACCCACACTGATGGCAGGTGTCAGACATGGCTACTCTTCCGGTTCTTCCCCTGACCGACGACGTCCTGCTCCCCGGCATGGTCATCCCCGTCACGCTCGACGCCACCACCCAGGCGGCCGTCGACGCGGCCCGGTCCGCCGGTGACAAGCGCGTCCTCGCCGTCCCGCGGGTCGACGGCGAATACGGCTCCTTCGGCGTCGTGGCCGTCCTCGAGAAGGTCGGCCGGCTGCCCAGCGGCGAGCCCGCGGCGGTCGTGCGCGGCCTGGCCCGGGCCCGCATCGGCGCCGGCGTCCCCGGCCCCGGCGCGGCGCTGTGGGTCGAGGCCACCCTGCTCGACGAGCCCGCCCCCGCCGGCAAGGCGAAGGAGCTGGCCAGGGAGTACAAGGCGCTCGTCATCGGCGTGCTCCAGGAGCGCGGCGCGTGGCAGGTCATCGACACCGTCGAGCGGATGACGGACCTGTCCGAGCTCGCCGACTCCGCCGGCTACGCGCCGTGGCTCACCCTGGAGCAGAAGATCCAGCTCCTCGGTGCCACCGACGTCACCGCCCGGCTCGAGCTGCTCGTCGAATGGGCCCGGGGCCACGCGGCCGAGCAGCAGGTCAACGAGAAGATCAACCACGACGTGCGCGAGGGCCTGGAGAAGACCCAGCGCGAGTTCCTGCTGCGCCAGCAGCTCGCCGCGATCCGCAAGGAGCTCGGCGAGGACGAGCCGTCCGGATCGGCCGACTACCGCACCCGGGTCTCCGAAGCCGACCTGCCGGACGTCGTCCGCGAGGCGGCGCAGCGTGAGGTCGACCGCCTGGAGCGGGCCAGCGACCAGTCCCCGGAGGCGGGCTGGATCCGCACCTGGCTCGACACGGTCCTGGAGATGCCGTGGAACGTGCGCACCACGGACAACACCGACCTGGCCGAGGCCCGCGCGATCCTCGACGCCGACCACGCCGGCCTGGCCGACGTGAAGGACCGCATCCTGGAGTACCTCGCCGTGCGCAACCGGCGGGCCGCCCTGGGCAAGGAGGTCGTCGGCGGCCGTGGCTCCGGCGCCGTGCTCGCCCTCGCCGGCCCTCCCGGAGTCGGCAAGACCAGCCTCGGCGAGTCCGTCGCCCGGGCGCTGGGCCGCAAGTTCGTGCGGGTCTCCCTCGGCGGCGTGCGCGACGAGGCCGAGATCCGCGGCCACCGCCGCACCTACGTCGGCGCGCTGCCCGGCCGGATCGTCCGTGCCCTGCGCGAGGCCGGCTCGATGAACCCGGTCGTGCTCCTCGACGAGGTCGACAAGCTCGCCGTCGGCTACGCCGGCGACCCGGCCGCGGCCCTGCTCGAGGTCCTCGACCCGGCGCAGAACCACACGTTCCGCGACCACTACCTCGAGGTCGACCTCGACCTGTCCGACGTGCTGTTCCTGGCCACCGCCAACGTGGTGGACACCATCCCCGGCCCGCTGCTGGACCGCATGGAGCTGGTGACCCTGGACGGCTACACCGAGCAGGAGAAGGTCGCCATCGCCCGGGACCACCTGTGGCCCCGGCAGCTGGACCGCGCCGGCCTGACGTCCGACGAGGTCACGATCAGCGACAGCGCGCTGGGCGCGATCGCCGCCGAGCACACCCGCGAGGCGGGCGTCCGGCAGCTGGAGCGGGCCCTGGCGAAGGTCCTGCGCAAGGTCGCGGTCGCCTACGCCGACGAGCCCGTCCACGTCGACGACGTGGTGCGCTACCTGGGGCGGCCCCGGTTCACCCCGGAGTCGGCCGAGCGCACCGCCGTCCCCGGCGTGGCGACCGGTCTCGCCGTCACCGGCGCCGGCGGCGACGTGCTCTTCATCGAGGCCACCTCGATGGAGGGTGACCCCGGCCTGACCCTGACCGGCCAGCTCGGCGACGTGATGAAGGAGTCGGCCCACATCGCGCTGTCCTACCTGCGCTCCAACGGCCGCCGCCTCGGCATCGACCCGAACGAGCTCGCCGCACGCCGCATCCACCTGCACGTCCCGGCGGGCGCGGTGCCGAAGGACGGCCCCAGCGCCGGCATCACGATGGTCACGGCGCTCGCGTCCCTGGCCACCGGGCGTGCCGTCCGCCCCGAGTTCGGCATGACGGGCGAGGTCACCCTCGCCGGCCGGGTCCTGCCGATCGGCGGGGTTAAGCAGAAGCTCCTGGCCGCGCACCGGGCCGGCCTCACTGAGGTCATCATCCCGAAGCGCAACGAGCCCGACCTGGACGACCTGCCGGAGGAGGTGCGTTCACAGCTGACCGTGCACGCCCTCGCCGACGTCGCCGACGTGCTCGCCCTGGCCCTGCGCCCCGCCGACGTCGCGACCCTGGTGACGACCGGCTGACCGACGACGAACCCGCCGCCCGCCGAACACGCGGGCGGCGGGTTCGTCGTGCGTGTCGTCCAGACCGCCCGCGCGACGGCCGACGGTGACAGCCCGAGGCACCCGCGGGGCGGACCTCGGCGGACGGCGCGGCGACGTAGGCTCGTCTGCGTGCCGAGCCGGAACAGGACCCCAGCAGCCGCCGAACCCGCCGCCGCAGCGCCCGTGAAGAAGGCGGTGGCGAAGCAGGCGGCAGCGCCGAAGGTGGCCGACGCCACCGCCACCGAAGCCACCGCCGCGACGAAGGCGGTGGCGAAGAAGGCGCCGGTCAAGAAGCCCTCGAAGGCGGCCGTGGTCGTGGTGCCGGCCGGGCCGGACCTCGAGCAGACCAGGCGGGCGCGGCGCATCCTGCGGCTGCTCACCACCAGGTATCCGGACCCCGTCCTCGAGCTGGACTTCGCGTCGCCGCTGCAGCTGCTCGTCGCCGCCGTCCTCGCCGCGCAGACCCTCGACGAGCGGGTCAACCTCGTGACCCCGGTCCTGTTCGCCAGATACCCGACGGCCGAGGACCTCGCCACGGCCGAGCCGGCGGAGATGGAGGAGATCCTCCAGCCCGTCGGGTACTACCGGAAGAAGACCCAGATCGTCATGAAGCTCGCGGCGACCCTGGTCGAGCGGCACGACGGCGAGGTGCCCGGCACGTTCGAGGAGCTCGTCGAGCTGCCGTGGGTGGGCCGCAAGACGGCCAACATGGTGCTCGGCAACGCGTTCTCGGTGCCGGCGATCTCCGTGGACACGCACGTCGGCCGGGTCGCGCACCGGCTCGCCTGGGGGCCGGAGAACGACGTCGAAGGCACCGAGGCCGCCATCGCGGCGCTGTTCGACCAGAAGGACTGGGTGTCGGTCAACCTGCTGTTGATCCTGCACGGCCGGCGCACCTGTCACTCCCGCAAGCCGGCGTGCGGCGCCTGCCCGCTTGCCGAGGACTGCCCGTCGATCGGCCTGGCCGGCAAGGGCGAGCTCGACCCGGAGAAGGCCCGCGCCCTGCTGAAGTGACCGCCGGTGGCAGACTGCTCCGGTGCGATTCGCCGAGTTCGACGTCCTGCTGCAGCAGGCGTTGCGGCGGTACGCGGCCCTCGAACGCGACGGTGACGTCGCCGTCTTCGACCACTGGCGGGCCACCGAGGCGGACCTGATGCGGGTCCAGCGGTGGCTGGGCGTGCGGCTGCCGGAGCAGTATCGGGGGTTCCTGCTGCGGTACGGTGCCGGCCGCTTCCTCTTCGTCGAGCTCCTCCCGGCCGACGAGGGCCGCCGCTGGGTCGAGACGCTCCTCGGGGCCAACGAGGCCGGCAGCGGGTTCGTCGCCGTCGCGCCGGTCGGCACCGGCGACTACTGGGGCTTCGTGGTCCACGACGGGATCTGTGAGGACGCGGTGAGCTTCCGGTATCACGAGGACGGCGCCGTCGAACCGGCCGCCGACGACTTCCTGGAGTTCGTCGCCACGGAAGGGCTGCGCGTTGGCAGGTGATCCGTTCGGCATCGGCTCGGACGTGTGGCCGGGCCTGGCGAAGGTCGCGGAGGAGGCCGGAGAGCTGCTCCAGGTCGTCGGCAAGCTGGTGGCCACCGGCGGTCGCACCGAGCACTACGACGGCTCCGACCTGCGCGCGCGCCTGGTGGAGGAGTGCGGCGACCTGCTCGCCGCGATCGGATACCTCACCGCCGCCAACGGCATCGAGGCCGAGGTCGCCCGGCGGGCGGCCGGTAAACGCGAGACCTTCGACGGCTGGCACCGGCGGGAGGCGATCGTCAAGCCCCCCGGCCCTCACGATCGCCCACCCGCCGGCCCGCCCGATCAGACCTCCGCGGTGAGCCCGTAGACCTACGAAGACCTCCGAGGCTCCGGGAGGGTTGCGTCGCGGGTCACACCGGCACAGCATTGACACATGCCGACACCCCACCCGCAACGGGTTGCCTGGGACGGTGCCCGGACGATCGTGCGGGCCTGCGCCGACCGTGAGTGGGCGATCTGGTTTGCCAACTGGATCAACGCGCAGGCCGGGCCGCCGTTCGGGCAGCTGGTGATGGAGTGCCGGGCGCGCCTCGTCGCCGGGTACGGCTACGAGGCCGCGGCGCTGGAGGCCGGCATGTGGCGGGTGCGGCTCGGCGACCTGATGCGGGAGCGACCGGACCTGATCGAGCCGCTCGCCGAGGTCGTGCGCGAAGCCGCGGACCGCATGCGCAGCGCCGCCTGAGGGAGTGGCTATCGCAGCGCCGGTTGGCGGGTCTCGCGCTGCGCGGACTCCACCACCTCGCCGCGGGTGTCGCCGAGCCACACGACCGGGTTGACCGGCGTGCCGACCCGGCTCAGCAGCCCCGTCTCGTCGGTCCACGCCACCAGCGGGACCGGCTGCACGTGCTCGGTCTGCCAGCCGATGACGCGGCCGGCCTGGATCTCGTCGTCGGCGGCCGTGGCCAGCCACAACACCTGGGTCTGCGGGATGATCGTCATGCACACAGTGATGCCCCGGCGACGGAAGGTGCAATCACCTCAGGGCTGACCGAGTGCTCCAAGCCACACCGGAACGCCATTGGGTGAACGGTCGTTGGGGGGCCGGGGATAGTTTGTGTGGAGAAGCACACCCGCCGCTGCCGCAGGAGAAGTCTGATGAGCGAGTCCGTGAACGTAACCGTGACCGGTGCCGCCGGCCAGATCGGCTACGCGCTGCTGTTCCGCATCGCGTCCGGTCAGCTGCTCGGCGCCGACACCCGCGTCAAGCTGCGCCTGCTGGAGATCCCGCAGGCCGCCCGCGCCGCTGAGGGCACCGCGCTGGAGCTCCAGGACGGCGCGTTCCCGCTGCTCGCCGGCGTGGACGTGTTCGACGACCCGAAGCAGGCGTTCTCGGGCGCCAACGTCGCCCTGCTCGTCGGCGCCCGCCCCCGCACCAAGGGCATGGAGCGCGGCGACCTGCTCGAGGCCAACGGCGGCATCTTCAAGCCGCAGGGTGAGGCGATCAACGCCGGCGCCGCCGAGGACATCAAGATCCTGGTCGTGGGCAACCCGGCCAACACCAACGCTCTCATCGCCCAGCGCAACGCCCCCGACGTGCCCGCGGAGCGGTTCACCGCGATGACCCGCCTGGACCACAACCGGGCCGTGGCGCAGCTGTCGCAGCGGCTGAGCGTGCCGGTCTCGGAGATCCGCAAGGTCACGATCTGGGGCAACCACTCGGCCACGCAGTTCCCGGACATCCTGCACGCCGAGGTCGCCGGCCGCAACGCCGCCGAGGCCGTCGGTGACCAGCAGTGGTATGCCGACGAGTTCATCCCGCGGGTGGCCAAGCGCGGCGCGGAGATCATCGACGTGCGTGGCGCGTCGTCGGCCGCGTCGGCCGCGTCCGCCGCCATCGACCACGTCTTCGACTGGGTCAACGGCACCCGCGAGGGTGACTGGACCTCGGTGGCGCTGCCGTCCGACGGCTCCTACGGCGTGCCGGAGGGCCTGATCTCCTCGTTCCCCGTGGTGTCCCGCGGCGGCAAGTGGGAGATCGTGCAGGGGCTGGACATCGACGCGTTCTCCCGGGCCCGCATCGACGCGTCCGTCGCCGAGCTCGCCGAGGAGCGCACCGCCGTGGAGCGCCTGGGCCTCATCTGACCCCACCGCCGTCGCCGGCCCGCCCACCCCGCACGGTGGGCGGGCCGGCGTGTCTCACGGGCGCCAGGTCGCCCGCATACCGGTTCCTTCCCTGATGACGTCGTCGTGACACACCGATCACACACCGATCCGTGGCATCGTTCGCGGCGGGTGGCGCGGAGCGGTACCGTCTGGTCCGACGGACGAGGTCGAAGGAGATCCGAGTGAAGGTCGATGCCGAGGCGCGGCAGCGGTTGAGTGCGTTTCTTGTGACGCACGAGGAACCGATCGTGCGGCAGTGGACGGAGATCGCCGCCCGCACGTTGCGCGGCCGGCTCACCAACACCGAGCTGACCCGGCAGGTCCGGGACGTGTTCGGCGCGCTGCAGGCCGTGCTGGGTGCCGACAGTGACGGCGAGATCGCGGGCGCCGAGAGCGGCGAGTCGCGGGGCGCCCTGGCGGAGCTGTCGCGGGCCTGGGCCCGGCAGGGCTTCACGCCGAGCGAGACCGCGGGCCTCGTCTTCACCGTCAAGGAGGTCGTGCTCGGCCTCACCGAGTCCGGCCAGGCGGAGCTGCCGACCACCGACTTCCTGCTGCTGTCGCTGGTCGTCGACGACATGGGTCTGTTCACGTTCGAGACCTACACCAAGACCCGCGAGTCGGTGATCGCCGACCAGACCGAGCAGCTGCTGGAGCTGTCGACGCCGGTGGTGAAGCTGTGGGACGGCGTCGTGGCGGTGCCGCTGGTCGGCACGCTGGACTCCGCCCGCGCCCAGGTGGTGATGGAGAAGCTGCTGCAGACCCTGGTCGACACGGGCTCCGCCTTCGCGATCGTCGACATCACCGGCGTGCCGGCGGTCGACACGCAGGTGGCGCAGCACATCCTGAAGACGGTCGTGGCGGCCCGGCTGATGGGCGCGGAGTGCATCATCTCCGGCATCCGCCCGCAGATCGCGCAGACGGTCGTCGCGCTGGGCATCGAGTTCGGTGACATCGTGACGAAGTCCAACCTCGCCGACGCGTTGCTGCACGCGCTGCGCGCCAGCGGCGTCGAGGTGGTCCGCCGGGCGAGCCGCGACAAGGCGTTCTGATGGATCGGGTCCCCGTCCTGAAGATCGGCGAGATCCTGCTGGTCTCGATCCAGATCGACCTCGACGACCAGACCGCGCTGCAACTGCAGGAGGACCTTTCCGACCGGATCGTGGAGACCGGCGCGCACGGCGTGGTGATCGACATCTCCGCACTGGAGATCGTCGACTCGTTCATCGGCCGGATGCTGTCCACGATCGCGGCCGTGTCCCGGGTCCTGGACGCGGAGACGGTCGTCGTCGGCATGCGCCCCGCGGTCGCGATCACCCTGGTCGAGCTGGGGCTGTCGCTGAACGGCGTGCGCACTGCGCTCAACGTCGACAAGGCCCTGGAGATCCTCGCGGAGGCGAAGCAGGTCCGCGGCGTGGGCGTGCTGACCGTGCGCGGCTCCGACGACGTGCCCCTATGACGGAGCTGGAGGAGCCGCAGCGGCTGCCGATCGCGGACGACAAGGACGTGGTCAGGGTGCGGCAGGCGGTCCGGGTGATCGCGCTGGCCGCGAAGCTGCCGCTGGTCGACCAGACGAAGCTGGTGACCGCGGCGAGCGAGCTGGCGCGCAACACCCTGATCCACGGCGGCGGCGGGCACGCCCTCGTCGGCCAGGTGCACAACGGGCGCCGCGCCGGGGTCCGGGCCGAGTTCGTCGACACCGGACCCGGCATCGCCGACCTGGATCTCGCCTTCACCGACGGCTACACCACCGGCAGCGGCCTGGGACTCGGCCTGAGCGGCTCGCGCCGCCTGGTGGACGAGTTCGAGATCGTCACCGCCGCCGGGGAGGGCACCCGGATCACGGTGACCAAGTGGGCACGGTGACGCCACCGGCGCCGGTGCCCCTGGTCGAGGAGCTCGGCTGGATCCCGATCGACGAGGCCGGCGGGGCGGGTGTGGCGCGCCGCGTCGCGGTCGACTGCGCCCGCCGGCTCGGCTTCAGCGACGAGCGCGCCGGCGAGGTCGCGATCGTCGCCGCCGAGCTGGCGAGCAACCTGCACCGCCACGCGGACGTCGGGTCGCTGTCGGTGCGCTGCCTGCGCGCCGGCCCGCTCGGCGCGGTCGAGCTCGTCGCGGTCGACAGCGGTCCCGGCATGGCCGATCTGGTGTTCAGCGGATCCGACGGCACGTCCACCGCCGGCACCCTCGGCATCGGGCTCGGCGCGGTGCGCCGGCTGTCGAGCCACTCGGGCGGGTATTCGCTGCCCGGCCGCGGCACGGTGCTGACCGCCCAGCTGTGGCCGGACCGCGGGGCCGTGCGGACGCCGGTCGTCGCCGGGCTGACCAGGCCGATCACGGGCGAGACGGTGTGCGGGGACCGCTGGGCCGCCCGGGAGCGCGACGGTGCGCTGCTGCTGCTGGTCGCCGACGGGCTCGGGCACGGGTCCCTGGCGGCGGCGGCCGCGAACGCCACCGTCGACGCGTTCCTTGCCAGCGACCTCGACGCGCCCGCCGCGATCGTGCAGCACCTGCACCGCGTGGTGTCGCACACCCGTGGCGCGGCGGTCTCGGTGGCCCGCGTCGAGGGTGCCGCGGTGCGGTTCGCCGGGCTCGGCAACGTGGCCGGCACGATCGCGTTCCCGGACGGGGAGCGGCGAGGCATGGTCAGCATGCCCGGCATCGTCGGGCACCAGTCCCGCGGCGTCCGCGAGTTCGCCTACGACCTGCCGCCGGAGGCCGTCGTGGTGCTGCATTCCGACGGCGTGTCGGACCGGTGGACCCTGAAGGACTACCCGGGCCTGAGCCGCCAGGACCCGCTGCTCATCGCGGGCACGCTGCTGCGCGACGCGGGGGTGCGCCGCGACGACGCCGGCGTGGCGGTGGTGCGCCCGTGATCGACGACTGGACGCCGCCGCCGGAGCCGCTGCTGCGGATGACGCTGCACGGCGACCAGGACGTGTTCGTGCTGCGCCAGCGGGGCCGGGAGGTCGCCGCGGCCGTCCGGATGGAGTACCAGGACCAGGTCAGGGTCGCCACGGCGCTCAGCGAGATCGGTCGGCACGCCATCGGCGCCACCGTGACCTTCACCGCCGAGGTTTCCGCAGGGCCGCGTCTGGTCATCGTGGTAGAGGCGGACGGCATCGGGGTCAGTCCGCCTGAGGGCACTGCCGCGGCGGGCCGGCTGATGGACGAGGTGCGGGTGGAACGAGATCGGATCAGCCTGACGCGCGGGCTGCCCACCCAGGTGGGCCCGGAGCGGCTGGCCGAGGCGCGCCGGGAGCTGGCCGCGAGCCAGCCGACGACGGTGCTGGACGAGCTCAGCGTGCAGAACCGGCAGCTGGTCACCGCCCTGGAGGAGGTCCAGGCGCACCGCGACGAGCTGCTCACCCTCAACGCGGAGCTGGAGGAGACCAACCGCGGCGTGATGGCGCTCTACACGCAGCTGTCCGAGGAGCTGGAGCAGACCAACCAGGGTGTCGTCGCCCTGTATGCGGAGCTGGACGAACGCTCCGCCCAGCTGCGGGAGGCCAACGAGGCGAAGAGCCGGTTCCTCGCCAACGTGTCGCACGAGCTGCGCGCCCCGGTCACCGCCATCATCGGGCTGACCCGGCTGCTGCTCGACCCGCGTTCCGAGCCGCTCACCAGCGACCAGACCCACCAGCTGGGGCTGGTCCAGAGCTCCGCCGCGGATCTGCTCGCCCGTGTCAACGACCTGCTGGACCTGGCGAAGGCCGAGTCCAACCGGATCGAGCCCAACTGGGCGCCGGTCGACCTGGCCGCGGTCTTCGGTCAGCTGCGCGGCACGCTGCGGCCCCTCGCCAAGCCCGGCGTCCGGTTCGAGATCGCCGAGCCGGACGTCGACCAGGTCGAGCTGGTCACCGACGAGGTGCTGCTCACACAGGTCCTGCGCAACCTGCTCACCAACGCGCTGAAGTTCACCGACGCCGGCAGCGTCGAGATGGCCGCGCTCGTGCTGGACGGCCGGCTGCACATCGCCGTCACCGACACCGGCATCGGCATCCCGTTCGCCGAGCAGCGCCGCGTCTTCGACGAGTTCCACCAGGTGCGCGGCGCACACCAGGCGGGCGGGACCGGGCTCGGGCTGCCCTACGCGCGGCGGCTCGCGACGCTGCTCGGCGGCGGGCTGAGCATGGTCAGCGAGCCGGGGGAGGGCAGCACCTTCACCTTCGACCTGCCGCTGCGTCCGGCGCCCGAGGACGACCTGGACCTGCCGCACGTGCCGGCGGTCCTGGTCGTGGACGACGAGGCCGCCGCGCGGCAGGTGCTGCGCGAGCACCTCACCGGCATCGCCGAGACGGTGCACGAGGCGGCCGACGTCCGGTCCGCCCTCGCGATCGCGACCCGCGAGCGCCCGTCGGTGGTCTTCCTGGACCTGCGGATGCCCGGCGGCGACGGCGGCGAGCTGATCGCCGCCCTCGCCGCGGTGCCCGACCTGGCCGGCATCCCCGTCGTGGTGGTGACCGGCGTCGACGTGGGGCACGTGCCCGGCGCCGCCGCGGTCCTGGCGAAGTCGGTGCTGACGAGACGGATCGTCGCCGACGTCGTCACCCAGGTGACGGCGTGACCGCGGACGCCGCCGCCGACATTCTCGTCGTCGACGACAGCCCTTCGAAGCGCTACGTCATCACCAGCTGGCTGCGCCGCGACGGGCACCGGGTCACCGAGGCCGCGACCGGCCTGGAGGCGCTGCGGCTGCTGCACGGCGGACCGGACGGCGCCGCGCTGCACGCCGAGCTGGTCGTGCTCGACGTGCGGCTGCCCGACATCGACGGCTTCGAGGTCGCCGAACGGATCAAGGAGGACCCGCGGACCACCGCCGTCCCCGTGATCCACATCTCGGCGACCGCCGTCCACGTGGTCGACCGCACGCAGGGGCTCAACCGCGGCGCCGACGCGTACCTCGCCGAGCCGATCGACCCGGACGAGCTGCTCGCCACGGTCCGGGCGAAGCTGCGCGAATACCGGGCCCGCCGGCGGGCCGAGCGCCTCGCCGGGCGGCTCACCCGCCTGGTGGACACCACCACGCTGTTCAACGCCACGACCAGCCTGCCGGAGCTGCTGCTGGCCGCGGCGACCGGCGCCGCCCGGGTCTTCGAGGGGCCGGCCGCCGTCGCCGCCGGGTCCGAGGAGACCGGCCCGATCGCGGTGCAGGTCGACGCCGTGGACGGCGATCCACAGCTGCGACCGGCGATGCGGGAGCCCTGGGAGCACGATCCGCTGGACGGGCAGGCCGGCACTGTGCTGTTCCGGCAGGAGACCGGCCCGTGGTGGCCGGGCGCGGTGTGGCGGGTCGTGGCCCGGGCCAAGCCGGGCCGGGAGCCGCTGCACGTCGCGGTGCCCGCCGCCGGGTTCAGCGCCGACGACGCCGACCTGCTGCGCCAGTTCGGCCAGGCGGTCGCGCTCGCGGTGGAGGCGCTGCGCAGCTACGACGAGGAGCGCCGCACCGCGCTGACCTTGCAGCAGAGCATGCTGCCGCAGCGCAAGCCGGCGGTGCCGGGGGTGCAGTTCGCGGTGCGGTACCAGCCGGCCAGCGAGCACGCGTCGGTCGGCGGCGACTTCTACGAGCTGCTGCTGCTGGACGGGCACCTCGTCGCGGCGATCGGCGACGTCGCCGGGCACTCGCTGCGGGCCGCCACGATCATGGCCGAGGTCCGCCACGCGCTGCGGGCGTATCTGGTCGAGGACGCGGCGCCCGGGCCGAGCATGGAGCGGCTCAACCGGATGCTGCTGCGGCTGCTGCCCGAGGAGATCGCCACGATGTGCCTGCTGCGCATGGACCCGGCGACCGGTGCGGTGCGGCTCACCAACGCCGGGCACCCGCCGCCGCTGCTGGTCAGCGACGGGCGGGTCACCCAGATCGAGGGCCGGGTCGCGCTGCTCGGCGTGCCGACCCCGCACGACGCGGAGATCGCGCTGACCCTGGCACCGGGGGACACCCTGGTCCTGGTCACCGACGGGCTGATCGAGTCGCGCGGGCACACCTTCAACGAGGGTCTCGAGGCGCTGTGCGTCGCGGTCGCCGACGTCGAGGCGGACCTGGAGCAGTTCTGTGACCGGCTGCTCAACGACCTCGGCGCGGGCTCCCGCGACGACGACGTCGCGCTGTTGGTGATCCGCAGGGTGGATTTTCCCTGAACCGGTTGCACCGTGCCTCGTGACCGCACACGCTGCGTGAGACGAAACGGGGGAATCAACCATGGCGGTCTGTGAGACCTGCGGCAACGACTACTACATGGCGTTCGAGATCCGGACGGTCGGCGGCGGCGTGCACGTCTTCGACTCGTTCGAGTGCGCGATCCACCGGCTCGCGCCGGTCTGCGAGCACTGCGGCACGAAGATCGTCGGCCATGGCGCGGAGGTGTCCGGCAGCTTCTACTGCAGCGCACACTGCGCCCGCACGGCCGATCACGCACTGGGGTTGGAGATCCGCGACGCGGTCGGGGCCTACCCCGGGTGATCCTTGCCCATGCCCCGCATGATTGGGTCTTGCAACAGCAGGGCATTGGATGAGGGACGCGTCGCGGAGGAGCAGCTGTGGTGGTGCTGGGAATCGACATCGGTGGTTCGGGAATCAAGGGAGCGCCGGTCGACCTGGAGACCGGTGAGTTCACCGCCGAACGGCACCGCATCGAGACCCCGCAGCCCGCGGACATCGCCGCCGTCGTCGACACCGTCGCGGCGGTGGTCGCGCAGTTCCCGCCGGCGAGCAGCGTCGGCATCACGTTCCCGGCCGTGGTCCAGCACGGCGTGACGAAGACCGCTGCCAACGTGGACGCGTCCTGGGTCGACGCGCCCGCGGAGCAGCTCTTCAGCGACAAGCTGGGCCGGCCGGTGACGGTCCTCAACGACGCGGACGCGGCCGGCGTCGCCGAGATCGAGTACGGCGCCGGCAAGGGCGTCGGCGGTCTGGTCGTGATGGTCACGCTGGGCACCGGCATCGGCAGCGCGCTGTTCATCGACGGCCGGCTGGTGCCCAACACCGAGTTCGGCCACCTGCAGCTGTCCGGGCACCACCTGCACGGCGGTGACGCCGAGGACTACGCCTCGGACCGCATCCGGGAGACCGAGGACCTCAGCTGGCCCGACTGGGCCGAGCGGGTCCAGGTCTACCTGCGGCACCTGCACGCCCTGCTGTGGCCCGACCTGATCATCATCGGCGGCGGGGTGAGCAAGAAGACCGACAAGTGGCTGCAGTACGTCTCGGTGCCCACGAAGATCGTCCCGGCGACCCTGCAGAACAACGCCGGCATCGTCGGTGCCGCACTGCTGGCGTCACGACGGGCGCACTGAGCGCGAACGTGTGCGGGCATAGGGCACGATAGGTGCCATGGGGGACGTGCCCGCGCCGTTGCGAGCCGAGGACCCGGCCACGGTCGGGTCTTACCGGCTGCTCGGCGTGCTCGGCGTCGGCGGCATGGGGACCGTCTACCTCGCCGCCGGCCCCGACGACCGCCGGGTCGCGCTGAAGGTCATCAACCCGGCGTGGCACGGCGACCCGCAGTTCCGGCAGCGGTTCGCGGCCGAGGCCGCCGCCGCGTCCCGGGTCGCCGGCTTCTGCACCGCCCGCGTGCTCGACGTGGCGCTGGACGGTCCCGTGCCGCACCTGGTGACCGAATACGTCTCCGGGCCGTCCCTGCACGACTACACGACCCTCAACGGGCCTCTCGCGGGTCAGGTCGAGGCCGTCGCCGTCGGGGTCGCCGCGGCGCTCACCGCGATCCACGCCGTCGGGCTCGTGCACGCCGACCTCAGCCCGCGCAACGTGCTGCTGTCGCCGTTCGGCCCGAAGGTCATCGACTTCGGCGTGGCCCGCCTGCTGGGGCATGCCGGCCCCGTGGGGCAGCTGTTCGGCACCCCGGGCTGGCTCGCCCCCGAGCAGGAGCGCGGCGCGCCGCCGAGCCAGGCCTCCGACGTGTACTCCTGGGGCCTCCTCGTCGCGTGGGCGGGCACGGGCGTCAAGCCGGCCGGGTCCGTGCCGGCGGGACTGGCCCCGGAGCTCGCCGACGTGGTCGCGCGGGCGCTGCGGGACGACCCGGCCGCCCGCCCCACGGCCCGCCAGGTCCTGCTGGCGCTCGTCGGCGACGACGACCCGGCCGCGGTGCACGTGACGTCCCCCCGCGGCGCCAACGGGCCGCAGGGCACCACGAGGACGATCCGCGGGGCCGCGGCCCCGAGACCGCCGACCAACCGGCGGTTCGCGTCCGGCGCGGCGCCCGTCGTGCCGGTCTCGCCGACCGCCGTGCACGGCACGTACGCGCCCGGAATGCCGGTTTCGCCGGTACCCGTGAGCCCGACGATGATCGATCCGACGCACGGCATCGGCGGCGGATTCGTAACATCCCAACATGCGGGCGGCTGGGGCCCACGGATGCCGCTCCCGCCGGTACCCCCGCCGCCCCGGCCCAGACCGCCCAGGATCGGCCGCGGGGTCAGCGCCGTCGTGGCGGTGCTCATCGTGCTCGGCTGTCTCTGGGGCGTGTTCCGGCTCGCCAATTCGGCCGGTTCGGACGACCCGCAGGTCGGCCCCAGCACCGCGGCGCCGGCGAGCAAGGCACCGTCGAAGAAGCCGAGTCCGGTGGCGACCGACGGCGGCCTGCGTTTCACCGTCACGGACTTCGACTGCGGCGCGGCACAGATCGGCAAGCGTCCCTTGGTCAAGGACGCGAAGGGCGAGTTCTGCCTGGTGCAGATCCAGGTGGAGAACCTGGGCAGCGGCGGCACGTACATCTGGCAGGGCTCGCAGCGGCTGCGTGACACCGACGGCAACGACCACAAACCGGACGAGTGGTCGTGGCTCTACAACGAGGCCACCCGTCCGCTGTACGGGGAGATCAAGGCGGGCAAACCGGTCACCGGCACCCTCGTCTTCGACGTGCCGAAGGGGCTCAAGTTCGACGTGCTGGTCGTCAAGCAGCAGCCGTTGAGCGACGGCACGGTCATCCACCTGCCCGGCCGATAGAGCGCTTTCAGGGCAGGCGTGCGCGTCGACGCTGCCGCCCGCGCATCGACGTGCTGCCGAGCAAACACCACCGCCCGAGGCCTTGGCAAGGTTTTCTCGGAGGTTAAGTTTCGTTACCACCGTGTTATTGACACCACAGTCCGCAATCAGATTTAGTGTGCCGGAACCGGTTGCGGAACCGGTTCCAGAAAACGCTCTCTTGCCAGAAAGCGCTCTCACAGAGAGGATCGCGGCGTGCCGATCACCATCGCCGATGTCGCGTCCCGGGCCGGGGTCAGCAAGACCACCGTCTCGCGGGTGCTCAACGGCAAAGGAGAGGTCGACGAGTCGACCGCGGCACGGGTGCGGAGGGTCATCGACGAGCTGGGCTACACGCCCAGCGCGCGGGCGGTCAACCTCGCCCGCGGCCACACCAGGGTCATCGGGATGCTGGTGCCGTCGCTGATCTGGCCGTGGATGGGCGAGATCGTGCAAGGGGCAGTTGATGTCGTCGAGGCGGAGGGTTACGGGTTGCTGCTGTTCACGTGCAACCGTGGCGCCGAGTCGATGCGGCAGTTCTCCGCGCAGGTCTCCGGCAAGGCCTTCGACGGCCTGCTGGCGATCGAGCCGGAGGGCACCCTGGACTACCTCGCGGACCTGTATGCCGGCGGCCTGCCGGTGGTGCTCATCGACGACCGGGGCGACAAGCCGCTCATGCCGTCGGTCGGGACCACCAACCGGGCCGGCGGGGCCCTCGCCGCCCGGCATCTCGTCGAGATCGGCCGGCGGCACCCCCTGGTGATCACCGGTCCGGAAAAGTTCGGTTGCACGCAGGACCGGCTCCGAGGCTTCGCCGACGTGTTCGACGCCTCCGGCCACCCGGTCGACCCGCGGTTTGTGATGGAGGGCGATTTCACGTACGACTGCGGCGCCCAGGCGATCCAGCGGGCGCTGGGTCTGGGCCTCGAGTTCGACGCCGTCTTCGCCCACAACGACCTGTCCGCCGCCGGTGCCCTCCAGGCGCTGCGTCACGCGGGCCGCACGGTGCCGGGAGATGTCGCCCTCGTGGGCTTCGACGACATCCTCCACGCCGCGCACACCGAGCCCCCACTCACGACCATCCGCCAGCCGATGCGGCAGATGGGCGAGATGGCGGCCCGGCGGCTCATCGCACACTTCGACGGCACGCCGTTGACGAGTGAGCCCAACATCCTGTCCACCACGCTCGTCGTGCGGTCCTCGACCGCGTAGGCGCAGCCCGAGCGCACCACCGTTCAGCCAGCACCACCGACACCGCACCAAAGGGCGGGACCTGCCGCAAGAAGGCCCCGTCGTCATACCCCGAATGACCGCCCCACCTGTCGATCCAGGTCCGTAAGGAGACACCCCCGTGCATACCAGACGCTCCGTTGTGCTCGGCCTCGCCGGGTTGCTCGCAACCGGCGCTCTCGCCGCGTGCGGCGACTCGCCGAACGACAAGCCCAAGGGCTCCGGCGTGACGGTCCTCAATGTCGGCATGCCGAACGGCCCGCAGACCGAGAACCAGAACCCGTTCCTGAGCACGTCGGCCTCGTCCAAGTCCGGCTACCGCTGGGCGCTGTACGAGCCGCTGATGATGTGGAACCCGGTCAAGCCGGCCGACCCGATGAAGCCGTGGCTCGCCACCAAGGCGGAGTGGTCCAAGGACTACACCTCCGTCAAGGCCACCATCCGTGACAACGCGGAGTGGTCCGACGGCCAGAAGGTCACCGCCGAGGACGTCGCGTTCACGTACAACATGGTCGCCAAGTTCGACGCCATCAACACCGGTGGCCTCACCATCAAGGAGGCCACGGCCAGCGGCGCGGACGTGACCATCACGTTCAAGAACCCGCAGTTCGTGAGCCAGCACAAGGCCATCGCGCAGGTCCCGATCGTGCCCAAGCACATCTGGGAGAAGATCGCCGACCCGGCCACCGAGCTGGCGAAGGACCCGATCGGTTCGGGCCCCTACAAGCTCAAGTCCTTCACCCCGCAGACGGCCACCCTGGTCGTCAAGGACAAGGGCTACTGGCAGACGCTGCCGCAGGTCAAGGAGCTGCGGTACACCTCCTACACCGACAACAACGCGCAGACCACCGCGCTTGCCAACGGTGAGTCGGAGTGGAGCTTCGTCTTCATCCCCAACGTGAAGACGGTCTTCATCGACAAGGACGCCGCGCACCACAAGATCTGGGCCCCGCCGGTCCTGGGCATCCACGGCCTCTACATCAACACCACCAAGGCGCCGTTCGACGACAAGAACCTGCGCGTGGCCATGAGCATGGTCATCGACCGGGACGACATCTTCAACACGGCCGAGGCCGGCTACTTCCACCCGCTGGTGAAGAGCGTGACCGGTCTGCCCAGCCCCGCCGGCGACGCGTTCCTCGCGCCGGAGTTCAAGGGCAAGGACTACAAGATCGACATCGAGGGTGCCAAGGCGCTCCTGACGGCGAACGGTTACAAGTACGAGGGCACCACCCTCAAGGACAAGTCCGGCAAGGCCGTCACGCTCACGCTGACCGACCCCGCCGGCTGGTCCGACTACCAGACCTCGCTCGAGATCGTGAAGTCCAACCTGCAGAAGATCGGCATCGAGGCCACGGTCGAGAAGGCCAACCAGGACGCGTGGTTCAAGAACGTCGAGGCCGGTCAGTTCGACGCGGGCTTCCGGTGGACCAACGGCGGTAACACGCCGTACGACATCTACCAGACGATCATGGACGGCGACCTGCTCAAGCCGATCGGCACCGCCAGCCCCGCCGGTAACTTCGGGCGCTTCAACAACCCCGAGGCCACCAAGGCGCTGCGTGCCTACCAGTCGGCCACCGAGGACTCGGTCCGGGTCGAGGCGATGAACACGCTCCAGAAGATCTTCGTGGAGCAGATGCCGATGATCCCCGTCGGCGCCGACAATGTCGGTGGGGCGTACAGCACCAAGAACTGGACCGGATGGCCGGACGACGCCAACCCCTACGGCGCCGCTCAGCCCACCCAGGCCAACGCGCTCGACGTGATCCTGCACCTCAAGCCGGCCTCCTGACCGGTCGCAAGTGACACCGCTCCCCGGGTGGCCGTCGGTCACCCGGGGAGCGGTACCCCGTGACAACACCTTTGAGACAGGACCATCGGCATGACGTTGAGCGAAAGCACGGCGGCGCCGGTCGGCGAGGTGGTGCTGGAGGCCGTCGGCCTGACCAAGCATTTCCCCGTCCGCAGGCGGCTGAGTGACCTCTTCTCCGGCACCAAGGCAGCCGTCCACGCCGTGGACGACGTCCACCTGACGCTGCGACGGGGCAGAGTCACCGCACTGGTCGGCGAGTCCGGCTCCGGCAAGTCCACAGTCGCCCGCCTGCTCGCGCAGCTCTACCCGCGCACGGCCGGCGACATCCTGCTGCACGGCACGTCGACGAAGGTGCACGGCGGCCGCCGCTTCCGCACCTACGTCAAGCGGGTGCAGCTCATCTTCCAGGACCCCTTCGGTTCGCTCAACCCCGTGCACACCGTGCGCTACCACCTCACCCGCGCGCTGAAGATCCACGGCAACGCGGGCAAGACGTCGGCCGACCTCGAGGCGGCCCTGGCGAACCTGCTCACCCGGGTCAGCCTCACCCCGCCCGAGCGGTACATCGACAAGTTCCCGCACGAGCTGTCCGGCGGCCAGCGCCAGCGCGTCGCGATCGCCCGCGCCCTCGGCGCCGACCCGGAGGCCCTGCTCGCCGACGAGCCGGTCTCCATGCTCGACGTGTCGATCCGGCTGGGCATCCTGAACCTGCTGAAGGACCTCAAGGACCGGCTCAACCTCGCCATCCTGTACATCACGCACGACATCGCCTCGGCGCGGTACTTCGCCGACGAGACGATGGTCATGTACGCGGGCCGCATGGTCGAGGGCGGCGACAGCGAGACCGTCACCCAGAACCCGGCGCACCCCTACACCCGGCTGCTGATCGAGTCCGCGCCCGACCCGGACCGCATCGAGGGCATCGCCGACCCGACCGTGCTGGACCGCGGCAACGGCGAGCCGCCGAGCCTGATCCGGCCTCCGGCCGGCTGCCGGTTCAACCCGCGCTGCCCGCACGCCATGCCCCGCTGCAAGGTCGACCTGCCGCCCCGCCTGGAGATCGGCGACCGCGACGGTCACTGGGCCGCCTGCTGGTTGTACGACGCGGAGACCGTCGCCAAAGAGGGCATCGGCTCCGCCGCCGACGTCGACTCCGCCATCCCCACGCCGCCGGCCCTGACGCTGACGGAGGAGGCACGATGAAGTTCCTGCTGCAACGCTTCGCCTTCTACCTGTTCACGCTGTGGGCGGCGATCACCCTCAACTTCTTCATCCCGCGGGTCATGCCCGGCGACCCGGTGAGCTCGCTGATCTCCAAGAACCAGGGCCGGCTCACCAGCGACGCGATCCACTCCCTCGAGGTGCTGTTCGGCCTGGACAAGAAGCAGAGTCTCTGGGACCAGTACATCGGCTACTGGCAGCAGCTGTTCAAGGGCGACCTCGGCATGTCGTTCACGTTCTTCCCGACGCCGGTGTCCGAGGTGATCAGCCAGAGCCTGCCGTGGACGGTCGGCCTGGTCGGCATCACCACCATCCTGAGCTTCCTCATCGGCACCGCCCTGGGTGTCGGCGCCGGCTGGAAGCGCGGCTCGTGGATCGACAGCCTGCTGCCGGCCACCACGTTCCTGTCGTCGGTGCCGTACTTCTGGCTCGGGCTCGTCGCGATCGCCCTGCTCGCCGGCCCCGGCAGCTGGTTCCCGTCCTCCGGCGGCTTCACCCCCGGCCTGGTGCCGGCCTGGGACCACTACTTCATCGGCAGCGCGATCAACCACAGCCTCCTGCCGGCCGCCACGATCCTCATCTCCTCGATGAGCGGCTGGATGCTCGGCATGCGCAACATGATGGTCACCGTCGCCTCCGAGGACTACATCACCGTCGCGCACGCCAAGGGCCTGTCCGACAAGCGGGTCGCCTTCAGCTACGCGGCCCGCAACGCGCTGCTGCCCAACGTGTCCGGGTTCGCGCTGTCGCTGGGCTTCATCGTCGGCGGCACCCTGCTGGTGGAGATCGTGTTCTCCTACCCGGGCGTCGGCTACCAGCTCTTCCAGGGCGTCCAGGCGTACGACTACCCGCTGATGCAGGGCATCTTCCTGGTCATCACGATCTCGGTACTGGTGGCCAACCTGCTGGCCGACGTGGCCTACCTGCTGCTCGACCCGCGCACCCGAAAGAGTGGTTGAGATGACCGTCACTCCGTCCAGCATCGAGCAGGTGATCCCGGGTCAGGGCTCGATGGCCCAGCCGAGCGTGAAGCCGTCGTCGAAGGCGAAGCGCAAGCGGTTCCGGTTCGTCGCCAACGGCAAGGCCGCGACCGGCCTGATCGTGCTCGGCATCTACCTGCTGTTCGCGATCATCGGCCCGTGGGTGGCGCCGTACGACGCCGACCTGATCACCCCGGACAAGCTGCAGGCGCCGTCGGGTGCGCACTGGTTCGGCACCGACCACCTCGGCAAGGACATCTTCAGCCAGATCCTGGTCGGCACCCGCGGCGTCGTGCTGGTCGGCGCGATCGCCGGCATCGTCGCGACGATCCTGTCGGTGCTCATCGGCGTCACGTCCGGCTACCTGGGCGGCGCCGCCGACGAGAGCCTCTCCGCGGTGTCCAACGTCTTCCTGGTCATCCCGGCGCTGCCGCTGATCATCATCGTCACCTCCACGATCAGCAACGCCGGCGACATCGTCGTCGCGCTGGTCATCGGGTGTACGTCCTGGGCGTACGGCGCCCGGGTGCTGAGAGCCCAGACCCTGTCACTCCGACGGCGGGACTACGTCGAGGCGTCCCGGGCGACCGGCGAGAAGACCTGGCGGATCGTGCTGTTCGAGATCCTGCCGAACCTGACCGCGATCATCGCGTCCAGCTTCGTCGGCACCGTCATCTTCGCCGTCATGTCGGAGATCACGCTGGCCTTCATCGGCATCTCGTCGGTCTCCACCTGGAACTGGGGCACCATCCTGTTCTGGGCGCAGGGCCAGCAGGCCCTCGCGCAGGGCGCCTGGTGGTGGTTCGTGCCGGCCGGTCTGGCCATCGCGTTCCTCGGCACCGCGCTGAGCCTGATCAACTTCGGTATCGACGAGTTCGTGAGCCCCCGGCTGCGCACCGCCGGCGCCGGCGCCCGGCGCGCCCCCAACGGCGACAAGGTCACCATGCGGGTCGGGTTCACCCCCGTCATCCGCGGCCGCGTCGACACCACCCCCGAGATCGAGATCAAGCACCCGCCCGCGAGCAACGGCCGTGCCGCCACCGCCGGCGGGGCCGACCTTGTCGCGACCGAGGGTCACAGCACCGGCACTGATGGAGCGAAGCGATGACCCGAGTCCTCACCCGGCCGCTGCTGGAGATCAAGAACCTCGACGTCGACTACGGTCTCGGCGACGAGGCGGTCAAGGCGGTCCGCGACGTCAGCCTCACCATCCACCGCGGCGAGGTCGTCGGCCTCGCCGGGGAGAGCGGCAGCGGCAAGTCGACCCTCGCCTACGGCGTCACCCGGCTGCTCCCGCCGCCCGGCGTGGTGTCCAACGGCTCGGTCGTCTACCACCCGCCGACCGGCGACCCGTACGACGTGCTCAACCTCTCCCACCACGAGCTGCGCAAGTACCGGTGGGCGGAGACGTCGATCGTGTTCCAGGGCGCGATGAACTCGCTCAACCCGGTGCACAAGGTCTCCGTCCAGCTCATGGACGCCATCAAGGCGCACGAGCCGACCTCGTCGAAGGCGTCCCGGCTGGCGCGGGCCAAGGAGCTGCTGCGGCTGGTCGGTATCGCCGAGGACCGGCTGGAGGCGTACCCACACCAGCTCTCCGGCGGCATGCGCCAGCGCGTCATGATCGGCATGGCGCTCGCCCTGGAGCCACAGCTGGTCATCATGGACGAGCCGACCACCGCCCTCGACGTGGTCATGCAACGCCAGATTCTCGGCCAGCTCGTCGAGCTGCGCGAGCGGCTGGGCTTCTCGGTCCTGTTCATCACGCACGACCTGTCGCTGCTGGTCGAGTTCTCCGACCGGATCGCGATCATGTACGGCGGGCGGATCGTGGAGGAGGCGCCTTCGGCGGCGATCTACCGCGACCCGAAGCACCCCTACAGCGAGGGTCTGCTGCGGTCGTTCCCGGCGTTGCGCGGCGCCCGGCGGGAGCTGACCGGCATCCCCGGCTCGCCGCCCGACCTGCGCGGCATGCCGACCGGCTGCTCGTTCCACCCGCGCTGCCCGAAGGCGTTCGAGCCGTGCTCGACCGACCTGCCGATCCTGGGCAAGCCCGACGATCACGTCGGTGAGCCCCGCACCGTTGCCTGCTGGCTGCATCCGGTCACCGCCGGGTGACGCAGCCGCTGGCACAACGTCCCAGTAACTGAAAACAGGAGAACCATGGACACGACCGCGACACCCCTCGATGTGCAGAATCCGATCGCCACACTCCCGCCTTCCTTCCGTTGGGGAGTGGCGACCTCGGCCTACCAGATCGAGGGCGCGGTCGACGAGGACGGGCGGACCCGGTCCATCTGGGACACGTTCTGCGAGGTGCCGGACGCCATTGACAAGGGCGACACCGGCGAGGTCGCCTGCGACCACTACCACCGCATGCCGCAGGACGTCGCGCTGATCCGTGACCTCGGTGTCGACCTGTACCGCTTCTCCGTGGCGTGGCCGCGGGTCCAACCCCGCGGCCGCGGCCCGGTGAACCCCGCCGGGCTCGGCTTCTACGACCGGCTCACCGACGAGCTCCTCGCCAACGGCGTCGAGCCGTGGCTCACCCTGTATCACTGGGACCTCCCGCAGGAGCTCGAGGACGCCGGCGGCTGGCCGGCCCGCGACACCGCCTACCGGTTCGCCGACTACAGCATGATCGTCTTCGACGCCCTGAAGGACCGCATCAAGACCTGGACGACGCTCAACGAGCCGTGGTGCTCGGCGATGCTGGGGTACGCCTACGGCGTGCACGCCCCGGGCCGGCGCGACTTCGCCGCCAGCATGCACGCGGTGCACCACCTCCTGCTCGGTCACGGCCTCGCGACCCAGCGCATGAAGGAGGCCGCGGGCGAGCACCACGAGTTCGGCATCACGCTGAACATGGGCGTCAGCACCCCGGAGACCGACAGCGCCGCCGACCGTGACGCGGCCCGCCGCAGCGACGCGCTGAGCACCCGCATCTACCTCGACCCGCTCGTGCACGGCCGGTACCCCGCGGACCTCGTCGCCGACCTCGCCCAGCAGGGCATCGAGCTGCCCGTCCAGGACGGCGACCTGGAGATCATCAAGACCCCGCTGGACATCCTCGGCGTCAACTACTACTTCAGCGAGACCGTCTCCGGCGTCGACGAGGACGGCAACACCCACGACGCTCTCGGCCTGCCCGTCAGCCGCCCCATCCCGACCGGCCGCCCGATCACCGCGATGGGCTGGGAGATCGTCCCCGAGGGCTTCACCCAGCTCCTGGTGCGCCTGTGGGAGGACTACCGGCTGCCGATCTTCGTCACCGAGAACGGCTCCGCCTTCCACGACGAGCCCGACGAGACCGGCTTCGTCCGCGACGACGACCGGGTCGCCTACTTCGACTCCCACATCGGCGCGGTCGCCCTGGCCCGCCAGCAGGGCGCCGACATCCGCGGCTACTTCGCCTGGTCCCTGATGGACAACTTCGAGTGGGCCTACGGCTACGACAAGCGCTTCGGCATCGTCTACGTCGACTACGACACGCAGGAGCGCACCCCCAAGCAGTCCGCCCTCTGGTACCGCGACACCATCCGCGCGCTGCGGGGTTAGGCGTTCAGTCCGGCAGCAGGGGAGTCGTTGGCCCCTGCTGCCGGCCCAGCAGTGACGCCCGCATCAGCGCGGCCGAGCCGAACCGGTTCCGGACCTGGTCCATCGCCGCGTCGAGCTCGCCGCCGGTGTGTGCCTGCAGCGGCAGTTCGAGTTGCACGGCGCCGTCGCCGTCCAGGTTCGCCACGGCGATGCCGACGAGGGTCAGTCCCCGGTTCGCGATGAGCGACCCGGCCTGGTGGTGCAGCCGGCGCACCGCATCCAGGATCGTCGTGGTGTGCCAGGTCTCCTTGGCCAGGGTGTGCGAGCGGGTCACCTTCGTGAAGTCGGCGAAGCGCAGCCTGAGCACCACGGTCCGGCCGCCCCGCTCGGCGGCCCGCAGCCGGCGGCAGACCCGGTCGACCAGCTCCGCGAGGACCGCGTCCACGAACGCCGGCGGGTGCGGGCCGCGGCCGAGGGCCCGCTGCGCGCCCATCGACCGGCGCCGCCGCCCCACCTGCACCGGCCGCGGATCCCGGTTGTGCGCCAGGGCGTTCAGGTGCCGGCCGGTGCCCTCCCCGAGCATCGACACCAGGGTCGCCTCGCCGAGCCGGGCGACCTGCCCCACCGTCTTGATCCGGTGCGCGTGCAGCTTCGCCGCGGTGACCGCGCCGACGCCCCAGAGTCGCTCGACCGGCAGGGCGTGCAGGAACGTCAGCTCGTCCGCGGGCTCCACGACCAGCAGCCCGTCGGGCTTGGCGACGCCGCTGGCGACCTTCGCCAGGAACTTCGTCCGCGCCACCCCGACCGTGATCGGCAGCCCGACCTCGCGCAGCACGTCGCCGCGCAGCCGCTCGGCGATGCGCCGCGGTGTCCCGGCGATCCGCCACAGCCCGCGCACGTCGAGGAACGCCTCGTCGATCGAGATCCCCTCGACGACCGGGGTGGTGTTGCGGAACACCTCGAACACCCGCTTGCTGGCCTCGGAGTACGCCCGCATCCGGGGCGGCACCACGATCGCGTCCGGGCACAGCTGCCGCGCCTGCCGGCCACCCATCGCGGTGCGCACCCCGCGCCGCTTCGCCTCGTAGCTGCACGCGAGCACGACCCCGCCACCGACGATCACCGGCCGCCCACGCAGGCGCGGGTCGTCGCGCTGCTCCACCGAGGCGTAGAACGCGTCGAGGTCAGCGTGCAGGATCGAGGCACCCTCCGACACGAACACATGTTCGCATGAGGCGCCCTTACCTGGGCAAGTGTCGCCGCCGTTCGATCAGCGCGGTGACCGTCGCGGCGAGCAGCAGCAGGATGCCGAGGTTCGCCAGGAACCGGAAGCCGAACGCGGTGTAGATGTCCCAGGACGCGACCGTCCCGGTCGCCGGGGCGGCGTACATCATGGCGGTGATCGGAAACGTCAGCAGGGTGCACGGCGCCAGGAACCCGGCACCGGCCCAGGCGAGCACCACGGTGAGCGGGGTGCCCTCGACCGCCCGGCGCATCCCGAGCCAGCCGAGCGCCAGCCCGGCCAGCGCGCCGAGCGCGACCATCGGCCCGACCGGCGCCGGCTCCCGCCGGCCGATCTCCAGCACGAGTCCGCTCGCACCCTCCTGGTAGGCCTGCACGACCAGGTCGCCCCGGACGGCGACGACGCCGTCGAGCTGGCCGGCGAGATCCGCGGGGCGGGTGCTGACGGTCCAGTTGCCGTCGATGAGCGCCTGCCGGGCGATGCCCAGGGCGCCGGTCAGGTTCTGCGACGGGGGATCAACGCGGAAGGCCACGTAGCCGCCGTTGTAATCGTCGCCGCCGAACAGCAGCGCCGCGGCGCCCTCCGGCGGGTCGTAGCCGAAGGCCGGATCGTGCCGCCGGTCGACGCTCAGCCGGCTGGCCGGCACGAGGGGCTGCACGAGTGCGATCGCGGCCCGGTCGTCGGGCAGGTCGGGTGCGGTGCCCCAGGCGAGCCAGCCGCCGAGCGCGGCGCCGAGCGCGCCGAGGGTCAGCGCGCCCGTGATCCCGGCGAGCCACCCGCGCCGCTGCCGCACCGGCGCCTGCTCGGCTGCTGCCCCCATGACGGGTGATCATGCCGCATCGGCGGGCGGCTGTCACGCCGCCGGGGCGGCCTCCGTCAACGGGAGCACGACCGTGAAGCGGGTGTCACCGGGCGCGGACGTGACCCGGATGTCGCCGTGGTGCTTCTTCACGACGATGCGGTACGAGATGTCCAGCCCGAGGCCCGTACCCTCGCCGACCGGTTTGGTGGTGAAGAACGGCTCGAAGATCCGTGGGCGCACCTCGGCGGGGATGCCGGCGCCGGTGTCGGCGATCTCGACCGCCAGGCAGTCGCCGTCGAGCGACGTGGTGATCGTCAGGGTGCCGTCGCCGTGCATCGCCTCGACCGCGTTGGCGATGAGGTTCGTCCAGACCTGGTTGAGCTCGGCGGCGTACGCGGGGATCGGCGGCAGCTCGCGGTCGTAGTGGGTGACGACCCGGACGCCCTGCTTCGAGATCTTCGCGTTGAGCATGATGAGGGTCGCGTCGAGCAGCTCGTGCACGTCGACGACCTGGAACGGGCCGCGGTCCAGCTGCGAGTACTGCTTCGCCGCGTTGACCAGGCCGGAGATCCGGGTGACGGCGTCGTCGATCTCGCCCATGAGCAGCTCGGTCTCGATCGTGTAGACCAGCCAGCGCACCGCGGGCTCCAGGTCGAGCTTGCCGACGCAGAGCTTGACGTCGTCCAGCCACGGCACGTCGACGCCGCCGGCGACCAGGGTCGGGGCGAGATCCCAGGCGCCGTTGACACCGCGCTCGTCGAGCCAGTCGCCGATGGCGTCCTCGGCGTCGCTGGCGGCCAGGGCGGAGCGCTTCGGGGCGTTCTGCGCCAGCTTGACCGCGCGTTCCTGCAGCTCTACGAGGCCGTGCAGCTGCTGGCCGTCGAGCCGCCCGTCGGCGATCATCGCGAGCTTGTGGCGCATGCCGGCGATCCGGTCGCGCAGCACGGCGGTGGCGCGCACGGCCGCCGCGGCCGGGTTGTTGAGCTCGTGCGTCAGGCCGGCGGACAGTGCGCCGAGGGCGAGCAGCCGCTCCCGCTCGGCGGCGGCGTTGTTGGTGTTGCGCATGCCGAAGAACAGGCCCTCGAGCAGGTGCATCGCCATCGGGAACCACTTGAGCATCGCGGCGCCGAGCTCGACGGCCGGCAGCTCGTACACCTCGACGTCGGTGATCGCGTGCCACGACGTGCCGTAGACCTGCGGGACCCGGTCGCCGAGATATGCCTGGGTGGCGCCGCCGTAGACGCCGACCTGGTCGGTGCGGGTGATCTCGATGTCGTCGCCGCGCACGTTGCGGCTGTGGCTGATCATGCCGTCGAGCAGCACGACGAAGCAGGTCGCGGCGTCGCCCTCACGGAAGACGAGATCGCCGCCGCCATACCGCACGGCCACGCCACGCTCGGCGAGCCAGGTCAGCTGCTCCTCGTCGAGCGCCTCGAACAGGAACAACCCACGAAGCTCGGCCAACGAAAGGCGCCTGCTCATTGCCCCTCCACCAGATACCGGTGCACCAGCGACACGGCCATCGCGCCCTCGCCGACGGCCGAGGCCACCCTCTTCACCGAGTCTGCGCGCACATCGCCCGCCGCGAACACTCCGGGGACGCTGCACTCCAGGTGATAGGGGTCACGGCCGAGCGCGGCGTGGTCGGCACCGCCCTCGACGTCCGGGCCGGTCAGCACGAACCCGCGCGCGTCGCGCTGCACCACGCCGTCCAGCCAGTCGGTGCGCGGCTCCGCGCCGATGAAGATGAAGAGCCAGGAGCTGTCCACGGTGCGTTCACCGCTGCCGTCCACGGACCGCAGCGTGAGCCGCTCCAGGTGCTCGTCGCCGTCGGCGCCGATGATCTCGGTGCACGGGTGGACCTCGATGGCCGGCACCGAGGCGATCTGCTCGATGAGGTACCGCGACATCGACGCGTCCAGGTTGGGGGCCCGGATGACGAGGTGGACCCGCCGCGCGTAGCGGCTGAAGAACATCGCCGCCTGCCCGGCCGAGTTCGCCCCGCCGACGATGTAGACGTCCTGGTCGGAGCAGCTCGGCGCCTCGGTGGAGGCGGAGCCGTAGTAGACCCCCCGGCCGTGGAACTGCTCCAGGCCCGGTGCGGTGAGCCGCCGGTAGGAGACCCCGGTCGCCAGGATCACGCTGTGCGCGGCGATCGTCGTGCCGTCCTCGAAGTGCAGGACGCGGGCCGAGCCCTCCACCGCGAGCCGGGTGACCCGGCACGCGGTGAGCAGCTCGGCGCCGAACTTGACGGCCTGGCGGCGGGCCCGGTCGGTGAGCTGCGCACCGGAGACACCGTCGGGAAATCCGAGGTAGTTCTCGATCCGGCTGCTCTGCCCGGCCTGCCCACCGGTCGCCCGCTCCTCGAGCAGCACCGTGCGCAGGCCCTCCGAGGCGCCGTACACCGCCGCGCCGAGGCCGGCCGGTCCTCCGCCGACGACGACCAGGTCGTAGAAGTCCGACGCCGGGGTGGTCGTCAGGCCGACCTGGACCGCCAGCTCGGCCTCCGTCGGCGCGACCATGGTCTTGCCCTCGGGGGTCACCACCAGCGGCACGTCGGCCTCGGTCAGCCCGGCGGCGGTCAGCAGCCGCTGCCCTTCGGCGTCGTCCGTGGTGTACCAGCGGTACGAGACCATGTTGCGGGCCAGGAAGTCGCGGACCGCGTATGACGGCGCCGACCACCGGTGCCCGACGATCTTCACGTCGGCGACCGGGCGGTCGGGCGCGGCCTTCCACGCCTCCAGCATGGCGTCCATCACCGGATACAGCTTCTCCTCCGGCGGGTGCCACGGCTTGAGCAGGTAGTGGTCGAGGTCGACGACGTTGATCGCCTGGATCGCGGCGTCGGTGTCGGCATACGCGGTCAGCAGCACCCGGCGGGCCCGGGGGAACAGGTCCATCGCGGCCTCGAGGAACTGCAGCCCCGTCATGTTGGGCATGCGGTAGTCCGCGAGCAGCACCGCGACCTGCTCGCCGCGCAGCTTCAGCTCCTTGAGCGCGTCCAGGGCCTCCTGACCGGAGTCGGCGCGGATGATGCGGTAGTCCTGGGCATATTGCTTGCGGAGGTCACGGGCGACCGCCCGGGACACCGCGGGATCGTCGTCCACGGTCAAGATCGCTGGCTTGGCCATGGTCCCAATCCAACCACGCGTTCCGGCGTTCCACGAATACCGCCCGCGGTCTCGCTCTCCGAGCGGATCGGGACCGGATACGGTGTGCTCCGTGAGCAAACCGTGTGAGCACCTCGACACCATCAACGACGTCCAGCCCAGCGCACCGGGTTGTGAGGACTGCCTGGCCGTCGGCGGCCGCTGGGTGCACCTGCGGGTCTGCCTGAGCTGCGGGCACGTCGGCTGCTGCGACTCCTCGCCGGCCAAGCACGCCACCGCGCACTACAACAGCGTCGGCCACCCCCTGGTCCAGTCGTTCGAGCCGGGCGAGGAGTGGGTGTGGTGCTACGCCGACGACGCCCTGCTCAAGGTCGACGGCCTGCCGGAGCGCTCCCACCCGTAGCGGCCTCGGCATCGACGATCGGCTACGTTCGGGCAGTTATCCGGGGTTATTTCGGGGCCTAAAGTAAGCCGCATGAGGGTGACGTTCGAGGGGAGCGGCGCCGGCAGCGGCCCGCTGTCGTGGGGACAGCTGGACATCTGGCTCAAAATGGTCGCGGTCGGGCAGTCCATGGCGATGGGTGGCGTCCGCCCGCTGCCGCCCGGGACCACCCTCGACGACGTCGCCGACGAGCTGCGATACCTCATGAGCCGCTACGAGAGCATGCGCACGCGGCTGGTCCCGGATGGCGACGGCCCACCGCGCCAGGTCGTGCACGGATCCGGTTCGATCGAGCTGGAGGTCCTCGACGACGTGGACGCGGGCGCGGTCGAGGCGCGCTACCGCGACGTCCCCTTCGACCACGCCAACGAGTGGCCGGTCAGGATGGCCGTCGTCCGCGCCGGCGGGGTGTGCCGCAGCGCGGTCCTGGTCATGTCGCACATCGTCATGGACGGCGCCGGCGCGGTGCTGATGATGACCGAGACCGACGCCCGCACCACCGCCCCCACCGAGGGCCACTCCGCCCTCGAACAGGCCCGCCGGCAGGCCCTCCCCGCCGGCGTCCGGCAGAACGTGGCCGCGCTGCGGCACTGGGACACCCACCTGCGCGCCATCCCCGACCCGGGCCTCGCCCCATCCCGCGAGGTGCGCACCCCGCGACACTGGACCGGCGTGCTGCACTCCACGGTCCTGCCCTCGGCGCTGCGCGAGGCGGCACTGCGCGAGGGCGTCGAGCCGGCGCCGGCCCTGCTGGCCGCGTTCGCCATCGCGTTCGCGCAGGTCACCGGGGTGACCGTGGTGCCGCTGCGGCTGGTGTCGAGCAACCGCTTCCGGGCCGGCCTGGCCGGTGTCGTCGCCCCCGTCTCGCAGCCGGGACTGTGCGTGATCGACACCGCCGGCGACTTCGCCGCCGTGCTGCACCGCACGCGTGGGGCCGCCATCACCGCGTACAAGTACGCGTACTACAACCGCCTCGACCTCAACGCGGTGGTCGCGGCCGTCATCGCCGACCGGGGCCGGCAGTTCGCCCTCGACCTGAGCGTCAACGACCGCCGCCTCGGCGGCGCCCTGCAGGCCGTGCCGCGCCCCGCACGCAGCGATTTCGCCTGGGTCGCCAGTGGCGACGAGCCCTCCTCGGCGCTGTTCCTCAACGTCGACGGCTCCGACGAGGCGGTGGAGATCACGATCTACATCGACACCCACCTCCTGGCGCTGGCCGACGCCGAGGCCGTCCTGTGGGCGATGGAGCGCGTCGCGGTCGCCGCCGCGGGTGTCGAGGAACGGGTCGTGGCTCCGACCGTCTCGTGACAGCATCACCGCTGCGTCACGAGATGGGGAACCATGCGCTTCGAGGACCACTGTTCGTGGATCGTCGCCCAGACCGAACTGCTCGTCGCCGACCTGCCCGGCACGTCGCTCGCGCTGCCCGTGCCGTCCTGCCCCGGCTGGACGCTCGGGATGCTGCTGAGGCACATCGGCGGCGGGCACCGGTGGGCGGCCGACGTCGTCCGCACCAGGGCGACGGGATTCCTGCCCGACGGCATCATCCGTGATGTCGCGGGCGACGACACCGGCGCCGTCCCCGCCGGCTGGCTGCTCGACGGCGCCCACGAGCTCGCCACCGCCCTGACCGAGGCCGGCCCCGACGAACCCGTGTGGACCCCGTTCGAACTGGGCGGCATGCCGTTCTGGGCGCGCCGGTTCGCCCACGAGACACTGATGCATCGCGCCGACGCGACCCTCGCGGCCGGCACGCCGTTCGAGGTGGCCACCGACGTCGCCGTCGACGCCCTCGACGAGTGGATGGAGCTGGACGCGCACCCGATCCACTTCGACCTGGACCCCGCGAAGAAGTCCATCCTCGGTCCCGGCCGGACGGTCGCCCTGCTCGACGACGAGCTGCCCCGCGGCTGGTTCGTCGACCTGACCGGTGCGGTCAACACCTGGCGGCGCGGGACGGGACCGGCCGCCGTGACGGTCCGGGCGCCGCTGCGGCAGCTGCTGCTCATGGTGTACCGCCGCCGCACGCCCGACGGACTGCCGGTGACCGGCGACGAGGCGTTGCTGCGGCACTGGCTCGGTCACGTGGCCTTCGGCTGAACCTACCGGCCGCCCGGCTGTCGGCTGCACCTACCGGCCGCCCGGCTGTCGGCTGCACCTACCGGCCGCCCGGCCATCGGCTGCGCCTACCGGCCGGGCGGCTCCTCGACCTCGAGGCTGCCGTTGACCTGCAGCTTCCGCCGGGCGCGCTCGTAGAAGGTGGTGTAGCCGAGGCGCACCACCTTCGCCGCGGACGGCGCCGCCGACACGGTCAGCAGGTCGCCCGGCTTCAGCTCGGCACCCAGCACCCCGTCGATCTCCATCACGAGCCGGCCGCTGGACGGCAGCAGCTCCAGGTCGAGGTCCTCGTCGGGGGACAGCACCATCGCCCGGTTGAACGCCGAGTGCGCCGCCGCCGGCACGACCAGGATGCCCTCGACGTTCGGCGAGACGATCGGGCCCCCGGCGGAGAAGCTGTACGCGGTCGACCCCGTCGGCGTCGCCACGATCAGCGCGTCCGCGGAGTACCGCACGAACGGGTAGCCCTGCATCGAGATGCCGATCGCGGCGAGCCCCTGCCCGGGCACCCGCACCAGCGCGATGTCGTTGAACGCGGTCACGTCGGTGCCGTCGGGCAGCCGGGTGCGGATCGCCATGCGCGGCTCCACCGTGTAGCGGTGCGCGTCGATCGAGCTGAGCGCCGCCGGCAGGTCCTCGACCGCGACCTCGGCGAGGAACCCGAGCCGGCCGAGGTTGACCCCGAGCACCGGGGTCGGCTTGCCCGACAGCAGCCGCATGCTGCGCAGCATCGTGCCGTCGCCGCCGAGGCTCACGACCAGCGACGCCCGGCTCACCAACTCGTCGGCGTTGACCGCGACGGCGGTGCAGTCGATGCGGTCGACCTCGTCGGGCAGCCCGAGCACCGTCACGTCGCGGGTCCTCGCCCAGTCGATGATGGCGTCGATCGCCGGCTTCGAGTCGCGCCGGGGATGCAGGACCAGCCCGACCGTGTGCACCATGCCCATGGCGCAACTGTACGACCGGTCACCGCCGGGCCGGTCACGGTCGGGCCGGTTCGCGGCGTCGGGGGTGGCCGTCGGGCCGGTTCGCGGTGCCGGGGCGGTCACAGCCGAACTGGGTCGTGGTGCCGGGCCGGTCACAGCCGGACCGGTTCGCGGTGCCCGGGCGGTCACAGGGCCGTCACAGCCGGACC
>NZ_BONQ01000135.1 GCF_016862795.1 Dactylosporangium siamense | reverse complement strand
GGTCACAGCCGGACCGGTTCGCGGTGCCGGGCCGGCGGAGCGGGCACCGCCGGCGGGCGCAACGACCCCACCACGAGGGCGATGGCGACGAGCAGGACGGCGGGCAGCGGACCGACCCACGGCACCCGCTCCAGCAGCAGCCCCGCGCCCACGGCGCCGACCGGGATGCACGCCAGCGGCAGCAGCGCCGGGCCCTTCACCGCCGGCGGCGCCGCGGCCGCGTCGATCGGGTCGCGGGCGGCGGCGTGCTGCAACCCGGTCGCGATGGCCGCGAGGGCGAGCAACGGCAGCTGGGTGAGGCCGCGCGGGTCGTGGTGCGCCACCATCCACCCGCCGCACAGGGTGCACAGCGCCAGCAGCGCCCCGACCAGGCAGCGGCTCGGCGCGACCCGCCGGGCGAGCAGCGCGGTCCCGCCGTACACGGCGACGGACACCGCGGCACGCAGTGCCGTTTCCGGCAGTCGCTGCACCGCGGACACGCCCAGGACGACCAGGTTGCCGACCACGACGCTGCCGAAGACGCCGCCGAGGAACAGCAGGCAAATCCCGTCGACGTACCCGGCCGCGAGGGCCAGCAACCACTGTGTTCGTCGCATCCGTGACCCGTGCCCAGATCCGCGCGACCCACCCTCACCCGCACCGGATGAGCATGTTTGCCGTGTGACAAACATGAAACAGGTGGTGCTGCGGGTACGGTCGCTTCTGAAGACGACAAGGCTTCTGAAGTCGACGGCTTCCGAAGACGACCAGGGAGAGGGGGCGACGGCACGGTGTCGATCGCGCTGCGGCTCGCACTCAATCTCCCACGGGACGCCGCGACGGTGCCGATGGCCCGGCGCCTGCTGGACCAGGCCCTGCGGACGCTCGGCGTGGAGCCCGGCTGCCGGGACGACATCGGCCTGATCCTCACCGAGGCCTGCGCCAACGTCATCGAGCACGCCCGTGACATCGACGATTACGAGATCAGCATCGATGTCAGTGACCTGCGCTGCGTGATCCACGTGGTCAACGACGGCTCCATGGTCGACCCCGGCCGCCTGGTCCTCGCGACCGAGATGTCCGACCGCGAGCTCGCCGCCCTGGACTTCGCGGTCCTCGACGAGCACGGCCGTGGCCTGCACATCATCCGGGCGCTCGCCGACGAGCTGTACCTCACCGCGGGCCAGGCGGGCGGCCTCGTCCTGCAGGCCGTCACCACCCTGCGCTGGACGAGCGACGCCGAGATCTGGCAGCGCCGCTGACGCGGTGCCGGCCGCGGTGGGTGCTCCCCACCGCTGCCGCCGGTGCCGTCACGCGGCGGGCAACGGGGTGGCGGCGGCGACCGTGACCGCCCGGCGGCTCATCAGGGTGATCGCCGCCGCGACGGCCGCGCCGGCGACGGCGACCGTGACCGCGGCCCGGGCCGACGCCCCGTCGACGGCCGCCCCGGCGAGGGCGCTGCCGAGCGCGGTGCCCGCCGCCGTCGCCGTGCCCGTCCACATACGGGCCTCGGTGCCCGTCCCGGCGGGGGCGGCCCGGTCGGTGAGCTCGTAGGCGATCGCGTTCAACGGGGCGAGCGGCGTGCCGGCCAGCACGAACAGCGCCGCCAGCCACCACAGCCCGACGGGCAGCAGCAGCGGGGCGAGCGCCGCGCACATCGCCACCGACAGCAGGGCGAACGACGACGGTGACAGGTGCGGGGTGAGGCTGCCCAGGAGGCTGCCGGCCGCGAACCCGCCGAGCAGCACCCCGGCGAACCCGGGCCGGCCGCCGGCGGTCGCGTACGCGGCGGCCGCGACCTGCAGCGCCCCGATCGCGACGCCGAGCGCCGTGCGCGAGCCGACCAGGGACAGGATCGCCGGGGCACGCAGCGGCCCGAGCACGCCGCGGGACGCGCGGGCCGGTGGTCGCCACGCGCGGGTCGGGGGCAGCAGCGCGAACGCGGCGGTCGCCAGCGCGGCGAGCCCGGCCGTGAGGATCAGCCCGAGGGCGGGCCGCCCGACCGCGACCACGGCGCCGGCGACCACCGGACCGGCCACGAAACCGATTTCGAGCAGGGCGCTCTCGAGGCGGTACGACGCCCGCAACTGCGGTCCCTGCAGCATCGCGATCCAGATGCCGCGCATGCAGGCGGCGACCGGCGGCCTGGCCGCGCCGGCGACCGCGGCGAGCGCGATGAGGACCCCCAGCGGCGCGGACGGGCGCAGCGCCAGCCCGAGCAACGCCGCGCCGTGCACGGCCGCCGTGGCGAGCAGCACCGGGGTCTGGCCCAGCCGGTCGACGAGACGGCCGACGAAGGGCGCGCCGACGCTCGTGCCGACGGCGAAAACGCCGGCCACGATTCCTGCCGCGCCGAACGACCCCCGTTCGTGCTCCACCAGCAGGACCAGGGCCAGGGTGACCGCGCCGGCCGACAGCCGGGTCAGCAGGTTCGTGACGGCGAGGGCCTTCGCGAACGGTCGCCCGAGCACCGCGGCCCAGAGTGTCAACACCCCGGCAGTTGTACGTGAAGCCGCCCGCCGCCCGCACCGCATTTACCGTGATTTGCCGGGCGGGCCGCACCTCAGACCGGCACGGCGACGGCGGTCACCGCGAGGTTCCACGGCACCACCCGGCCGTCGCCCGCCGGGGGCTGCCACGGCCGCATGCCGGTGTCCACCTCGACGACGTCGTCGAGGCGCAGCGAGGGCTGGGCCAGGAACGCGCGGAGGAACGTGGCGAGCGTCAGGTTGCGCGCCCCGACCCGGCTGCGCACCGGGAACCGGCCGGTGGGGTCGACGGCGTGGCGCTCGTCCCCGTAGCCGGCGGCGAGGCGCAGCTCGTGCCGCTCCACCTCGTCCTGCCGGTCCAGGAACGGACCGACGTAGGCGGGGTGCAGGCCGAGGTGGACGAGCCGCCCGCCGGGGCGCAGGACCCGCGCCGCCGTGGCGATGACGCGGGGGAAGTCCTCGACGTCGGTGTGGAGGTACGTCATGACCACGGACGGCACCGAGGCGTCGGCGAACGGCAGCCGCCCGGCGTCGGCACGGACCAGACGCGGGTTGCGGGTCGCGGCGACGCGCAGCTGGTCCGCGGACAGGTCCACGCCGATGACGGTGTGCCCGCGGGCCGAGACCGCGGCGGCGTGCAGGCCGGTGCCGCAGCCGATGTCGAGGCAGACCGGGTCGGCCGGGTCGGCGGGGCCGAGCAGCCGGGCGAGCAGGTCCGCGGACGCGCCGCCGTAGCGGCGGAAGGTGGCGTCGTACCAGTCCGCGTGCCCGTCGTAGCGGACGGCAGAGGTCAACGCTGCTCCTGGATGCGGATCAGGTTCCCGGCGGGGTCCCGCACGGCGCCGTCGCGGACGCCGTAGGGCTGCTCGGCGGGCTCCTCGACGATCTCGGCGTCGTTGGCCCGCAGCCGGTTGAACAGGGCGTCCAGGTCGGGGGTGGACAGGTTGATGCCGGCGTAGGTGCCCTTGGCCATCATCGCCTCGATGGTGCGGCACTCGTCGTCGGTCCGGCCGCTGCCGGGCGGTGCGACGGGCTCCAGGACGATGGACACGGCGGGCTGGCCGGCCGGGCCGACGGTGATCCACCGCAGCCCCTCGTAGCCGACGTCGTTGCGGACGTCGAAGCCGAGGGCGTCGCGGTAGAAGGCGAGGGACGCGTCCGGGTCGGTGTGCGGCAGGAACGTCGAGTGGATGGAGATGTCCATGCCGTTCACGCTAGGCGCGTTCGCGCGGCGGGAGCATCTCGATTCCTGACCGGTCTGGTGACCCGTTTGGCGAGGCACGGCGGCATCCCGGCGGTGGCGCCCGCCGCGCGGGTCCGGTAGGTGCTGGGCGGCATGCCGACGAGTTCGGTGAAGCGGGTGCTGAAGGTGCCCAGCGACGAGCAGCCGACCGCGAAGCACACCTCGGTGACGCTGAGGTCACCGCGCCGCAGCAGGGCCATCGCCCGTTCGATCCGGCGGGTCATGAGGTACGAATACGGCGACTCCCCGTAAGCGACCCGGAACTCGCGGCTGAGGTGCCCGGCCGACATGTGCACGCCCCGGGCGAGCGCCTCGACGTCGAGCGGCTGCGCGTAGTCCCGGTCGATGCGGTCCCGGACCCGGCGCAGCCGAGCCAGGTCCCGCAGGTGCTGGGTGGTGGCGGGCCGGCTGGTCATGCCGTCGATCGTGCCACATTCCGCGGGCCGGGGCCGGGGGTGTGGGGGCGGAAACGGGTCGCCCGCATTCACCGGGCCGGATACGGTGGCGGGCGTGCCCGACGCGATCTTCGACCATCCGCGGCTCGCGGCCCTCTACGACGTGTTCGACGGCGACCGCGGCGACCTCGGCCTCTATCTCGGCGTCGCGGCGGAGTTCCGGGCCGCGCACGTCCTCGACGTCGGCTGCGGCACGGGCTGCCTGGCCGTCCTCCTGGCGGCAGCCGGCCGGCAGGTCACCGGGGTGGATCCGGCCGGCGCGTCGCTGGCCGTGGCCCGGGCCAAGCCGGGCGCGGAAGCGGTCACCTGGATCCACGGCGACGCCACGACCGTCGGTGCGGTGGCGGCGGACCTGGCGACGATGACCGGCAACGTCGCCCAGGTGTTCCTCGACGACGACACCTGGGCCGCGACCCTGCGGGGCATCCACGGCGCGCTGCGCGACGGTGGCGTCTTCGTGTTCGAGACCCGCCGCCCCGAGCGCCGCGCCTGGGAGGGTTGGGCCGCCGACCCGGGCCCGGTCGTGCGCGACGTGCCCGGCGTCGGCCCGGTCGAGCAGCGCCGCGAGGTGACCGAGGTGGCGCCGCCGTTCGTGTCGTTCCGGCACACGTACACCTTTCCCGGCGGCGAGCGCGTGCACTCGGACTCGACGCTGCGGTTCCGGGAGCGGGCCGAGGTCGAGCGGTCCCTGGTGGACGCCGGGTTCACGGTCCTCGACGTCCGGGACGCGCCCGACCGGCCAGGCCTCGAATTCGTGTTCGTTGCCCGGAAGAGCTACGAAAGCCGCACCGTGACGGTTTTCGGGCGCTGATACTCCGCCAGGGCCAGCACGCTGAGGTCGGTGCCGTGGCCGGAGCCGCGGCGGCCGCCGTGCGGCAGCTCCGCGGTCTGCTCCAGGTGGCAGTTGACCCAGACCTCGCCGCAGTCCAGCTGCCCGGCGAGGTGCAGGGACGGCCCGACCGCGGTGCTCCACACGCTGGCCGCCAGGGCCTGCGGCACCGAGTTCGCCAGGGCGATGACGCCGTCGAGGTCGTCGGCGGCCTGGACGGTGAGCGCCGGGCCGAACATCTCCCGGGTCACGGCCGGGTCGTCCGGTGCCAGGTCGGCCAGGATCAGCCCGGCCCGCCAGAACCCGCCGGTCTCGCCGTCGCCGACGGCCACCTCGCCGCTGCGGCGGACACCGGCGCCGGACCCGGCGACGATCGCGTCGAAGCGGGCGACCTGCGCGGGGTTGTTCAGCGGGCCGAAGTCCGGGCCGGCGCGGCGGGCCCGCATCGCCTCGGCGAGCCGCTCGACGGTCTCGTCGAGGTGGGAACGCAGCGTGATGACCCGGGCCGGGGCGGCGCAGCTCTGCCCGGCGTTGTACGTGCACGCCCCGACCAGCGCGTCGTAGGCATCTGCGGGCGCGTCGGGCAGGACGACCGCGGCACAGTTGCCGCCGAGCTCCAGGCTGACCCGGCGCAGCCCGGCACGGGCGACGACGTCGAGGCCGCCGGCCTGGCTGCCGGTGAACGCGACCGCGTCGACGTCGGCGCCGACGAGCAGCCGGCCGGTGTCGCGGTCACCGGGCAGCGCCACCAGGACGCCGGGGCCGAGCGTCTCCGCGGCGTGCTCGGCGAGCAGCACGGCGGTGTCCGGGGTGGTCTCGGCCGGCTTGAGCACGACGGTGTTGCCGGCGGCGAGCGCGGGCCCGAGCCGCCAGGCCGCCATCAGCAGCGGGTAGTTCCACGGCACGATCGCGGCGACGACCCCGATGGGCTCCCACCGCACCCAGCTCTCCCGGCCCGGCAGGCGGTGCCCGGCCGCCGGGGTCAGGTCGGCGCGGACCGCCCCGGCGTAGAAGCGCAGCACGTCCGCGGACTGCAGCACCTCCGCCCGGGCGTCCACATCGGACTTTCCGGTGCCGGCGACCTCGCGCTGGACGTACACCTCCAACTGCCGCTCGATGAGCGCGACGAGGGACAGCAGGCGGTGGGAACGTTCCTTGGCGGTGCGGCCGGCCCAGCCGCGCAGCGCCGAGCGGGCCGCGGTCACCGCCGCCGTCACCTCGGCCGGGCCGCCGGGCCGCAACCGGGTGCGGACGTGGCCGGTGCGGGGATCGGTCAGCTCAAGGTAGGTGCTCACACCACATCGTAGGCACGCAGCCACAGCTCGAGGGTCAGCACCAGCCACACCTTGCCGCCCTGCCGGGGCAGCAGCGCGCCCTCGCCGCGCAGCCACGCCCGGATCGTGACCGGGTCGAACAGGCCGCTGGTGCGGCTGCCGAGCAGCACGTCGTCGGCGAGGTCCCGCAGCGGCCCGCTCAGCCACTGCTGCACCGGCACCCGCATGCCGCTCTTGGGACGGTCCACAATGGTCGCCGGCAGCAGGTCCCGCACGGCCTCCTTGAGGATCCATTTCTCCTCGGTGCCGGCGAGCTTCAGCCGCGGCGGCACGGTGAACGCGTGGTCGATGACCTGCCGGTCGAACAGCGGGGACCGGCCCTGCAGCCCGCGGGCCGCGGTGAGCCGCTCGACCTTCGTCAGGATGTGGTGGGCGCCCTTGGTGCGCAGGTTGCAGTGCAGCAGCCGGTTGAGGTGCGCGCGCATCGTGCCCGGCGACAGGTACGGCGCGACGAACCGCTCCGGCCCGGGTTCGCCCTCCAGGGCCCGCAGCGTGTCGGCGGTCAGCAGCGCCGGCAGGTCGCCGCCGCACTTGCGGTAGGACCGCAGGTACGCCAGGGACCGGGCGTCCGGCGACGGGTCGTCGCGGTGCAGCTCGAACAGCAGCATCGGCAGGTTCTTCGGCCCGCCGAACACGGGGTCGCCGCCCTCGCCGTTGAGCACCACCGGCATCCCGTCGCCGGCGACGGCCTCGGCGAGCATGAGGTTGGGCACCGTCAGCGGGTCGCCGACGGGGCTGTCCAGCAGCGCGACCGTCTCCGCGAGCCGGGCGGCGACCTGCTCACCGGAGACGCTGAGGATCTGGTGCCGGGTGTTGCAGTGCGCGGCGACGAGCCCCGAGTACGCCAGCTCGTTCGGCAGCTCATGACCGAAGCTGATGGAGTACGTGCGGACCTCCTGGTCGTGCAGCTTCGCCGCGAGCGCGGTGACCAGGCTGCTGTCGACGCCGCCGGACAGCAGCACCGCGACCGGGTCCGCGGCCGGCAGCCGCAGGCTCGTCGCCCGCTCCAGCAGCGCGCGCAGGGTGGCGGCGTGCCCGGCGGCCGTGGTGGCCTCGTCGACGGCCTCGGTCGCGTCCCAGAACGGCTCCTCCCGGACGGTCCCGTCGGCGCGCAGCCGCACGATCCGGCCGGGCAGCACCTCGTGCACGCCGCGCAGCAGCGTCTCGTCGCCGGGCAGGTAGGCGAACGTGAGGAACGAGCGGACCGCGGCGAGGTTCAGCCCGGTGCTCAGCGACGGCCATCGGCGCAGGGCCCGCAGCGAGGTCGACACCGCCCACTGTCCGTTGGCGCGGGCGTGAAACGCGGTGCGGGTGCCCACGTGGTCGCGCACCACGACGATGTCCGTGCCGTCGGCGATGAACAGGACGAACATGCCGTCAGCGGCGCGGATGCCCGTGCCGCCGAGCGTGGTGTACACCCGCAGCAGCAGCTCGCCGTCGGGCGTCTCCGGTGGCGCCGGGGCGCCGGCCGCGGCGAGGGCGGCGAACAGCTCGGTCCGGTTGTGCAGCACGACCTCGCCGAGGGCGCGCAGGCCACCGGCGGTGAACGGCCCCTCGGCGAAGCCGGGTTCCGGGTCGACGAACCCGAGGGCGACGGCGCCCGCGTCGACGACCGTCCGGGCGCCCAGGTCGCTCAGCGCCGGCCGGGCGCCTGACATCGCGGCGATGCGTGGCACGGGGAAACCTCCTGGATCCGGTCGGGCTCAGCCGAAGTCGTCGTCGGAGCCGCCGCCGTCGTCGGCGTCGTCCCAGCTGCCGCTGTCGCCGTCGCCGCCGTCCCCGCCGTCGCCGTTTGACTGCTGTTGCTGCTGGGCCTGGCGGCGCAGCTCTTCCTCCTCGAACTCCGACATGAACATCGGCGGGGCGACGATCGCGCCGAGCAGCACGCCGGCGCCGACCGCGGCGAGGATCGCGCCGGTGCGGCCGCCGAACGACGTGCGGTTGACGGTCAGGGTCCCGTCGCCCCACGCCGTGCGGCCGTAGCCCTGGTCGCGGCCGTAGACGATCTGACCGGTGGTGTAGCGGCGCTTGATGACGCGGTCGCCGAGGACCTCGTCGATGCCGCTGCGTCCCGCGTTGTCCTGCCACTGCACGTGGTGGTCACCGGCGCGGCGGCGCCACTCCTCGCGGCCGTCGTTGAAGCGGCGGTGCACGCTGCGGTCGCTGAGCAGCTCGTCGGTGTAGTGGATTTCCCGGTACTGGCTCACAGCACTCCCGTCATGATGCCGGCCAAGTCATGAAACCCGCGGCCTGGAGCTGGCGGAGGCGGGCGGATCTGCGGTGGGCCCGGGTCTGGCCGCGGACCAGGCGGTGCACGGTGCGCAGCAGCCGGGCCGGGTTGACCGCGGCCACCTCGACCGTCCGGCCGGACCGCAACCGGCGCAGTTCCCACGCCTCCAGCCCGGGCCGGTGGTCGAATGCTGTGTTCCGCCCGACCGGACCGGTGGTGGCTTCTGGTCCGTCCGGACCGGTGGTGGCTTTCGGTCCGTCCGGACCGGTGGTCAGGTGCAGTGCGGCGGCGTGCACCGGTCGCAGCCCGAGGGGGTTGACCCGCAGGTCACCGGCCCACCGCCGGACCTCGTCCACGGCCGCGTAGCCGTCGGCACCCGCGTCGTGCAGGACGTGGACGACGGCGTCGCCGGTGCGCTGGAGCGCCGCGGTCAGGCGCGGGTCGAGCGGCAGGTCCGACAGCGCGAACACCGGGCACGCCGACTCCATGTGCAGCTCGTTGGCCAGCAGCATCGCGGCGATCGCGGGGTCCTGGCAGACCAGCAGCCGGGGGAGCCCGTAGTCGTAGAGGTCCGGCACGTCGTCGTGCGGGTCTGCGCGTGCTGCTGTTCTGGGCTCTGCCAGCAATCCCGGCACCGGGCCGTGGCGTTCCAGAGCGGCGAGGAAGCGGTCGTAGCCGATCGGCGCGGGCAGCGTGAACCCGACCCGCCGCGGCAGGCGGTGCAGCGGCAGCAGCCCCCGGCACACCTCGTAGTACAGCTGCCGGCGGGTGAACCGGATCCGTCCCGGCAGCCCGGCCCTTCCAACGGCGGCTTGTAGGGCCCGGTCGATGATGCTCATGCCGCCGGCCAGGTCATGAAACCGATCGCGGCGGCGGCCTTGCGCGCGGGGTCGTTGGCGCCGCCGAGGTGGGTGGCGACCTTCTCGATCCGGGCCAGCAGCTGCGCCGGGCGCAGCGCGGCGATCGGCGAGGACCAGCCGTCGCCGAGCCAGTCCAGCTCCTTGGGCGTCAGGTCCGTGTTCGCCTTCAGCCAGGCGATCCGCTCCGGCTGCCGGTCCTTCGTGCGCAGCCGGAACGGGTCCTTCGCGGCGAGCACCGCGCGGGGCCGCAGCCCGAGGTCGATGACCCGCCGGCCCCGCAGCTCGTGCTTGGCCGAGGCCAGGAACAGCTCACCGTCCAGGCTGGCGTCGTGGATGACCGCGACCGGCGTCTCCGGCGGCAGGTCGGCGACCTTCGCGGCGAGCGCGGCGTTGAACCGGCGCCCGACGTCGTTGACCTGGAGGCAGGCGAGCACCGACGGGTCCGGGCTGAGGATCGCGAACGCCGGCTGCTGCGGCTGCCGGCCGGGCTGCACGTGCGGCTCGTCGACGATCCCGCCGGGCGGTTTGCCGTACACCCGGCTCCACCCGCCGATGATCTCCTGGCGGAACTGCGGCAACGACATCTTCATCACGACCTTGGGCCGCAGCACGCCGGCCACCCGCAGCCAGATGATGACGGCGCTGAAGACCAGCAACGCCGCACCGAGGACGGCGAGCAACGGGGAGGTGTTGCCGAAGATCCCCAGGACGACCAGGACCAGGCCGGCGATGATCGGCACCACGATCCCACACCCGAAGGGCCCGCCCGCGGCGACCTTGTTGGTCTTGCGGGCCGACGCGTAATACAGCTGGGTCGTGGTGTACCAGAGCCCGCCCTCGGACAGTTTCGCGGTGAGCCGGCGCACCTTGACGTCGTGCAGGGCGAGCGGGTTCTCCTTCGGCTCGAACACGAACGGCTTCTTGCAGGAGCCGCAGCGTTTGCCGGGACGGTTCTTACGGGTCAGGTTGGTGGTGCAGTGCGGGCAGATCATGCCGATCCCTCCAAGCGCACGGCGATACGGCGGGCGGCCTGCGCCGCCCGCTCCCGCCAGCTCATCACACCCGGTGACGGCGCGGAGCCGACGGCGCGCAACGCCTTCGCCAGCGCCGGATAGTCCAGTGCCGTGCCATTGTTGGACGGCTCGGCCGTCGCTCGGTTTTTGGACGGCTCGGCCGTCGCTCGCCGCTCCGCCTCCTCGGCGGTGATCGCGTAGTCCTCGTGGTCGATGCCGAACCCGGTGTTCGCGGCCAGGATCAGCAGCCGGCCGGCGCCCCGGTTGACGAACGAGTGCGGCAGCAGTGCCGGGATGCGGATCATGACGCCGGGGGTGAGCCGGACCGTCACCGCCTCCTGCCGCTCGTCGTCGTACAGCCCGCACGCCGCGTAGCCGAGGCTCAGCACGAAGTGCTCCCCGCCGTGCGCGTGCGGGGTGAAGGCGCTGTGCCCCCGCATCAGGCCGAGCTTGTAGGTGGCGTTGCTGGGCCGCTCCGGCGAGGTCAGCGCGTCACCGATCAGATACCGGGCGTGCTGCCCGCGGTCGATGAACGGCAGCAACGCGCCGGCGTCGAGCAGGTCGCCGCGGCCGGTCCGGGACGTCAGCAGCGCCGTGCCGTCGGCCGTCAGCGAGTACAGCTCGACGCCGGCCGGCAGTGCCTCGGTTCCTTTCACACTGCGCACTGTACGAAACCCCGGCACCCCCGCATACCTGGACGTCCGAGCAGTTGCCGCTGCCTGAACGGCGAGTTCACAGCCAGGCAAAACTCAGCAGCCGGGGAGTTCGGCAGCCTGGGGAGTTCAGCAGCCGTCCTTGCCGAAGTCGAGCACGACCCGGGTCGTGGCGCCGCCCGAGGTGACGTCGACGGGCAGGCAGACCGCCTCCCGCAGGGCGAACCCACCGGCGAACTCGCTCGTCGGCGGCTCTGCCGGCGCACCGCAGGCGGCGAAGTCGACGGTGTGGTCGAGGCCGTTGAGGTACGTGAGCGCCCCCACCGCCCGCTGTGGCCCGGCGACGCTGACGGTGGCCGGGGTGCCGCCACGCAGCCGCATCGCCACCTTGAACCGCCGCCACCCCTGCGCGTCCGGCGCCCGCTCCGCGAAGCCGGCCCGGTCGCCCCACCTGTAGTCCAGCGCGCCGAACGCCGCCGGCCCCGCCACCGGCGCCGTGCGCCACGCGTCATCCCCGAGCCCGACGCTGACGAGGCTGGCACAGCCGCGTTGCAGCGCTGTCGAGGCAGGCCCCGGCGCGACGGTGGCGGACGGCGACGGCGACGGGGCGGTGGCGGCCGTCGGCGCGCCGGCGGCGGGCAGCGACGACGGCGGGACGGGCGCGGGTGTTGCGGTGCAGGCGGCCAGCAGTAGCACGCCGGCCGGGACCGACACTCGAGACAGCCTGTTCATCGGCACCTCCTCACCATGGAGAATCGCACCAGAGCCGGCGGGTTCCCGCCGGCGGGACGGAAGGCGGTTGCATGTTCGACCTCACCGGGCGTTACGCACTCGTCACCGGCGCCGGGCACGGCATCGGCGCGGCGATCGCGGTGGCCCTCGCCGAGCGCGGCGCCGACGTCGTGGTGCACCACGGGCACTCGGCGGAGCGGGCCGCCGGGGTGGTCGACCGCATCGCCGGGCTGGGGCAGCGGGCCACGGCCATGCAGGCGGACGTGACCGACACGGCCCAGGTGGACCGCCTCGTCGCCGCCGCCACCCAGCACCTCGGCGGGCTGGACATCCTGGTCTGCAACGCCGGACACCTGGTCGGCCGGGTCCCGGTCGGCGAGATGAGCGACGAGCACTTCGCGCAGGTGACCGACGTCAACCTCACCGCGACGTTCCGCACCATCCGCGCCGCCCTGCCCGCCCTGCGCGCCTCCGGGTCCGGCCGGATCATCACGATGGCATCGCTCGCCGCACACAACGGCGGCGGCCCCGGCGCGGTCGCGTACGCCGCCGCCAAGGCCGGCATCATCGGCCTCACGAAGGGCCTGGCAAAGGAACTGGCACCGGACGGCATCACCGTCAACGCACTGGCGCCCGGCTTCATCGACGGCACCGACTTCCACGCCACCTTCAGCACCGCCGCCAGACGACAAGCGACCGCAGCGGCGCTGCCCGTAGGCCGCGGCGGGACGGCCGCCGAGGTAGCCGCCGCCGCGGTCTACCTGGCCTCGACCGAGGCCGCGTTCGTCACCGGCACCACCCTGGACATCGACGGCGGCGCCTCCCCCCGCTAACCAACCGACACCGCCCCAACCAGCCAGGAACGCGACCACGACGGCCCGCAGAAGCACAACGCCCGCTACTCCACTCGGGCCGTCTGGAGAGTGCGGCCGCGCAGCAGTCCCATGGGCGCCGCGGGTGGGAACCCCCGCCGCCGCAGC
>NZ_BONQ01000134.1 GCF_016862795.1 Dactylosporangium siamense | reverse complement strand
CCCCAGGCGGATGATCGGCGACCGTGACCGAAGCCGCGGCCAGGACGAAGGCCGTACACCACGCCAGTGGACGCGACCGGTCCGTCGTGGTCGCAGTTTTACCTGGTTGGAGTGGGGGCGCGAGCATCGGCGCGGATCACCCAGATGGCCAGCGCTGTCCTTGCGAACTTGGGGTGGCTTCCGGCGATCGAGTGCCGGGGGCTACTTGTCGACGTCGCCTACGACGAAGAACATTGAGCCGAGGATGGCGATCAGGTCGGGGACCAGGGTGCCTGGGAGGAGTTTGGACAGGGCCTGGACGTTTGAGTAGGACGCGGTGCGCAGTTTCAGGCGCCAGGGGGTCTTCTCGCCGTGGGAGACCAGGTAGTAGCCGTTGATGCCGAGTGGGTTCTCGGTCCAGGCGTACGTGTGGCCTTCCGGGGCCTTCACCACCTTCGGCAGGCGGACGTTCACCGGGCCGGTGAGCTTGTCGACCTCGTCGAGGCAGGTCTGGGCCAGGTCGAGCGAGGCGTACACCTGGTCGAGCAGCACCTCGAAGCGGGCGTGGCAGTCGCCGGTGGTGCGGGTGACGACGGGGACGTCCAGGGCGCCGTAGGCCAGGTAGGGCTCGTCGCGGCGCAGGTCGAAGTCCAGGCCGGAGGCGCGGGCGACCGGGCCCGAGGCGCCGTACGCGGCGGCGTCGGCGGCGGACAGGACACCGACGCCGACGGTGCGGGCGAGGAAGATCTCGTTGCGGCGGATGAGGTTGTCCAGGTCGGGCATGCGGCGGCGGACCTGGTCGATCGCCGTGCGGGCGCGGGTGGTCCAGCCGGCCGGGACCTCCTCCTTCAGGCCGCCGACGCGGTTGTACATGTAGTGCATCCGCCCGCCGGACGCCTCCTCGAGGACGGCCTGGATCGTCTCGCGCTCGCGGAAGGCGTAGAAGACGGGGGTGATGGCGCCGATCTCGAGGGGGTAGGAGCCCAGGAACATCAGGTGGTTGAGCACGCGGTTGAGCTCGGCGAGTGCGGTGCGCAGCCAGACGGCGCGGTCCGGGACCTCGATGCCCATGAGGCGTTCGACGGCGAGGACGACGCCGAGCTCGTTGCAGAACGCGGACAGCCAGTCGTGCCGGTTGGCCAGCATGATGATCTGCCGGTAGTCGCGGACCTCGAAGAGCTTCTCCGCGCCGCGGTGCATGTAGCCGATGATCGGCTCGGCGCTCAGGACCCGCTCGCCGTCGAGGACGAGCTTGAGGCGCAGGACCCCGTGGGTGGAGGGGTGCTGGGGGCCGATGTTGAGCACCATGTCGGCGGTGTCGAGGCCCGCTCCCGTGCCGACCGTCAACTCGGAGGTCATAAGGAACAGCCTAGAGGTCCTGCAGGATGCGCAGCGCGCGCGAGACGTTGTGCATCGTCGCGGTGTCGGCGACGGCGACCCGCTCGGTGAACCAGCGCTTCAGCGGTGAGGAGAGGCGGTCGGGCATGACGACCAGGTCGTCGAGCTCGACGGCGAGCGGCGAGTCGCGCAGCTCCTCCTGGTCGGTGACCTCGGCGACGATGACCACCGGCACGTCCGTGCTGTTGAACACGTCGGAGCTGATGATCAGGCCGAGGCGCTCGCGGGCGCCCTTGATCAGCCAGACTTCACCGCGCCGCACGGCGCCCGCTGAACAGCTCGGCGTCGACCAGGGCGATCTCCTCCTCGTCGGCGAGCGCGGCGCGCTCCAGGTCGGGCTTGGCCCGGCGCACCGCCTCGGCGTGTGCGGTGAAGATCTCGCGCAGGGCACGCTCCTGCGCGGCGCGGTCGATCCACGCGCTGAGGGACACGCCGTCGCGCTCGGCCCAGTGCCGGGCGTCGGCGATGGTCTGGTCGGAGAACGACAACGTCACCTTGGCCGTCATGGCAGCCAGTGTACCGCCGGTATGACGAATGTTCATACCCAGTGCATGACCCAGTGGTGTCCGCCCAACCCCGACGGGTCGGTGAGCTCCGCCGCCTCGCCGGCCCGCGCCAGCGCGCGCACGTAGCCGACGGGGTCGCCGGAGGCCATTGCGATCGGCGGGCGCCCGCCGTGCACTCCGAGCAGCCGCAGGGCTTCCCGTTGCGTCAGCAGTTGGTGGTGTACGCCCAGCGAGTCCAACGCAACGGCGACCGTCAGGTCGCACGACCCGTCCGGCACCGGCGGGGTCTCCTTGCCGTCGCGGAAGCCGGTGAGCGTGCCGAACAACGGCCGCGCCGCACGGAGGTGCCCGTAGTCGACGGCGAGGGCCAGCCCGCGTGTCACGCTGCCGGCGGCGGCCGACCAGGCCTCGTCGCGCGGCGCGCCCAGCTCGGCGCGGGCACCCTCGGGCAGCCCGTCGAGCGGCCACCATCGCGCCAGCCAGGCGGCGTCACCGGGCGTCAGCGGTGCCTCGTCCAGGGCTTCCGTGCCGTCGGGGGAGCTCAGGACGTACCGCGGCCGCAAACGCGAATCAAGCTCGATGATGTCGACCGGGATGTTGTCGAGCCACTCGGTGGCCACGAGCAGGCCGGCGATGCCGGAGGGGATGGTGGCGGTCCACGCGATCGCGTCGGGCAGGTCCGACGGGCGGGGGGCGACCTCGACGGCGACGGGGGCGACCCGGGCGGCCACGGCCGGCGGGAGGGCGGCGAGGACGCCGCGCAGCAGCTCGCCGCGGCCGGCGCCGACGTCGACGAGGTCGAGCCGGGCGGGCTGGTCCAGGGCCTCGTCGACCCGTTCGAGGAGGGTGGCGATCGCGGCGGCGAACAGCGGCGAGGCATGGACGCTGGTGCGGAAATGGGCGGCGGGTCCGGTGTCCGGCCGGACGAAGAACCCGCCGTCGCCGTAGAGCGCCCGCCGCATCGCCACCCGCCACCTGATCACAGGAACACTTTGCCTTCTCCCCGGTAGGTGGGGACCACGTCCACGATCGTGTCGCCGGAGACGAGGTGCACCTCGTTGACGTGTTCGCACAGCTCGCCGGCCTTGGCGTGGCGGAAGTACACCCGCTCGCCGAGGCGCAGGCCGGCCGCGCCGGGGCCGACCAGCGGGGTCTGCACCTCGCCGGCGCCCTCGGTGCCGATGAGCTGGAGGCCTTCCGGCAGCCACGGCAGCGGCTGGCGGGTCGGCGAGGTCTCCCCGGAGGCGATCCAGCCGCCGCCGAGGACTGTCGCGACCTGCGCGTTCGGCCGGCGGACCACCGACATCGCGAAGAACGCCGCGGGTTGCGGGCGCCAGCGGCGGTATCCGTCGAAGAGCCACGGGCCGAACAGCCCTGAGCCGGCGGCCACCTCGGTGACGGCCGGGTCCTGCGCGGTGGCCTGGACGCTGCCGGTGCCGCCGCCGTTGACGAACTCGAGGTCGGCGTGGCGGCGGACCTCGGCGACGACGGCCGCGCGCCGGGCGAGGAGCTCGGGGAACGAGCGGGACTGGATCATGCGGATGAGCGCGCCGCGCACCGGGCGGCCGGGCGGGGCGTCGCCGAGCCCGGCGATCTGCGCCTCGTAGGACATCAGCCCGACCAGGCGGAACCCGGCCCGGCCGGCGATCGCGGCGGCGAGGTCGCCGGCCTGCCGGGCGCTGTGCACGGGTGAGCGGCGCACCCCGATGTGCACGCCGCGGGCGGGGCGCCAGGAGGCGTCCAGGTCGATGCAGACCCGCACGGCACCGGCCCGCTCGCCGGCCGGCACGACCGCGTCGATCAGGTCGAGCTGGGCGGGGCTGTCGATCATGACGGTGACGGTCGTGGCCAGCTTCTCGTCGGTGGCGAGGCGGAGCAGCGCGGCCCGGTCGGCGGTCGGGTAGGCGACCAGGACGTCCCCGGACGTGCCGTGCTCCGCCAGCCAGAGCGCCTCGGGCAGGGTGAACGCCATGACGCCCTGCCAGCCCGGCTGGGCGAGGGCCCGGTCCATCAGCGCGCGGACCCGCACCGACTTGCTGGGCATCCGCAGCGGCTTGCCGGCCGCGCGGCCGACCATCGCGGCGCTGTTGGCGTCGAAGGCATCGAGGTCGACGATCGCGAACGGCGGATCGAGGTCGGCGGTGGCCCGGTCGTAGCGGGCCCGCTGGGCGGCACGTGAGCTGGACACGACTCACCGTACCGAGTCCGCGATGAATATGAAAGAACCTCGCGTACGCGTGTCGGCCCGCACCTGCGCGACACCCGCGGACCGGTAGCGTGGTTACAGTAAGCGGTCTACTGAGGAGGTGCCGCCATCGCGAGCAGCGACTTGTCCGGCTTCGGGGAGCTGAAGGCGGTCCTGCGCATCCGGCCGTTCCGCCGTCTCTGGGCGGTGCTGGGGCTCTCGTCCCTCGGGGACTGGCTCGGGCTGCTGGCCGCCTCGACGTTCGCCGCCGCGCAGGTGGACAACTCCGCGGCGCAGGGTGTGGCATTCGGCTCGGTCATCGCCGTGCGCCTGCTGCCCGCGCTGGTGCTCGGCCCGGTCGCCGGCGTCTTCGCCGACCGGTTCGACCGGCGCCTGACCATGGTCGTCTGCGACCTGATCAGGTTCCTCTTCTTCGCCTCGATGCCGGCCGCCGCGCTGATCGTCGACGACAGCACGCTCGTGATCGCGTGGGCCGCCATCGCCACGTTCATCATCGAGACCACCGCGATGATCTGGACGCCGGCCAAGGAGGCGGCGGTGCCCAACCTGCTGCCCCGGGCCCGCCTCGAAACCGCCAACCAGCTGACCCTCGCCACCACGTATGGCGTCACGCCCGTGCTCGCCGGCCTGGTGCTCATCGGCCTGGAGAAGCTCGTCGTCGCGATCTTCGGCGGCGGCGACGTCCGGCCGCAGGGGGTCGAGCCGAGCGAGGTCGCCCTGTGGTTCAACTCGCTGACCTTCCTCGCCACCGCGATCACCGTGTTCTTCGGCATCAAGGAGATCAGCGGCCGGCGCACGGCCGCCGTCGAGCGCAAGCCCGGGATGCTCAAGGAGTTCACCCAGGGCTGGGCGTTCGTCAGCCGGACCCCGCTGGTCCGCGGCCTGGTGCTGGGCATCTTCGGCGCCTTCGCCGGCGGTGGCGTGGTCGTCGGCACCGCGAAGTTCTACGCCGTCTCGCTCAGCGCCGGCGACGCCGGTTTCGCGCTGCTCTTCGCCACGCTCTTCCTCGGTCTCGGCGTCGGCATCGCGGCCGGCCCGCTGATCGTCGGGGCGCTGTCGCGGCGCCGCTGGTTCGGCCTGTCGATCGTCCTGGCCGCGGGCTCGGTGCTGATCCTGGCCCTCGCCACCCACCTCGTCGTCGCCGTCGGCGGTGCGCTGCTCGTCGGGGTCGGCGCCGGCATGGCGTTCCTGTCCGGCACCACGCTGCTCGGCGGCGAGGTCGCCGACGACATGCGCGGCCGGGCGTTCGCCTTCGTGCAGATGGGCACCCGCGTGGTGCTCATGCTCACCATCTCGCTGTCCAGCGTCATCGTCGGCGCCGGCGGGTCGCGGCACCTCAACCTCGGGTTCAAGGAGTTCGAGGTCTCCAGCACCCGCCCGCTGCTCGCCCTTGCCGGTGTCTTCGGCGTCATCGCCGGGATCATCGCCCTGCGGCAGATGGACGACAAGAAGGGCGTGCCCTTCTTCGCCGACGTGCTCGGCTCGATCCGCGGCCGCCCGCTCAGCCCCGACGAGCCGAAGGCCGCCCAAGGGATCTTCATCGTCTTCGAGGGCGGCGAGGGCGCCGGGAAGTCCACCCAGGTCCGGCACCTCGCCGAGGCGCTGCGGGGGCTCGGCCGCGACGTCGTCGTCAGCCGCGAGCCCGGCGCCACCCCGCTGGGCGAGCGGATCCGCAGCCTGGTGCTCGACCCGCCCGAGGTCACCGGCGAGGTGGTGACCCCCCGCGCGGAGGCACTGCTCTACGCCGCCGACCGGGCCCACCACGTGGCCTCCGTGGTCAGGCCCGCCCTGGCCCGCGGTGCCGTGGTGATCAGCGACCGGTACGTCGACTCGTCGCTGGCCTACCAGGGCGCCGGGCGGACCCTCCCGGTCGACGAGGTGTCGTGGCTGTCGAAGTGGGCGACCGGCGGGCTCAAGCCGGACCTGGTCGTCCTGCTCGACCTGGAGCCGGCCGTGGGCCTGGCCCGGGCCGGCCGCCGCGGCGACGCCGACCGCCTCGAGAGCGAGTCGCTCGCCTTCCACGAGCGGGTCCGCTACGCGTTCCTCGACCTCGCCTCCGCCGACCCGAGCCGCTACCTGGTGCTCGACGCGTCCCTGCCGGCCGAGTCGCTGGCCACCGGGGTGCTGCAGCGGGTCCGGCACCTGATGCCCGCCGACGAGGAGTTCGACATCGCGGAGGTCCTCGAGGACGTGGCCGAGACGGTCACCGTGCTCACGGGTGACGAGCTGACCGACGACCTGCCGTCCGGCGGGACCCGGGTATGAGCGCCGCCACGGCGCCGCCGATCTTCGCCGGCCTGGTCACCGTGTCCGCGGGCGACGAGTTGACCTCTGGTGGGAGGCGGGCATGAGCGTCGGCACGGCGCCGCCGATCTTCGCCGAGCTCGTCGGGCAGGACGACGCGGTCGCGACCCTGACCCGCGCCGTCGCCTCGGCCGGCGCGATGGTCCGCGGCGACGTGCCCGAGGCCGGCATGACCCACGCCTGGCTCTTCACCGGCCCGCCCGGCTCCGGCCGGTCCGTCGCCGCCCGCATCTTCGCCGCCGCGTTGCAGTGCCCCAACGGTGGCTGCGGCGACTGCCAGGCCTGCCACACCACGCTCGGCGGCACCCACGCCGACGTGCGGTTCGTGGTGCCGGAAGGGCTGTCGATCGCGGTCGGCGAGATGCGCGCCCTGGTCCTGCGCGCGGCCAGCTCACCGACCCAGGGCCGCTGGCAGGTCCTGCTCGTCGAGGACGCCGACCGGCTCACCGAGGCCGCCGGCAACGCGCTGCTGAAGGCCATCGAGGAGCCGCCGCCGCGCACCGTCTTCCTGCTGTGCACGCCCAGCACCCACCCCGACGACATCTCCGTCACGATCCGCTCCAGGTGCCGGGTCGTCCCGCTGCGCCAGCCACCCGCCGACGCGATCGCCGCGCTGCTGCACCGCCGGGACGGCCTCGACGAGCAGACCGCGGCGTGGGCGGCGGCCGCCGCGCAGGGCCACGTCGGGCGGGCCCGCCGGCTGGCCCGCGACCCGCAGGCGCGCGTCCGCCGGGAGGCGGTCCTCGCCGTGCCGCGCCGGCTGACCGGCATCGGCGCCGCGTTCGACGCGGCCGCCGCGCTCATCGAGGCGGCCGAGGCCGAGGCCGCCGCGTCAGTGGTCGAGACCGACGCCAGGGAACGCGCCTCGCTGGAGACCGCGCTCGGTGCCGGCGGCACCGGCAAGGGCGCCGCCGGGGCGGCCCGCGGCTCGGCGGGCCAGCTCAAGGACCTCGAACGCCGGCAGAAGTCGCGCGCCACCAGGGCCCAGCGCGACGCCCTCGACCGGGCGCTGGTCGACCTCGCCGGCTTCTACCGCGACGTGCTGGTCCACACGTTCGCCGCGGCGGTCGAGCCGGTGCACGGCGACACCGACGAGCTGGCCGCCGCCGCCGCGCAGAAGTGGGCGCCGGAGAGCACGCTGCGCCGGCTCGAGTCGGTCCTGGAGTGCCGCGTCGCCATCGAGGCCAACGTCAAGCCACGCATCGCCGTCGAAGCGATGATGCTCGCGCTGTGGCGCGGCTGAAGTTATCCACAGGCCGCACTTCGGGGTTTCGTGTCACTGGCTGGTGCCGTACGGTCACCCGGGGGAGGGGCCGACATGGGGCGCGAGATCGACGAGACGTGGATCGAGGAGGCGGTGGAGCGCTACCGCCGCATCGATGCGCTGCTCGCCGAGTTCGACAAGGCGGTCACGACCGTCGAGGTGAGCGTGCGTTCCCCTGACGGTCTGGTCGAGGTGGTGGTCACCGCCGACGGCACGATCCGCGACGTGCGGATCGACCAGCTGCGGGGGCAGAGCGGCGCCGAGCTGTCCCGCTCGGTCCGTGCGGCCGTCACCGCCGCCACCGACGCCGCCGCCTGGGCCAGGAAGAAGCTGCACGCCGAGACGTTCGGCGACTACCGGTCCCTGGCGTAGCACACGCGGACATTCCGGGGGGACTGCATGCGACTCGACGATCTGGCCGGCCGGCTGGAAGCCGCCGGCGACGAGCTGGCCGGGGCGAGCACGACGATGGCGCTCACCGACCCGGGCTCCCGGGCGCTCGGCGGCGACGCCCCGGGCGGCCCCGGCGAGCTGGGCCGCGCCCTGCACCGCACCCTGACCACGGCGCTGACCGCCCGCTCCCGGGAGGCCTCGGCGCACGGCATCCGGTTCGCCGAGACCGCGGAGGCCCTGCGCCTGGCGGCCCATGGCTATCGCGCGGCCGACCACGACGCCCGGCGGCAGCACCAGCGGCAGCACCAGTCGCAAGGGGACGCGTGATGGATGCCCTGGACCGGCTCG
>NZ_BONQ01000133.1 GCF_016862795.1 Dactylosporangium siamense | reverse complement strand
CTCTGGACCGGCTCGCCCGGATCGGGTTCGCCGAGACCGCGGAGGCTCTGCGCCTGGCGGCCCACGGCTGTCGCTCGGCCGACCACGACGCCCGGCGGCAGCACCAGCGGCAGCACCAGTCGCAAGGGGACGCGTGATGGATGCCCTGGACCGGCTCGCCGGGATCGGGACCGACCTGCTGCACCGCGTCGACGCTGTCCTGATCGCCGGTGGGGCGCCGGCCGGTGACCCGCTCTGGCCGCTGTTGCGGCTGGTCGGGGCGCTGCCGGGCGACGCGCTCGAGTTCGGGCTGAAGCTCACCCCGGAGCCGCTGCGCGACACGGCCGCGCGGCTGCGGGCCGACGCCGGCCGGTTCGCCCGGCGCCGCGACCGGCTCGCCGCCGATCTGCGGGTCGAGGACTGGGAAGGGGCCGGGGCGGATGCCTTCGGCGCGCGGTGGCAGTCGCTCGCCGGGCACCTCGGCGACGGCGGCGACCCGGCCACCGTCGTCGGCCGGCTGCGCGCCACCGCGTCCTACGCCGATGCCCTCGCCGACTGGTCCACGGGGCTGCGGGCCGAGCTGGCCGAGGCGGTCGTGCGGGTCACCGGCTCCGCCGAAGCCGTCACGATCCGCGCGGCCGGCACCGACGGGCCGCCCGCACCGGTGGCGCTGGCGGCGGCCGCCCGGATCGGCGCCCGGGTGCTGCGGCCGGTCGCGGACGCGTTCGGCGCCGCCCGCGAGCTGGAGGCGCGCTGGTCGCCGGACCTGACCGAGCTGCGCTACACCGAGCTGCACCACCAGGCGCCCGCCGGACCCACCGACGCCGCCGGCCCGATCACCCGCGTCGCGCTGTAGGGAAATCCCGCAAGCGAGGGCACGGCGCGGCACGGAACGTCGGGAGGCCCGC
>NZ_BONQ01000132.1 GCF_016862795.1 Dactylosporangium siamense | reverse complement strand
GCCCGCGAGCGCGGGCACGGCACAGCACGGAACATCGTGGAACGCCTGCTTCAACGACCACCGATCCGGTTTCGTTGAAGAAAGGTTGCCCGATGCCACGGCTCGAATACTCGGTGAGCAGCCCGCCCGCGGGGGCTGCCGTCGGCCGCACCGTCACGATGTCGGGCCTCGCCCGGGTGGTGGCGGCGAACAGCGGCAAACTCCTCGTCATCAGCATCGACGACATCAGGGTCGAGTTCGGCGCCGGCGGTCCGGTGGTGACCGCGGGACAGACCGGCAACACCTGGTCGGCCAGCACCCTGCTGCCCTCGACGATCCCGGGCGGGACGTCGTTGCGGCTGACCGCGACGCTGCGCGGCACCAACCAGTTCGACGTCGGCATCCCGGGCGAGCCCGCCGAGCCCGGCCCGGAGATCCCGTTCGAGACGAGCCTGTTCGTCGACGTGCAGGTCGCCGTGTCGCCCGCGCCCGGCTTCGCGCTGACCGAGCCCGCGAACGGGCAGGTGGTGAACCTCGGCGCGGGCGGCGGCCAGGTCGACGTCGCCCTCACGTTGCAGGGTGAGCAGTTCTACCCGGTCACGATCAACATCTCCGCCGACGGCAAGGTCGTCAGCCAGCAGATCACCGGCGGGACGCAGTTCCGCCGGACGATCGACCTGGCGCCGATGCCGCTCGGCGCGCGGCCCGTCGCGGTCACCGCGGCGAACCGCGACCGGACCTCGGCCGCGCAGACCCGGACGGTGACCGGCCGGGACGTCGGGGTGCCGGACCTCGAGGTCGTCACGCCGGTGCCGCACGCCAACATCATCGGCAACCCCGACGGGACCGCGGTGGTGCCCATGACGGGCACCGCGCCCGACCCGCAGAGCGGCATGGTCGGCGGTCAGGCGAAGGTGGAGTGGGCGCTGTCCCTCGGCGGCTCGCGGACGCCCGCGACCCCCGGACCCGGCAACGACTTCAGCAGCTGGACCGCGAACGTGCCGGTGACCGGGTTCGGGGCGCACTCGATCAGCGTCTGGGCCACCGACAACGCGGGCAACACCGCGCTGCCGGTCACCGTCCCGGTGACGGTGATCAGCTCGTTCGTGCCGGCCGACCTCGACGAGCGGCTCAGCGAGCGGGAGTACCTCGCCGCGCTGCTGTCCTTCGCGCAGGAACAGGTCACCGTGCCGGGCCCGCCGCCGGCCCCGCTGGACACCGCCACCCTGGTCGGCGTGCTGGGCCAGCCGGTCGACCGGCTGAGCCAGCCGCTGTCGGCCGCGGCGGACCTCGGCGGCCGCCCGGTCAACCAGCTGCGGGTCCCGCTGGAGCTGCTGCGGGCCCGGATCGCGGCCACGCACGGCAGCACCCCGCGCGGCACGCTCGGCGAGGCGGAGTACCGGGACGCGGCGTACGCCACGCTGCTGGCCACCGCCGGAACCTCGACGGCGGAGCTGCGCCTGGCCCGCGGCGCGGACCCGGCCGAGCGGCAGGCGCTCGCCGCCCGGCTCGGCATCCGGCTCAGCACGACGACCCCGGACGAGCTCGGCCTGCTGCTGCTGGACGGCCCGGCGCGCACCGAGGCGGCCCTCGAGTCGCTCTTCGGCCTGCCCACCACGATCGTGACCGACCCGCTGCGGGAGCCGGCCATGCCGTTGCTGCTCACCTGGCGGCTGAAGGCACTCGCGCTGTCCTGGGCCGAGCAGGACCAGCACCCGACGACCCCGCCGCCGTTCGCGGTGCTCGCCGACCCGGACGTCGTCGGCGCCGCCGACGTCGTCGCCGACCCGAAGGGCGACCCGATCCGGGCGCTGCTCACCCAGCGGGCCGGCGTGCTGAGCGCATACGCGAACCAGCTGGACCAGCAGCGCACCGGCGCGCCCGACGCCGCCAAGGGCATGGCGGCGATCCTGGGCACCGCGCTGCCCGGCGCCGATCTGGCCGCGCTGGAGACCCGCGACCGGCAGGGCGGCGACATCGCGGCCGACCTGCGCGGGCTGGGGCTGACCCGGACCGGCTTCCTGAACCTGCGCCGGGCCACCCGGCTCGCCGCGACCGGGCCGCTGACCCCGGCCGAGTGGGCCGACGCCATCGCCGTGCTGGTCGGCGCGCACAAGTCGACGCTGGTCGCCGCCTGGCTGGCGCAGGAGACCGGGTTCGTCCTGTCGCCGGACTTCTTCACACTGAGCGCCACCGACACCGGCCCGGTGGTGAACCCGCTGCGGGTGGACCCCCGTGCCCGGGCCGGCTGGCGGTCGGTGCTGCGCGGGCGCGTCGCGCAGCGCCAGGACCTCATCGACGCCAGCGCGCAGGCGGTGTCGGCGACCGAGCAGGCGACGCTGCCGATCCTGCGGGACGCGCTGCTGGCGCACCTGCTGCCGGCCGGCAGCGACGACATCACGGAGATCGGCGAGGCCCTCTCGGGCCTGTTCCTGGTCGACGTCCTCGCGGCCGGCGCGCTGCGGACCACCAGGATCCGCCAGGCCGTCGAGAGCGTCCAGTCGCTGCTGTCGGCGAAGCGTTCGGGCGAGCTGGTCCCCGCCCACCCGGCGTTCGGCTGGCAGATCGAGGTGGACGTCTTCACCGCCGCCTGGGTCTGGATGGGCGAACTGGGCAGCTGGCAGGCCGCCACCATGGCGTTCCTGTTCCCGGAGCGGCACCTGGACCCGACCCTGCTGGTGCCCGGCAACGACCCGCCGTCGCCGCTGGACACCCTGTTCACGACCATCCGCGGCTCGGGCCCGTTCAGCGCGGAGGGGGCGGTGGTGGCGGGCCGGCACTACCTGGACGGGATCGGCGTCCACGACCTGGCCTACCTCAACCCGCAACGCTCGCTCGAGCACCAGCGGCGGCTCCGCGACCGGTCCGCGCAGCTGCCGGAGCCGGCCGCGCGGGCGGCCTTCTGGGTGGTCCCGCTGCTGCTGGCGCAGCGCCTGCAGTCGGCCGGCGACTTCCGGGCCGCCCTGGACTGGTACTGGATCGTCTACCCCTACGACGTCGCCGACCCGGTCCGCTCCTTCCACAAGATGAACACCGAGCAGCTGTTCCGCCCGGACCTCACGTTCCCGCCGGGGTGGACCACGATGCTGGACCCGTTCGCGCTCATCGCGAACCGTCCCGCCCCGTACAACCGGTACACGCTGCTCGCCGTCATCCGGTGCCACCTCGACTTCGCCGACGCCGAGTTCACCCGGGAGACCGACGAGTCGATCGCCAACGCGCGCACGCTCTACGTGACCGCCCGGCGGCTGCTGGACGCACCGGTCTTCGTGCCGCAGCTGCCGGTCAACCACGGCGAGCCGGCGCTGCCGATCCCCGAGCTCGACGCCCTGCGCGCCCGGGCCAGGGTCCAGCTGGCCAAGCTGCGCCAGGGCCGCAACATCGCCGGCATGCCCAGGACGCAGGGCATCACCGCGCAGACGACGGTGCGCCAACCCACCCCGCTGCGGTTCAAGACGCTGCTGGAGCGGGCCCGCCAGCTCACCGCCCAGGCCAGCCAGATCGAGGCGGGCTACCTGGCCGCGCTGGAGAAGTACGACGAGCGCGGCCTGCGCCTGTTCGACGCGCTCAAGGGCGTCGACCTCAGCGCGGCCCAGGTGACGCTGGCGGTCACCCGGGTCAAGGAGGCCACCGACGGGGTCGCCGCCGCCGTCGCGCAGCGCGACAAGGCCGACGTCATGGCCGGCACCTACACCCAGCTGATCGACGCGCCGCCGAACCGCTACGAGCAGGACCTGCTCGACCAGTTCCCGCGCATGCGGGACATCCGCAACCACATCGCCGACACGGACGCGGCGATCGGGGTCATGCAGGCCGCGTCGAACGCCGCGGGCTTCTTCAAGGCGGTCCAGAGCCTCGGCGCCAGCGTCGCCCTCGGGGTCGGGCTGGGGACGGCGTCGGTGGCCAAGGGCTTCCTGGAGAACTCGCTGAACAACCTCGACGCCCAGATCCAGGCCAACCAGCTCCAGGCCGGCATCGAGCAACGCCGCCAGGACTGGCGGGTCCAGCAGACGGCCGCCGAGCAGGAGGCGCTGGTCGCCGCCGCGCAGGTGGTCATCGCCAACGACCAGGTCGCGATCGCCGACCAGGAGCAGGTCATCGCGAACCTCCAGCACGACCAGTCGGTGGCGCTGGTGCGGTTCCTCAACGCCCAGTTCACCAACGCCGACCTGTACCAGTGGATGAGCAACACCCTCGGCGGCGTCTACCGCTACTTCCTCCAGCAGGCCACCGCGACCGCCCGGCTGGCCCAGGCGCAGCTGGCCTTCGAGCGGGCCGAGGCCGAGCAGGCGCTCATCCGCAACGACTACTGGCAGCCGCCGCAGAAGGCGGGCGCGAGCACGGTGCAGATCGACCGGCGCGGGCTGACCGGCGCCGAGCAGCTCACCGCCGACGTGTCGCGGCTGGAGGACTACGCGCTGCACTCCGAACGCCGCCGGCTCAACCTGTCGCAGACGTTCTCCCTGGCCCGGCTGATGCCGGTGGAGTTCCTGGAGTTCCGGCGCACCGGCACGCTGAGCTTCGCCACGCCGATGGCGTTGTTCGACAACGACTTCCCGGGCCACTACCTGCGCATGATCCGGCAGGTGCGGACCAGCGTCGTCGCACTGGTGCCGCCGGACCGGGGGATCCGCGCCACGCTGTACTCCAACGGCATCTCGCGGGTCATCACCGGCCAGGACGGCACCTTCGGCGACATCGTGCTGCGGCACGACCCGACGATCGTGGCGCTGACCTCGCCGATCAACGCCAGCGGGGTGTTCGAGCTGGACACGCAGACCGAGGTGCTGCTGCCGTTCGAGTCCTCCGGGGTCGACACCACCTGGGAGCTCCAGCTGCCGCCGGCGGCGAACCCGTTCGACTTCGACAGCATCGCCGACGTCCTCGTCACCGTCGAATACACCGCGCTGCACGACGAGAACTACCGCAGCCAGGTCACCGCGAAGCTCAACACGAACCGCGAGCGGGGCGCCGACCGGGTCTTCAGCCTGGCCCAGGACTTCCCGGACCAGTGGTACGACCTCAACAACACCATCCCGGCCGGCGCCGATCGGCGGATCACCGTGCCGCTGCGGGACGTGGACTTCCCGTTCGGTGTCGAGGCGCTGTCCACGGCCGCCGTCGCGGTCCGGCTCGTCGGCGGCGCCCAGCTCCCGGACGTCACGCTGACCCTGACCAAGGGCACCGCGGGCGGTGCGGCGACGGTGACCAACGGGCTGGCCGGCACCCGGCGGGGCAACGCGCCGGCCTGGTTGCCGCTGACCGGCGGCTCCCCGGCCGGCGAATGGCAGCTCGCCTTCGGCGCCGACGCCGCGAACCTGTTCGCGGCCGGCGCCCTCGACGACATCCTGTTGATGATCAGCTGGGCCGGTCAAGGCCCCGCGTGGACGGCGTAGGGACGCGACCATGAGCGCAGATGTGATCAGCCTCCCGAAGGGCGGCGGCGCGATCGGCGGCCTGGGCGAGTCGTTCTCGTCCGACCAGTTCACCGGCACCGGGCAGTTCTCGGTCCCGATCGCGATCCCGGCCGGGCGGCACGGGGTGCAGCCGCACCTCGCGCTGGCGTACGGCTCCGGGACCGGCAACGGCCCGTTCGGGCTGGGCTGGCAGCTCAGCCTGCCCGGGGTGAGCCGCAAGACCACCAGGGGCGTGCCACGCTACGACGACGACCGCGACGTGTTCGTCCTGTCCGGCGCCGAGGACCTGGTGCCGGTGGCGGGCAGCTACCCGGGCCGGGTGCGGTACCGGCCCCGGACCGAGGGCCTGTTCGCCCGCATCGAGCACGTCAAGGACGGCACCGGCGACTACTGGGAGGTCCGCGGCGCCGACGGCGGCCGCACCCGGTACGGCACCGCGCGGCCGGACGGCGCGCCGGCGGACTGGCGGGACCCGGCCGTGTTCGCCGACCCGCAGGCACCGGGCCACGTGTTCGGCTGGCGGATCACCGAGACGGCCGACCCGTTCGGCAATCTCGTCCGATACGCCTACCTCCTCGACGAGGGCCAGCCGCTGCTGTCGCGCATCTCCTACGCCGACTACGGCGACCGGTCCGCGCCCGCGTTCCTGGTCACCGTCGACTTCGAGCACTCGGCCCGGCCCGACCCGTTCTCGGCGCACCGGGCGGGCTTCGCCCTGCGCACGGCGCTGCGCTGCGACACCGTCCGGATCAGCACCCACGCCGCCGACGGTGTCACCCGGGTCGCCCACGAATACCGGCTGTCCTACCGGCAGGCCCCGTTCAACGGGGTGTCGCTGCTTGCCGGCGTGACCTCGGTCGGCATCGACGGCGACGCGGTCGAGGCGATGCCGCCGCTGACGTTCGACTACTCGGCGTTCGAGCCGGCCGGTCGGCGGTTCCAGCCGCTGACCGGCCCCGGCCTGCCCGCCGCGAACCTGAGCGACCGGACGTTCGCGCTGGTGGACCTGCGCGGCGCGGGCCTGCCCGACGTCGTGGAGCTGGGCGCGGTCCGCCGCTACTGGCGCAACGCCGGCGGCGGCCGGTTCGAGCTCCCGCGGCTGCTGGCCGAATCGCCGCCGGCGGAGCTGGGCAGCGACGGGGTCATGCTGATGGACGCCGACGGCGACGGCCGCGCCGATCTCGTGGCGGCGGGCCTGTCCGGGTATCACCCGATGACGTTCGGCGGCGGCTGGTCGCGGCGGTCGTTCCAGCGGTACCGGGTGGCCCCCGCCGTCCGCCTGTCCGACCCGAACGTCCGGCTGGTCGACCTCGACGGCGACGGCCTGACCGACGTGCTGCGGTCCGGCACCCGGCTCGAGGCCTGGTTCAACGACCGCGATCCGGCGCTCGCCTGGCAACGCACCACGTCCAGCGCCGGCCCGGCGGCCGAGCTCGACCTGGCCGACCCGCGGGTGCGCCTCGCCGACATGACCGGCGACGGCCTGTCCGACCTGGTCCTGCTGCGCAGCGGCAGCATCGCCTACTGGCCGAACCTCGGCCACGGCCGCTGGGGCGCGAAGGTCACCATGCGCCGGTCGCCGCGGCTGCCGGACGGCTTCGACCCCCGCCGGCTGCTCCTCGGCGACGTCGACGGCGACGGCGCCGCGGACCTCGTCTACGTCGCCGACGGCCGGGTCATGGTGTGGGGCAACATGTCCGGCAACGGCTGGACCGAGCAGCCGGTGACCGTCGCCGGCACCCCGCACGTGGCCGACGGCGACGGCCTCCAGCTCGCCGACGTGCACGGCACCGGCGTCAGCGGCCTGCTGTACAGCCACGGGCGCGGCGGTACAGCAGAGCGCCCGCGCTTCCTGGACCTCACCGGCGGGGTCAAGCCGTATCTGCTCACCGGCCTGGACAACCACCTCGGCGCGCGGACCACGGTGCGCTACCGGTCGTCCACCGTGGACCACCTGCGCGACGCGGCCGACCCGGTCACCCGGTGGCGCACCACCCTGCCCTTCCCGGTGCAGGTCGTCGCGACGGTCGTGGTCACCGACCAGATCTCCGGCAACCGGCTCACCACCGAGTACGAGTACCACCACGGCTACTGGGACGGCGAGGAACGCGAGTTTCGCGGCTTCGCCCGGGTCGAGCGCCGCGACGCCGAGGCATCGGGGGCGCCGACCGTGACGAAGACCTGGTTCCATCCCGGTCCGGTGGCGGGGGCCGAGGCCGGCGACTGGACCGAGCTGGACCTGCGCCACGAGTACACCGCGGTCGACCCGCCGCTGCTGAGCCGCCCGGCGGCACAGGTGGAGCTCATCGCCGGGCTGCCCCGCGCGGCCCGCCGGACGGCGCTGCGCGCGCTCAGCGGCCAGGTGCTGCGCACCGAGCTCTACGCCCTGGACGGCGCCGACCGGGCGGACCGGCCGTACGTGGTCACCGAGTCGGTGGCCGGGCTGCGCCAGGAGCACCCGAGGATCTTCTTCCCGTTTCCGATCGCCTCCCGCAACACCGCGTGGGAGCGCGGCGACGAGCCGCTGACCCGCTTCGTGCTGCACGCCGCGCCCAACGCCCACGGGCTGCCGACCGCGCGGCTCGACGTGGCCGTGCCGCGCGGCCGCGACCCGATGGCGACCGGCGCCGAGCCCTTCCTCGCCACCGCGACCACCATCGGGTACGCCACCCGCGACGACGACGAGGTCTACCTGGTGGACCGGGTGGCCCGGACCACGACCGTCGAGGTCGCCCCGGGCGGCCTGTCGCTGCCCCAGCTGCGGGACTCGGTGCTCGACCCGGGGCTGGACTCAGGGCTGGATTCGGCCGGGCCGGTGGCCACCCGGGTCGTCGCCGACGTCCGGACGTTCTACGACGGCGACGCCTACACCGGTCTCCCGCTCGGCACGCTCGGCGACCACGGCGCGCCGACCCGGGTCGAGTCGCTGGCCTTCCCGGACACGTTCCTCGACACCGTGTTCGGCCCGGACCTCCGGCCGCCCTACCTGGACCCCACCGGCGCGCCGGCCTGGACCCCGCAATACCCGCGGCAGTTCCGCGACGACCTGCCACCGCTGGCCGGATACGTGCACCGCACCGACCCGGACGGCTACTACGTGATCGTCGGCCGGCACCGCTACGACGTGCACGACCCGGGCCGCGTGCCGCGCGGGCTCAAGCTCGACTCCCTCGATCCGCTCGGCAACCGCAGCGGCGTCGAGCACGACGAGCACGACCTGCTGGTGGTGGCGTCCACCGACCCCGCCGGGCTGGTGACGACGGCCGGGCACGACCTGCGGCTGCTGCGCCCGCGGGCGGTCACCGACCCCAACGGCGCGACCGGCTCGGTGACGTTCTCACCCGCCGGCCTGGTCACCGCCCAGTTCCACCGGGGCAAGGACGGCGAGGGCGACGGCACCGAACCGGGTCTGCGCACGGTGTACGACCTGGCCGCGTTCGCCGAGCGCGGCACGCCGGTGTCGGTCCGCACCGTCCAGCGCCTGCACCACGACACCGACACCGAGGTCGATCCCGCGCACCGCGACGACGTGCTCGTCTCCGTGCAGTACTCCGACGGCTTCGGCCGCACCGTGCAGACCCGGACGCAGACCGAGGACACACTGTTCGGCGACCCGACGTCCGGCGGCGGGGTCCTGCCCGACGACCCGGCCGCCCCGGTGCTGCCGGTCAGGTCCGCCGGCGACGCCGTGGTGGTCAGCGGCTGGCAGGTCTACGACCACAAGGGCCGGGTGATCCGCCGGTACGAGCCGTTCTTCGCGAACGGTTTCGACTACACCGAGCCGGTGGAGGGGCAGCTGGGCAACCTCGTGCGGCTCTTCTACGACCCCTGCGGGCGGCAGGTCCGCACGGTCAACCCGGACGGCAGCGAGCGCCGCGTGGTGATCGGCGTCCCGGCGGACCTCGCCGACCCGGACACGTTCGTCGGCAGCCCCTGGGAGGCCTACACCTACGACGCGAACGACAACGCCGGCCGCACCCACCCCGAGGCGGCCGAGGGCTACCGGGCGCACTGGAACACGCCGGCCGGCGTCGAGGTCGACGCGCTGGGCCGGGCCGTGCGCGCGGTGTCCCGCCTCGGCGCCGGGCCGGGCGGCGCCGCGCTGGTCACCCGCAGCAGCTACGACATCAGGGGCAGGCTGCTGGCCACCGTGGACCCACTCGGCCGCGAGGCGTTCCGGTTCACCGTCGACCTGCTGGGCCGGCGGTGGCGGGCCGACAGCCTCGACGCCGGGCGGCACGTCACCGTGCCGGACGCGGACGGAGCGCCGATCGAGGGCCGGGACGGCCGCGACGCGATCCGGCTGACCTCCTACGATCCCCTGCGCCGGCCGGTGCGGATGTGGGCCCGCGACGACGGCGACGGCCCCGTCACGCTGCGGCAGCGCTTCGAGTACGGCGACGCCGGCACGCCGAGCCAGCCGCCGGCCGAACGCGCCGCCGCCCGCGCGCACAACCTGCTCGGCCGGGCGGTGCGGCACCACGACGAGGCGGGCCTGGTGACGGTCGGCGCGGCCGACTTCAAGGGCAACGTGACCGAATCGGTCCGCCGGGTCATCGCCGACGCGCCGATCCTCGCCACCTACGAGGCCGCCGCCCGGGACGGCTGGAAGGTGCGCCCGTTCGCGCCGGACTGGGCGCCACGGGCCGGGCAGTCGCAGCCGGACCGGGACGCCGAGCTGCTGGAGCCGCGCGACTACGCGACCAGCAACCGGCACGACGCGGTGAACCGGCTCGTCCGGCACATCCTGCCGACCGATGTGGAGGGCCGGCGGCGGGTGCTGACCCCGGTGTACAACCGGTCCGGCGCGCTGGACCAGGTGCGCCTCGACGACACGGTCTTCGTCCAGCGGATCAGCTACGACGCGAAGGGCAACCGGACGCTGCTCGCCTACGGCAACGGGGTGCTGACCCGATACGCGTACGAGCCGCTGACCACCCGGCTGGCCCGGCTGCGCACCGAGCACTTCACCCCCGACGGCGACGGCTACCGCCCCGGCGGCGAGGTGCTCCAGGACCAGACCTACGCCTACGACCTGGCCGGCAACCTGCTCGGTATCGACGACCTGACGCCCGGCAGCGGGATCCCGGGCAACCCGGACGCGCTCACGGTCGCGGACCCGATCCTGCGCAACCTGATCGGCACCGGTCAGGCGCTGCGCCGGCGGTTCTCCTACGACCCGCTCTACCGGCTGCTGACCGCGACCGGGCGGGAGCAGCAGGCGCCGCCGACCGGTGACCCGTGGCTCGGACTGCCGCGCGGCACCGACGCCACCAGAGCGCAGGCCTACACGGAGACGTACGGCTACGACGAGCTCGGCAACCTGCTGAGCCTGGCGCACGCCGCGGCCGGCGGCTTCACCCGGACCTTCACGACCGCACCCGGCGGCAACGCGCTCGCCCGCATGACGATCGGCGCCACCGGCTACGACTACGCCTTCGACGCCGGTGGCAACCTGGTCGCCGAGACCGGCTCGCGGCGCTTCGACTGGGACCACGCGGGCCGGCTGGCCGCCTTCGGCACCGCCACCCCGGGCGCCGAGCCGTCGGTGCATGCCCAGTACCTCTACGACGCCACCGGTGCCCGGGTGAAGAAGCTGGTCCGGCGGCAGGGCGGCGCGGTGGAGGTGACGCACTACGTCGACGCCATGTTCGAGGAGCACCGCTGGGCCGGCGGCGCGAACAACCACGTCCACGTGTCCGACGACCAGAAACGCATCGCGATCGTCCGGATCGGCGCGGCCCACCCCGATGACCGGGGCCCGGCCACGGCGTTCCAGCTCGGCGACCACCTGGGCAGCTCGACCGCGGTCGTCGACGCGGCCGGGGACCTCACCAACCGGGAGGAGTTCACGCCCTATGGGGAGACCAGCTTCGGCAGCTACGCGCGCAAGCGGTACCGGTACACCGGCAAGGAACGCGACGAGGAGAGCGGTCTGGCATATCACCAGGCCCGCTACCTGATGCCGTGGCTGGCCCGGTGGGCGAGCGTGGATCCCCTGGCGGCCCGGACACCGGAGCAGAGCCCGTACGAGTACGCGGCGTCGAACCCGCTCGCCCTGGTCGATCCGACGGGCCTGAGCCCGGACGGCCTGACCAACGCGCAGCGCACCCTCATCGACAACGCCAACGCCAACGCCGACGCGTCCGAGCAGTTCGCCCGGGAAAATCCGGGCGGCGTGCGGCAGCTCCGGCACGACCTGATCGACGCGAACAGCGAGGTGGCCGACCGGCTCCTGCACGGGCGTCCCGGCGGCGCCGCCCAGGAGCGGTTCGAGGTCATCCAGGAGAAGTTGCGCCGCGCCGCCGACCTGAACCAGGAACGGGGCATGCTCGAGGAACGGGTGCGACGGTCGTTCCAGGACGGTTCGAAGGGAAACTTCCGGCAGACGCCCTGGCGGGAGGTACTGCTGTCCAGGCTCCTGGCCGGCCGAAACGCGCTGTGGGGACCCCGCATCGGTGGTGGTGGTGGCGGTCGCCGTGGTGGCGGTGGTGGCCCGAAAGGCGGCGGGGGTGGCGGCGGCGCCCAGAAGGCGGCGCCCGCCGCCGAGCCCGCGCCGAGCGCCCCTGAGCCGGCGAGGTCGGGCGGCGGTCCGAAGGCGGTGGATCCGGCCGGCGTCCGCGCGAAGGCGCCCGGGCTCCTGCGCACCGGAGGCACCGTCGTGGGCGTCCTCGGCGCGCTGGGCCTGCTCGACGTGGCCCACTCGGTCCTCGACGACCTGTCGGCCCACCAGTACGGCTCGGCGGCGAAGAAGGTCGCCGAGACCGCCGGGGTCTCGGCCGGCTTCAGCAACCCGGTCACCTTCGCCCCCACCGCGGCGTACACGGTGGCGCGGACGTACCACGCCAACCGCGACGAGATCAACGATCACGCGGCGGCGGTCGGCGAGTTCCTCGACCCGGTCCACTGGATCACCGGCGGACACTCGCCGATCGGCGGGGTCGCCGCGGCGGGCTGGGCGGTGACCGAGTCGACCGGCCGGACCGTGGGCGGGATGGCCACCTCCGCCTGGCGCGGCGTGAGCTGGGCCGCCGGCAAGGTCTGGGACATCTTCTGACCTCGCGATCGGGTGGTGCGCGGCGGCTCGGTGACCCGGGCCGCCGCTGCCGCGTCAGCGCCGCGTCAGGGGCACGGCAGCACCGCGCGCGACCGTGGACGCATGGGATTCCAACTCGACAGCGTGCTGCTCGACACCGTGCTGACGTGCCGGCGTCGCGGCCTCTACTGGGAGCTTCGCCTCGGCCCGGGCACGGTGCTGCTGGAGGACAGCCGGGGCATGGCATACCTGGCCGAGCTCATCGCCAACCCCGGCTACGAGATCCCGGCCGCCGACCTCGCCGCCGGGCCCGTGCGCGCCGTGAACCCACCGGCGACCGCCCAGCCGGTGCTCGACGACGTGGCCCGCGACGCGTACCGGCGACGACTGACCGAACTGGACGCCGCCATCGAGGAGAGCGACGCGCGCAACGACCTGGCCCGCGCCGAGCGGGCCAGGGAGGAACGCGCCTGGCTCATCGAAGAGCTCACGGCCGCGGCCGGGCTGGCCGGCCGGCCGCGCCGCTTCGCCGACGAGGCGGAGCGCGCCCGGATCTCCGTCGGCAAGGCGATCCGGCGCGCGCTCACCCGCGTCGCCGCCGCCGACGAGGTCATCGGCGGCCACCTGCGCCACACCGTGCGCACCGGCCTGCGCTGCACCTACCTGCCGGCCGTCTCGCGGGGCCGGCGGCTCTAGCGGATCTCGACCGGAGGCTCCATGAGGCGCAGTTTCAGCGGCTTGCGGGGCGCGAACCAGGAGCCCGCCGGCTGCGCCTGCCAGCGGCGGGCGGTGCGGTCCACGCCGATCGGGTAGATCGTCAGGGTGCCGTCGGCGCCGAACCGCAGTCGCAGGAAGCCCTTGTAGCCGGTGATGCCCTGACCGGCGAACAGCTCGTTGAGGTTGACCCCGAACTTCGAGGCGATCAGCAGGTACAGCGCGAACAGCTCACCGGCGGCGACGCACGACAGCGGGAAGTACAGCACGATCGCGATCAGCAGCGGCAACGGCCAGGCCTGGTCGACGAACGGCAGGTTCAGCCAGGCCCAGGTGCCGAGCACGGCGATGCCGACGAACGCGGCGCCGTGCCCGAGGCCGAGGATCCAGTGCCTGGGTCTGCGTTTCCCGGCGACGCCCGGCATGGCGAGGAAGTACGCGCTGAGCACGTCGATCAGCACCATCATGATCGCGGGAATGGTGACCAGGCGCTGCTCGGTGCCGGAGATGACGCGGTCGGCGGCGTTGACGAAGGCGAGCATCGTCAGGGTCTGCAGCACGCCGAGCAGCCCGAGGAACATGGGGTTTCGCCACGGCACCCGCCAGAAGACCCCCAGCGAGAGCCCGCGCGACCGGGCCCTGCTCGGGTAGGCCGCCTTGAAGTCGAACCACTGCGACGGGCTGGCGTTGCGCACCAGCGAACGCCGGGGCGGCACCTCGAGCCGCTGCGGCAGCTCGTGTGTCGGGTACAGGTACGCGCCGCCGCCACCGCACGTGATCAGCTGCCGGTCGGCCCCCTCGTACCGGGCGTAGTGGTGCAGGTCGCCCGACAACATCAGCTTCACGTCGGCACCCGTCGGCGTGATCACGGTCCGCACGAAGTAGTCGAGGCTGTCATACGCCTTGCGGTCCTCCTGCGCCTCCACCCAGCTCGGCGACGGCGGGCAGATGATGACCTTGTCGCCGGGGCCGAGCCGCGCCGCGACCCGGTTGAAGTACCGCAGCTGCGGATCGTCGATGTACGCGCCCGCCTGCACGTCCGTGCCCAGGATCCACCACCGGTTGGGCAGCTGGATCGCGAAGTAGGACCGCGACTGGCGGGTCTGCCAGCCGCCGATCTTGCCCTCGCCGCCACGGACGAACAGCCGCAGGAACGCGGTCAGCCCGTCATACCAGTCATGGTTGCCGGGCACCGCGTACATCCGCGGCCGCGGCTCGTCCTCGGGCGGGTCGGGGAACGCGGCGCGGAACGGACCCTTGAACCGGTCCTCGTACTGCTGCCCGCTCGCCGTCGGATAGACCTGGTCCCCGCCGAGCACGAGCACCTCGCCACGCGGCAGCTCGTGCCCCTCGACGCTCAGCGAGCGCTGCGCCAGCAGGTACGCGATGGAGTACGTGGCGTTGAACCCGTCGCCCGTGTCGGCGCAGTAGTCGACCCACAGCTCCCCGTCGGGGATCTCGACGATCTCGTCCTCCGCGGCACCCAGCTCACCCGTGAAGCCCGGCGCCTCCCGCATGATCCGGTCCGGCATCGAGTCCTGCAGCTCCCGCTTGTCCAGGTAGGCCCCGAACAGGTCGGCCAGCACGACCCGCACCGCGGTCCCGCTCAGCAGCACCGGACTCAACCACGGCACGGCCCGCCGCGGGGTGAACCCCATCTGGTCGGGATCCAGCGCGTTCGGCCGGTCGCCGACCTGGATGACCGGCCCGTCCGCCTCGGGCATCGGCAGGAGTGGCTCGCCGGGCTGGGCGGTGAGCTCGCCGGGGGCGGCCGGCAGATCGTCGGGGATCACGCGCCGGACGTTACTCGGCAAACCCCTCGCGCGCGCCCCCGAGGCGTGCCGTACACTTGGTCATCGTTGCCGCCTTAGCTCAGTCGGCAGAGCGATTCACTCGTAATGAATAGGTCAACGGTTCGATTCCGTTAGGCGGCTCGGCAACGCGGACGCCCCCCACCACTGGTGGGGGGCGTCTTCCGTCCCGGGTCCAGCCGGCTGGCGGCGTCCGATGATCTTGGCGCTCCGTCATGGCCGGCTCCTGCCGTCAACCACACGGATGCCGCTTCCGGATGCTCGGGGGCGAGGCTTCCTGCCGGTTGTCGTTCGGCGCAACACCATCATGGCGTGGCGAGCGCCTCGGTCGGCGACAGGCGGGCGGCCCGCCAGGCCGGGTACACGCCGGCGCACGTGCCGATGATGAGCGTCGCGACGATGCCTCCGCCGCTGGCCCACGCCGGGACGACCGCCGGCCAGTCGTTGGCCGTCGCGAACCCGACGGTGACGAGGACGCCGAGCAGGGCACCGCCGACCCCGCCGAGCGCGGACAGCAGCAGCGACTCGGCGAGAAATTGGACGCGGACCTGCCCGCGGGTGGCGCCGAGGGAGCGGCGCAGCCCGATTTCCGCCCGGCGTTCGAGCACTGAGATGATCATCGTGTTGGCGACGCCGATCCCGCCGACGAGCAGCGACACTCCCCCGAGCCCGATGAGCAGCGCGCGCAGGGCCGCATCGGTGGTCGCCCGCGCCAGCAGGACGTCCGAGGGCCGGGACACCTTCACCTCGTCGGGGTGCCGCGGATCGGCGGTCGCGGCCAGGATCTTCGACACCGCGGCCACCGCGTCGTCGCGAGTGCGGGTGTACACGGTCGTGGCGGAACCGTCGAAGTGCAGGTCGGAGGTGGCCAGCGGCCAGCCTACGAGCGCTGCCGTGTCGAGCTCCGGCGCGAGCGGGACCGGACCGAGCAGGCCGATCACGGTGAACCACCGGTTGGCGAGCCAGACCTGAACGTCGGGGCCGGCCGCACCGATCCCGAGGCGGCCGGCGGCCCGCGACCCGAGCACCACCGCCGGATACCGGGCGGTGGCCTCGTTGAGCCAGGTGCCGCTCATCACGTCGGCACCGACGGTGCCGAGCAGGTCGGTTCGCGCGGCCAGCACCGAGATGCTGCCGGTCAGGGCCGCCGGAACGCGGTCGCTGCGGTAGACGTGCGCGTCGCGCACCGTTCCGGTCGTCGACACCGACGTGACGGCGTCGATCCGGCCGATCATCGCGCTCGCGTCGGGTGGCAGGTTGACCGCCTCACCCAACACCGTCTCGCCCGGGCTGACCCGCAGCAGGTTGGTGCCGAACCTGTCGAGCTGCCGGTTGATGTTCTCGCTGCTGGAGGCGGCGAGACCGACCACGGAGAGCATCGCCGCGATGCCGATCGCGATGCCCAGCGCGGACAGGAACGCCCGCATCGGGCGGGTGCGCAGACCGGCGGAGCCGACTCGCAGCACGTCGGCGGCGCGGAGCCGGTCCGGCGTCGTCAGCCGCTCGATGCTGTGCGCGGCCTTCATGACACCACCCGCCCGTCACGCATCTCGATCCGCCGGCTCAGGCTCGCCGCAACGTCCCGGTCGTGTGTGATCACCACGACCGTGGTCCCGCCGCTGTGCAGGTCGCGCAGCAGCTGCAGCACCCCGGCCCCCGACTCGGAGTCGAGGTTGCCGGTCGGCTCGTCGGCGAGCAGCAGCCGCGGATCGCCGACCACGGCCCGGGCGATCGCCACCCGCTGCCGCTCGCCGCCGGACAGCTCGTGTGGGCGGTGGGTCATGCGGTGATCCATCCCCACCTGCTCCAGTGCCGCGGCGGCCCGCCGTCGCCGCGCACGCAGCGGGACGCCGCTGTAGAGCAGCCCGTCGGCCACGTTGTCCAGCACCGGGACCCCGGCCGCGAGGTGGAACTGCTGGAAGACGAACCCGATGACGTGCGCTCGCAACGCCGAGAGCTGCTGGTCGGTCAGGCTGCCCAGCTCCAGGCCGGCGATCGACACCGAGCCACTGGTCGGCCGGTCCAGCGCGCCGATCATGTGCAGCATCGTGGACTTCCCCGAGCCGGACGGGCCGACGATGGCGACGAGCTCACCGTCGTCGATCGTCAGGGACACCGCACGCAGCGCCTCCACGCCGCCGGAGTAGGTCTTGCGGACCCGGTCGAGGGTGATCAAGACGGGATCCCGACCGACGTGCCGACGTCGATGCCCTCGCCGGCGATCTGCACCCTGCCGTCGCCGAACATGCCGAGCTGCACCGGGACGTTCCGCCTGGTGCCGCCGGACACGACCTCGACGCCGTAGCCGCCGCCGGGAAGCGCCAACAGCGCGGCGACCGGCACCGTCAGCACGTCCTTGACCGACGCCGAGACCAGCGCCACAGTGACCGGCGCCTGATCGAGGGTGCCGAGCCTCGTCTGGTCACCGACCGTGACCGTCACGGGGATCGTGGCCGGTCTGCCCGGGTCCCCGGGGGTCGCCACGGTCCCGATCGTCTCGACCGCACCCTTGACGACCTGCGCGTCGGGCAGCGTGATGGTCGCGCTGAGGCTCGGCTTGACCAGGTGCTGCAGGCCCACGTCGAGTGCGACGGTCACGATCCGGGTGGTGCCGGTGTAGGCCAGCAACGGGCCGTTCGCCGGGTCGCCGAGGTGCGCGGAGAGCGAGGCGACACGGATGGCGGCCGGCGCGAGGACCACGCCGGCCGGGTCGAAGACACCCGTCTGTGCCAGGCCGTTGTCCTTCTGCCACCTGCGCACCGCGGTCGCGGTCGCCGAGGAGTACCGCGTGTCGACGGTGATGCCGGTGTACCCGAGGGCGGCGAGGTTCTCCTCGACGAGCTGGACGTCCGGCCCGGAACTGCCGGACCGCAGCACCCGGTACGGCGGCAGGCTGCCGTAGAACAGCGGCACCGGGCGGTTGTCGCTCTTGTAGACGGCCTGGCCGCGGTTGATCCTCGTGCCCAGCTCCGGCAGCCAGGTGATCCTGCCCGAGCCGCCCGCGGTGACCATCACCGATGCGCCGTACGACAAGGTGCCAGCCACCTGCTGGGTCTGTGTCAACGTGGTCCGCGTGACCGGCGTGGTGGCGGGGGGCAGGCCGGTGCCGGAGGCTCCACCGGGACTCCTGCCCCCGATGCCGAACGCGGCCGCGGCCGCGACACCGCCGACCACCACGAACGCGCCGGTCACGACCGCGGCGCGGGTGGTCCGGTTCATCCCCGCTCCTTCGGCAGCTTGTCCCTGCACGCCTCCGCGGCCGCCTGATAGCCCGGGTCGGCGCGGAGCCGGTCACGGTTGGCGCCGGCCAGCCGGCCGCCGATCTGGCTCCGGCCGGTGTTGGGATCGGGGTCGCTCATCTCGATGCCGTGGTCCCGCATGCACCTGGCATATCGGCCCTGCGCATCGAGCTCCTCGGCGCTCATTCCCCCGGGCGCCCCGCCGGCCGGCAGATGGTGCCGGCAGGCGTCCATCGCGGCGTCCCAGGCGGCGTCCGGTCCACCGCTGGGTGGGGTGACGGCGTAGGTGTCGCTGCCCCCGTCCGGGTCAGGCACGTTCTGGCCGTGCCCACGCATGCACTGAGCGAACCTGACCATGGCATTGGGGTCGTCGGTCCCGCTCGAGCCGTCGCCCGGGTTCTTGGCGCAGGCACCCGCCGCGACGAGCGCGAACAGCAGGACCGGGAGGAGGACCATCCGTCTCATGCCGTGAGGTCTACGCCGCCGGCGGTTGCAACAGTGCAAGTGCGGATGTTGCACCGATGTAGCACCCGAGGGAGCACAATCCGACCATGCGCGTGTTGGTCGTCGAGGACCGTCGGACCCTCGCGGATCGCATCGCCGAAGGACTGCGCGACGCGGGCATGGCCGTGGACGTCGCCAACGACGGCGCGGCGGCGTTGGCCGCGGCCGAATACCACCAGTTCGATGTGATCGTGCTCGACCGTGATCTGCCGGTCGTGCACGGCGACCAGGTGTGCCGGACGCTGGCCGGGGTCGAGGGCGGAGCCCGGATCCTGATGCTCACCGCGGCCACCACGGTCGACGATCGGGTCGACGGTCTGGAGCTCGGTGCCGACGACTATCTCGGCAAGCCGTTCGCCTTCCGCGAGCTGATCGCCCGCGTCCGGACGCTCGGGCGCCGAGCGCCGTCCACGCCGCCGCTCATGCGACACGGCGACCTCACCGTGGACCGGGCCCGTCACCGCGCCAGCCGCGGCGATCACACGCTGTCGCTGACCCGCAAGGAGTTCGGTGTGCTGGAGCTGCTGCTCGCGGCGAACGGGGCCGTCGTCAGCGCTGAGGAGCTGCTGGAGCACGTATGGGACGTCAACACCGACCCGTTCAGCAGGATCATCACGGTGACGATGACCCGGCTGCGCCGCAAGCTCGGCCCGCCGCCGCTGATCGACACCGTCGTGGGTAAGGGCTACCGGATATGAGCGGACCACGCCTGACCATCCGCGGTCGCATCACCCTGCTGTGCACCGGGCTCTTCGTGATCTGCGGTGCCGCCCTCGTCATGATCACTTATGCGCTCGTGGCCACCCTGCTCCCGGTCGTGGACTCGTCCTCGATCTCGCCGCAGCAGCGGGCGTATCTGGCCGGCTGCGGCCACGACCTGCAGCGCGACGACATCGATGCCGAGCGCCGCAACGGCTGCCTGTCGGCCGTCAAGAAGCTGACCGACCCGGCGTTCGACGGGAGCACCGACCCGGCATTCGATGTGGGCGTCAATCTCGGCGCGCGGCGCCAGCGCGACCAGACGCTGACCCACCTGCTCGGGTATTCCCTCACCACGCTCGCCGTGGTCGCCGCCCTGGCCGCCGCCGGCGGCTGGATGATCGCCCGACGGGTGCTGCGCCCCGTTCGCATGCTCACCGTGGCCGCCCGGACGGCGTCGGAGCGCGACCTGTCCGCGCGTGTCTTCCTGCACGGACCCCGCGACGAGCTCCACGAGATGGCCGACACCTTCAACGAGATGCTGGCCCGGCTCACCACCGCGTTCGACAGCCAGCGCCGCTTCATCGCCAACGCCAGCCACGAGCTGCGCGGCCCGATGACCGACATGCGCACCACCGTCGATGTGGTCCTGGGCAAGCCGGCGCCCGCCCCGGACGATCTCATCCAGATGGGCCGCGACATCCGCGCGGCGGTCGACCAGGCCGACGCGCTGATCAACGCCCTGATGACCCTGACCCGCAACGAATACGGACTCACCGTCCGCGAGCCGGTCGATCTGGCCGCGGTCGCCGAGGAGGTGCTCGACTCCGTCGACCTCGGCGACCTGCGACAACACGATTCCCTGCAGCCGGCCGCGACCACCGGCGACCCCTTGCTGCTGGAACGCCTCATCATCAACCTCGTCGACAACGCCGTGCGCTACAACACCCCCGTCGGCACCATCCGGGTCACGACGTCCATAGTGGACGGCAACGCCACGCTGACGGTCGCCAACACCGGACCGGTCATCGCCCCCGACGCCGTCGACGGGCTGCTCCAACCGTTCCGGCGGCTCCACGACCGATCCGGCAGCGACGGGTTCGGGCTCGGTCTGGCCATCGTCGCGTCCATCTGTGCCGTCCATGGCGGCACGGTCATCGCCCAGCCCCGGCCTGAGGGCGGACTCAAGGTGACGGTCTCACTGCCAGCGGCATCCGCGCCCGATCCGACCTGAAGGGCATCGGCACCGCGTCGTCAACACTCTGGTCGGCGTCAATGTCCGGTCGATTCCGAACGGGGTGATGACCGGGAATTGTCGCGCGTCGGTCCGACCGGTCGGCCGGCTCGACTGAACGGTTGACGCATTCCGGCTGTGCCGCCGGTGCGCCAAATGTTGAAACCGCGATTTCTCGCGATCTCGGCACGAGCCGCACGTTTCCGGGTGGCAGCCGGTCGTTGTGGCCGGTATCCGAAATTCTGGACACGCGGGACTTGCGATTCTGGCTGGTCGGACTAATCCGATCGCGCCGCACTGGTGCGGCCATGGCCGTTCAGCCGAGTGCCTGTCCCCGAAAATCACAAGGCAGCTGAACGTGCGGGTCATTACGCTCGCCAACGTCGATCGGCATCATTCTTTTGCAGGTGGAGGAGGTGCATGCAGGCCGCGCGAATGGCTGCTGGACTTCGCCGGAGATCGCCGCTCAGGGGGAACGGCCATGCCTTCGTCGCAGGATCGACAACAGCTGCCCCGGCCGCTGACATCGCCGTTTTGGCTGCTGGTGGCGGCTTCCGCGCCGGTGGCCGCGGCGTTCGGCGTGGGTCTGCTCCGCGCCGGCGCGACGGCGTTCAATGTGCCGCTGGCGGGGGCGGCCGCGGCGCTGTGTGTTGCGGCGACCGGGCTGTTGGTGCTGATACGCCGTCCCGCCGGCAGGAGAAGTGAAGACGATTTCATATTCGACGGGGTGCTGCCGGCGGTGGGTGCTCGGGTCCGGGTGCGTACGCATTTCACCGAGGCCGGTGGCTATGTCGAACACGGTGCATGCGTCTTTTGGGCGGCTGCCCAGGATGCGCTCGTTGTGGATCTGACACCAGGGACGGAATGCGCGGTGATGCAGGTGGACGGATCCGGACTCGTGGTCAGGCCGCACGTCTCCGGCGTGTCGATGGACGGTGTGTTGTCATGAATTCGCCGTTACCGGGAGTGCAGGCCGCGAAGACCAGATTGTTGATCACACTCGTGGTCGACACGTCGTCGTCCATGGCGCACCAGGACGCTATCGGTGACCTCAACCGGGCGCTGCGCCAGTGGCGGGAAGAGCTGCAGGCCGACAGCAACCTGCGCCGAATCGGTGAGCTCGCGCTCGTGACGTTCGGCGCCGGTGGGGTCACGGTCGTCGACCCGTCCGGGCACGGTCGTGAACCGCTCGCTTCGCCGTTCGTGCCGGTCAACGAGTTCAACCCGCCGCCGCTGCGTGCCTCGGGCTACTCACCGATGGTCGCGGCGGTGCAGCGGGCGCTGCAGGTGGTGGAGCAGCGCCGGGAGGCGTTGCGGCAGTCGGGCATCCAGATGGCGTACCGCCCGATCGTCTATCTGCTCACCGACGGCGCGCCCACCGACGAGGCCGGCAAGCGCAGTGACCGGTGGCGTGACCTGGAGCCGCTGCTGCGCAAGGAGGAAGACGACCACCGGTTGCTGTTCTACGCGTTCGGGGTGCGTGGCGCGGACATGAACGTCCTGCGCGAGCTCGCCCCCAAGGGCGCCTTCGACGTGCAGGGCGACAACTTCACCACCGTGCTGGCCGCGGTGCGGCGCAGCATCCAGCGGATCATGACCGTCGGCCGTTCGACCGATCCGGGCACCGTCCACGACCAGGTCCGGTCGGACATCGACGAGATGCAACAGATGCGCGAGTGGCTGTCCATCCAGAAGGCGCCCTGACGTGACCGCCGAGCCCTTCCCGCCGGGTTGGCGGATCGTGCCGGCGTCCGTCGCGGGCCCCGATCACCTCGCGACGGGCGCGGAGAACCAGGACGCGCTCGCCTATCGCCGGCTCGGCGACGGTTTCGTCCTGGCGGTGGCAGACGGAGCCGGCTCCAGCTCGCGCGCGTCGACCGGCTCCCGCCTGGCCGTCGAGAGTGCCTGCGACGTGGCCGCCGACCTCTTCACCGTCGCCCCGGCCGGCAGCGAGGTGTGGATGGCGACCGCCGCGCGGTACGTCGCTTCCCTGTTGCGCCTGTTCGACCAGCGCATCGACGGTCTGGCCGGCGGGTTCGCCGTCCGTGCCGACTACGCCACGACGATCACCTGCGTCGTCGCGCATCCGCCGGACTACCTGTTCGCCAGTCTCGGCGACGGATTCGGTGTGATCGTCCGCGACCGGGGCGGCGCGCACCTGGTGATGCGACCGGACGACGCCGGGCCCGACGACGGCGCGGCGGTGTTCCTCACCTCCGCCGCGCGCCGGGAGGCGGTGCAGGTCTGCCTGGTGCACGACCCGGCGGTGGGCGGGGTGGCGCTGTGCACCGACGGGTTGATCGAGGCGCTGCTGGCCGCGGACCTCGCGCCGGGCGGCGGGCGGCGGTTGCTGGCACCGGCCGAGTTCGAGCGGTACTTCACGGCGTTCGGGGCCGATCGGCACGACGCCGGCATCCTCAGCGACCAACTGCAGTCGGAGGAGTTCGCCGCCACGTCCCGCGACGACAAGACGATGCTGTTGGCGGTGCGCACGTGATGCTGTACCTGAGCCCGACCGAGTCCGTGTCGCTCGCCGACGCCGAGACCATCGGCTCGGGCGCACAGGGCATCGTGATCGGCCGGCCGGGCGACCGGCAGTACTGCATCAAGCGGTTCCGCCGGGTCTCGCCGGAGCAGGACCGGCGGGTGGACGGCCTGCTGCGGCTGTCACCCGTTGACTGGCGCGGCACCACCGACTATCACGTCGCCTGGCCGAAGTGGCCGCTCACCGATCAGACCGGCCGGATCCGGGCGGTGGGACTGCGCCGGATCGACGGCGTGTCGCTGCACGCCCTGTTCGACCCGGCCCAGCGTGGCGTGGCGTTCGACCGGCCGACCTGGGCGCTGAACCTGAGGGTGGCGCTGAGCATCGCGCGCCTCTTCGTCGACCTGCACCGGATCAACGTCGTGGTCGGCGATGTCAGCGCCAGCAATCTTCTGGTCGAGCGCAGCGGCAGGGTCGTGCTCATCGACTGCGACAGCGTGCAGTTCACCGATCCGCTGACCGGGGAATGGTTCGCGGCCGATCACCTCACCCCTGAATACGCCCCGCCGGAGTCGCTGCGCGCATGGGCGGGGGGACCGCTGGACGTGCTCCCCGCCGCGCACGACCGGTTCGGCCTGGCCGCCCTGGTCTGCCAGCTGCTCATGGAAGGCGACCACCCGTTCGAGGGTGTGCCGGCCGACGCGGGGGACGACGGCGTCGAGGGCAACATCCGGGCCGGCCGGTGCCGGCTGTTCAGCCCGGAGCGGTTCGTGCCGATCGCCGGTGCGCTCACCGAGCTGCTGCTGCCACCGGTGATCCGGACGTTGGCCCGCCGGGCATTCATCGACGGACATGGCGACCCCGGCCGGCGCCCGACGGCGGCCGAGTGGGCGGCGGGCCTGTCCGAGGCGTACGGCAGCCTGATGGGCTGCCGGTTCAACCGCAGTCACCTGTACCACGACGGCTTCGTCGTCTGCGTGTGGTGCCATCGGCGCGACTCCGGCCTCGGTGATCACTACCCGGGCGGCGCCGGCGCGGAGGAGACCGGCGAACCGGTCAGCGTGGCCGAGCCCGCCGAGTCGGCTGAGCCGGCCGCGCGGGTCATGCCCAGGAACCTGACGACACCGCAGGTCAAGCGCTGGAGGACGGTGTGAGCGGGTTCCTGCGGGTCGCCGAGACGCACGCCGCCTGCGACGTCCTCGGCCCGGGCACGCGGTTCGTCGTCTGGGTGCAGGGCTGCGGGATCGGCTGCCGGGACTGTGTCAGTCCACAGTGGATCCCGTTCCGGGGCGGCCAGGAGGTCGCGGTGCGGCAGCTGGCCGGGCGGATCGCCGACTCGGACGCCGCCGGGCTCACCCTCAGCGGCGGCGAACCGTTCGCCCAGGCCGGTCCGCTCGCCGATCTGGTCGAGGAGGTTCGCGGACGCCGCGACCTGTCGGTGATGAGCTACACCGGCTACACGATCGAACACCTGCGGGCGCACGGCACCTCCGAGCAGCACCGCCTGCTGGCGCTGCTGGACATCCTCGTGGACGGTCCCTACCTGGTCGCGCGGCAGGCCGACCTGCTCTGGCGGGGCTCGGCGAACCAGCGCCTCCACCTGCTCACCGAACGGCACGCCGAGGTGCGCGAGCAGGCCGACCGCAGCGCCGGTCTGCAGTTCGAGGTCGGCACCGACGCCACGGTGCGCTGGCTGGGCGTGCCGCCCGTCGCGGGTCTGAGAGGGCGGCTCGAACACCACCTCGGTCTGGTTCCGGTCCAGGCCGCCAACCGTCCGGAGGAACTCAGCCCATGAGCGGTTCACCCAAGTACAGCGAGATCCGCCGCAACGAGCTCCGGCGGCAGCAGGCCGAGCGGGAACGCGCCGAGCGGGAGCAACGGCGGCGCCAGGAAGAGGAGCGGCGCAGGGCGATGGCCCTGGTGCGGGCGAAGGAGCAGGCCCGTGCCCGGCTGGCCGAGCTGACCGGGCGGGTCCGCGAACTGCACGTCGAGGCCGTGCAGTTCGGCGACACCGAGCCGGTGGACGAGCTGATCGCCGATCTCGGCCGGGTCGCCTCGGGGGTCGACCAGGCCGGCACCAGCGCGGAGCTGGGCCGCACGGCGGAAGGCATCGACCGGGGGGAGCGGGCGCTGGCCGGCATGCGGTTCCTGCTCGTGCGCCGGCGCCAGCAGCGGGTGGCGGACCGCATCGCCGCGGTCGCCGCACTCGTCGCCGAGGTGCCGCAGGACGTGCGCGTCCACTACGACCGGGACGGGCATGACGAGATCGCTCAGCTGCTCGAGCGCGCCAGCCGGATGACCGGGAGCGACACGGACGCCGCGATCGCCCGGGCCGACGCGGCGGCCGACGCGGCCCGGGAGCATCTCGACCGCGTGCTGCAGCGCCGCGGCGCCTACGAGGCCCGGCAGGCCCAGGCCGCCGCCCTGGTGGCTGCGGCGCACGACCGGCTCGCGGTGCTGGAAGCGGAGGCCGCACAGTTGCGGATCCCGCTCACCGGTGGGGGACCGGCCGTCGCGGCGGTCGACGCGCTCGACCGGGTCCTGCGCGACGGTGACCTCGACCGTGTCGTCGCCTCGAACGAGGAGGCCCAGGCCCGGCTCGCCGCCGCGGAGCGGGAGCTCGACGCGCTCACCGACCGGGTGATCGAGCGGCGGGAGGTGCTGCGCTCCATCGTCGCGGCCCTGCCGGACACCGGACTGCAGGTCGACCGGGACAGCTTCCGGGAGCAGACGGACGGCTCGCTGGAGCTGCGCGCCTACAGCCCGGCCGGGCAGGCCTTCGCGGTCATGGTGCGGGACAACGCCGAGCACCGGACCGAGGTGCTCTACACCACCGAGGCGATGAGCGGGGAGGTCGTCAGTGGTGCGCCCGGCCGATCCTGCGCGCCGCTGCTGGACATCATCGACCGGCTGAGCGACGAGGTGCGCCGGGACGGCTTCGAACCCGGCGCGGTGCGGTGGGACGACGACGACCCGGACCGGCGTCCGCCCGGTTCGGCGGCGACCGTCGCCCAGCAACCCAACATCGCCCGGGGGGCCTCGTGACCGACGACTCCCTGCGGGCCGCCCGCTGGCTGGTGCGGGCCAACCACGAGCTGCAGCGCCGGCGGCATCTCGTGGTGCACGGCAACATCGACGACCTGGTCCGCTGGAACCACAACTACCTGCCGCTCGTCGAGGTGCTGCCGCGCCTGCTCGGCATCTCCGGATACCGGGTGATCGGCCGGTACAGCATCGTCGACGGGCTGACCTACGGTGACGACCGCACCCGGGCGGACGCGGAGCGCGCCATCGCCGCCGGCGGCGCCGCGGAGAGCGGGCCGGCGCCCGACCGTCATGACGCGCCGGCCGCGCCGGCCGGTGGGCCGGGCCAGCAGGGCTGGAACCCGTTCGCGTCGGCGGGGCCGGCGGCCGGTCCCCAGCCCGCCGCCGACAGCCGCAGCGGCCGGGTCCAGCAGGCCGACCGGGACCTGCGCCAGGCGATGAACAACACCCGGCCGGTCAACCCGCGCAGCACCCCGGACGCCCTCAGCGTGATCCGCACGCTGCTGTCGCAGGCACACACCCCGAGTGCGGTCATCATCGACTCGGCCGACCTGATCGTGGGGGCGAGCGGGCAGCTCGACGAGAACCATCGGGTCAACGTCGCCCATCTGCGGCGCATCATCGAGGAGGCGGCCGAGGTCCCCGGCAAGCTCGCCGAGCCCACGCTGCGCAACGTGATGGTGCTGATCGCCCGCGACCTCAACGACCTGCCGTCCTGGCTCACCGAGCACCCCGCCGTGTCGGCGGTGCTGGCCGACCGGCCCGGCCCCCTGGAGCGGGCGGACCTGCTGCTCCGGCAGATCGGCCGGTTCCACAGCGCCGACCTGTTGACCCCGGAGGCGCAGCGCCGGGCGGTCGACACGCTCGCCAACCTGACCGACGGCATGACGGTGCGCGACCTGCAGTCGCTCGAGGTCACCTCGCAGCTGAGCGGCATCGGTCCGAGCGCGCCGCGGCGCCTGGTCGCCCGGCACCGCTTCGGCGTCCGCGACGACCCTTGGGAGCAGCTGGACCTGGACAAGGTCCGCCAGGCCGAGCAGGTGCTCAACAGCCGGGTGATGGGGCAGCCGGCGGCGATCCAGGCGGTTGCCGACGCGCTGGTCAACGCGCGCGTCGGGGTCGACTTCGTGGCCGGCGACGCCGAGAGCAGCAGCCGGCCCAAGGGCGTGTTCTTCTTCGTCGGGCCGACCGGCGTCGGCAAGACGGAGCTGGCCAAGGCGCTGGCGGAGCTGGTGTTCGAGGACGAGTCGGCGCTGCGCCGCTTCGACATGAGCGAGTTCAGCCAGGAGCACGCGAGCGAGCGGCTCACCGGCGCCCCACCCGGTTTCGTCGGCCATGAGCAGGGCGGCGTGCTGACCAACTGGGTGCACGAGCGGCCGTTCAGCGTGATCCTGTTCGACGAGATCGAGAAGGCGCACCCGAAGATCTTCGACAAGTTCTTGCAGATCATCGACGACGGCCGGCTGACCGACGGGCACGGGCGGACCGCCTACTTCTCCCACTCGATCGTCATCTTCACCTCCAACCAGGGCGCGGCCACGCTGCACCGCGCGCACCCCGGTGGCGTCCCGCCCTACCCGTTCGTCCAGGAGCACTTCTCCGGCGCGGTCACCGAGTTCTTCACCGACCAGCTGGGCCGGCCGGAGCTGCTGGGCCGGCTCGGCAGCGGCGTGGTGGTCTTCGACATCCTGCGGGAGCACGTCATCCGCAGCATCACCGACAAGTTCCTGCGGCAGATCATCGCCTCCGCGGCGGCCCGCGGTTACGAGCTCATCTTCGACCAGGCGGCGATCGACCGCGCGATCGTCGAGCGTGTCATGCACACCGGCGCGTCGCTGGGCGCCCGCCCGATCCGCGATCCGCTGCTCGAGCAGTGGATCCGCGTCCCGCTCAACCGGTGGATCCTCGCCAACAACCCGCCCCCCGGGACGCGGATCTTCATCCATCGCACGGCGTCCTCGCCGCCGTTCGGCGTCCAGGTCTACCCGGGGTCCGGCTTCACCCTGCCGGCGCCCAGCCCGGCGCCGGTCGGCTACGGCGGTGACCGCGAATGACGACACCGGACCTGACCGTCGACCCGAACACCGTGCGGGAGCGTTCCGCGGTCGAGCTCGCCGACGAGATCGCCGTCTACGAGAGCCTGGAGGCCTTCGGCGTCGACGAGTTCGACGCGTACGGGCAGGCCGAGACGGCGCTGGAGAACATGCTGCTGGCCGAGTCGCAGGCACGGTCGATCAACTGCGAGCACGAGGCCGCCAACGAGCTGATCGACCGGGTCATCGAGCTGAACCGGACGATGATCCGGCTCGCCGAGCGGGAGCGCGGCCGCGGCGCCGACCCCGGCCAGGTCGACCAGCTGACGTTGTGGCGGGACGGGGCCGACGGCCTGATCAAGCTGCTGGAGGGCGTGAAGCTCACCAACGAGGCCGAGGAGGCCCGCCTCGCCGGCAATCTCGACGCGGCGATCGAGCTGATCGAGGAGTCCGTCGACCACTACGCCGACCTGGACGCCAGCGGTTCGCCGCTGGCGTGGCTCGGCGAGTTGCGGGCCAGGATCGCGGCCGCCACCATCGCGCTCTACCGGTCGTTGCAGGAGACCCGGATCGGCAACTACCGCGGCGCGCGCGACCAGCTCGACGCGGTGCGGGTCGTGTACGAGGAGCTGCTGGCGGACGTCCAGGAGGTCGAGGACGTCGACCAGCAGGGCCAGGCGATCCTCGCCGAGATGATCCGTGCGCTGAACGCGACGCTCGTCGACGTCATGACCATCGACGCGGTCAACAACATGCTGATGTCGGCGCAGGCCGGCCGCTTCGTCGAGACGATCGAGCAGGGCACCGCGGCGGCGCAGGCCTACGAGACCTCGATCCTGGCGGCCAGGAGCAGCGGCCCGAACCGCAACATGATCGCGATCCGCCAGATGGAGATGGAGTACGTCCAGGGCTGGGTCAACCTCGCCACCGCCGAGATCGCGATGGACCACGCGGACTGGGACGACGCGCAGAAGGCCATCCTCACCGCGCGCCGGCACTGGGAGAGCATGGCCCGCCTCGGCCTGCGCAACCTGCACGTCGGGGTGATGGCCCAGCGGCCCGACATCGCCAGCCAGGAGCTGCTGCTGCAGGCCGCCCTGCGCCGGCTCGACCGCGACCGCCGCTTCCGCACCGAGATCAACGGACTGCGGGAGTCCTTGCACCGCACCCACCTGAGCAACATCAACGTCATCACCAGCGCGAACGCCGATGCCACGATCCAGGGAGACGCCATGTCGGGCGACACAAACACTTTCAACGGCCCGGTGAACGTCGCCGGTGCTCTCGGCAGCGGCAACACGGTCGGTCCCGTGCAGCAGGTCCAGCACCAGCACGCCGACACCACCGAGCTGCGCCGCCTGGCCGACCAGCTGAACGATCTGATCGAGGTGCTCGGTGCCGGCCCGCGCAACGCACATGAGCGGGAGTCGATCGAACGGGTCCGCCAGGCCGGTGAGGCCGCCCGCCGTGGTGATGACGCCGGCATGCGTGGCCACCTGGCCAGCGCCGGCCGATGGGTCCTCGAGGTGGCCGAACGCATCGGCGTCGACCTGGCCGCCGCCGCACTGCGCCAAAGCCTGGGCGTCTGACCGAACCGACGAGGAGTCATCGCCATGACCGTCCCACCGAACGACCCGTACGCCGACGACCCCACGCCCAGCTCGCCCTCACCCGCGCCCGGCCGGGGCAACCCGTTCACCATGGCCGCACCCACCGAGGCCACGACGCCCTCGAACCCGTTCGCGCTGCCGCCACCCGGCAACGGCAACGGATACGGCCAGCCGGCACCGTCCGCCGGCACCGCCGTCTACGGATCCGGGGCCCGGACCACGTCTCCGCCGGTGGTGCCGCAACAACCACCGGCCCGCGACACCCAGCCGCCGTCCTCGTACCAGATCACGATCCCGTCGGTCCCGGCCGACCCGCCGCCGGGCCTGCCCACCCGGCCCATGTCCGAGCCCGCGCCGCTGCCCATCCCCGGGCGGGGCGCCGCCCGCGAGGACAGCACGGTCCGCATCGGGATGTGGGGGTCGGGCCGGTCCGGCAAGAGCACCTACCTGGCCTCCTTACCCCTGGCCGCGATGCAGGGCCGGCACGGCACCTGGCTGGTGGCCGGCACCGACGAGGAGGCGGCCCGCTACCTCAACGAGAGCGTGCACCGGCTCGCGATCGAGCGCGGGTTTCCGCGGGCGAACCGGGTCATCGAACCCATCAGCTGGTCGTTTCACGGCACCCCGCCACCGTCCGGGTTCGGCTCGTTCCTGCGCAGGTCGGGTCTGGCCGGGCGCCGCAACGCCAACAGCGCCGTCGAGTTCACGCTGGAGCTGTTCGATCCGCCGGGCTCGTTCTACGCCACCGGTCGCGTCGACGAGACGGCCCTCGATCACCTGGCCAACGCCAACGGCCTCATCTACCTGATGGACCCCGTCATCGACGCCGCGGTCGGCGAGGTCAGTTTCCAGTACTTCTACGGCGCGCTGCAGATGCTGACCTCCCGCCTGGCGAGCACCGGCCAGCTCGTCAACGGCAAGCTGCCGCACAGCGTCGCGGTCTGCATCACCAAGTTCGACGACCCGACGTTCTTCCGCCACCTGGTCGGCTCGACCGGCCTGGTCACTCAGGACCCGGACGGGCACCGCCTGCCCCGGGTTCCGCAGGAGCGCGCCCGCGAGTTCTTCGACTGGGTGTGCGCGCGGGTCCTGGGTGGCGGCGCCGGGATGGTCCAGGAGGCGCTCCGCGCGTACTTCCACGAGGACAAGATCGAATACTTCGCCACGTCGTCCATCGGGTTCCGGCTCAACCAGAACCAGATCTTCGACTTCCGGGACTTCACCAACGTCGCGGAGCGCCCGGACGGGATGGTCATGATCCGTGATCGGCCCCGCCCGATCAACGTGTTGGAACCACTGATCTTCCTTGAGCGGCGCATCCGCGCCGACCGTCGATAGCGGGAGGGCGAATGTTCGGCCGCACGCAACGGGCGCTGGAGTCGTCAACCCCTCAGCGCGAGACGCCCGCGCACTGGGCGCTGTTCAGCAAGGTGCCGGACCAGAAGCTGGACTACAGCATGCTGGCCGCGAGCCTGGACGAGGGCACCGCGGAGGCGTACATCCGTGCGCTGCTGGCCGGCCACACCGACCGGAAGCCCGATGACCGGCCCGACTCGCTGCCGTGGTTCGGGTTCATCGGCGGCCTCGGCGGGCAGCCGGCGCCGGCGCTCACCGCCGTCGAGTGGAGCGACTTCCGGGACGGCACGAAACAGCCGATCACCCCGACCCGGCTGCTGGTCACGGACTGGGAGCGGACCGCGGTCGAGGGCGTGACCTACCAGGCGCTCGCGGCGTCCTACGTCGACCTGGGGTGGGTCGACATCACCGGCGGCCCGCCCCGGGCGGCCGACGGATCGCTGTCGCTGGCGATCCCGCCGGTGGATCCGGGCGATCTGGTGGCACTGGTGCGGCGGTACACGCCGGAGTGGACCGGATCGGTGGCCGCCCTGCTGCTGGAAGGGCAGCGCGTCGTGTTCACCGCATCCGGTGGGAACTATCCCGACCTGGTGGAGCGGGTCCGGATCTTCGACGCGGTCGCCGCGATGCTGCCCTACGCCTGCCGGGCGAACCTGAGCGCGTCCACGTGGGCCAGCCATCGCGTGGCCCACAAGGTGTCCATGACCTTCGCCGAGCGGGCGGCCGAGGGCCAGGTCGAGGTCCCCGTCGACCACCGGGTCCCGCCCGTCCCGCAGACCATGGACGGGCTGGCGTACGTCCGGCTCGTCGCGAGCCTCAAGAGCAAGGGGCGCTCCGCCGACCAGATCGTCCGCCATCTCTGGGGCGTGTCGGATCCGCGCCTCGTGCGCACCCCGACGGACATCCTCGCCTGCCTGGAGCGGATGGACCTGCCCGCGGCCGTGCAGCGCGACATCATTCGCCGCATCGAGTGCCTGCCCGGCGTCGAAGAGGTGCTGAACACGTTCGGCTGGGGCGGCCTGGAGTCCGACGACATGCGGCGGGTCTACGTCACCTACCTGTGCGAGACCGCCGTCTCGGGACGGGCCGGCTCCGTCCACGCCCGGAAGATCCTCGGCAACCACTGGGCCGAGCTGGTGGACCAATGGCTCGTCGACCGGTCGTACGACCTGCTGCGGCAGGGCGTGGTGAACGGGCAGGACCAGCTCTTCGAGCTTGCTGCCGTCGGGGGCCAGGGCAACGCCCAGCACCTTCTGCGCAGGATCGCGGATGCGGTGACCGCCGTGGCGTCCGACTCGATCATCGCGGCGTTCACGCAGTTGCTGACCGCCGCTCCGGGCCGGATCGATGCCGGCGATCCGGAGATCCACCGCCTGTTCCTGGATCGCTCGCGGGCCGGCGCGTGGCTCGTCATCCAGTTGTCCTCCGCGGGTTCTGACCGCCTCTCGCCGGTGATGCGGATCTGGCGCGGTCAGCTCGGCGACCGCCCGCACTGGGCGCGGCCGATCGTGGCGGCCGCGCTCGGCAGCCAGGGCAATGTCACGCGAGAGGACGGGGACGAGCTGCATCGGCTCTGGCCCCGTGGACTCGGGACCGTGCTCCGCATCGCGTCGCGGGCCAAGACGCTGGCAGTGGTGTTCGAGAGTGTGTGGCCGGCTTCGGTGACGCGTGCGGTCGAAGTCGTCGTCGCTCAGGACGAGCAGCGCACGGCCGAGCTCCGGAACAGGTTCATGGACATCGGGGCGAGCTGGGGGAAGATCGACGACGCGAATGCCGCCCGGCTGGACCTCATCCTGCTCATCCTCGGTGGGCAGATGCCCGGACTGGTGCAGTTGAACGGTCTGACGCGCCCGTACCTGCAGGCGCTGGGCGCAGGTTGGCGCTTCGGCGCCGTCGAGGCCGTGCACGAACGGTTACGGATGGCGTTCATGACCATTTGCGTGCCGGACCCGACCCGGGTGCCGCCGGCGACCGACCTGCAACTGCTGGTCCATCTCACCAACGCGGTGCAGGATGAGCGGCTCCGCGAACTGGCCGGGCCATATGTCAGCAGCTTCCTGGCCATGAAGCCGGACGGACTGCAGGATCTCGACTCCTCCTGGACCGGCCACCTCCGAGGGTTTCAGGAGCATCGCAAGCTGGCGAAGTTGTCCCGGGAGATCGCCCCGCCCCGTGAGATCGCGGGAGCCATCGGTGAGCTGCTCTCGGTGCAGCCCGTCCACCTGGGGACCCCGCTGGAGGCACTCATGCCGTGGCTGTCGCAGGGCCGGGAGCAGCATGCGATGCACCTCCTCATCTACCTGCAGCGCAACCCTCACGATGAGGCCAGCAGGAGGTTCGCCCTGCTGCTGATCGACATCATCAAGACCGGCGCCTACTACCGCGGGCTCTCCCAATCGGTCTTCCTCCGCGAGTTGGAGCACTACACCTCGGCCGTCTCCTCCCTCAACAAGTACGCGAGGAAGGGAGACGGCGTCATAGCGAGGATCTTGAGCAGGTTCAGCGGTGCTTCGGACATCCAGCAGATCGTGGCCATTCACTCGGAGGTGCGTCGATGAGCGCGCGACGGTTCGCAGGTTCTCGGGGCTGGGGCGCCGCCGTCGGCGCGCTGGTGGTGGCGTTGGCCGTGCTGGTGGGTGCGCCGGCGGCGGCGGCGCCGGACCGGGGGCAGATCCTGGCGGCGTTGCGGGTCGACCAGGTGCCCGCGGACTACGTCGTGCTGGTGGACATATCGGCTTCGATGAGCGGGCTGTATCCGGGGGTTCGCGACACGCTGTACACCTTCCTGAAGGGCATGACCGCGGCCGATCACGTCGCCATCGTCACCTTTGACGCCGCGGCCGTGGACCGGTACGTCGGGCCCGGCGGGGATCCGGACCGCATGATGCGGGACCTGCCCGCGACCGCGGGTGGCGGCGGCACGGACATCGGCGCCGCCATCCAGCGGGCCATCGAGGAACTGGAGCGGCCCGGCTTCGCGCCGGTGGCTTCGGTGGTGCTGATGACCGACGGCCAGCAGTACGCGCCGGCCGGGTCGGTGTATCCGCCCGATCCCGAGGCTCCGGCCTGGAAGGCGCTCGCCGAGCGGGCCGCGAAGCTGAAGGCCAAGTCGGTCAAGGGATACGCGTTGCCGTTGACCGACGGCGCGACCGGGGCGGCGTTCCTGGGCAAGGTCATCAAGTCGACCGACACCCTCAATCCCCGGTCCATCGTGGACATCGGCGAATACCTCGACCGGAGCAAGACGACGACCCGGCTGGAGAAGGCGGCGCTCGCCCTCGCGGCCGACAAGGGCAAGGGGGTGACCGCGCGGTGGGAGGTCCCGGCAAAGGCCGACCTCGGCGGCGGGGACCTGCCGGTGAAGCTCACCCTGACGTCCGGGGCGACGAAGGTGCCGCTCACCGTGAGCGCGTTGACGGTCGACGCGACCGGGGGCCCGGCGCTCGCCGGTGCGCTGCCACCCGAGCTGAACCTTGATCCCGGCCAGAGCGTGAGCTTCGACCTGCGGCTGTCGTGGAAGCCCGGGGCGGGGCTGGTGCCGTTCCACGCGACGCGGACCGCGGACGTGCAACTGTCGGTGCGGGGCGCGGTCTCGTCGCAGTGGACCCAACCGCTGGCACCCGAGATCGCGCTGGAGGTGCCGGCCGCGATCGGTGAGCCCATGACCCCGGTCGGGGTCGAGGCCCAGGTCGGCACCTGGTACGCCCAGGGCTCGATCGTGGCGCTGGCGGCCCTGATGATCCTCGTGACCGCCGTCATGATCCGGCGGCGGCGTCCACTGCAGTCCGGCACCCTCCTCGTCGTCGAGCCGATCACCGGCCGGGAGCAGGGGCGGTTCGCGCTGCGCGGCCGCCGGACCAGACTGGCCGGGCAGGACATGCAGGGCGAGGCCCAGGTGGTGGCGCAGCGGGTGCGCCGCGACACGATGAACGTCGACGGCCTGGAGTACGTCATCCGCTACCGCAGGGCCGGGCACGAGAACGAGAGCACCCTGCCGTCCCGGGGGACCGTCCTCATCAACGGCGTGAACTTCGAGCACATCCCATAGCCGGTGGGAGCCTCCGTGGAGAAGACGGTCACCGCCGGCTGGGCGTTGTACAGCAAGCAGCCGGGCGCGTCCGGCGAGTACGGCGTGCTCGGCGGCAGCCTGGACCACGCGGTCGCCGAGCACTACGTCAAGCAGTTGCGCAACGGCCAGCCGGACCGCCGGCCGGACGGCCCGGGCTCCCTGCCGTGGCTGGGTTTCGCCGGCGGCGTCGACGGCCGTCCGGCGCACGTGCTGGTGGAGACCGCCTGGACCGACGACGTGGACGCCGTGGGCCGGCCGATCGTGTCGAGCCGCGTGCTGGTCGTCGACGAGGGCGTCGACGAGACGGCCGCGGCGTCGTACACCGACCTGGTGGCGGCGCTGCGGCAGCTGGGCTGGAAACGATCCGACCCGGCGCCGCCCGGCAGCGGCGACGGCCGGCCGGTGCGCCTCCGGCTGCCGATCACCGGACCGTCGGCCGCCGTGGCCCTGATCGAGCGGCTCACGCTGGAGTGGGTCGCCGGTGTGGCCGCCCTGGTCCTCGAGGGTCAGCGGGTGGCCTTCACGGCCGCGGCCGGCAAACCGCCCAAGGTCGCCGAGCGGATCGCGATCTTCGACGCGGTCAACGCGCTGCTGCCGCGCGGCGCGCGCGTGGGCGTGAGCGCGTCGACCTGGGCCAGCCATCAGGCGAAGTCCCAGCCGGGCATGGCCTTCGTCGAGCGGGCGACGGGCCAGGTGGAGGTGCGGGTCGACGAGCGGACCCCGCCCCAGCCGCAGACCTCTGCCGGGCGGTCCTACGCGCGACTGCTGGCCCGGATGGCCGCCACCGGGCTGCCGATCGGCAGGCTCCTGCTGCACCTGGACAGCCAGCGCGACCCTCTGGCCGGCAGCGCGGCGGCGGCCGCCGCGAATCTGGAACAGCTGGCCCAGGAGTCCGCGGTGCTGGCGCAGGTCCGGGCCGGACACGGCGAGCCGGACCGGGTGCGCCAGGTCCTGCAGCGCGCCGGTTGGGACGGCCTGGAGTCGGGCGCCGCCCGGCGGGACCTCCGGAGATTCCTCGTCCGCACGGTGCTCGCCGGGAAACCGGCATCGGCCGGCGCCGGGCAGGTGCTCGCCGCCCACTGGACCGACGAGGTGGCGGACGAGGTCGCCGACCACGCCACCACGCTGCTGTCGGCCCGGCAGCCCGGTGCGGTGCGCACCCTGTTCGAGGTGGCCGCGGGCAGTGGCGCGGCCGCGGCGCAGGATCTGCTGCACCGGGTGGCGGGCCGGGTCACCGCGCGGCCGGAGGAGTCCGGCGTCCGCGCGTTCATCGACCTGCTGACCGAGGCGCCCGCCGCGACGGATCCCGGGGATCCGGTGCTGCACCGGCGGTTCCTGGCCCGGCCGGCGGCGGGCGCGAAGATGATCGGGGTGCTCGCCGAGCCGAGCGGCGGCGACCGGTTGCTGCCGGTGCTCGCGCTGTGGCAGGCCCAGCTCAGCGCCGAGCCGCACTGGGCGCGGCCGGTCGTCGTGGCCGTGCTGGGGCTGACCCGGGGCGCGACCGAGCGCGACGGCGACGAGCTGCTGCGGCACTGGCCGGACGGGATATCCGTGGTCCTGGCGATCGCCGCCGGCCGCGGTACCCTGCCGGCCGCGTTCCCGATCGTGCGGCGCGCGCTCACGATCCGGGCGGTCGACGTCGCGGCGGACGACGGGCGGCGGGCCGCGCTGGCGCACACGCTGGTGGTGGTGCGCGACAGGTGGCATCACATCGAGGCGCCGCACCTGGCGCGGATCGACCTGCTGCTCCTGGTCCTCGGCGCCCGGGCCACGACGCTGCTCGCGGAGGAGGAGCTGCGCCCGGAGTACCTCGCGGCGCTGCGTGACGGTTGGCGTTCCGAGGAGCTGAGACCGGCCGCGGACCGGCTGCGCGCCGGGCTGGTGGACCTGTTGGCCCCCCGGCCGGACCGGCCGTCGACCGCCGGCGGCGCGGGACGCATGGTCCGCATCGTCGACGCGATCGACGACCCGGACCTGCGGCCGGTGGTGGGCGGGTTCCTCAGCGTCTTCCTCGCCCGGCATCCGGGGGAGCGGCTCAAGCTGGGGCCGCAGTGGGATCCGTTCCTGGCGTCGTGGATCGAGGAGTACCGCGCGCTCGCCGACCTGAGCCGCGGCGGCGCATCCGCCGAGGCTCTCGCCGTCGGGCTGCGCGGACTGCTGGCGGCCCGGGCGCCGGCGGACTCCCTGTTCGAGCTGCTCGTGCCGTGGCTCGTGCCGGGGCGGGAGTTCGCGGTGGTGGACCTGCTGACCCGGCTCTGCGTCGAGCCGGGGCGGGAGAAGACCGCCGCGTTCGCGGGCGCCCTGTTCGACGCGATCGTCACCGGCCAGTTCCGCGGGCTGGAGGTGACGTTCCTGCCGTATCTCGACGCGTTCGGGCCGGTGGTCGCCGGGATGCACGCGCGCATGGTCCGCATGCTCGACGATGCCGCACCGATGCCCGAAGCATCGACATCCGACAAAGGCATCGGTGGAACGGGTGACGGTGTGTCGGCAAAACGTCGGGGCGCGGGCGCGGCCGAGTCGGCGGAATCCGGACGGTGATCCGGGAATGATTCTCACAATGCCGTGGAGGCCCGGAAGGGTTCACCGATCCGCAGTCTTCAGTCGGACGATCAGTCGATGTGGTGATCGGGCCGGCACGCTACGTTTTTCTTCACTGCATTGACCATCCGAACATCGAAGCTGGTGCTGCATTGGATCAGATGGCCGTCGTGTTGGTGCATGGCCTTTTCTCGTCGAACGCGACCTGGGACAACATGACCCGGCTCATCGCCGCCGACCGGGATCTGGGCCGGGTCCGCACCGCGCTCTGTGACTATCCCTCGCCACGCTTCCAGCTCAATCCGCTGCGGCGGATTCCGGACTTCTACGACCTTGCGGAAAGCCTGCGCACCTTCCTGCGGTCCGATCTCGCGGCATATGACCATCTCTTCCTCGTGACGCACAGTCAGGGTGGTCTTGTCGCCCAGCGAATGATCGCCCGGGCCAGCGCCGAGACCGATCTGCTGGCGCGGATCCGCGGCGTCATGATGATCGCCTGTCCGAACGACGGCTCTGAACTCGCTCTCGCGATGCGCAAATATGCCTTTTTCTGGCGGCACCCGCAGGAGCGCGAGCTCCGGCCGTTCAACCGGGAGAACAAGGACGCGCGGCGCGTCATCCAGCAGTACATTGCGCGCCGGAACGACGATCCCGTGGGCAGCCCCAGGATTCCGTTCTCGACATACTCCGGAATGTCGGACAACGTCGTCAAGGGCGTGTCGGCGTGGGCGGAGTTCGGGGAGATCGGTGCGTTCCCGGGCGACCATTCGTCGGTGGTCCGGCCGCAGCACGCCGGCGAGCGGGTCTACGTGGCGCTGCGCGGTCACCTGCTCAAGGCGCTGGCGGAGGTCGACCTGCGGGCCCACCCACCGGCGTCCGGACCGGTGCCGGCCCAGCCCGGTCCCGGCCGGTCGGAGTCCCGGAAACCCGCCGACGACACCTCGGCGCCCGGGCTCAGGCCGGCGCTGTCGCCCGCCGACAAGGCCCAGGTCGTCAACGCCATCCTGGCCGTGCCGGGGATGCTGGACCCGCAGTTCCGGAGCCTGGTCTACGGGGAGCTGCCGCCCGCGCTGCGCCAGCAGCAGGCGGGCTGGGGCAACGCCGCCCGGCCCGAGATCTTCGGCCTGCTCCGCCTCTTCGAGGACCACACCTCGCTGGACCCGTGGGCGCGGTTCGTCGGCGCGCTCGAGGCGCTGCGCCCCGACGATCCCACGGTGTCCCAGGTGCGGGTCGCGGTGACCAGGTTCAGGCTGCTCGGCCCGGCCGGGTCGGAGCGCTGACATGCACGACACGGCCGACGGCAGCGCCGATCTGGCGAGGGCGCTCGCCGGCGTCCCGGAGCTGGCGCACCCGCTGACGTTCCGGGAGTTCACGCTGCTGCTCACCGAACAGCTCGGCATCGTCGTCGAGCCGCCGGCCCGGACCGGGGACCGGGAGGCGCGCTGCCGGTCGTTGGTCGACTCCTGCGTGGAGAAGACCGGCACGCCGCGGCGGATGCCGGGCGTGGTGCTGGACGTCATGATCAAGCTGCTCGGCGAGGAAGGGGACAGTGTCGAGCGGCTCAGGGACGCCGTCGAGCGGATCGGCCTGGCGTTCGTGTTCGACGACGCGCAGATCCACGAGCTCGACCAGTTGCTGATGCCGCTGCAGCGGCACGTCGACCTGACGCAGGTCGCGGACGTGCTGGAACAGGTGTTGAGCCCCTACAGGTTGACCCCGCCCGGCCCGATCGCGGACCTGGCGAGCCTGGTGCGCAGTCTGGAGCCGTTGCGCTACGTCGGTGACCGCAGCACGCCGCCGGTGCTGCTGGTCATCGGTGCGCTCAGCGCCTGCCTCGACGCGCGGGGAGAGCCGCTGCGCCGGTGGGCGGAGCGGGCCGCGGAACCGTTCGGTGGCCTGCCTGACCAGCCGTGGACCCGGCTGATCGGCAAGCGGCTCCGGCTGGTCATCCGCGTCGCGCAGACCCGCAGGAGCGGCGCGCCGGTCAGCCTCGACGGCTGGTTCCGGACGTCCAGCGGCAAGGTGATGGGGCGCCAGTCGCGGGAGCACGGTCCCCACTGCGGGCCGCGCTACCCGATGTGCTGCGGGCAGAAGCTGCTGGGGCAGCTCGCGCAGAAACTGCCCCGCGACGATGCCGCGGCGATGACCGTGGAGTTCGTGCTGCCGTGGACACTGCTCGATCACCCCGTCGAGGGCTGGACGGCGAACGAGGTGTACCGCACACCCATCGGTGAGCAGCATCCGGTCGTCGTGCGGCCGCTCGAGCGGGTGATCGACGGTGTCGTGTGGGAAAGCGTGCTGACCCGCTGGGCCCGGTTCGACGCGGCGAACCGCGACCGCACCGCATCGGCGATCTGGCTGGTCCGGGACGGGCACCGGCGGCCGCCCGGCGCCGCGTACATCAACGAGCCGGCCGACGCCAAGCAGCTGGCCAGCATGCTGAGGGACCGCGAGGACGTGAGCTGCCTCTGCCTGGCCTATCCGTTCAACCACGCCCGCGACAGCAGCGGCGGTGGCGTGCACTCGGCGATCGCGGCGGGCGTCCCCGTGGTGCTCTGGCTGCGTGACAGGTCCGATCCGGCGCCGCTGGAAGCGCTCGTGCGCGAGACGGGCATGGCCGGCAGCCTCGACGGACTGCCCGGTGCGGTGCGCAAGTACCGGATCCGGGCGGCGGCCGATAATGATTCACAGCGATCGATGGTGCTGGTGTGGGACGACCCGAACCAGCCGCCCGAACCCGAGGGTCCGCTCCAGCCGCCGTCGCAACGTCACAGGGGGACGCCGCAGTGAACCACGCGAAACCGGCCTGGCCCATCTACACCGGCGGTGGCACGCCGCACGACGGGATCGACCGGCTGCCGAAGCCACCGCCGTGGCGGAACTTCTCCGCCGACGGCGCCGGCGCGATCTCGCGGCACATCGGCGAGCACCGCACGGCGACGTTCCGGCCGGACCAGTCGACCGTCGAGGCGGTCAACGCGGCGATCTTCCTCCGGCGCCCGTTGCTCGTCTCCGGCACGCCAGGCTCGGGCAAGTCCACCCTCGCCTACAGCATCGCGCACGAGCTCGGCCTCCGTGACGTCCTGCACTGGCCGATCACCAGCCGGTCCACGCTCGCCGAGGGGCTCTACCAGTACGACGCGATCGGCCGGCTGCAGGACACCAGGGTGGAGCACCCCGACGAGGAGCGCCGCGACGCGACCTTCAGGGCCGGCCGGCCCATCGGCGACTACATCCGGCTCGGTCCGCTCGGCACCGCCCTGCTGTCCGAGGAGGGCGACAAGCCGCGCGTGCTGCTCATCGACGAGCTGGACAAGTGCGATGTGGACCTGCCCAACGACCTGTTGAACGTCTTCGAGGAGGGCACCTTCGTCATCCCCGAGCTGGAGCGCGCCTCCCCGGACCGGCTCGTGGACGGCAAGGACGGCACCCGCAGGTTCGAGGTGTACACGGCCGACACGAACGAGAAGCGCGAGGTGATCGACGGCCGGGTCAGCACCAGGGTCTTCCCGATCGTGGTGATGACCAGCAACAACGAGCGCGAGTTCCCGTGGGCGTTCCAACGCCGGTGCCTCAGGGTGCGGCTGGAGGCGCCGTCGGCGGATCGGCTGGCCGCCATCGTCGAGGCGCACCTGGGCGAGGTCGACGAGACGGCCCAGGACCGCATCGACTGGTTCCTCGGCCTGCAGCAGGACGAGCAGCGGCTGGCCATCGACCAGCTGCTCAACGTGCTGTACCTGGGACGAACCCCCGGGATCGACTGGAGCTCGGCGCAGTTCGACAGCCTGCGGGAGACCCTGACGACCAAGATGGGCACGGAGCCCGGCCGGGCGAACCGGACGCCACCGGCATGACCGAGGCGCCGGCCGGTGCGGGGCGGACCCGCATGGACCGGATCGCGGCGCTGCTCCCGGGCATCGAGGACCGGGTCGGGCCGCACGGTCTCCAGGGCAGGGAGATCGCCGATCTGCTGTGGCTCGAGGCGCAGCGCCGCGAGCCGCCGCCGCTGCCGGTCCCCGGCGCGACCGAAGATCCGGTCGATCCCAGCGGCGGGTCGGAGCGGGAGCCGCCGGCCGACACGACGGTCAAGGTGCCCGAACCACCACCCGCGATCCCGGTCGAGTACGCCGGGCCCGGGGAACGGCGCGGCGCGGCGCCCGCCAGCGTGGTGACGCCGGTCGAGTCGCCGCCGCTGCCGGAGGCGCTGTCGCTCGACCGGGCGCTGCGGCCACTCCGGCGCAGCGTGCCCGTGCGCGGGCGGACCGTCCTCGACGAGTCGCAGACGGCGCATCAGTCCGCCGACGCCCGGCGGATCGTGCCCGTGCTCGTGCCGGTCGCGGAGCGCTGGCTGGAGCTGTCGATCGTGGTCGACGCGTCGCCGTCGATGGCGGTGTGGCGCGAGGCCGTCGACGAGCTGATCAGGGTCACCGCCCGCAACGGCGCGTTCCGCGACGTGCGGGCCTGGTCCATGGACGTCCGCACCGGCCGGCTGCAGCGCTACGGCCGCCGGCCCTCCGGTGACGTCCAGGTGTACCGGCCGCAGGAGATGATCAGGCCGGACGGGCGCCGGCTGATGCTGGTCGTCACCGACGGCGTGGACGGGGGCTGGCTGGGCCGGCCGATCGCGGAGGTGCTCGAGCGGTGGCGGGTCGCCGGCCCGGTCGCGGTGCTGGACCTCCTTCCGGAGCGGCTCTGGGGCCGCGGCGCGCTCGCCACCCGCGACGTGTGGTGGAGCGGCACCGATCGCCGCGACGGCGCGGTCGCCGCGCGGCCCTGCGACGACGATCCGTTCGGGGCGTTCGACGGCTTCCGCAGCCTCGACGTCCCGGTGCTGGGCCTGGACCACGGCTCCCTCAGCGCCTGGGCCACCATGCTGACCTCCGGCGGCACGGTGGCCGGCGCGACCCTGATCACGCCGGTCGGACCCGGGCCCGAAACGCCGCAGGCACCGCCACCGGTCAGCGTCGAGGCGCTCCTCGACCGGTTCCGGTTCGCCAGCCAGCCGGCGATCGACCTGGCCGCCCGCCTGGCCATGGTGCAGCTGACGCTGCCGGTGATGCGGCTCATCCAGCGGACGCTCCCGCACGTCACGACCGCGCACCTGGCCGAGGTGTTCCTGTCCGGCCTGCTCGAACGGGTCACCCCGCAGCGGCCGGACGAGGATCCGGACGCCGTCGCCTATGACTTCGCCGCCGGGGTACGGCCGCTGCTCAAGAACATGATCTCGAGGCAGGAGGAGTACGACCTCAAGGTCGTGCTGCGGCGGGCGCCCGCCTCGCTGGGCGGCTCGCTGCTGGTCCCGGACGAACACGGCGACGCGACATACCCGGAGGACGGCGACGAGATCACCCGGGTCCGCCCGGAGAGCGTCACCGGTGACGTCATCGGGACCCCGCTCGGTGAGGGCGCCGCGATGCTGGTCGGTGACCGGCGCTCGGGCAAGACCACCCTCGGCATGCGGCTGATGGCCGACGGTGCCCCGCCCGGGCAGCCGGACGCCACGCACGGCAGCCGGTACCGGTGGCGGCTACGGGCGCCCGGCACGCAGGCCGAGCTGGTGCTCAACGTCACCGAGTTCGACCGGTTCCTCGCCCCGGCGCGCGAGGCGGTCGTCGTGTACGTGTTCGACGGCAGCGTCCCGCTGCCCTACGGCGACCTGCTGGAGACCGTGGACCGGATCCGGCGCCCCGGGACCGCCCACCTCATCGTCGTGGCCACCCACACCGCGGCGGACCTGCCGGATCCCTTCGGACCGGAGATCCAGGACCTCGCCGGCGAGCTGGGCATCCCGCTGCACAAGGTGAACGAGGTGACCGGCTGGGGCGTGCCGGAGCTCCGGGACCGGATCGCGGCCGTCGCCGCCCAGCTGCCGCGGATCCACCGGCGGGTCCCGGAGTCGTGGCTCGCCGCCCGCTCCCGGCTGCTCGCCCTGCGCGAGGACCTGCCGCACATGTCCATGGGCAAGGTCCGCGAGCACTGTGCCGCCGCCGGCGTCCCGCCCGGGGAGAGCGACCGGGTCGTCGACCTGATGGAGGACGTCGATCTGCTGCTGCGCGTCCCGGACGGCGCGTTCAAGGACACCGTGCTGCTGGAACCGGTCTGGTTGTCGGACGCCGCCGGGCGGCTGGCCGCGGACGCGGACACCCGGTATGCCGGCGGTGTCCTGGACCGCCGGCGGCTGGGCCAGATCTGGACGGCGCCGAGGTTCCCGGAGCCCGACCATCCGTACCTGATCGCGCTGCTGCACCGGCTGGAGCTCATCCGGCCGCTGGCCGACAGCCTGCGGTTCGACCTCGTCGACGACCTCCTGCCGAAGGACAGCCCGCCGGATCTCTCCGTCCTGCCGCGGCTGACCGAGTTTCGCGTGCAGTGCCGGGCGTCGATCCGGGACATGGTGGGGTTCCTCGCCGTCCGCCACCGCGACGACGCGACGGTGCTGCCGTCGCGTATCGGCGTGCGACTGCAGGACGTGGCCCGCCGCCCGGGCACCCTCGCCGCGGTGACGATGCACGGCTCCGACCGGCTCGTCGTCGAGGTCTGGGACGACCAACCCGATCGCACCGCGCTGCAGCTGCGCAGCGAGATCGAGGATCTGCTCGCCCGGCACTGGCCCGGGTCGGCGTACCAGATGTTCGTGGTCTGCCCCACCGCCCCGGCCGCCGGGCGCCGGTGCACCGGCCGGTTCCCCGTCGATCAGCTCAGCGCGGCCCGGGACCGTGCCGAGCGCTCCCACGAGTGCCGGGTCTGCCACGAAAGGCACGACCTGGACCTGCTGCTGGCACCGTTTCGGGTGCCGGCCGTCCTTTCGCGGACCCCGCCGGGCCCTGTTCCGGCGGCGGCCGGGGCCGTGCCGGTCGTGCTGCTGCCCGACAGTCCCGCGCCGACCGATCCGGTGCAACTCGCGCTGCTCGGTCCGGACGGCTCGGGCAAGAGCACCTATCTGGTCTCCCTGCCGATCGCGGCCGAGGCCGCGGCGGACCGGTGGTCCCTGGTGGCCAACGACCAGCGGTCCGCGGACTACATGAGCCGGGGTGCTGAGCTGCTCCGCGATGCCGGCCGGTTCCCCAGCAGGGACATGCTGGCCGCGCCGGTGCGATGTGTGTTCAACAGGACGCCGCCCGCCGCCGGGCGGACCCGGTTCCCGCGCCGGGCCGGCGGCGACCGTGAGCAGGTCGAGTTCGTGTTGGAGTGCTGGGAGCAACCGGACGGGCTGTACCGGGAGAACCCCGCGGTCCTGGAGCACCTGGCCCGCTCCGACGGCCTGGTCTACCTGCTCGATCCGGCGCGCGAGGCCCGCCCTTACAGCGGCTCGCAGCACCTGCACGCCCAGGTGCACATGTTGTACCGGCGGATGCAGCAACTCGGTCAGGCACGCGACGGGAAGCTGCCGCAGCACATCGCGGTCTGCGTCACGAAGTTCGACGACGACCGGTTCCTCCGGCAGCTGGTCCGGGAAACCTCGCTGATCAGTCAGGAGCGCGACGGCGCCCGCCTGCCCGCCGTCCCGCCGAGCCGGACGGAGGAGCTCTTCACCTGGATGTGCAAGAGCCTGCCCGGCAACATGCAGCTGATCAGGGAGACGTTGTGGACCTACTTCCATCCCGATCGCGTCACGTTCTTCGTGACCTCGGCGATCGGCTTCCGGCTCAACCGCAGCGGGATCTTCGACTTCCGCGACTTCGACAACCTGAACACCCAGGTGGAGCCGCCCGTGCTTCGTGACCGCGCCCGCCCGATCAACGTGCTGGAGCCCCTCGTCCTGTTGGAACGCCAGATCCGGGCCGCCCGCCGGCACGCCGCCCGCTGACCGCTCCCGCCGGTGTGATCGATGTGGCCGGAACGTTCGACCTCAGGCCGGTGGGGTGCCGGCCGCTGCGGGCCGACACCCCACCGGGTCGTCACGTGCCGTAGACCTGGAACTCCAGCAGCGAGTAGCCGTACTGGGTGCCCCGTTGGGTGCCGTACATGCGCACGTACCGGCCGGTGCCGGTGACGGCGAGGCTCTGCACACCGCCGGCGCCGGTCGTCGTGGAGTACACCGTCGTCCAGTTCGTGCCGTCGAGGGACGTCTGGACCTCGAACGCCTTGCCGTAGGCGTTCTGCCAGTTGAGCACGACGCGGTTGATCGGGTGGGACGCGCCGAGGTCGACCCGCAGCCACTGCGGGTCGCTGAAGGCGCTGGACCAGCGGGTGGCGGTGCTGCCGTCGACCGCGTTGGCGGCGACCAGGCCGCCGTTCTCCACCGACGACGCCGTCGCCGGGTGGCCCTGTGACAGCAGGCCGGGCGGGTTGCTGGGCGTGCCGCTGGGAGTCCCGCCGGCCATCGGGGTCACGGAGACCTCGTTGGAGTTCGGCGAGCCACCGACGGCGTTGACCGCGTCGACGAAGTAGAAGTACAGCTTGCCGTTCTGCAGGCCGGTGTCGGTGAACGTGGTCGTGCCGCCGCCGACGGTGGCGACCGGGGTGGTGACCTCACCGTCGGACTTCGTACCGCGGTAGATGCGGTACGAGGTCGGGTTGCCGCTCGCGCTCGCGTTCCAGTTGAGCGTCGCGCTGGTGCCGCCCGCGGTGGCCCGCAGGTTGGTGGGTCCGGCCGGGGACGAGGCGGTGGCCGGGGTGACCGTCATGAGGTCCACTCTGGACAGTCCGTGGTCGGAGACCGCGAACTGCTGGATCGAGTTGACGCCGGCGTTGAGCCGGACCTGCAGCGCGGAGTGGCCGTACACGTCGAAACTGCCGGTGATGGGAAAGCTCTGGGTCGACGTGATGACCACGCCGTTGACCTTGAGACCCATCTGGCGGTTGTTGACACCCGGGAACAGGCCGCCCTGGAACGCGTAGCGCCAGTCGACGGTGTAGAGGCCGGCGGTGGGCACGACGACGTTGTTGAACGTCATGGTGCCCTCCTCCGCGTAGGCCATGTCGACGACCCGGTCGCCGGGTGCGTCGGAGCCTGAGGAGCCCAGCACCGACGGGAACCAGCCGCTCAGCGTCTGGAACCAGTCGAAGCCACCGAGCAGCGCGTCCTTGCAGTAGTAGACCTTGCCCGCGCCGACGGTCACGCCGGGCACGTCGCCGCCGGTGCCGATGGGCGGTGGGGTCTTGGACGCGTCCTCGTCGGAGCGCGCGGACTCGCCGGCCGCGTTGACCGCGGTCACTTGGTAGAAGTAGATCGGGGTGCTGCTGAGGTTGCTGTCCTTGTACTCGGTGTCGGTCGTCGTTGCGATCGGGGTGTTGCCCTCGGCGCCGGACGCGGTGCCGCGGTAGATCCGGTAGCTGGTGGCGCCCGTGACGGCGGGCCATTCGATGGTGATCGACAGGTCGCTGCCGGCGACCAGTTCGAGTTCTTCGGGGGCGTCGGGCACGTCGGCGGCCATGGCGGCGTGGGTGGCGCCGAGACCGATGCCGGTGAGCGCGAGCAGGACGATGCAGGCGCGGGCGATCCCGCGCCGGGATGTGGTCATGCTGTCTCCAGGGGATGCGAGCATGCGATGGTCCGGCCGGCCCGGTGGCGGCATCGGGACGGCCGGCGGCGGGTGTGCGTGCGGGGCGGTTGAACCCCGTTGAGCGGCGGATTCGAGCGGGAGAGCGCTCTCTGCGGCGAGGCTAACATCTGCGTCTGTCGATCACGTAGGCATTGCCACAGGTTGCCAAATTGGTCTTGTCCAGTGGCGTACCGGCACCGCCGTCGCCGACCTGGAGTGCTGTCGCCGCAACGGTTCCCGGTGCTCCGGGGATGCGGAAAGCGTTTGCCCCGAGATCGGTCAGCGGGATGTCGGTGTTGCGGGCGATCAGCTGGCTCAGCGTCGTGTGGAAGTCGATGCCGAACTCGCCGCGGATGGCGGCCTGCAGCGGGTCGTTGGCGTAGAAGAAGCGGTCGCCGTCGCGCAGTGCGGTGAACTGCTCCCGCCAGATCGCCTGCTGCAGCTCGCCGAACTCCGAGCCGGCCAGGTGCCGCTCGGCGAGCATGCCGGTGAACGCGTCGAGGTTGCCCACGCCGCCGTAGATCGCCTTGAGGCGGGCGGCGAGCGTCGTGCGGCGCACGACCCGGGTGGCGTTGTCGGCCTCGACGGTGGTCGGGTTGCCGTCGATGTCGAACAAGGCGACCACGTCGAGGCTGTCGGGGTCGTCGATCTCGTGGCCGGGGGTCAGCAACGGGTCGGCCGGGAAGGCGTCGGTCGCCTCGCCGGTGATCGCGGTGAACGAGGTCTTCGCCGCCAGCCCGTAGGCCGCCCGCATCTGGTTGTAGGTCGGCATGCCGTGGTCGCGGCCGCGCTGCAGGTCGATCGCGCCGAGGTCGACGACCCCGTCGAAACACTGTGGCAGCCCGGGTCCGTCCAGGCAGGCCGGGTTGCCGCCGACCGGGACCTGGAACAGCACGCTGCGCAGCTGGTTGTCGATCATCTCGTCGTTGCGGTACTCCGACTCCGCGCCGATGCCCCGCAGCAGCGGTCCGAGCTGGAGCATCGGCACCAGGTCCGGGTTGAAGAACGCCACGTTCAGCGGCACCCCGATCTCGGCGTCGGCGCCGTCGACCGTCACGTCCGCTCCCTGCGCCTCGATCGCGGCGAGGGTCGCCGCCGTGTACCGGCCGGCGTTCGTGTCGACCTCGATCTCGCCATGGATCTGGCTGTGCGCGCGGTACCCGACGGTCGCGAACTCGTTGGAGACCGAAGGATCGACGCCGCTGTCGTAGCCCTGGTACGCCGGCAGGGCGACGCCCATCGCCGGCAGGAACTCGGTGTAGGTGATGTACTGCTGCTCCGCGATGACGACCGCGCGGGCGATCTGGAACCTGTCCTGCTGCGACAGCGACGCCGGCAGCAGCCCCACGATCCGGTTGTGCTCGCGGGCGAACAGGGTCTGGGTCGCGGTCAGCGCGATGTTCTCGTTGGCCCGCACGTCACCGGCGACGACGGCCTTGTTCGGATTGCCGAGCAGTCGCCCGTCGACCTGCATCGCCGGCGCGGCGCCCGGGTTGCCGCGGCTGTCCCGGCGCGGCAGATAGCCGCCGGGCAGCAGCAGCGTGGCGTTGTTGTTGTCGGGGTTGCCGTCCTGCGAGCCGTCGCGCAGCCAGTCCAGCCGGGCGTCGGTGCCGCCGTACACCGCCCAGGCGTCGATGTAAGAGCTGACCGTGTTGACCTGCTGGCGGGGGTTGGTGACCCCGGTGCCGGGTGCCGCGGCGGTGCGGGTGAACGGGATGACACCCAGGTCGTCGGTGAAGGACTCCATCGGGTCCGCGGCGTTGAACGGGATGTCCGCCGCGGTGCCGTTGTCCTGCCGCAGGCCGATGGTGTGGTCCAGGAACTGGCCCCACACATTGCCCCACTGCGTCACCCCGCGCTCCGAGAACACATTGACGCTGGTGTCGTTGAACACCCGGTTCGACACGAGGCGGGCGTTGGGCCCGGCCACCGGCTGGCTGTGCCCGTCGGCGTAGCGGGCCACGCCGACGCGGCGGTACTCGGTGCCGGAGGTGCCGAGGGTCGCGGCGCCGGGGTTGTTGCCGGACCCGTCGAGGCTCTCGGCCTCCCAGATGCCGCGGACCGGTGGTGTCGCCGACCCGAACACCTGCAGCTCCCACAGCGAGTAGCCGTAACCGGTGCGCCGGACGGTGCCGTTCACGCGCACGTACCGGCCCGTGCCGGTGACGGGGAGCGTCTGGATGCCGCCGGCGCCCGCGGTGGTGGAGTAGACGGTCGTCCATCCGCCGGTGCCGGAGGCGGAGATCTGGACAGTGAAGCTGGTGGCGTATGACGTCTGCCAGTTGAGCACCACCTGACACACGTCGCGGGACGTGCCGAGGTCCACCTGGATCCACTGCGGATCGCTGAACGCGCTCGACCAGCGGGTGGCCGGGTTGCCGTCGACCGCGGCCGACGCCGGGGTGCTCGAGCTCTCCGTCGACGACGCGGTCGCCGGACGGTTGCGGGCCAGGTCAGCCGCGCCGCAGCCGGTCCGGACGTAGGAGCCGAAGACCTGGAACTCCCACAGCGAGTATCCGAACGCGGTGTGCCGGGCGGTGCCGTACATCCGCACATATCGCCCGGTGCCGGTGACCGCGAGTGTCTGGGTGCCGCCGGTGCCGGTGCTCGTGGTGTAGACGTCCGTCCACGTGACGGCGTCGTTGGACACCTGCACGGCGAAGCCTTCGGCGTAGGAGTTCTGCCAGGTCAGCACCACCTGGGTGAGTGCGGCCGGGGCCCCGAGGTCGACCCGCAGCCACTGCGGGTCGCTGAACGCGCTCGACCAGCGGGTGCCGCCGTTGCCGTCGACCGCGGCCGAGGCGGGGGTGCCGGCGTTCTCCACCGACGAGGCGGCGACCGGCCGGCCCTGCGACAGCGGCCGGGCCGCAGCCCGCGCGGGGCCGGTCCACCCGGCCACGATCAACCCGGTGACCAACGTGATGACGATGCTCGAGGTGCCGATCCGGCGGGCGACACCGCGCCGGATCCTCGACAACAGAGGGACAGGTTGCATTGGCTCTCCCTGCTCAGGGGCGGTTCCGCGCGGGTCGTGCCGCGCGGACATGAGCAGAAAGCGCTCTCCTGCAGTGAAGGTTCGACGTTTCAGCCACCGTTGTCAATGCCGCCCCGGTCGAAAGTGTCGTCATGCCGTCCGACGGCGGCGGGGCCCAGCTGCGGTGGACCGAGGCACGGTTGGGGTGACGCCGAGCGCGCCGGCCTGGAAGGCCGGCGCGCCGGGTGACGGGTCAGGGACGGTCAGGACTGGACGTTGACGATCTCGCGACCGGTGTTCGCGTAGGCGTAGTTGGAGTTGTAGAGGTTGCGCGCCGACAGGTTGCCGAGGGCGTAGGCGACGCCGAGCTGGAACGGCGCGGGTGACGCCGTCACCGGGATCTTCACCTTCTGCGCCGCGCCGGTGCAGGGCGCCTCGTAGGTGTAGCCGCGGCCGCTGGTGGTGATGCTGCCGACGGTCTGGGTGACGCTCACGTCGGCGGTGAAGACCCAGTTGGTGGGGCAGGTGACGGTCAGCGTCACGATCGTGGCCGCGCCGTTGGCCTTGATCTGCGCGTTCTTGGTGATCTTGATGGCCAGGGCGCCCGGCGACTCCGACTGCAGGTTGACCGCGGCGCCGGCCGGCACGGCGAACGCGAGCACCCCGCCGACCGCGAGCGCGGCCACGCCGAGCTTCGACTTCTTGATGTTCAAGGTGTTTCCTCCCCGTTGGGTGGTGGTGCGGACTCTTCGTTGTGGGAGGGCGCCGCGATGCCCACCAGGGCACCGAGGATCACTGGGACGACCGCCAGCTCCCACAGGAAGTCAAAGGCGCTGTGCAGCGCGAGCGCGGCGACGGCGGCCGCGGCACCCGCCCACAGCGGTGCGGGCACGCCGTCCTGCCGGCCGCCCCGCATGAGCGCGACGGGCACGACGTCGCGCCGGCCGCGCCGCATGAGCGCGAACAGTGCGGCGCACAGCGCGAGCAGCAGGACGAGACCGGTCGCGCCGAGGTCGACCAGCCACTGCAGGTATTCGTTGTGGACCCACCGGCTCACCACCAGCTGGCCGGTGTGGTCGGTCCAGAAGAACCGCGCCTGGCCCGGCCCACTGCCCACGACGGGGTGCGCGGCGACCAGGTCCAGCGCCGAGTCGGTGGCGCCGGAGCGGCCCTGCGACGCGAACGTCGCCCGCCGGTCGAGCAGCTTGTCCAGCGCCGCCGGGCGTGGCCCGCCCCCGGCCAGCAGCCAGCCGCCGCCGATCACGGCCGCCGCCGCTGCCGCCACCGCGGCGAACAGGGGCCGGCCGTGCAGCCGCGGCACCAGGACGGCGACGGCACCGCCCGCCAACAGGCCGCCGACCGCGAGCAGCGGCTCGGGCCGGCCGCCGGCCGGGAACGACGGGACCAGCGCCGCCAGGGCGACCGCCGCGCCGAACGCGGCCGGGACGGCGTGCCGGAGCACGGCCCGGGCCCCGGCCGCGGCGGCGAACACGACCAGACCGGCGGCGAACGCGAGCGCCCCGGCCCGGCTCAGCGTCGCGGCCAGGCCGACCTGCGTCAGGTAGACGGCGCAGGGCCACCGCCAGGTCCCGGGCTCGGTGAGCGTCATCGCCAGCGCCAGCAGCGCGGTGACGGCGAGGACCGCCGCGGCGGCGTTCGAATAGGTCAGCGTGGACGCGGCCCGCCACAACGTCGACTCGACGAGCACCGACCAGCGCCCGATCCGCCACGCGACGCCGGCCCAGCCGGTGACGGCGACGAGGGTGCCGAGCGCGACCAGGCCGGACGCGATCCAGACGCGGCCGGCCGGTGCGGTGCGGCGCACCACCGCCTGCGCGACGACCAGCGTGGCGAGGCTCGCCGTGACGGCGGCGGCGACCGGCAGCCCGCCGCTCGTCGCACCGCGCACCAGCGCCCAGCCGGCGACCGCGGCGGCGGTGCCGAGGACCGCGGCGTGCCCGGCGAAGAGGTCCCGGTGGGCGTGCAGGGCCAGCAGGCACGCGGCCGCGACCAGCAGGGTCACCAGGATTCGGCCCGGTAGGTAGAAACCGCCCTGGGCGACCACGCCCGCAGTCGCCGCGACCAGCAGCACGATGCGCGGAGCGGGCCGGTCGACGACCGGAACCTGTTTCAGGGCAAGCGAATCCACGAGCACCTCCTTCCCCCGTCAGGTGCTGTGCTCGATCACCGTATCGACATCAGCGAAGATTCGCAGGCCTGTATCGGACCCGAACCTTTCCGGCGGCCTTCGGCGTCAGGGGCTGCGCTGACGCGTCAAGGCTGCGCTGACGCGTCAGGGCCGCGCTGATGTGGAAGGCGTGGCCGAAGACCTGGCCGTTTCGCTCAGCCGCACCCGTACCCCGCCGAAAGGACGATCGACAAGGAGCAGCGGTTTCGGGGAGTGGGTTGCCATCGCGGTGGTAGACGACCAGCGGACGAGGCGGTGGACCGCCATGCTCTGGGTGCTCGGCGGCCTGTACGGGCTCACCCTCGCGGGCATCGCCGGCGCGGTCAGCACGGGGCGGGTCCCGATCGACGCGCCCGCCGGAGCCGGGATGTTCGTCTTCGGCGCCGCCGGGCTGTTCGGTGCCGTCCGCGCCGCCCGGCACGACGGGCTCACCGAGCGGACCCGGCGCTCGTGGCGGTTCATGTCGTTCGGGTACGCGCTGGCGCTCAGCGTGGTGGGCATCTTCACCGTCACCGGCCCGCGGCCGTTCCCGTCCCCGGGCGACGCCGCGCACCTGGCGTTCGTGCTGATGCTGCTGTTCGCGGTGCAGACGTTCCCGCTGCACTCGGCGACCCGCATGGAGCGCCACAAGCACGTCCTGGACGCGGCCACGGTCCTGGCCGGCGCGGCGATGCTGATGTGGTACTTCGTGGTCGGCCCGTACATCCTGGCCAAGGGGGCGTCGGTCGGCACCGTCGTCGCCGCGGCCGCCTACCCCGCCGCCGACCTCGCCCTGCTGTTCGGCATCGCCAAGGTGCTGCTGCGCGGTGCGGACCCCACGTCCCGCCGGCCGCTGGGCATCGTGGCCGTCGCCATGGTCGTGTTCACCCTCGGCGACGGCTACCTCGGCTACATGCAGGCGCACGCCGCCGAGGTCGAGCGCACGGCCTGGCAGTTCGTCTGCTGGACCACGACGCACTTCCTGCTCGCGGTCGCCGCCGTCGAGCAGAACCGGCAGGCGCACCGGGGTGTGGCGGACCGGCCCGAGGCGCACGCCACCCGCCGCGGGTTCGCGGGGAAGCTGCCGTACGCGGCGATCGGCGTCGGCTACGCGCTGATGATCCTGGCCGCCGTGCGGCAGGAGCAGGCGTACCCGTGGGCCGGGCTCGTCGTCGGCGCGTTCGGCATCACCGGCCTGGTGGTGCTGCGGCAGGGCCTCGTCCAGCAGGAGAGCCGCGAGATGGCGGTCACCGACGGGCTCACCGGCCTGGCGAACCGCTCCAGGGTGCACGAGGTCCTCGCCCGGGCCCTCGCCCGCGGGGAGCGGACCGCGCGCAGCACCGCGGTGCTGCTCATCGACATGAACGGCTTCAAGCAGGTCAACGACACCCTCGGGCACGAGGCCGGGGACCGGTTGCTGGTGGAGTTCGGCGAGATGATGCGCCGCAGCGTGCTCGGCGGCGACCTGGTCGGCCGGCTCGGCGGCGACGAGTTCGCGGTGGTCCTGCACGACATCGGCCGGGTCGACCACGCCGTCGCCGTCGCCAAGCGGATCGTGGCCGCGACGGAGCAGCCGATCCCGTTCGGCGAGCAGACGCTGCGCGCGTCGGCGAGCATCGGCGTCGCGATCGCCGGCCCCGGCGAGTGCACCACCGACGAGCTGCTGCACCGCGCCGACCTGGCCATGTATCAGGCGAAGCGGCGCACCGGCGGCCCCCGCTGGCAGTGCTGGGACCGCAGCCTGACCGGCGAGGCGGAGCTGTCGCTGGAGCACGAGCTGCGCGGCGCGATCGGGGAGGGACAGCTGCGCCTGCTGTACCTGCCGATCGTCGCGCTGCCGAGCCGCGAGGTGACCGGGGTGGAGGCGCTCGTGCGGTGGGAGCACCCGCGGCGCGGGCTGCTCGAACCGGAGCTGTTCGTCCCGCTCGCCGAGCGCGCCGGGCTGATCGAGGAGCTGGGCCGCTGGGTGCTGGAGCAGGCCTGCGCGCAGGCCAAGGCGTGGCAGCGGCGGGTGCCCTCGCTGCAGCTCAACGTCAACATCTCGCCCCGGCAGCTGGACAACCAGGGCTTCACCGGGCAGGTGCTGGAGATCCTGGAGCGGGCCGGGTTCTTCGCCGGGCACCTGGTGCTGGAGGTGCCCGAGAGCGCGGTCGCCGGCGAGCCCGACCTGCGGCAGCTCGAGGCGCTGAGCACGGCCGGGATCCGCATCGCCCTGGACGACTTCGGCACCGGCCACTCGTCGCTGCGGTACCTGACCCGCCTGCCCGTCGACGCGCTCAAGCTCGACAGCTGCTTCGTCGCCGAGCTCGACGGCACCTCGAAGGGCTCGGCGGTCGCGCAGGCGGTGCTGCGGCTCGGGCAGATGCTGCACCTGGACACCGTCGCCGAGGGCGTCGAGGACGAGGGGCAGGCGCGTGAGCTGACGCTGCTGGGCTGCGAGAAGGCGCAGGGACGCTACTTCTCCGGGCCGGTGCCGGCCGGTGACCTCGAACGCCAGCTGCCCGCCGGGACAGTAGCGGGCTGAGGCGTCGCGGGTGATACTCGTCGCACCATGCGTGACTCTGTGCGTCTTCGTGCGGTCGTGTCGCTGCTCGCCGCCACGGGAGCGACCATCGCCGGGGTGGGTTACGGCGGCCTGCCCGGAGCGCTCGCCGTGATCCCCCTGGCGGCCGCCGCCGCCCTTGCGGGCACCCTGCTCGGTCCCGCCGCCGCGGTGATCTGGCTGCCGGCGGCGGCGCTGCTGTGGTGGCTGCGCCCAGAGACCGGGACCGCGACCGGGACCGGCCGGGCCGGGCTCGCCGTGTTCGCGGTCGTCGCCGCGGCCGGGCTGCTGCCGGTCGCCGCGCTGCGGGTCCGGCGGGCGTGGACGGCGCGGGGCGAGCGGCTGCGGGTCGAGGCCCGGGCCGCCGCCGCGGCGGCGGAGCGGGCCAGGCTGGCCCGGGAGATGCACGACTCGCTCAGCAAGACCCTCGACGCGATCGCGCTCGGCGCGGCGGCCCTGCCGGGCACCCTCACCGAGCCGGACCGGGCCAGCCGGCTCGCGGCGACGCTGCGCGACGGCACGCTCGACGCGGCCCGCGACGCCCGGGTGCTCATCGATGAGCTGCGATCCAACCCGGCCGACGCGCCACTGTCGGACCTGGTCGCCGCGATCGCCCGGGAGTGGTCGGTGACCAGCGGCGTCGGGGTCATCCTGCACAACGCCGACGGGGACACCGCACCCAAGATCGACATCGCGCCGGAGGTGGGTGTCGAGCTGTGCTGGATCCTGCGCGAGGCGCTGCGCAACGTCGCCGCGCACGCCCGCGCCGAACTGGTCGCGGTGTCGCTGACCCGCGCCGGGGGCACGGTGACCCTGGAGGTCCGCGACGACGGGGCCGGCTTCACCGTGCCCGGCGACCTGAGCCACCTGCAGCTCGCCGGCAGCCACGGCCTGGTCGGGATGGACGAGCGGGCCCGGGTGTGCGGCGGGACGCTGACGGTGTGGTCCCGTCCCGGCGGCGGCACCCGGGTCACCGCGGTCGTCCCGGCCGAGCCGGCGCCGGTCGGTGCGCCGCCGTCGCGCCGGCTGCGGCTGCTCGTCGGTGCCGTCGCCGCCGCCCTGCCGGTGGCGCTGATCCTGCCGTTCAGCGGCGCCGACGATCCGCCCCGCGACCGGATCGCCGCGCCGCCCGCCGGTGCCGGCCCGTCGCTGCCCGGCGCACAGACGCCCGCCACCGCGCCCGGCGGGTCACCGGCGCCGTCGAGCGCCGCACCGGCCGGCCCGAAACCGCCGAAAAGCCCCGCGGTGGCCACGTCCGGCCCGGCACCCGCCGCCGGAGGCGGCACCGGCATCGGAGGGTCTACCGGTACCGACGCAGCAAATGCCTGCAAAGTGCGCTATTCGAAGCGCAATGAATGGGATCCCGGCTTCATCGCCGACGTGGTCCTGACCAACACGGGCACGAAGGCGATCGACGGGTGGTCGCTGCGCTTCGAGTTCTCCGCCGGGCAGAAACTCACCAGCTACTGGGGCGCGATCGTCACCCAGTCGGGCGCGACGGTCCTCGTCGAGGACGGTGGGGTCACGCCGAAGCTGGCGCCCGCCGCGACGCTCACGTTCGGGCTGCAGGGCACCTGGCAGGGCGCCAACCCGGCACCGACGGCGTTCAGCCTGAACGGCGTTCGGTGCGGCTGAGCCACTGCACGATCGCCTCGGTGCGGTTGTTGACGCGCAGCTTCAGGTAGATCTGGCTGACCCGGTTGCGGACCGTCTTCTCCGCCAGGTCGAGGCGCGTCGCGATCGCGGCGTTGGGCTCGCCGGCCGCGATCAGCTCCATGATCTCGTGCTCGCGGCGGGTCAGCGGCTGGTGCAGCAGCGCCGGCGACCGGTCGGCGGCGCGGTGCTGCACGTGATCGACCACGATCGACATCGGCAGCGGTGACAGCCTGCTCTGACCTTCGGCGGTGGCCCGGGCCGCGTCCAGCAGGTCCGCCCGGGTGTACTGGCCCTCGACCAGCAGGCTGCGCGCGCCGGAGCGCAGGATCGGCACCACGTCGCCCGGCACCACCGCGTGCGCCACGACCAGCACCGGCGGCCGTGGCGGCGGCAGCGTGGCGAGCGCGGTCAGCTCGCGGATCGGTGCGTGGGTGTGCAGCACGACGAGATCGGCGTCGATCCGCCCGCCGTTGAGCACGTGCAGCAACGGGCGCACGTCGAGCCCGCCGGCGCAGGGGCGCAGCAGCTCGGCGAGGCTGTTACCGGTGGTGCTGATGACCAGGACCCGCATGCCGCCACGACACCACGGGCAGGCCCGGTTGGCAACGCTTCCCGAAACTCCCGCTGGGTGCTCCCGGGCCGTCTTTCGAGGCTGAGCGCGGGCCGCACCCAACAGATTTGGGTGCACGGTGGCCGCGGCTCAGGTGCGCCAGCGCCGGATCGCGCCGGTGCGGCTGGTGACGCCGAGCTTGGCGAAGATGCGGTTCACGTGGTTCTCCACCGTCTTCGATGAAAGGACCAGGGTCGCCGCGATGTCCCCATTGGACAGTCCGCGGGCGATCAGGTCCATCACCTCGGCCTCCCGCTGGGACAGCCCGAGCCGGGCCGGCGCCGCGCGCACCGCGGACACCAGCACCCTGGCGGCGCTCGGCGACAGGTGCGACTCGCCGCCGGCGACGGCGCGGACCGCGTGCAGCAGCTCCGCCGGGCCGAACTGGCCGTGCACCAGGAACCCGATCGCGCCGGAGCGCACGGCGTCCAGGACCGTGCGGTCGTCGGCGCTGCGGGTCAGCATCAGCACCCGGCTGTGCACGCTGATCGCCCCGACGACGGACAGGCCGTCGCGGACCGGCATGCGGTGGTCCAGCAGGGTCACGTCCGGGCGGTGCAGCCGGGCGAGCCGGAGGGCCTCGGCGCCGTTGGCCGCCTCGGCGACCACCTGGAGGTCGCCGGTCAGCATCTCGCGGACGACGGCCCGGACCACGCTGTTGTCGTCGGCGATGAGGACTGTGGTCATTGCCGGGACCTCCAGCTGCCGGTCCCGGCGCGCTGCGGGACAAAGGTGCCAACGATGTTCGCCATTGTTTCGCGATGGTGTCGACATGCTTACGCTACCCGTCACCGGGAGCGCTCCCATGCGCGCCGCCACCGCTTGGGAGCGCTCCCGTAATTCTGGACCGCCATCTGGAAGGACTCCGCGCATGCGTTTTCGCCTGCATCGAAAACTCCTGGCCGCCGCCGCGGCCGTGCTGCTCGTGCCGCTCGCGCCGTTCGTCTCGTCGGCTCCGGCCGCCGCCGCCGACACCGCGGACTGGCTGCACACCGCCGGCAACAAGATCGTCGACAGCCAGGGCAACGAGGTCTGGCTGACCGGCACCAACTGGTTCGGCTTCAACGCCACCGAGCGGGTCTTCCACGGCCTGTGGAGCGGCAACATCACCGAGATCACCAAGTCGATGGCCGACCGCGGCATCAACATCGTCCGGGTGCCGATCTCGACCCAGCTGCTGCTGGAGTGGAAGGCCGGCCAGGCCGCCGTGCCCAGCGGCGTGAACACGTACGCCAACCCCGAGCTGCTGGGCAAGACCACGCTGCAGGTCTTCGACTACTTCCTGCTGCTGTGCAAGCAGAACGGCATCAAGGTGATGCTCGACGTGCACTCCGCCGAGGCCGACAACTCCGGGCACATCTACCCGGTGTGGTGGAAGGGCTCGATCACGCCCGAGCTGTTCTACCAGGCGTGGGAGTGGGTGATCGACCGGTACAAGAACGACGACACCCTCGTCGCGGCCGACATCAAGAACGAGCCGCACGGCAAGTGGTCGGAGTCGCCGCGGGCCAAGTGGGACAACTCCACGGACCAGGACAACTTCAAGAACACCTGCCAGGTCGCCGGCAACCGGATCCTCGCGAAGAACCCGAACATGCTCATCCTCTGCGAGGGCATCGAGATCTTCCCGAAGAACGGCACCAACTGGTCCTCGACCGCCGAGGCCGACTACTACGGCAACTGGTGGGGCGGCAACCTGCGCGGGGTGCGCGACTTCCCCGTGAACCTGGGCAACCACCTCGTCTACTCGCCGCACGACTACGGCCCGCTCGTCTACGAGCAGCCGTGGTTCCAGAAGCCGTTCGACAAGGCGACGCTGACCACCGACGTGTGGACGCCGAACTGGCTCTACATCCACAACGACAACACCGCGCCGCTGCTCGTCGGCGAGTGGGGCGGCCGGCTCGGCCAGGACGCCCGCCAGGACAAGTGGATGTACGCCCTGCGCGACACCATCATCGAGAAGCGCATCAGCCAGACGTTCTGGGTGCTCAACCCCAACTCCGGCGACACCGGCGGCCTGCTGCTGGACGACTGGAAGACCTGGGACGAGGCCAAGTACGCGATGCTGAAGCCGGCGCTGTGGTCGTACCAGAACAAGTTCGTCGGCCTCGACCACAACGTCAAGCTCGGCACCAACGGCCTGAGCCTCAACGACCGCTACGGCGGCACCTCGGACACCGTCGCACCGTCGGTGCCGGCGGGCCTCACCGTGGCCGGCACCACCGGCACGAGCGTCTCGCTGACCTGGACCGCCTCGACGGACAACAGCGGCACCGTCGCCGGCTACGACATCTACCGCGGCGCCACCAAGGTCGGCACCTCGGCCACCCCGTCCTTCACGGACACCGGTCTCGCGCAGAGCACCACGTACAGCTACACCGTGCGGGCCTTCGACGCGGCCGGCAACGTCTCCGCGGCCTCGGCCGCCCGCACCGCCACCACGACCAGCACGCCGGTCGACACCACCCCGCCGTCGGTCCCGGGCGCCCCGGCCGTCACCGGCACCACGACCAGCAGCGTCTCGCTCTCGTGGGCGGCGTCGACCGACAACAGCGGCTCGGTCGCCGGCTACGACGTGTACCGCGGCACCACGAAGGTCGGCAGCCCGGCCGGCACGTCCTATGTGGACACCGGGCTGGCGGCGAACACCACCTACAGCTACACCGTGCGGGCCCGCGACGCGGCCGGCAACGTCTCGGCGGCCTCGGCCGCGGTGAGCGGCACGACCGCCGCCAACCCGACCGGGGTCGTGCGGGTGCAGTACCGCAACAACAGCGTCCCGACCAACGACCAGGAGATCAAGCCCGGGCTGCAGGTCGTCAACGGCGGCAGCACCGCGCTCGCCCTCAACACCGTCGCGGTCCGCTACTACTTCACCCGTGACGGCGCCTCGTACAGCATCTGGTGCGACTGGGCCGTCGTCGGCTGCGGCAACCTCGCCACCCGCGTGGTGAACCTGCCGTCCGCGGCCAACGGCGCCGACGCCTACATCGAGGTCACCTTCACCGGTGGCAGCGTGGCGCCCGGCGGCAACAGCGGCGAGATCCAGCTGCGGGTCAGCCGCACCGACTGGCAGCCGGTCAACGAGGCCAACGACTACAGCCGTGGCGCGGGGACGTCCTTCGCGGACGCCGCCACCGTGCCGGCGTTCATCGGCGGTGCGCTGGCCTGGGGCGTCGTCCCGGCATAAGGGATCGTCCGGCCCCGGACGGGTGACGCGTCACCCGTCCGGGGCCTCCTCGAAAGTCGCACCAATCCGATCACCGGGGGCGCTCCGAAGACATGGTGTACATCCGCTTACGAAGGGAAAAATCACCATGCGCGCTGTTTCGCTCGCCGCCGCCCTGATGCTGGTCCTGGCGGGTACCGCCGCCTGCGGATCCTCCGACGACAAAGACACGGCCGCTCCGGCGATGACCACCGGGGCGGCGACGACCATGGCCGCGCCCACCAGCGCCGCCGCGATGGCCGACGCGCCGTTCGGCGCCGGCTGCGCCGCCGTGCCGACCGACCCGGCCAACGCGGGCAGCTTCACCGCCATGGCGAAGGTCCCCGTGGGCACCGCCGCCGCCGGCAACCCGGTGCTGAAGACCCTGGTCACCGCCGCCAAGCAGGCCAACCTGGTCGACACGCTCAACACCCTGCCCGCCGGCACCGTCTTCGCGCCGACCGACGCGGCGTTCGCCAAGATCCCGCAGGCCGACCTGGCCAAGGTCCTCGCCGACAACAAGACCCTCACCAGCATCCTGACCTACCACGTGATCGGTGAGAAGCTCACGCCCGCGCAGCTCGCCGGCACCCACAAGACCGTGCAGGGCACCGATCTGACCGTCACCGGCAGCGGCACCAGCTTCACCGTCAACGGTGCGTCGATGGTCGTCTGCGGCAACGTGCAGACCGCCAACGCCATCGTGTACATCGTGGACACCGTCCTCATGCCGAAGGCCTGATCCCGTGAGGATCCGGGCCGCCCTCTCGGGGGTGCTCGCCGCCGGCGCGGGGATCGCCACCGGTGAGCTGTTCGCCGCGCTGGTCGTCCCCGCCGCGGGTCCGGTCGTCGGCGTCGGCGGCGTCATCATCGACGCCACCCCGACGCCGGTGAAGGAGTGGGCGGTGCGCACCTTCGGCACCAACGACAAGCCGCTCCTGCTGACCGGGATCGCGGCCGGGCTGGTCGTCTTCGCCGCGATCGTGGGCGTGCTCGGGCTGCGCCGGCGGGTCTACGGACTCGCCGGCGCCGCGCTCCTCGGGCTCGCCGGGGCGGCCGCCGCGGCCAGCCGCCCGGCCGCCGGGCTGCTGGACGGCCTGCCGTCCCTGCTCGGTGGCGCCGTCGCGGCCGGCGCGCTGCTGCTGCTGCTCCGCCGGTTGGCCGGCTTTCCCGCTGCGGCGCCGGCCGCCGCCGCCGTCGGGGCCGTCGAGGGCGTCGGGGCCGTCGGGGCCGTCGGGGCCGCCGGGGGCGTCGAGGGCGATGAGCGGCGACCGGCGCGGCTGCTCGATCGGCGCGCGTTCATCGGTACCGCCGCCATCGTCGGCGCCGGAGCGGCCGTTGCCGGGGTGGGTGCCGCCGCCCTGCACGCCGCCGGGCGCAGCGCCGCCGACCGGTCCCGCGAGTCGATCCGGCTCCCCGCCCCGGCCTCCGCCGCGCCGCCGCTGCCGGCCGGTCTCATCACCGCGAACCGCGACTTCTACCGCGTCGACACCGCCCTCACCGTGCCCCGCGTCGACGTGGGCGGCTGGCGGCTCCGGGTCAAGGGCATGGTCGACCGGCCGCTCGAACTGTCCTTCGACGACCTGCTCAGCCGCCCGCTGATCGAGCGGGACATCACGCTCAACTGCGTCTCCAACGAGGTCGGCGGCCCATACGTGGGAACGGCCCGATGGCTCGGCGTGCACCTGGCGGACCTGCTGCGGGAGGCCCGGGTGCGGCCGGGAGCCGACCAGGTGGTGGCACGGTCCGTGGACGGCATGACTATCGGCACGCCGCTGTCGGTGGTGCTTGACGGGCGCGACGCCATGCTGTGCGTCGGTATGAACGGCGAGCCGCTCCCGCTGGACCACGGCTTTCCCGTGCGCATGCTTACCCCCGGTCTCTACGGCTATGCCGGCGCCTGCAAATGGGTGGCGGAAATCGAGCTGACCACGTTCTCTTCTTATGACGCGTACTGGGTGCAGCGCGGTTGGGCGGCCCGCGGGCCGGTGAAGACCGCGTCCCGGATCGACCGGCCGTTGCCGTTCGCCCGGCCGGCCGCCGGCCCGGTCCAGGTCGCCGGCGTCGCGTGGGCCCAGGGGCGCGGCATCGCCGCCGTCGAGGTGCGGGTCGACGACGGGCCGTGGCAGGCCGCCACCATGCTTCCCTCACCGACGAACGACACCTGGGTGCAGTGGCGCCTCGACTGGGCCGCGACGCCCGGCAACCACCTGCTGCGGGTGCGGGCCACCGACAAGACCGGCGCCGTGCAGACGCCGGACCGGGTCACGCCGTTCCCCGACGGGGCGACCGGCTGGCACTCCGTCAGCGTGACGGTGGCCTAATACCGCTCCTCGTATGCCTGCCGGGACCCGCAGACCGAGGCGCGGCTGCATGAGCAGCGCGACCCGTCGGCGTCCATCCGCACGGTGACGGAGTCGCGCGGCACGCTGTGCCCGACGACCCGGCCCTCGCCCTCGGGCGTGGTCACCCGCGTGCCGACGGCCGGGGCGGTGGCCTGGAACGCCTGGTACAGCGGGTGTTCGTACTTCAGGCAGCACATGAGCCGGCCACAGGCGCCGGAGATGCGCAGCGGGTTGAGCGGCAGGTCCTGGTCCTTCGCCATCCGGATGGTGACCGGCTCGAAGTCGTTGAGGAACGTCGCGCAGCACAGGTCCCGCCCGCACGAGCCGATGCCGCCCTGCACGCGGGCGCTGTCCCGGGCCGACAGCTGGCGCAGCTCCACCCGGCAGTGCAGCGTGGCGCCCAGATCCCGGACCAGCGACCGGAAGTCCACCCGGTGGGGTGCGGTGAAGTAGATCGTGGTGCGCGCGCCCTGGCCACCGGAGCCGTCCAGCACATGGTCCACCGCGACGACCTTCATCGGCAGCTCATGGTCGCGGATCAGCTTCTTCGCGGCGACCTTGGCCTCGGCCTTGCGCTTGCGCAGCAGCTCGTCGCGGCGCAGGTCGTCGTCGGCGGCCATGGCGACCAGGCGCGGAAAGCCCTCGGTCTCCTCGCTCACCCACTGCGCGGCCCACACGCACTCCGCGACCTCGGGCCCGTCGTCGGTCGGCACCAGCACCCGGTCGCCCACTCCCGGGCGAAACTCGCCGGGGTCGAAGTAGAACAGCCGCCCGTAGCGATTGAAACTCACCGCGCACAGCATGCCCATGCGTGCACAGTAACGCGGATCACTGGCAGTTCTATATGGCCTGCGGCTATCGCCCTTTAAAGTCCAATTTGGCTCTTTTAGGGGATCCCGTAGCTATTCCAACTACTTCGTCGTTACTAGTGCGGATGAGCCCGCTACGTGGGCCGTAACTCCGGCCGGAAAGGGCTCGTTGAGGGCAGCAGTGGCACGCCCCCCGGCGGGCTACCCCCGTACTCCCGGTCTCGGAGGACCTCAAGCATGACGTCTCCTGTTGCTTCCGCACGCCCAAAAACAGCCCGGACCCTCGCCGCCCTCGCCGCAACGGCGATCGTCGGAGCGCTGAGCCCGGTCGCGTTAGCGGCACCCGCGGTGGCGGCACCGGCCGACGCGGCCTGCCCAGAGGGCTTCGGTGCCACCGCCGCCAGCAACACCCTTGCGCTGGGCCGTGTCGACCTGCGCGCCACCGGCCTGTCCGGCGTGGTCCTGCCCGAGCTCCGGGTCGCCACCACCCACTCCGGCATCGCCGGAGGCACCCTGCGCGCCGCCGCCGACGCCCGCTACCTGCGCAGCAGCGGCGACCTGCCCGCCGGGGTGCTCGGGCCCCGGGCGTATCAGCAGGCGCCACCCTCCAACGACCAGCCCGACGTGGTGAACGTCGCCGGCGTCGACCTCGGCGCGCTGCGCCTGGGCACCGGCGGCCTGCGCGCGCAGGCCTCGTGGAAGAACGCCGGCCGCTGCACCACCGCCGACGGCCCGCGGGCCGCCTCCTCCGCGACGCTCGCCGGGATCACCGTCCTGCCGGGCCGTAACGGCCGCGCGCTGCTGCGCATCAACGCCGTCGAGAGCGCCACCGTCACCGGTGTCGGCTCGGCCGGCGGGCGCCCCGCCGCGACCGCCGCCGCGACCGGAGGCATCGCCGACTTCAAGCTCCTGGACAACGGCCCCTCCGCCATCGGGGTCCGGGTGATCAGCCCGCCGACGCTGCACGTCCTCGCCGGCGCCAAGAAGACCGTCGACTACACCGCCCCGGTCCTCGAGATCACGATCCCCGGCCAGGCGCCGGTCCGCGTGTCGTCCGCCGGCTCCCACGTCGACGTGGTCGTGCCCGTCGACGCCGCGAGCACCGAGGCCGCCGCCGACCTGGCCCGCACCGAGAGCCTCCCGCTCCTCGGCGGCCTGTCGCTCATCGACCTGCTGACCGGCATCACCAGCGCGGTCTCCGGCACGGTCGGCGGCGCGGTCTCCGGTGCCGACGCCGTCGTGCCGGGCCTCGACCTGCCCGGCCTGCTCGGCTCGCTGCCCGGCCTGCCGGCCGTGGGTGGCCTGCTCGGCGGCGGCGGTGCACCCTCGTCGGCGGCCACCGAGAGCTCCTCCACGCAGGGGTCGAGCCGGGTCGTGGTGCTGCGGGTCGAGCTGGGGTCGGTCGAGAAGCAGTTCAGCTCGACGGGCGTCTACGCGAAGGCCGCCTCGGTGCGCGTGAAGCTCATCTCCCGCAACACGTGGAAGTCCAGCGGCGGCTACGGTCACGGCGGCTCCGGCCCGGCCGACCAGACCTCGCTGATCGACCTGGGCATCTGCACCCTGGAGACGGCCGCCGCGGCCCCGAAGGCGCCGGCCGGCTCCACCACCGCCCCCGGCGACGACGACTCCGACGACGACTCGGACGGCGGCTACGGTCCCGGCGACGACGATGACGATGACGGCTACGGTCACCACGGCGGCGGTGGTACCGGTGGCACCGGCGGCGGCAACACCAGCGGCGGCGGCCTCCCGGTCACCGGCAACAACGTGGCCCTGATGCTCGGCGGCGGCGTCCTGCTCGTCGTGGGCGGCCGGCTCCTGCAGATCCTGGCCCGCCGCAGGGCCGCCTGAGAGACCCCTTCGCCGCCCGTGCGGCGCGCCTCGTCGGAGGCCGCGCTGCCCGGGCGGCGCTGTCTGCCGCTGGGTTCGGGCGGCGCTGTCTG
>NZ_BONQ01000131.1 GCF_016862795.1 Dactylosporangium siamense | reverse complement strand
CCGCTGGGTTCGGGCGGCGCTGTCTGTCACTGGGTTCGGGCGGCGCTGTCTGCCGCTGGGTCAGGCGGCCAGGGTGATCTGCTGCTCGCGCAACGCGACGGCGAACTGTTCGGCCGCGGTGGCGAGGCGCTCCGCGCCCAGGATGGCCTGTTCCCAGGTGCCGCACAGGCCGGAGCCGAACTCGATCTGCACGTCGCCGTCGTCGACCAGGAGGATCGGGTCGCCTTCGTCCTCGGTGATGACGGTGCGGATGGCGCGGAGGTCGAGGGTGACGATGGGGAAGAGTTCGTCGTCCATGGCTGTCTCCGATCTGCCGAGTGGGCCGGTCTGCCGAGTGGGGCCGGCTGACGCCGTGGTGGATCCGGATTCGGATCGGGCGGATCGGGCGGATCCGGGTCGGTCCGGTCGGGCCGGGTAGATCCGGCTCAGGCCGGGTAGGACCAGCGGGAGCCGGGTGGTCCGGGTGGGGAAGGTGGGGTGCGACGCCGCGCGGCTCGCAGCGTCGTGGAACGGCGCCGCACCCCGGATTGGGTGGCGCGAAACCGGACCGCCCAGCCCGGTCCCGCGCCTGGCGCCAACTCTAACCCAATAGCCATAAGGCCACCACCCCTGTAGCCGATAGAACTTCATATGGTCGCGGACATGATCTCCCGGAGTTCGGGCCTGGCACTCTATCTGCAGGTCGCGGACGCGATACGGCAGAAGATCATCAGTGGTGAAATGGCTCCGGGGAGCCTGTTGCCCTCGGAGAAGTACCTGGCCGAGGAGTACGACGTCGGCCGGGACACGATCCGTGACGCCATGGCGTATCTGCGCGGCGAGGGCCTCGTCGAGAGCAAGCGCGGATACCGCAGCCGGGTGCGGGCCAACACGTCGCGCGAGCGGGTCTGGCTGCATCAGGGTGAGGTCGTCTGGGCCCGGATGCCCACGCCGCAGGAGAAGAAGGACCACGGCCTCGGCGATGGCGTGCCGGTGCTGGTCGTCGGCGACCGGACGTACCCGGCGGACCGCTTCGAGTTCGGCCGCGAGTAGCCGGACGGCCGCGAGTAGCCGGACGGCCGCGAGTAGCCGGACGGCCGCGAGTAGCCGAACGGCCGCGAGTAGCCGAAC
>NZ_BONQ01000130.1 GCF_016862795.1 Dactylosporangium siamense | reverse complement strand
GAGTAGCCGGACGGCCGCGAGTAGCCGAACGGCCGCGAGTAGCCGAACGGCCGCGAGTAGCCGAACGGCCGCGAGTAGCCGAACGGCCGAGTCAACGGTCGGCCGCATGGACGGCTGGTCGTGGGTATGCCGTGTGTGAGGCGAAACGACAGTAATGCTCATCACCCGTAATTCGGTTGGTGAACCCTGCCCCGGGAACCGATGCTTGTGGCAAGCAAGTATCTGGGACGCTGGAGCGGGGAGCTGTGGACGACGACACCGAGTACGCCGCCATCGGGCGGCAAGTGGGGCGGTTCATCCGCCTCTCGGAGCGGTTGTTCGCCACGCTCAAATGGAGTGACGCAGGCCGTGGCCTGGAGCGCCCCGCCTACATGCTGCTGAGCCGGATCGCGGTTGACGGCCCGTTCCGGTTGTCGGCCCTCGCCACCGACGTCGCGCTGGACCTTTCCACGGTCAGCCGGCAGGTGGGCGCGCTGGAGACAGCGGGGCTGGTGCGCCGGGCGACGGACCCGACCGACCGCCGGGCCAGCCTGGTGGAGGTCACCGACGTGGGGCGGGACGTGTTCGAGGAGAACCGGGCCCGCTGGATCGCCACGTGGCAGGAGCTGCTCGCCGGGTGGACCCCCGAGGAACGTCAGATCTTTGCGGCCCTCTTCACGCAACTCAACCAATCGCTTGCCGAAAGGCTGCCAGGTGCCGAACGGCAGCCAGGAACCACCTCCGAAAGGGACGCTCGATGACCACCGTCGCGCCGCCGGAACAGGCCCGGCCGCAACTCGCCCACCGGCAGATCATGCTGTTGATGGGTGGCCTCATGACCGGGATGCTGCTCGCCGCGCTCGACCAGACCATCGTGGGCACCGCGTTGCCGACGATCGTCGGTGAACTCGGTGGACTCGACCACTACTCGTGGGTCGTCACGGCCTATCTGCTCGCCTCGACCGCGTCGACCCCGCTGTACGGCAAGATCAGCGACCTGTACGGCCGCCGCCCGGTCCTGTTGTTCGCGATCTCGACGTTCCTGGTCGGCTCGCTGCTGGCCGGTATGTCGCAGGACATGACCCAGCTCATCGCCACGCGCGCCCTGCAGGGCATCGGTGCCGGTGGTCTCATGACGCTCGCGTTCACCATCGTGTCGGACGTGGTGGCGCCGCGGGAGCGGGCCCGTTACCAGGGCCTCTTCGGTGCGGTGTTCGGTATCTCCTCGGTGGCCGGACCGCTCGTCGGTGGCTACTTCGCCGAGACGGACTGGCGCTGGATCTTCTACATCAACGTCCCGCTCGGCATTTTCGCGCTGTACGTGTGCAGCCGGGTCCTGCGGCTCGTCCCGCACACCCGCCGGGACCACAAGATCGACTACCTGGGCGCGACGCTCATGGTCGCGGCGGTCAGCTCCTGGCTGCTCGCGCTGTCGTGGGGCGGCAACGAGTACGCCTGGGGCTCCGTCCAGATCCTCGGCCTGCTGGTCGCGGGTGCGGTGCTGACCGGGCTGTTCATCGTCGCCGAGGGGCGCGCCGAGGAGCCGATCCTGCCGCTGCGCCTGTTCAAGCGGGCGACGTTCTCCCTGGCGAACACCGCGACGTTCATCCTGGGCTTCGCGATGTTCGGCTCGATCATCTACGTGCCGCTGTACCTGCAGATCGTCAAGGGCGCCTCGCCGACCCGCTCCGGCCTGCTGATGCTGCCGATGATGGCGGGTGTCATCGTGACCTCGATCCTCGCCGGCCGGGCGATCAGCAAGATCGGCCGGTACAAGTGGTTCCCCGTGGCGGGCACCGTGATCATGGGCGCCGGGCTGCTGCTGTTCACGACGCTGCAGGTCGACACGCCGCTGTGGCAGGCGTTCATCTACATGACCGTGATCGGTGTCGGCCTCGGCATGGCGATGCAGCCGCTCATCCTCGCGGTGCAGAACGCGCTCGACCTGCGGGACATGGGCGCGGGCACCAGCGCGGCCACGTTCTTCCGGTCGCTGGGTGGCTCGGTCGGCGTCGCGGCGCTCGGCGCGCTCATGAACAGCAAGCTGAGCGAGCAGATGACCGGCAACATGTCCGGCGTGTCGATCAACTCGCCGGCGCAGGTCCGCAAGCTGCCGCCGCAGGTCCTCGAGGCGGTCGAGCACGTGTTCGTCAACGCGCTGCACCCGGTGTTCCTCGCCGCGGGGATCGTCGCGCTCGTCGGCACGGTGATCACGCTCGCGCTGCCGGACAAGCCGCTGCAGGGCGGCACCGGGCCGGCCGAGGCGGCGACCGAGGAGGACGCGGCCGCCGAGATGGAAGCCAAGGCGGCTGCCTTCTAAGCCGCGACGGACGCCTGCCCGGCCGAGTCGGAAAGCCGAGACAGCCGCAGCGACTCCCTTCTCCGCCGAGATGGAAATCGCTGCGGCTGCCTTCGCTTTCCGGCCTGGCCGATCTTGTGCGCGTCAGCCACCTTCTGTAATCATCGCTCCCATTCCAGGGTGATCTTCGCCTTGCGGGGCAGCGCCAAGTAGAGCAGGCCGGTCACGGCGACCAAGGCGATACCGCCGTGGAACTCGGTCTCGAGGCCGGGCGGGACCAAGCCGAGCGCCTGTGTGAGCGACGAGGCCAACAGCGTCCCGAAGCCGCCGCTGGCAGCAGTTTTGATCTTGCGGTCGATGCTCGGGTTGGGCTGGTTGTTCGGGGTCGCGTTGTGGTTTTTGGGCGTGCGGGAGCTGTCCGCCTTCGCGGGCATGGAGAACCTCCGGAGAGAACGAGCGAGAAAGAGTCTGGGGCGCCGCTCGCGACCGTTCACGATCGCGGGCGGCAGCATCCGTCGCAGGCGGGACGAGTTCAGCCGAACGCCGGCCTGGTCCTCGGCCCCGTTGTGGTGGGGACGTGGAGTTCACCGACCTGTCGGCTGGTGAAGTCCTTGCCTAACCGGTCCAACTTCCTGCGGACGCGCTCGCCGAAGGCCGGCGGCTGTCCGGCGGCTGCGGCGGCCAGATCCCAGGTCATGCCGTCGTGATCTGCATAGAAGTCAGCGACTTCCCGCTCTCCGGGCTTGAGTTTGTCGAGGACACGGTCGATGCGATGGTCCCGGAACTCGGGCAAGCTGAGCACGAGGTCCTCGACGGAAAGCGGGTCGGCGAGCGCTTCGGCCAGGGTAAGGACGACGTCGCTGTCGCCGGCCGCCTGGCCCAGCGGCGTGTGCAGGGACACGATGCGGCGGTGCCCAAGCTCGGTGTCGCCGATCAGCCGGTGGTTGCGGTGCAGCTCCCTGATCCGCTTGAGCAGCACCTTCTTCACGTTCTCTGGCTCAGCCTTCAACCAGGCGTCCTCGAGCAGTGCCTCCTTTGCGGCCTCGACGTGCGGCTGGCCCTTCGGGAAAAGGTCCAGGATCTCGAGCATGAACTTCCGGACGATCTCCTCGCTGTTTTCCTCGTGGATGATCGCCTTGCGGACCCGGACGGCCGCCCAGAAGACCGTGCGGACTGCAAACTCGACGATCGTCTTGGTCGCCGCCGACCAGCCAGGCCATCCGATGTCGCGAACGATCGTCATGAAGTTGTCCGTGATCGGCCGGATGATCTCGGCGAGGTCAAGCAGCTTCCAACTCCAAGAGCCGACCATCGAGCTGATCTGCTGCCGCAGTTTCGCCCGGTAGGTCATGAAGCCCGAGGCCCAGTCGCGCGTGTGCCGGAATGCGCCCATGAGCCAGTTCGAACTGCCGGCCACTGCGTCCCGGATGTGCTGGGTGGCGCTGAACGTTGGCCAGGCGGATGCGGCGATCTGCTCCTGGATGCGACGCAGCGCCTCGAACATCGGGCCCCGAACCAGACTCTGGAGCGTCTTCCGCATCTCCTCGAACAATGCGAGCCGGGGCAGGCGGACCATGTCCGCGATCTGGCTCAACACCTTGTGGAAGGGGGCCATCACGTTCGCGATGACGCCCTGGATGCCTCCGGCCGATCCCGCCCAACCGGCCAGGAAGGCGCCGCGAAGGCGCGACTCGCGGCTCGGCGAGCGACGAGCCCGCCCAACGGCCTCGCGGGCGCTGCGAGTGAACCGGCGATCGATCAGCCGCCGATGCACCCGGAAGGCAATGCTGCGAGATGGCACCCGCTGACGGCGCCGGACGACCACGACCTTCGGAGGCGACACCACGACGCGAGGCATGGTCGACGTCACCGCGGTGGCCTGGGGGAACATGGCCGCGAGCGGGACATCTGTCCGGTTCGGGTTCGCGGCCGGCGCTCGATGGAACGCCTGAGTCGGGGTGAGTGAGTCGGGGTTCTCGGCGGCGGCCGCCTCATTGTTGTCCATGGTGCTCCTCGTGTCTGGAGTGGTGCTCCTACTCCTCCAGGTCGTCAGAGCGGGGTACCGGCAAAAAATCTTGGAACTATTTGAAGGGGCATTTCGGCGCCGACTCCGCGAGAACGGTCATGTCGGCTCAAGTCTAAAAGCGACTGCCGCAACAACGAGGATGGGCCGGGGCAGCTGGTCACGGACGTGTTGACGGGGACGAGGCGCGGATTCGGGGAATGCCGAGCAGCGCTGTGGTGGTCGTCCCGGAGCGCTGCCGCTCGAGGAGACGATCTTGTCCCGGTCGGCGTCGAGGCTCACCTGGAGGCCTCGACGTTGCCGAGCCTGCCGTTGGTGTGGGCCTTGTCGATGCGCTGGGTTCGGTGTGCTGCCTGCTCACGGTAGACCCAGGAACCCCGGAGCTACTCACCAGTAGCCCCGGGGTTCCTTTGTGAGTCACAGCACATTAGCGTGCAGTGCATGCGCAGCACGATGATGCAGACACCCCTGCTGATCTCCCGGATTCTGCAGCACGGGGCCACCGTCCACGGCGACTCGGAGGTCGTCACCTGGACCGGCGCCGAGGCTGGTGCAAGACATACGTCATACGCCGAGGTGGGCCGCCAGGCCGCCCGTCTCGCCCACGCCCTCCGCGACGACCTCGGCGTCACCGGCGACGAGCGCGTCGGCACGCTGATGTGGAACAACGCCGAGCACCTGATCGCGTACCTGGCCGTGCCGAGCATGGGTGCCGTGCTGCACACGCTCAACCTGCGGCTCTTCCCGGAGCAGCTGATCTACATCGCCAACCACGCGGAGGACCGGGTCGTCATCGTCGACTCGACGCTGATCCCGCTGCTCGCCGGCGTCCTGCCGCACCTGAGCACGATCCGCCACATCGTGGTCGTCGGCGACGGCGACGTGTCGAAGCTGCAGAAGGACGGCGTCGACGTGCACCGCTGGGACGCCCTGCTGGCGGGGAGATCCGACCGGTACGACTGGCCCGCCGTGGACGAGAACGACGCCGCGGCCCTCTGCTACACCAGTGGCACGACCGGCAACCCGAAGGGCGTCGCCTACTCCCACCGCTCCATCTACCTCCACTCGATGGAGGTCTGCATGGCGGAGAGCTTCGGCCTCGGGCCCAAGGTCCGCGACCTGTGCATCGTGCCGATGTTCCACGCGATGGCGTGGGGCCTGCCCTACGCGGCGCTGATGAGCGGCGCCTCGCTGATCATGCCGGACCGGTTCCTGCAGGCCGCGCCGCTCGCCCAGATGATCGCGGCGGAGAAGCCGACGTTCGCCGGCGCCGTGCCGACGATCTTCACGGACCTCCTGGCGTACCTGGACGCCAACCCGACCGACACGTCCTCGCTGAAGGAGGTCGTGATCGGCGGGTCCGCCTGCCCGCCGGCGCTGATGCACGCGTTCTCCGAGCGGCACGGCATCGAGGTCATCCACGCCTGGGGCATGACGGAGATGTCGCCGCTGGGCTCCGTCGCCCGCGAGCCGGTCGGCGTCGAAGGGCCTGAGGCATGGGCGTACCGGTACACGCAGGGCCGCATCCCGGCCGGCGTCGAGGGCCGGATCGTCGGACCCGCCGGCGAGGTCATGCCCAACGACGGCAAGGCCGTGGGGGAGCTGCAGGTCCGGGGTCCGTGGATCACCGCGCAGTACATCGGCGAGGACGGCCCGGACCCCGAGAAGTTCGAGGACGGCTGGCTGAGGACCGGCGACGTCGGCACCCTCTCGCCCAACGGATTCCTCACCCTCACCGACCGGGCCAAGGACGTGATCAAGTCCGGCGGCGAGTGGATCAGTTCCGTGGACCTCGAGAACGCGCTCATGGCCCATCCGGCCGTGCTCGAGGCGTGTGTCGTGGGCGTCCCGGATGACAAGTGGGGCGAACGTCCCCTCGCCACGATCGTGCTGAAGGAGGGCGCGAAGGCCGACGCCGAGGCGCTGCGCGAGTTCCTCGGCGACAAGGTGGCCAGGTGGCAGCTGCCGGAGCGCTGGTCGTTCATCGAGGCGGTGCCGAAGACCAGCGTCGGCAAGTTCGACAAGAAGCGCGTCCGGGCCAGCTATGCGGACGGCGGCCTCGAGGTGGTACAGATCAACGGGTGAACCGGTCGGCGAAGATCGCGCTGCTCGTCGCGGGCGCGGTGCTCGCCTGCGTGCTCGCCGTCTGTGGGGTGGGCCTGGCACTGCGTGACTGGGTGCCGGGCCTCACCGGGTGCGAGGACGTGAACAAGCCGACGAAGGGCGCCGTCGTCACCCAGAAGGTCCGCATCGAGCAGATGTGGCCGCAGCTCGCCCCGATCCAGCAGGTGCACTGGCAGGAGCACGAGGCCAGGGCCCGGTCCTGCCCGGAGATCGGGCCGATGGACTACGTCATGGACGGCTTCGCCGTGATCACCGCGGAGCGGGCCGGGGCGCTGCCGGCGACCACCGCGGCCACGCCCCCGGAGGTGCCGGACGACCTGCGCCCGTTCGCCCCCGCCGACCCGCACTGGCTCAAGGTCGACGGGACCACGCTGCTGCTGGACAAGGCGTCCTCGACGGTCTACTTCACCCACACGACGGACTGAGGCGCACAGACCTCAGGCGGACTTCCTCGCCTTCGTGGGGGTGGACTTCTTCTCGGGCGCCGCCTTCGCGGCGGGTGCCTTCTTCGCGGCCGTGGTCTTCTTGGCGGCGGTGCGCTTGATCGGCGTCGCCTCGACCACCTCGGCGTCGTCCGCCGCCGCGGTGGTCTGCTTCGCCGCCGCCGTCGCCTTCTTGGCCGGTGTCGCCTCGCCGCGGGCGGCCTTGGCCCGCTCCACCGACGCGCGCAGCGCCGCCATCAGGTCGACCGCCGCGGCCGGCGCCTCCTCGGTCTCCTCCGGCTGCACGACCTCCCGGCCGGCCACCTTCGCGTCGATGACCTCCTGCAGCGCCTCGCGGTAGTTGTCCGTGTACGTCATCGGGTCGAAGTCGGCGGCCATCGACTCGATCAGCGAGCCGGCCATCGCCAGCTCCGCCGGGCGCGCCGACACGTCCTCGTCGAGGATGTCGAACTTCGCCGCGCGGATCTCGTCCGGCCAGAGCATCGTGTTGAGGACCAGCACGTCCTCGCGGACCCGCAGCGTGGCGAGCTGCTCCCGCTGCCGCAGCGCCACCTTCACGATCGCGACCCGCTCCGTGTTCGTGAGCGCGTCGCGCAGCAGCGCGTACGGCTTCGCGGCGGTCTTGTCGGGCTCCAGGTAGTACGCCTTGTTGTAGAGGATCGGGTCGACCTGCTCGGCCGGCACGAACTCCAGCACCTCGATCGCCCGGCTCGTGGTCAGTGGCAGGTCCGCGAAGTCGTCGTCGGTGAGGATGACCATCTCGCCGCCGCCCAGGTCGTAGCCCTTGGCGATGTCGTCGTAGCTGACCTCCTCGCCGTCGATCGAACAGACCCGCTTGTACTTGATCCGGCCGCCGTCGTCGCGGTGGACCTGGTGGAAGCGGATGTCCTTCTCCTCCGTCGCCGAGTACAGGCGGACGGAGATCGACACGAGCCCGAAGGAGACCGCGCCTTTCCAGATCGCGCGCATTGGGTTCCTTTCCCCACCGTGTTGACCTGTGTTGACCTCTGACAACCAGAATCGCATCGAATCGAGGCGCACGCGAGGAAGTCGGCGGCCAACTATCGTGAGGGGATGGGGACCGGCCCGCCGGCACCGATGCTCGCCTCGACCGGCCCGCTACCGTCCGGGCCGGGCTGGGCGTATGAGTTCAAATGGGATGGTATCCGAGCCATCGCGATCATCAGCGGTGGCGCGACCCGCCTCTACGCGCGCAGCGGCGTCGAGGTGACCGCCGCCTACCCGGAGCTCGCCAGGATCGGCGAAGGCCTCGACGACACCGTCCTCGACGGTGAGGTCGTGACCATGGACGAGGCCGGGCGCCCCTCGTTTCAGCTGCTCGCCGAGCGGATGCACGTGCGCGAGCCGGCCAGGGCGGCCCGCCTGGCCGTCGCGCTGCCGGTGTCGTATCTCGCGTTCGACGTGCTGAGAGCCGCAGGCCGGGATGTGCGGGCTTCGACGTACACCATCCGCCGCGAAGTGCTCGAAGGACTGCGGCTGGGGCCCCGGGCCGTGATCCCGCCGTCGTTCGACGACGGTCCGGCGACCGTGACCGCCAGCCGCGACAACGCGCTGGAGGGCGTCGTCGCCAAGCGGGTCGGCTCGCACTACCAGGCCGGCCTGCGCTCACCTGACTGGGTGAAGGTCAAACTGGAGGAGAGCTGCGAGTTCGTCGTCGGCGGCTGGCGGCCCGGCAAGCGCGCCCTCGGCGCCCTGCTGGTCGGTGTCCCCGTCGCCGGCGGCCTCACGTTTCGCGGCCGGGTCGGCGGCGGGATCTCCAACGCCGCCGAACGTGCGCTCCTCGACGCGCTGCGGGACCTGTCGATCTCGCAGTCGCCGTTCGCCGGCACCGTGCCGCGGGAGGACGCCCGCGGCGCGGTCTGGGTCGAGCCGCGGCTGGTCGTCGAGGTGAAGTTCAGCCACCGCACCCGCGACGGGCGGCTGCGCTTCCCCCGGTTCCTGCGCATCCGGCCGGACCTGACGCCCTCGGACGTGCACGATGCCTGACAAGATCCGCGTCGACGTCGAGGGCCGGCACCTCGACCTGACCAACCTCGACAAGGTGCTCTACCCGCAGGCCGGGTTCACCAAGGGCGAGGTCATCGACTACTACACCCGCATCTCGCCGGTCCTCCTGCCACACCTCGCCGGCCGGCCGCTGACTCGCATCCGCTACCCGAACGGCGTCGACGGCAACAGCTTCTTCGAGAAGAACGCGCCGGCCGGCACCCCCGACTGGGTCCGGACCGTCCGGCTGCCGGTGCCAGGCTCCAGCCGCGGCCGCGAGACCATCGACTTCATCGTGGTCGAGGAGCTGGCCACCCTGGTCTGGCTGGCGAACCTCGCCGCGCTGGAGCTGCACACCCCGCAGTGGCGGGTCTCCGCCGACGGCGCCGTGCTCAACCCCGACCTGCTGGTCATCGACCTCGACCCGGGTCCGCCGGCCGGGCTCCCGGCGTGTTTCGAGGTCGCGCTGCTGGTCCGGGACCGGCTCGCCGACGACGGGCTGGACCTCCAACCGAAGACCTCGGGGCGCAAGGGCATGCAGCTGGTGGCGGAGCTGCCCGGGGACGAGACGGCCGACGAGATCAGCGCGTACGTGAAGGACGTCGCCGACGAGCTCGCCCGCCGCCGGCCCGACCTGATCGTGGCGCGGATGGCCCGGCAGCTGCGGCCCGGCAAGGTCTTCATCGACTGGAGCCAGAACAACGCGTTCAAGACCACGGTGGCGCCCTACTCGCTGCGCGCGGGCGCGCTGCCGACCGTGTCGGCGCCGTTGACCTGGGAGGAGGTCGACGAGGGCACGTTGACCATCGCCGACCTCACGTCCTCCGTGGTGCTCGGCCGCATCGCGGGCCGTTGAGCCGGCCGGTTCCCCGTGCTGCTCAGCCGCGGGTCTCCGGGCTGGCAGCGGCGTTGTCCATGCTGCTCGGCCGTGTCGCAGGGTGTTGAGCGGGCGGTCGATGTGCTGCTCAGCCGTGTCGCAGGGCGGTGAGCAGGCGGTCGATGTGCTCCTCGGTGGTGCCCAGGCCGAAGCTGGCCCGCACCGCGTGGCCCGGCGCGGGGGCCTCGGGGTCGAGCCTGGCGGTCGCCTCCGCGAGGAGCCGCCGGGTCAGCGGGTGCGCGCAGAACAGCCCGGTCCGCACCCCGATGCCGTGGTCCCGGCCGAGACGGGTGGCCAGCTCGCCGGGCTCCTCGCCGAGCACCGCGAACGACACGATCCCGACCCGCTCCGCGTCCGCGTCGAAGAGGCGCAGCTCCTCGACGTGCGACAGGCCGGCCAGACCGTCCCGGAGCCGCGTGACCAGGGCCCGCTCGTGGGCGTGATCGGCGTCGCCGAGCGCCCGGCAGGCGGTGGCGATCGCGACCGCGCCGAGCAGGTTGGGCGTGCCCGCCTCGTGCCTCGCCGGCCCGGTCGTCCAGTTGACGTCCAGGTCACTGCCCACACTGGCACTGGCCCCGCCGCCCGCCAGGTACGGCTCGGCGGCGTCCAGCCAGTCCGCGCGGCCGGCGAGCACACCGGCGCCGAACGGTGCGTACACCTTGTGCCCGGAGAACGCGACATAGTCCGCGCCCAGCGCCGCCAGGTCGACCGGGGCGTGCGGGGCGAGCTGCGCCGCGTCGACCGCGATCCGGGCACCGAAGCGGTGCGCCACCTCGGCGAGGGCGGCCACCGGCCACACTTCACCGGTCACGTTGCTCGCCGCGGTCACGCTCACCAGGCCGCAGCGCTGCCGGCTGAGCGCCCGCTCCAGCGCCGCCACGGCCTCCTGCGGCGAGCGGGGCGCGTCGAGGTGCACCGTGCGCCGCCACGGCAGCAGGTTGGCGTGGTGCTCCGCGTCGAACGTGAGCACCGTCGTGTCCTCGGGCAGCGCCCGGGCGAGGAGGTTCAGCGCGTCGGTGGTGTTGCGGGTGAAGACGACGGTGTCGCCGTCCCGGGCGCCGAGGAAGTCCGCGACGGTCTCCCTGGCCTGCTCGTATTCGCGGGTGCACCGCTCCGACAGCGCGCCGGCGCCACGGTGGACGCTGCCGTAGAACGGCAGCAGCTCGGCGACCGCGTCGGCGACGACCCGCAGGCACGGGGCGGTCGCGGCGACGTCGAGATTGGCGAAGTCGACACTGCGGCCGTCGCGCAGCTTCACGTCACCGGGGGACAGGATCGTGGACATGGCAGAGTCCTCCGCTCGCGCTTGCCCGGGCACACCGCGTGCCGAGCCGTGTCATCACCCGGGGCACCCCGCCGCGAACGCGAGGGTTGCCGGCCAGCAAGCCGGGGCTGTGCGCTGGCACTCATGACCTGCGCTCACCGTAGCGCGGATAAGGTTGGTCCATGACCGAACTCCCGCCGAGTGGGACGCCATCGGAGCCCAACAGGCACGACGAGCGCTCCGCGCCTCCGCCCGGTGACGGGGCGTTTCCGCAGCGGTCACCGTGGGCGGCGCCGCTGGCGGGATCGCCCGAGGTTTCCCCCGGTTATCAGGTGGCGTTCGGCAAGCCCCCGTCCGGGGAGCCCGACTGGAACGCGGCCGCCCCGGACGTCGTGCCCAACGTGACCGAGGACGCCGCGCCCGACACCGGCGAGCAGCGCTATCCCACCGCGGCCCTCGCCCTGGCCGCCGCGCCGCCCGCCAAGCGCTCCGACCGCCGCCGCCTCTGGACCCTCATCGGGGTCAGCAGCTGCATCGCGGCCTGCGGGGTGGCGATGCTGGCGTTCCTCGGGTTCAGCGGCGGCTGGACCGCCCTCGTCATCGGCGTCAGCGCCGCGATCATCCCCGTGCCGGTGCTCGTGTCGTGCTTCCTCTGGCTGGACCGGTACGAGCCGGAGCCGGTCAGATATCTGGTCTTCGTCTTCGGCTGGGGCGCCTGCGTGGCGACGGCCGTCGCGCTGGCGGTCAACACCGGCGGCGCACTGCTCGCCGACCGGCTGGGTCTGTCCGACTCGATCGTCGCGGTACTGGTGGCGCCCCTGATCGAGGAAAGCATGAAGGCGCTCGGGCCGGTGCTGCTGTTCTGGCGCCGGCCGCGGGCGTTCTCCGGCCTGATCGACGGCATCGTCTACTGCGGACTGTCCGCGACCGGCTTCGCGATGGTCGAGAACATCCTGTACCTGGGGATCAAGGGCTACGCCGACAACGCCGAGTCCGACGGCCCGGTGAGCGGCGCGGTCGCCCTCGTCGGCATCTTCGTCGTGCGCATCCTCATGACCGGCTTCGCACACCCGCTGTTCACCTCGATGACCGGCATCGGGCTCGGCATCGCGTCGCGCAGCTCGACGAAGTCGGTCCGGTGGCTCGCCCCGATCGCCGGCGTGCTGCTCGCCATGCTGCTGCACGGCTCGTGGAACCTCATGTCGGTCGTCGCGTCCGCAACCCCCTGGGTGCTGCTGTACGGGTACTTCGCCGTCATGATGCCGATCTTCCTGTGCATGGTCGGCTTCGCCCTGTGGCAGCGTTCCAACGAGGGCAAACTCACCGAGCGGATGCTCACCGAGTATGCGCGGGCCGGCTGGTTCTCCCCGCCGGAGGTGGCCGCCCTGGGCACCCTCGGCCGGCGGCTGTCCGCCCGCCGGTGGGCCCGGCGGGTCGCCGGCGACCCCGGCGCCAAGGCCATGCGGGCGTTCCAGTTCGACGCGACGAAGCTCGCCCTGCTCCGCGACGGCCTGTACCGCGGCCTGGACAACACGCCGTCCCGCCGGATGGAGGCCCTCGCCGAGGAGCGGCACCTGCTCACCGCGCTCGCCGCGTATCGCCAGGTCTTCATCGGCCGCGATCCGCAGGCACCGCTCGCGGTGTGGGACGGCAGCCGCTACCACATCACGTTCCCCGACGGGATGGTCCGCGTCCTCGCCGCCCCGCCGACCCCGGTCGTGCCGGTGCCGGTGGTCGTGCCGCCGCCCCCGCCGCCCGTCCCGATGTACGCGGGCTACCCGTACCCCTACAGGTAGAGACCGGTCGAGTCGGGCTCGACCCGCCGGGCCGCGACGGCGTGCACGTCACGCTCGCGCAGCAGCACGTAGTCGCGGCCCTGCAGCTCCACCTCGGAGCGGTCCTCCGGGTCGAACAGCACCCGGTCACCGGACACGATCGAACGCACGTTGGGCCCCACTCCGACGGCCGTGGCCCACGACAGGCGCCGCCCCACCGACGCCGTCGCCGGGATGACGATGCCGGACGCGTGCCGGCGCTCGCCCTCGGCCCCTTCGAGTCGGACGAGAACCCGGTCGTGCAGCAACCGGATCGGCAGGCCCCCGTCCACGTCGGACACGACGGGCGGGGTGGTGGCCGCCGGGTAACCGGCGGCTGGCTGGGCTGTCACGGTTGCGACGCTACCGCCTGGGTGCGTGCGATCGCCGCGGGACCCGGACTACGGTGAAGTCTCCGCTCGCGTCATCAAGGGGGTTCCGTGGGCCGGTTCGATCAGGTACGCGCCAACCTCCGGCGGGCATACGACGAACGACTCGAGAAGGCCCGTCTGGAACGCGAGGCCGCCGCCGCGGTCGAGGAGGAGCCAGTGGTGGAGCCGCCACCGCCGGTCCTCGATCCCGGTCATCCGTCGACGATGAGCCGCGACGACGCCGAGATCCCGCGCGGCCTGCGCCTGACGGCCGCCTGGTCGTGGCGCCTGCTGGTCCTCGTCGCCGCGCTCGCCGTCCTGCTGTGGCTCGTCAGCCGGCTCCGGACCGTCCTCATCCCGCTGAGCATCGCGCTGCTGCTGTCCGCCCTGCTCGCGCCCATGATGGGCTTCCTGCGCCGCCGGGTGAAACTGCCACCTTCCCTGGCCGCGTTCCTGGTCCTCATCACCGGCCTCGCCGCCGTCGCGGGCGTCCTCACCCTCGTCATCACCGAGTTCGTCGACGGCTTTCCGGCCCTCGCCGACAAGGCCTCCGACGGCGTCAACCAGATCCAGGACTGGCTCACCACCGGCCCCCTGCACCTGAACGGCAGCCAGCTGGACGCCACCTTCGACGCCGCCACGAACTGGCTCAACGACAACCGCGGCAGCCTCACCGACAGCGCCGTCTCCACCGCCACCGCCACCATCGAGTTCTTCGCGCTGCTGCTCCTGGTGCTCTTCGTCACGTTTTTCTTCATGCGCGACGGCCACCGCATCTGGCTCTTCCTCACCGGCGTCCTGCCGACCCCGGCCCGCGACCCCATCCGCCGCGCCGGCGAGGCCGCCTGGCGCACCCTGGTCGCCTACGTCCGCGCGACGGTGCTCGTCGCCTTCATCGACGCCCTCGGCATCGGCCTGCTGCTGCTCATCATCAACGTCGACTTCTGGTTCCCCCTGGCCACCATGGTCTTCCTGGCCGCCTTCGTCCCCATCATCGGCGCCACCGTCTCCGGTGCCGTCGCCGTCCTGGTCGCCCTCGTCGACGAGGGCCCGATCAGCGCCCTGGTCGTCCTCATCGGCGTCATCGCCGTCCAACAGCTCGAGGGCCACGTCCTGCAGCCCCTGATCATGGGCCGCGCCGTCTCCGTGCACCCGCTCGCCGTGATCGTGGCGATCTCAACGGGCGTGGTCCTGGCCGGCATCATCGGCGCCCTGGTGGCCGTGCCGCTGGTCGCGGTCCTGAACACCGGCATCCGCCACCTGGTCCAACACCGTCACGAACCCCCACCCGACTCCGTCATCATCTCCGCCGACTGACACCTTCGGCAGGTTCGCCGCGCGTCCCAGCGGTTGGTGGCGACAAGCCGAACGACGCCGCCGGACCATGCGGGTCCGGACGCGGGGACCTCACCGCAGGACGACACGGACGGCAACCGCGCCGCCCTGTCCCGCGGCCGCGCGGAACCACGGGCAGCCGCGCCGGCCTGTGGCGCGCCGCGACCCGGCCTTCCACCATGAGCCGGAACACTTCGTGCCGTCCGCGAGTCTGTCGCGGGCCACGTCCGCTCGAAGCCGCGGCCAGGTCGAGGGCCGTACACCACGCCACTGGACGCGACCCTGTCGTGGACTGACGTCGCCGGTGGCTTGCGCATTGGTCCGGCACGCTCGGTTGTCACCAGCTTCGAGAACTTCGACAAATAGCCCGGATCGGGGCGCTGGCCGGCCCCGCACCGAGGCCTAGCGATCTTGGTCGCTTGATCGAAGGCGTCGGGTGGTCGCGTGGACGACCACGGCACTCCTTCGATCTCGAGCGGCGACCGATCATGAGCGGCGACGGGAGATCGCTGTTTCGGCGCCGGCACACCCCCGGTCCACCGATTGATGGTCTTCGTCCTGAGGCGATGCGGGTCCTGCTCGACGGGCTCGTGGACGTGATCGGTGTTTGAGCACCGAATGATGCCCTCGACGGCGCAGGGTCAGGCGAGCTCGGACGGCGGGGAGCACTGGGCGGCCCCCAACCGCGCACCGACCGCCCACGATGTCGATCCGCACCAACGCTCCCGCACGACCACAAGGCTTCCGGATCGCGACGACGAAAGCCGGTCGGGTTACGAGTCGGCCAGGCGGCGGAGCGCGCCGCGGACCAGGTCCGGCTTGGTCGTGTACCAGAACGGGGGGAGTGAGGCCCGCAGATAGGGGCCGTAGCCGCGGGCGGTCTCCAGGCGGGAGTCCAGGACGGCCACGACGCCCTTGTCGGTGCGGGCGCGGATCAGGCGGCCCACGCCCTGGGCCAGGCGGACCGCCGCGATCGGCACGCTCACCGCGGCGAAGCCTGAGCCGCCGGAGGAGTCGACGGCGGCGGAGCGGGCGGCGGCGAGGGGCTCGTCGGGGCGGGGGAAGGGGAGGCGGTCGATGACGACGAGCTGGCAGGCGTCGCCGGGGACGTCGACGCCCTGCCAGAGGGACATGACGCCGAGCAGGCAGCTGTTGCGGTCCTCGCGGAACTTGCGGACGAGGATGGGGAGGGACTCCTCGCCCTGCAGGAGGATCGTGATGCCGGGGGCGCGGGCGCGCAGGACCTCGGCGGCGCGTTCGGCGGCCTTGCGGGAGGAGAAGAGGCCGAGGGTGCGGCCGCCCAGGGCCTGGACGAGCTCGACCAGCTCGGTGGCCGCGGGGTCGGACAGGCCCGAGGTCTGTGGGCGGGGCAGGTGCGCGGCGACGTAGAGGATGCCCTGCTTGGCATAGTCGAAGGGGGAGCCGACGTCGAGGGAGCTCCACGCGAGGTCGGCGTCGTCGCGGGCGGCGGAGGCGCGCAGGACCGCGTCGCGGGCGGCCTCGGCCGGTGAGGCGCCGGTGGCGAGCGCGGGCGACGGGGTGGTGACGGGCAGGCCAAGGGAACGGGCCACGGTGTCGAACTGGCCGCCGAGGGCCAGGGTCGCCGACGTGGCGACGACGGTGCGCTCGTGGAACAGGTGGGTGTTGAGGGTGCCGGCGACGGACAGCGGGGCGATGACCACCGCGCGGCGGCCGCGGTCGTCGCGCTCGATCCAGGTCACGTCGTGCTCGGAGCCGGAGAGGATCCGCTGGGCGATCTTGGTGAGGTCGCCGACCATCGTCTTGGCCTGTTGCTTGCGGACCGGGTCGGCGTCGTCGGCCTTGACCTCGCCGATGGCGTCGATGGCCTTACGGCCGCCGCCGTCGAGCAGGGTGAGGGCCTCGCCGAGGACCGGGGGCAGGCCGTCGGTGACGCGGCCGGCGGGGGCGTCGGCGAGCGCGACGGTGAGGGTGTCGCCGGCCTCCATGAGACGGTCGGCGACGTCATCGTCGACATAGGGGCGGCAGCGGCGGGCGGCCCGCTCCAGCAGCTCGGGCGTGAGCTCGGCCTGCGACGCGGAGCTGACCCGGTCGGCGAGCTCGTGTGCCTCGTCGACGACGAGGAGCTTGTGCGGCGGGATGATCATGCGGCCGCTGAGCATGTCGACGGCGAGGAGGCTGTGGTTGGTGACGACGATGTCGGCCTCGCGGGCGCGGGCCCGCGACGCCTCGGCGAAGCACTCCGCGCCATATGGGCAGCGGGCCGCGCCGACGCACTCGCGGGCGGGCATCGAGACGAGCTTCCAGGCCGAGTCGTCGACGCCGGGGTCGAGCTCGTCGCGGTCGCCGGTGTCGGTCTCCATCGCCCAGTCGCGGAGGCGCTCGATGTGCTTGCCGAGCCGGCCGGCCTCGCCGAGCCAGCGGGTCGGCTTGGCCTCGCCGACGTCGAAGAGGGCGTCGTCGGGCTCCTCGACGGAGGTGCCTTCGAGGCGGGCCAGGCAGACATAGTGGTGCCGGCCCTTGAGCACGGCGAAGGTCGGGCGGCGCTTCAGCAGCGGCTCGACCGCGTCGGCGAGCCTGGGCAGGTCGTGGTCGACGAGCTGGGACTGCAGCGCGAGGGTGGCCGTGGACACCACCACGGGGCCGTCGACGAGCAGCGACGGCACCAGATAGGCCAGTGACTTGCCGGTGCCGGTGCCGGCCTGCACGAGCAGGTGCTCCTCCCGCCTCGCCGCGTCGGCGATCGCGTCGGCCATCTGCTGCTGGCCGGGACGCTCCATGCCGCCGGGCACCGCACCGACGGCGGCGGACAGCAGTTTCGAGGTGGGAAGTGTGGCAGTCACGCCAAGAAGCTACCGCCTCCGTACGACAGAATCCCGCCGCCGGGAACACGATCAGTACTGTGGGCGCATGCCAAAAGTGGTCTACCGGAAGTTCGACGGATCGCTGCACTGGAACTACGAGACCAGGCTGCTCGGCGAGGACGACCACGGCATCTGGGTCGGCGCGGACAGCGGCACGATCGTGCACCGGGGTCCGCAGCGCACCGGCCCGGTCGAGGCGCCGCACGTGCTGCTCTTCCCGCGGCAGGCGTGGTGGACGGCGTGTTTCAACGCCGCGCCGCACCGCACCGAGATCTACTGCGACATCACGACCGTGCCGCACTGGGTCGACGAGACCGAGGTCACGATGATCGACCTCGATCTGGACGTGCGGCGGCGGCGGACGGGTGCGATCGAGCTGCTCGACGAGGACGAGTTCGCCGCGCATCAGGTGAAGTACTCCTACCCGGCCGACGTCATCGCCGAGGCGCAGGCCAGCGCCGACTGGCTCTTCGGCGCCGTGACGCAGCGCACGGAGCCGTTCGGCCAGAAGTACCTCGAGTGGTTAGGGCTGGTCCAATAACGGCAGCTTCGCCGGGTTCAGTTGGTTGTAGACGCCGGTGATGAGCCCGGAAGGGGAGATCGCGAAGCCGGCGACCGCGAAGTTGTCGTCCATCCGCACCACTAGGCCGAGATCGCCGTTCACGAGGGCCATCCGCACGCCGTACCCCTGCCGCGACGCTCGCCGATAGATGCCGAGCACGAAACGCGCCACCGCGAGGGCCCCGACGATCGGGTGCCTGGCCGCGGACGCGGCACCGCCGCCGTCGCCGATGGCGACCACGTCCGGGGCGAGGATCTTGAGCAACGCGTCGAGGTCGCCACCGGCCGCGGCCGCGGTGAAGGCGGCGAGGACCTGCTCCTGTCTGGCCCGGTCGGTGGTGTGCCGGTGCTCCCCGTCGGCGACCGCCCGGCGGCCACGGGACGCCAGCTGGCGGGCGTTCTCGACGGTGGTGCCGAGGGTCGCCGCGACCTCGGCGAACGGCACGGCGAAGACGTCGTGCAGCACGAAGGCGACCCGCTGCTCGGGCGTCAGCGCGTCCAGGACGAGCAGCAGCGCGGTGCTGACGCTGTCGCGGAACGACACCCGCTCGCCCGGGTCGACCTGCGCCGGGTCGGGGAGCCGCTCGACCAGCGGGGCGGGCAGCCACGGCCCGACGTAGGCCTCCCGGCGCACCTTCGCGGCCCGCAGGTGGTCGAGGCAGAGCCGCCCGGTGACCGTGGTCAGCCAGGCCCGCAGGTCCGCGACGTCGGCGGTGTCCGCCCCCGCGTAGCGCAGCCATGTGTCCTGCACCACGTCCTCCGCGTCGGTGCGGCTGCCGAGCATCCGGTACGCCACACCGAACAGATGCCCGCGGTGCGCGCTGAACCCGTCCTCCACGCCACCCATTCAAGCCCATCCAGGCAGGGCGTTTCCCGCCCGGGCGATATGTACGTTACATACCATTTGGGGATGAGCAATGGTCTGGCCACGGTCGCCAGCGGACTGGTGGGCCTCGCGGCGATGGGTGCACTGGCCGCGGCGCGGGCCCGGCGGGGCCGGCCGTACCTCGCCGACGGCCTCCTCGTCGCGGTCGACGGCCCGGCCGATCCCGTCGCGGCGGCGGTCCGGCCCGGCTTCGCGGGGGTCGAGGTCGCCGTCCGCCTCGACCACGACACCCGGCCACCGGTCCTGCGACTCGACTGCCTGATGCCGCCCGGTGAGCCGGCACCGACGTTCGAGGATGCGGTGCTGGAGCCGCTCGCCGCCCTGGTCGACGCCAGCCCGCTCGGCCGGGTCCACCCACGCCGCGCCGAGCCGTTCCTGCTGCTCGTGCACGCCGACCCGGGCACCGCGGGAGGGTGGCCGCCGGGTCCGAGGCCCGAGTACGAGGCCCTCGACCTCCTGCTGCGCCCCCGCGCCCAGCTGCTGACGACGTTCCTCGGCGGCCGGGTCGTGCCGGGCGCGATCACGGTGGTGCTGACCGGGCCGTACTGGTCCCGCGCGGACCTGCTCGGCGCCTACGAGCGGTTCGCGTTCCTGGAGGGCCGCTTCGCCGACCTGGAGCCGGGCGGCCTGCCGGTCACCGTCGCGCCGCTGGTCACCGAGGCGCTCGGGGCCAGGCTCGGCTGGGACCCGCGGGAGGAGTGGCCCGAGTTCCCCGCCGAGGCGCGGCACATCCTGCGCTCCCTGATCGGCGCCGCGCACGCCGGGGGGCGGCGCGTCCGGTTCGTCGACGTCCCCGAGGACCCGCGAGCGGTGCGCACGGCGTTCTGGCAGGAGCTCCGCGCCGCGGGCGTCGACCTGATCGCGAGCCGGCACCGCGGCCCGTTGGGCCGGTTCCTCCGGAGACCGTCGAACAAGGGGCGGAAGCACCGGGCGGAACCACGCCGCGTGGCCGTTATTGATGAATTTCAGGTGAACGGCACATGAACTACACATGGGTTGTGGACTGCGGTTCTGCCGGGCTCAGCAACGGGATCTAGCATTCCCGCCGAGGACCAACCGGTTACTCGCGGATTTTCGTTCACGTCTCGAGGTCAGGCTGTGCGTTTGAGGCTGCGTCCCAGCGACGATTCGTTCTACGAGTTCTTCACCCGTGCGGCGAAGAACCTGGTGATCGGCACGGAGCTGCTCTCCGAGCTGGCGCTTCCGGGCGTCGACGTGCAGACCGTCAGCGAGCGCCTGGTCGAGGTCGAGCACGACAGCGACGCCATCACGCACCAGCTGTACAAGAAGATCAACTCCAGCTTCATCACGCCGTTCGACCGGGAGGACATCTACCGGCTCGGCTCGCTGCTCGACGACGTGATGGACCACCTCGAGGCGGTCGGCAGCCTGCTGTACCTGTACGGCCTCACCAAGCTGCCGTCGTTGCCCCGTGAGCTGCACGAGATCGTCAAGGTCCTCGACCAGCAGGCCCGGGTCACCGCCGAGGCGATGCCGCGGCTGAAGACCATGAAGAACCTCGAGGAGTACTGGGTCGAGTGCAACCGCCTGGAGAACGAGGGCGACAACGCCTACCGCATGCTGCTCGTGCGGCTCTTCTCCGGTGAGTACGACGCGCTGACGGTGCTCAAGATGAAGGAGGTCGTCGACGAGCTCGAGGCCGCCTGCGACGCCTTCGAACACGTGGCCAACACGGTCGAGACCATCGTCGTCAAGGAGTCGTGACATCAGCGCGCAGCTCGTCGCCGTGCTGGCGGTCATCCTCGTGGCGCTGGTGTTCGACTACACCAACGGGTTCCACGACGCGGCCAACGCGATCGCGACCTCCGTCTCCACCCGGGCGCTCAGCCCACGCACCGGGCTGATCATGGCCGCGCTCGGCAACTTCGCCGGCGCGCACCTCGGTGGCGCGGTCGCCAAGACCGTCGGCAGCGGCATCATCCACCCGCCGAGCGGCATGAGCGGCCTCGGCATCGTGTTCGCCGGTGTCGTCGGCGCCATCACGTGGAACCTCATCACCTGGTACTTCGGCATCCCGTCGTCCTCGTCCCACGCCCTGGTCGGTGGCCTGGTGGGCGCCTCCCTCGGCGCGATGCTCTTCGACGTCGAAGGTGCCACCGTGCTGTGGTCGGGCATCGTGGAGAAGGTCGTCATCCCGATGGTGGCCTCGCCGCTGGTCGGCTTCACGCTCGGCGGCCTGTTCATGATCGCCATCTACTGGATCTTCCGGAACGGCAACCCGCGCAAGCTCAACAAGGGCTTCCGCTACGCGCAGACCGTCTCCGCCGCCGCGATGTCGGTCGGCCACGGCATGCAGGACGCCGCGAAGACCATGGGCATCGTGGTCCTGGCCCTGTACGCCGGCGGCTACCAGGACAACACCACCCACATCCCCGAGTGGGTCTTCTGGACCTCCTCAACGATGCTGGCGCTCGGCACGTACTCCGGCGGCTGGCGCATCATCCGCACCCTCGGCCGCAAGGTCATCGACCTCGACCCGCCGCAGGGCTTCGCCGCCGAGACCGTCGCCTCGGGTGTGCTGTTCACCACCTCCTGGCTCGGCGTGCCGATCTCGACGACGCACACGATCACCTCGGCGATCATGGGCGTCGGCGCGACCAAGCGGCTCTCCGCGGTCCGGTGGAACGTGGCCGGCAACATCCTGATCGCCTGGGTCCTGACCTTCCCGGCCGCCGGCGCCATCGCCGTCGTCGCCTACATGATCGCCCGGCCGCTGTTCTAGCCGGCGCCGTACGTGTCCCGGTGCGCCAAACGCATCTCGGCGCGCAACCCGTTCTCGGTGACCTCCACCGGGTGCCGCGGGTCGATCCGGTTGGCGGTCGCGGGGTCGCCGTCGTCGTCGATCGGCAGCCCGGTCGCCTGCCGTTCCAGGTTGGCCACCGGGTTGCCGTAGCCGTCGACGTCGCGGCCGCTGGCGCCGTTGTACGCCTGCCCGTTGGCCGTGCCGTGGGTGAAGTCGTAGACGTGCGCCAGCTCATGGAACAGCGTCACCACCGGTGGGCGGCCCTCGGTCACACCACCCCACGCCGGGTTGTAGAGCACCACGGGCCGCGGACCCGGCCTGGCGTGGCCGTTGTCGCCGGCCTCCGGCTGGATGACGATCGGCACGGCGGTCGCCTGCAGGGCGGCGAGCATCTGCCGGCCGTCCGGTGAGGCGCTGAGCAGGTCCAGGTCGGCCTGGACCCGTTCGACGAACTCAGCGTCGCCCTCGATGCGCACGAACCCGTCCAGCCCGCCCGCGGACGGGACCGCGACCATTCGCTCGACCCCGGCGGCGGTGTCCTCGCCCTGGCCGTAGAGCGTGTCGTCGCCCTCGCCGCCGAGCACGGCGTCGGCGCCCGCCCCGGAGTAGACGACGTCGTCGCCGGCCCCGCCGATCAGCACGTCGTCGCCGCGGCCGCCGGACAGGACGTCCCCGCCGGCGCCGCCGTCGAGGGTGTCCTCGCCGGTGCCGCCCTCCAGGTAGTCCCCGCCCTCGCCGCCGATCAGGGTGTCCCGGCCGGACAGGCCGTAGAGCACGTCGCCGCCCTCACCGCCGTCCAGGTAGTCGTCGCCCGCGCCGCCGTCGAGATGGTCGCCCGCGTCCCCGCCGAACAGCGTGTCGCCGCCGCCGTTGCCGGCCAGCCGGTCCTCACCGGTGCCGCCGTCGACGGTGTCCGCGCCGCCGCCGGCGCTGATCACGTCGTCGCCGTCCCCGCCGAACAGCAGGTCGTCGCCCTCACCGCCGTCGGTGCGGTCCATCCCGGCGCTGCCCCAGAGGCGGTCGTCGCCGGCGCCGAGCACCGCGGTCTCGGCCCCCGGCTGGTTGCCACGCCACGGCCCGAGGCTCACCAGGTCGTTGCCGGCGCCGCCGCGCACGGTGTCGGCACCCGCGCCGGCCAGCAGCGTGTCGTCGCCGGCACCGCCGTCGAGGGTGTCGTCGCCCGCGCCGCCGAGCACGGTGACCGCACCGGCGCCCTCCACCCGGACGGTGTCGTTGCCGGCGCCGGTCCGGACCACCAGCCGGGCACCCGCGGGCACCCGGACGGGCACGCCGTCGACCAGCACGAGCCGGCTGCCGTCCGGGTCGGTGCGCACGGTCACGACGTTGTCGGCCCCGCCGGCGTTGACCACGACGCTGCCGGCCACGATCACGTCGGCACCGCTGCCGGCGCCGGGCTCGGCGGCGGCCTGCCAGCCTTCCACCCGACCGGCCGCGATCTCGCTCCAGCCGGTCCCGATCGCGGCCCACTCCGGCCGGGCGGCGCGCAACGCGGCGTCGTGCCCGGCCAGGGCCTGCGCGACCTCCGACCGGATGGCGGTCGCGTCGGCGACGGCGTGCGCCACCGCGTCGGCCTGGGCCTGGTCCGCCGGGCTGAACGCGACGCCGCCGCCGGTCCGCCGGTGCGCGACCAGCGCCGCGATCCGCCGCCAGCCGTCGTCGAGCAGGTCCTGGCCCCGGCGCAGCAGCGCGGCCATCGCCTCGAGCCGCGCCGCGGTGGCCGGGGCGAGCCGGGCCACCGTGTCCAGGTCGCGGCCCAGCCGGCCGCGGTGCCACTGGTAGCTCTCGGCGGCGTCGCCGGTCCACGCCGCGCCGGTCACCGGCCGGGCCGCCGTGTCCAGCAGCGCGCGGGCCGCGGCGGCGTCCTGACCGGTCGCCCGCCACACCCCGGCCGCCGCGTCGAGCCGGTCCGGCCGTGCCTCCAGCCGCCACAGGTCGCCGACCGTGACCGCCTCCACCGTCGCGGCCGTGGTCATGCCGACGCTCCCCGGGAGCCGCCCATGCGCAGGTCGGCATGCCGGTCGGCCTCGCGATACGCGAACGCGGTGCGCAGCAGCCGCTCGGCGTCGCCCTCCAGGACCGCGACCAGCTCCGTGACCGCGGCCTGCACGTCCTGCAGCACCAGCGTGCAGGTGCCGTGGACCGCGGCGGCGCCGCCGAGGGTACCGAAGACCGACACGGGCACCGGCAGGTGCCGGTAGCCGGTGCGGAAGTGGTCGCCGAGGCGCTCGGCCGCGGCCAGGTTGGCATCCGCCAGGTCGCTCAGCGCGCCGGGATCGGCCCGGATCTCCTTCGCCATATCGCGCAGGGTAGCCAAGCGGGAACGATCAGGTGGTCCCGTCAGCCCAGGTAGTCAAGACCGACCTTTACCCGTACAACATCCAGAACGGTCAAAATCTCCAGCGTTTCGGCAAGGGGGACCAGCGGGCTCTCGGTGCGCCCCTCACGCAGGCAGCGGTGCACCTCGGCGGCCTCGAAGTGGTAGCCGGCACCCTCGAACGGCAGGTCGACCCGCTCCGCCTCGTCGCCGTGCCACACGGTGAACCCCTGCGGGTGGAAGAAGTCGCGGGCGACCTCGATCCGCCCGGTCGTGCCGGTGATCGTCGCCCGGCGCGCGGTGTCGCCGACCAGCCCGCAGGTCAGCGCCGCGACCGCGCCCGAGTCGTAGCCGAACAGCATGCCGGTGTTCTGGTCGACGCCGCCGTCGGTCATCCGCGCCCACGCGTGCACGCTGGACGGCACGCCGAGGAACAGGTGCGCGAACGTCACCGGGTAGATCCCGACGTCATAGAGCGCGCCGCCGCCGAGGGTCCGCGACCACAGCCGGTGCGACTCGTCCCGGGGCACTTGCATGCCGAAGTCCGCGTGCACGGCGGTCGGCTCACCGATCGCGCCGCCCTGGACGAGCTCGACCATCCGCCGGACCGCCGGGATGCAGCGCGTCCACATCGCCTCCATGAGGAACACGCCGCCGGCGCGGGCGGTGTCCACGAGGACCTCCGAGGACGCGACGTCGAGCGTGAACGGCTTCTCCGTCAGCGTCGCCTTGCCCGCGGCCAGGGACAGCATCGTCGCGTCGAAGTGCGCCGTGTGCGGGGTCGCCACGTAGATCGCGTCGACCTCCGGGTCCTCGACCAGCGCCTGCCACGAGCCGTGCGCCCGCGGGATGCCGTGCTTCGCCGCGAACCGCTCGGCGCTCGCGGCGGTGCGGGAGCCGACGGCCGTGACCGCGGCGTCCGGCAGCAGGCGCAGGTCGTCGACGAACGTGCTCGCGATGCTGCCGGTGGACAGGATGCCCCAGCGAATGCGGTCGGCCATGACGTTCAATCTAGTGCCGCGCGGGGTACCCGACGCGGGTGGGATCTGACGCGCAACACCGCAGGCCGGACGGGGTTTCGGAGGCCACCGTCGAGGCGCTGGGCAAGCTGAGCGAGGCGCTGGAGACCGTGGAACGGGCCCGTGGCCGCCTCTACGACCTGCATCAGCTCGTCGGTCACGCCGACCTGATGCTCGACGAGGTGGTCCAGCGCTTCCGCGACGCGGGCCACGCCAAGCTCGCCGAGCGCATCCAGACCGAGCTCGTGGGCCGCAACGTGATCGCCGGCCGCTGGACGTTTCAGCTCGTCGAGGAGTTCGACGACGGCTACTACGCCCTGTTCAAGGAGCTCGACCGGACCGCCCGGGACGACCTGGCCCAGGGCCGCCGGCACCTCTTCGAGGCCGAGATGAAGGAGCGCCGCCGCACCCACGGCCGCTCCGGTCACGAAGCCACGCCATAAGGTGGGCTGATGGTCGAGTTCCGTCTGCCGCCCGCCCTGGCCGAGCAGGCCCGCCGATTCGCCGCGGAAGGTGGTGTACCGGTGGAGCCCCGCCTTGCCAGCACCGTCGTGCTGCTGCGGGAGCCCTTCGAGGTGTACCTGTTGCGCCGGGTCCCCACGATGGCGTTCGCCGCCTCGATGTACGTCTTCCCCGGCGGGGGCGTCGACCCGCGGGACGCGGCCGTCCAGCCCGACTGGGCGGGGCCGTCGCCGGCGCAGTGGGCGGCCCGGCTGCGGCTGGAGGAGTCCGTGGCGCGGTCGGTGGTCTGCGCGGCGGTCCGGGAGGTGTTCGAGGAGTCGGGGGTGCTGCTGGCCGGCGCCGACGTGGACACCGTCGTCGGTGACGTCAGCGGCCCCGACTGGGAGCGGGCCAGGCTGGCGCTGATCGCCCGGGAGCTCGGCTTCGCCGAGTTCCTGACCCGCAACGGCCTGGTGCTGCGCTCCGACCTGCTGGTGCCGTGGTCGCGCTGGATCACGCCGGAGTTCGAGCCGCGGCGCTTCGACACCTACTTCTTCCTCGCCGCGCTGCCCGAGGGGCAGGTCACGAGGGACGTCGGCGGCGAGGCCGACGACACGGTCTGGTGCGCGCCGGCCGAGGCCGCGGACGGCCGCTTCACGATGCTGCCACCGACCACCTGGACGCTCACTGAGGTGGCCGAGGCGGGCAGCATCGAGGCGGCCCTGGCGGCGGCGTCGGGCCGGGATCCGGCCGACGCCATCCGCCCTGTTTGAACCGACCTGAGGCCTAACCGAACCGTCCGGTGATGTAGTCCTCGGTCTTCTTCACCGACGGGTTGGTGAAGATCTTCGCGGTGTCGTCGTACTCGATGAGCCGGCCCGGGTCGCCCGTCTTCTCGATCGAGAAGAAGCCGGTGCGGTCCGAGACGCGGGCCGCCTGCTGCATGTTGTGCGTGACGATCACGATCGTGTACTGGTTCTTCAGCTCGGTGATCAGGTCCTCGATCGCGAGCGTGGAGATCGGGTCGAGCGCCGAGCAGGGCTCGTCCATCAGCACGACCTGCGGCTCGACCGCGATGGCGCGGGCGATGCACAGGCGCTGCTGCTGACCGCCGGACAGGCCGGCGCCGGGACGGCCGAGCCGGTCCTTGACCTCGTTCCACAGGTTGGCGCTGCGCAGCGCCTTCTCGGCGATCTCTTCGAGCACCGACTTCTTGCGCACGCCGTTGAGGCGCAGGCCGGCGACGACGTTGTCGAAGATCGACATGGTCGGGAACGGGTTGGGCCGCTGGAAGACCATGCCGATCATCCGGCGGACCGCGGTGACGTCCACGTCCCGGTCGTAGATGTTCTGCCCGTCGATGAGGAGCTGCCCCTCGATCCGGGCGTTGGGCAGGACCTCGTGCATCCGGTTGATCGACCGCAGGAACGTCGACTTGCCACAGCCGGACGGCCCGATCAGCGCCGTCACCGACTTCGGCTCGATCGTCATCGAGACGCTGTCGATCGCCTTGAACGATCCGTAGTACGAGGTGACACCGTGGGCTTCGATGCGCTTTGCCATGTGAGGCGCTCCAGTGAGGGTCATCGGGCGAGCTTGTTTCGGCGGGCCAGGAGCTTCGCCGCGACGGTCAGGACCAGGACGAGGACGACCAGCGTGAGCGCCGCCGTCCAGGCGCGGCCAGGGGCGAACTCCGAGGCGACGCCGGCCTGCTCGAACACGTACAGCGACAGGGACGACTGGTTGCCGCTGAACACGTTGAAGTTGATCGAGCTGAGACCGCCGGCGACGAGCAGGACCGGCGCGGTCTCACCCGCGGCCCGGGCCACCGCCAGCATGACGCCGGTGACGATGCCGGGACCGGCGGTCGGCAGCACGATGCTGACGATCGTCTTCCACCGCGCCACACCGAGCGCGTAGGCGCCCTCCCGCAGCGCGCTGGGCACCAGCCGCAGCATCTCCTCGGTCGAGCGCACCACGGTCGGCAGCATCAGGACGCTGAGCGACAGCGCCGCGGCGAAGCCGGAGTAGCGGGCCTGACCGTTGTTGAACAGCGGGGTGACCGTGAAGACCCAGAAGGACAGGATGAACAGGCCGGAGACGATCGAGGGGATGCCGGTCATGACGTCGACGAAGAAGCGGATCGCGTTGGCCAGGAAGCCGCGGCCGTACTCGACGATGTAGATCGCGCCGAGGATGCCCAGCGGCACCGTGATCAGCGTGGCGATCCCGGCCTGCTCCAGCGTGCCGATGATCGCGTGGTACGCGCCGCCCTTCTCGTCGAACGCGCCGATGTTGTTCATCGACGTGCCGAAGAAGTTGCCGTCCAGGCGGGTGGTGCCCTTGCTGATCAGCGTCCAGGCGACCGAGATCAGCGGCGCCAGGGCGAGCAGGAACGCGCCGTAGATCAGGGTGGTGGCCATCCGGTTGCGGGCCGACCGGCTGCCCTCGACGACCGTCGCCGCGATGCCGAGGAACAGCACGAACAGCACGGCCGCGACGACGCCGGTGAGCACCGCGCCGCCCCAGGACGTCAGGTACACCAGGACGAACGACACGACCAGAGCCGCCGCCGCGACCGCCCACGGCGACCACGTCGGCAGGGTCTTGGTGCGCAGCTGCTGGGCGTTCTGCAGGCCCACCCGCTCGGTGGTTTGCACGCTCATCATGCGCTCCCGACGAACTCGCGGCGCCGGTACACGATCGCGCGGGCGGCCATGTTGACGACCAGGGTGATGGCGAACAGCACCAGACCGGAGGCGATGAGGGCGCTGCGGCCGAACTCGTCGGCCTCGCCGAACCGGTTGGCGATGTTGGAGGCGATGGTGATGCCGCCGGGCCCGAGGAAGTCCCAGTTGATGGCGAAGACGCTGCCGAGGGTCAGCGCGAGGGCGATCGTCTCGCCGAGCGCGCGGCCCAGGCCCAACATGACCGAGGCGATGATGCCCGCCTTGCCGTAGGGGATCACGGCGGTGCGGATCATCTCCCACTTGGTGGAGCCGAGCGCGAGCGCGGCCTCCTGGTTCTCCCGGGGGGTCTGCAGGAAGACCTCGCGGGACAGCGACGTCACGATCGGCAGGATCATGATCGCGAGGACGATCGAGCCGAGCAGGACCGACTTGCCGTAGGGGCCCTCGCTGCCGAAGATCGGCAGCCAGCCCACCGTGTCGTGCAGCCACTTCGACAGGTTGGTGACCGGCTCGTAGAAGTAGTCGCGGCCCCAGAGGCCGAACACGACGCTGGGGACGGCGGCGAGCAGGTCGATGATGAAGCTCAGGGTGGTCGCGACCCGGCGGTGCGCGTAGTGCGAGAGGCACAGCGCGATGCCCAGCGCGACCGGCACCGCGATCAGCAGTGCCAGCGCTGCCGTGAGGACCGTGCCGAACGCCGTCGCCGCGATGCCGAACCTCGGCGTGTCGCCGTCGGTGAACCACTCTTTGAAGGTGAAGAAGTTCTCGGTGTCGTCCTGGAAGGCGGGGATGGCCTTCACGACGAGGAAGACGGCGATGGCGGCGATGATGATGAGCACCATCGAGCCGGCGAACGTCGCGGTGCCGCGGAACAGCATGTCGGCGCCGAGTCGGCGGCGCCTCGGAAGACCGCCACCTCCGCCGGGCGAACCGGCGGAGGTGGCAGGCAGAGTCTGCTGGCTCAAGTCAGTCCTGTCAGGCCAGGTTCTTGATGGAGGCAGCGACCTTGGTCTGGACCGACTCGGGCAGCGGGGCGTAGCCCAGCTTGTCGAGGACGGCCTGGCCCTCGGTGCTCGCGGTGTAGCCGAGGAAGCCCTTGACCAGCGCGAGCTTGTCGGCGGCGATGCCCTTGCTGCAGACGATCTCGTAGGTCACCAGGACGATCGGGTAGGCCCCGGCCTCCTTGGTGGCGTAGTCGATCGACAGCTTCAGGTCGTCGCCGGTGCCGGTGATCTTGGCGCCCGCGACGGTCTTGCCGGCCGCGGCACCGGTCAGCGCGGTGAACTCACCGGCGCCGTTGTAGATCTTGGCGGTGCCGAGCGAGTTGGCCTTGGCGAACGACCACTCGACGTAGCCGATCGAGCCGGCGGTCTTCTTGACCGCGGCCGCGACGCCGTCGGAGCCCTTCTCGGCCTGGCCGCCGGTGGCCTTCCAGACCTTGTCCTTGCCGAACGTCCAGGCGCCGGCCGAGGCCTTGTCCAGGTAGCCCGTGAAGTTCTCCGTGGTGCCGGAGGAGTCCGAGCGGTGCACGGCGAGGATCGGGGTCGACGGCAGCGTCGCGCTCGAGTTGTCGGCCTTGATCGCGGCGTCGTCCCACTTGGTGATCGAGCCGGCGAAGATCTTGGCCAGGGTCTCCGGCTTGAGCTGGAGGTCCTTGACGCCGTCGAGGTTGTAGGCGATCGCGATCGGGCCCGTGACCATCGGCAGGTTGAGCGCCGGGCTGCCGCCACAGCGGGCGGCGGCCTTCGTGGTCTCGTCGCCGTCCTTGAGCGCGGAGTCAGAGCCGGCGAAGTCGGCCGTGCCACCCGAGAAGGCGGTGATACCCGCACCGGAACCGGTGCCCTGGTAGTCAATCTTGGCGTCGGTGCACTTCAGCTGGTACGCCTTGATCCACTCGTCCATCGCGTTCTTCTGCGCGGAGGAGCCCTGGGCCGTCAGTGAGCCCTTTGCGCAGTTGATGGCGGAGGCCGGGGCGCTGCCGCCGTTGCTGCTCGTCGTGCTGGGGGTCTCGTTATCCGAGCCGCACGCGGTGAGCGCCAGCGTCGCGGTGAGCGCGATGCCGGCCATGATGCCGTGCCGCTTGAAGTTCACTGCGGTCCCTTCGTCGGGGTGCTGCCGACGGGGGTCGTCGACTGAGAGGGACGCTAAGAGCGCCAGGTAACCGGTCCTCCGGGGACGGGTGAACGCGGGGTGAACAGGTCCCGGGAGAAAGGTGACGCCTGGTCGGAGGCCAGTTTGCCAATGGGTGAACTGCCCACTGGAGATAGCTGGTGCCCGTTTTGTGTCAGCCGCCGCGGCGGAAGTTCACATCGGTCGCCCAGCGCACGAAACCGAGCCGCTGATACAGCGCCACCGCGCGCGGGTTGTCCTCGTCGACATAGAGCATGACCTGCGAAAGCCCGCGCGAGCGGAGGTGCCGGAGGCCGGCCAGGGTCAGCGCCCGACCCAGCCCGCCACCGTGCGCGCCGGGGGCCACGCCCAGGACGTACACCTCGCCGATCGGCTCATGCGCGTGATCCTCAAGATCGCCGTGGATCTTGGTCCAGTGGAACCCGACCAGACGGTCCTCACGGAGGGCCAACAGGAAGCCCTCCGCGTCGAACCACGGCTCCCGCAGCCGGACGCGCAGGTCGTCGAGGGTCCACCGGCCCTGCTCGGGATGATCGGCGAACGCGGCCGCGTTGACCGCCAGCCAGGCGGCGTCGTCCTCGCCCGGCCGGAACGCCCGCAGGGTCACCCCGTCGGGCAGCGCGACCTCGTCCAGCGGTGTGAACAGTGACCGCCGCAGCTGCAGCAGCACCCGCGCACGGTCGAAGCCGAGGCTGAGGGCGAGCGCCGAGGCCGAGGGGTGGTCGCCGTGCGCCCACAGCCGCAGCCGGCCGCCGGCGCGCTCGTCGGCGACCGCGATCGCCGCCTCGGCGAGGGCGCGGCCGACACCCCGGCGCCTCCGCAACGGATGCACCACCAGCTCGGCGGAGGCGCCCGCGACCGCCTCGGTCGTGTCCACGTGGGCATAGCCCACCACCGTGCCGCCGGCGTCGCGCGCCAGCAGATGGACCGCCTGCGTCTCGCCCCCGTGCCGCAGGTGCAGCACCACGTGCTCGGACAGCGGCAGCGCACCGTCGGTGTCGCCGGCCGCCTGGCTGATGGCGAGCACCTGGTCGACCTGAACGGCAGAAAGGTGGTCCAGGTGCTCGACGGTCACGGGCAGAGTCTAGATCAGACCCTTACCGGCTCGGACTCGTGCAACGGGCGGGACGGCGGGACGACGAACTTGTAGCCGACCTGGCGGACCGTGCCGATCATCGACTCGTACTCCGAGCCGAGCTTCGCGCGCAGCCGCCGGACGTGCACGTCGACCGTGCGGGTGCCGCCGAAGTAGTCGTAGCCCCAGACCTCGCGCAGGAGCTGGTCGCGGGTGAAGACCCGGCCGGGGTGCTGCGCCAGGAACTTCAGCAGCTCGAACTCCTTGTAGGTGAGGTCGAGCGGGCGGCCCTTGAGCTTCGCCGCATACGTGTCCGGGTCGATCGTCAGCTCGCCGGCCTTGATCATGCCGCCGCTCGCGGCGGCGGCGGAGTTGAGGCGGCCGACGGCGAGGCGCAGCCGGGCCTCGATCTCGGCGGGGCCGGCGGTGGCCAGGATGACGTCGTCAAGGCCCCAGTCGGCGTGCAGGGCGACCAGGCCGGCCTCGGTCACGACGGACAGCAGGGGGACCCCCAGCCCGGTGGCGTGCAGCATGCGGCAGGTCGCGCGGGCGTCGGCCAGCTCGGTGCGGGCATCGACGATGACCGCGTCGGGGCTCGGTCCACTCACCAGTGTGCGGACGTCACGGGGGGCGGTGCGCACCGTGTGGGGCAGCAGGTCCAGACCTGGCAGGACCACCTGGCCCGCGGGAGCCGCGGTCAGCAGCAGAATCTCCACGAGTCACCTCCGTGGCCGCGGCGCACCTCGCAATGGGCGCTGTGGCGCCCCTTGGAAGGGCGGCGGCTCTGTTACGTCCCGGCCACACTGACGGGAGGGTTGTGGGTGTATCTGAAGCAGAAGAATATCTGAGTATTCACGTTTTGCGGCTGGCGGGAATCCATTTCGAGACAGTCGGGTGAGCCACACCCCACCGTTTCCGGCAGCGTGCTATGCGGTTTCCTCATCCCGGTGCTGTCCGGGTCGGGGGCGTTCTGGCACCATCGGGGCGTGCCTCCTACCCCACCCTCCGCCGAGGATCACGGCGCCCGGCCCCCGGCCGCCGACCAGGCGGCCCGCCGCCGGCGCCGGGAGGAGGCCGACCCGGTCGACGTCTCGGACGAGTGGGAGGTTCCCGGCCGGTCCGAGTCGTGGCCGCCCGTCCGGCGGCTGGTCTCCCTCGGCATCGCGGGGTTCGCCGCGCTGCTGACCGTCGGCCTCGTCGTCGGCGCGCAGACCAGGCACGAGTCCTACGCCGTGGTGATCTTCGGCGTGCAGGTGCTGTTCGTCGCCGTCTGGGTGGTCGCCAGCCGCCCGCCGGCTCCCCGCGTCGTCGCCGCCGTCGGCATCGCCGTCGCGATCGGCACCGACGTCGCCGCCGTGCTCACCCGGCCCGCGTCGCTCGCACCGTTGGCGTATGTCACCGCCGCCGGGTTCATCGTCGGCGTCGTCGGCCAGCTCACCCGCCCCGCCGGCCGGCAGCGGGTGACCGAGTCGCTCGGCTCGTCGCTGGTCGTCACCCTCGGGGTCGTCGCCTTCGCCAGCGTGGTCGTCCTCAGCCGGGAGGTGCGCGGCACCCAGGCGATCGTCGCCTGCATCGCCGCGGCCGGCATCGCGATCCTCGTCGCCCGGATCACCGACGCCGTGGTCGCGCTGCCCCGCATCGCGCCGCAGGTCCCACGCGGGGGCGCCGGTGTCGTGCTCGGCGCGATGGTCGGCACGGCCGCCGCCGGCGCCATCGGCAACCTGCTCGACGGCATCACCCCGCTGTGGAGCGCCCTCGCCGGGCTGGCCACGGCCATCGTGGCGCTCATGGTCGACCTGTCCGTCGGCTACGCGGAGGCCAGCCGCCGCATCGACGGTGACGAGCCCGCGCTGTACCTGGCCCGGCACATCCAGGGCCCGATGGGGGCCTTCGCCTTCGCCGCTCCGGCCGCCTACGTCGCCAGCGTCCTGCTGCTGCTGTGACCGCCTCCGGGCTTCGGGGGTTGCCAGGGTAGGAAATCCTGGTGGTTGGGTACGTTCGGTAACAACCCACCCGGGGTGCGGAAGGAGTGCTGTGGCGGCGAGTCGAGGGGCCAAGATCGGCATTGTCCTGGTCGTGCTGGCGGTGATCCTGGTCGGTGTGCTCTTCGTCGCGGACCGTATCGCCGCGAGCACCGCGCAGGACCGCATCACCGAGGAGACCCGCAAGCAGCTCGCGGCCAACTCGGTCACCTACGAGGGCGACCCGTCGGTGAAGATCGCCGGCTTCCCGTTCCTGACCCAGGTGATCGCGGGTGAGTACGAGAAGATCACGATCGCGCTGACCAAGCCGCAGATCGAGAAGGTGAACCTCGAGACGCTCACCGTCGACGCCAAGGCGGTCAAGGCCGACGCGCGCGACCTGATCAACGGCAAGGGTGACGTCGTCGCCGGCGAGGTCACCGGCCAGGCGACCATGACCTGGGACAACGTCCGCAAGCTGCTGGAGTTCAGCAACCTGCCGCAGGGCGTGGACCCCTCCGCGGTGGACGTCAAGGTCGTCAACAACAAGATCGAGCTGCGCATCCCGTTCCAGTACCAGGGCTTCAAGGTCCTGATCATCGCGAACGGCAGCATGGTCGTCGAGTCGGGCAAGGTCCGGCTCAAGCTGGAGTCGGTCACCACCGACCAGGGTGACCTGCCGAAGATCGTCAACGATCTGGTCCAGGCCAACAAGAGCCGCCTCCAGGTCACCGTGAAGCTGCCCGGCCTGCCCTACAACCTGGTGATCAACTCCGCCGAGACCACCGACTCGGGCCTGCGCGTGATCGCCTCGGCCAAGGACGTCCCCCTGTCGGGCCAGTGACGCCACGCGGCCGAGTTGCCGGCGTCCCAGCATGTGGTTGGGCCGTCCCGCGCGGAGTCGTCCATAGGTGCATAAAGCCGCCGCAGAAGGATGCAGTGACTCAGCGGACCCTGGGCCGGTCCTCGCCTCGGTGCTAGGCTGCCTGACCATGAGCATGCTGCTCACCAGACGGCGCGCGGTCGACCTGTGCCGCGTGGCCACCTGCCTGTGTTGCCGCCCCTAATGGTGCGGCCCTGCAGCGTGCTCTTCTAACGGCTCGAGGCAGCGGCGCCCCAGACCGATGGGTCTGGCGGGCGATTTCAGTCCGCGGCAGTTCCAGACCCATCGCCGAAACCGTGATCCGTCCCCTCGGGTCGCGCGCGGCGTGGTGCACACCCCGACCCGTGTGTCGACTCGACCCGCCCCAAATCGTTCCCTGGGAGAGAAAACACTCATGAGTCGCGAGAGCGCCCTGGTCACGGCCGACTGGGCCGAGCAGAACATCGGTGCCGACAACGTCGTCTTCGTCGAGGTCGACGAGGACACCGCCGCCTACGACGGCGGCCACATCGCCGGTGCCGTCAAAATCAACTGGAAGACCGAGCTGCAGGACCAGGTCCGCCGGGACTTCGTCAACAAGGAGCAGTTCGAGGCGCTGCTGTCCAGCAAGGGCATCGGCAACGACGACAAGGTCGTGCTCTACGGCGGTAACAACAACTGGTTCGCCGCCTACGCGTACTGGTACTTCAAGCTGTACGGCCACGGCGACGTCAAGCTGCTCGACGGCGGGCGCAAGAAGTGGGAGCTCGACGGGCGCCCGCTGACCAAGGAAGAGGTCAGCCGCTCAGCGACCACCTACGTCGCGGTGCACGACCAGGACCTGTCGATCCGCGCGTTCCGCGACGACGCCGTCAAGGCGATCGGCGTGCTCAACCTCGTCGACGTCCGCTCGCCCGACGAGTTCGCCGGCCGCCTCCTCGCCCCGGCCCACCTCCCGCAGGAGCAGGCGCAGCGTCCGGGTCACATCCCGACCGCCGTGTCGGTGCCGTGGAGCAAGGCCGCCAACGAGGACGGCACCTTCAAGTCCGACGACGACCTGCGCGAGCTCTACGCCGCCGCCGGCCTCGACGACAGCAAGGCGACCATCGCCTACTGCCGCATCGGCGAGCGCTCCTCGCACACCTGGTTCGTGCTGAAGGAGATCCTCGGGCACAGCGATGTGCGCAACTACGACGGTTCCTGGACCGAGTACGGCTCCCTCGTCGGTGTCCCCGTCGCCGTGGGCGACGAGCCCGGTAACGCGTGAAAGGCAGACCATCATGAGTGCTGTTGACAGCTGCGGCGCGCCCGAGCAGAGCGCACCGATCCCGGCCTCCGTGGACGTGGAGAAGGAAACCGTCATCACCGGCGTGGTCAGCTCCGGCGACGGTCCCGTCGGCGGCGCCTACGTGCGCCTGCTCGACTCGACCGGCGAGTTCACCGCCGAGGTCGTCACCTCGCCGGCCGGGCAGTTCCGGTTCTTCGCCGCGCCCGGCAACTGGACCCTGCGCGCACTGTCCCGCCAGGGCAACGGCGACGCCAGCCTGGCCGCTGACCGGGGCATCAACGAGATCGCCGTCGCGGTCGCCTGACCTTCGCACGCAAGTGACGCCGCCCTCCGGGCCCAACCCCGGGGGGCGGCGGCGTTGTCCGTGGCTGCGAGGATGTCGGCCGTGAAACGTCGCTGGATCATCGCCGGAACGGCCGCCTGGGCGCTCGTCGTGGGCGGGTTCGCCTACTACTCCTCGCGCAACGATCCGCCGACGTCCCGCGACCAGACCACGATCGCCGACGGCCTGCCCGTGGTGGACGAGGCCCTCGCCAGGGTCGCCGCCGCGCTGGACCCGGCGACCTCCGTCACCGCCCTCGGCGGCTACACCCGCACCGACAACAGCTGCCGGGTCACGTCCGCACGCGAGGGCACCCGTTTCGAGCGGGTGCTGCTGGTGTACGTCAAGAAGGACGCCGAGTCAGCCGCTCTCGAGCGGGTCCACGACGCCCTGCCCCCGGCGTACGAACCCCACCTGGTGAGCGGACCGAAGACCAACCTGCTGACGGCCGACGCCGGGCACTTCGTCACGCTGCGTGGCGCCGTCGTGCAACCAGGACAACTGCGCTTCACCGCCGACACCGGCTGCCGGGTCCAGGACGCCCCCGTCGAGGAGGCGACCCCGCAGTCGCAGACCGCCAACCGGGCCCCCGTCCAGGCGGTCCTGGACACCCTGAAGCAGACCGCGTCGCAGTGGCGGACCCACCGCCTCACCTGCCCGTCCGGCGGCACCCTGTGGACCGTCGAGGCGGTCACCACCGGCGACGGCGCGGCGGCCCGCACCACGGTCCCCGCCCCGGCGGTGATCCTCGACGAGCCGAAGGCCTTCGCCTTCCGGGCCGGCGAGGCCGGCGTCGCCCTGCGCGCCGACGGCGACGAGCTGCACATCACCTCGACCGCCGGCTGCTAGCCCCCTTGCCCATGATCCGGAAGACCCCGTGCACTCCGGGGTGCACGGGGTCTTCCGGATCATGGAAGGGTCAGTAGACCAGCGCCTGGGCGCCCTCCTGGAGGGACTCCTCGACGAAGACGGCGGCGCCGGCGATCCGGATGCCGGGGATGACGTCGTCGGGGCCGATGTCGCGGCGGGCCGCGCACTGGGTGCACAGGGTCACCGTGCCGCCGGCCAGGAGCGCCTCGAGGAGGTCGGCGAGCGGCGCCGCGTGCGGAAGCTCGAACTGCGCGGCCCGGCCCGGCAACGCGAACCACGCCGACTCCCCGGTCAGCCACAACGAGGTGGCCACCCCGCCGGCGAGGGCGGTTGCGGCCACGGTGAACGCCTGCGAGCAGCGCTCCGGTGCGTCCGCACCGGCGGTTGTCTTGACGACCAGAGAACGTGCCATACGTCGCAGCATAGGATTCAGGGGATGGTTACCGAGATCGGGTTCGTGAGCTTGCTGGTCGCCGGTATGGGCGCCCTTGCCGGCGGCCTGATCTATGTCGCGGTGAGGGTTTCGAGGGGGCGTTGGTGACAGAGGTGCAGCCGCCGTGGGCCGGATTGGCCCAGGTCGGGGAGTATCCGTATGAGGAGACGCACGACCTGCGGGTCGGCCCGGATCTCCACCCCGCGCTGCTCGGCCTGCTGCCGCTGGTCGGGGTGTGGCGCGGGCGCGGCCAGGGCGACTACCCGACGATCGAGGGCTTCCACTACGCGCAGGAGATCCGGTTCAGCCACGACGGCCGGCCCTTCCTGTTCTACGAGTCGCGCGCCTGGGTGATCGACGTCGACGGCAACCCGATCAAGCCCAGCAACCGGGAGACGGGCTGGTGGCGGCCGGTGCTCGCGGACGGCAAGGCGACCGACGAGGTCGAGGTGCTGCTCAACCAGCCGACCGGGATCATGGAGCTGTACATCGGCCAGGCCAAGGGCACCACGCAGTGGCAGATGGCCACCGACGCGGTGGTCCGCACGTCGACCGCCAAGGAGGTCCGCGGCGGCCAGCGGCTCTACGGCATCGTCGACGGTGCGCTGCTCTACGCGTTCGACCTCGCCGCGGTCGGCGAGAAACTCCAGCCGCATCTGTCGGCCCGCCTGGAGCGCGTCGGGGGATAGGCTGACTGTTGTGGGTTTCGATGATCTGGCCGCGGTGCTCCGGTCACGGGGCCTGCGGCTGACCGCGCCCCGGCAGCTCGTGCTCGAATCGGTCTACCGGCTGCGGCACGCGACACCGGACCAGATCCACGCCGACGTCAGCGAGCGGGCCGCGGGGGTCAACATCACCACCGTGTACCGCACGCTGGAGCTCCTCGAGGATCTCCAGCTCGTGACGCACGCCCACCTGTCGCACGGCGCGCCCACCTACCACCCGCTCGGCGAGCACCAGCACGCCCACCTGGTGTGCCGGGGCTGCGGCGACGTGCAGGAGCTGCCGTCGCCCACGCTCGAGGGTCTCGCCGAGGACCTGCGCACGACCCGCGGCTTCCGCCTCGACATCGGCCACGTGGCCCTGTTCGGTGTGTGCGGAAAGTGCGGCACCGAAGAGGAGTAACCGCTCGTGAGTCCCATTTCCGTGGCGTCCATAGACCCCTCGTCCATCGACGCCGGCGCGGTCGCGCACTACGGCGACCCCAGCCGTGAGCAGAAGATCCTCGACACCGAGGCCGGCCTGGTCGACCGCTCGCACCGGGACGTCCTCGCGGTGCCGGGCGTGGACCGGCTGACCTGGCTGCACAGCCTCACCACCCAGCACCTGACCGGCCTGCCCCCGATGACCGGCTCGGAGCTGCTCGTCCTGTCGCCGCACGGGCACGTCGAGCACCACGCGGTGCTCGTCGACGACGGCACGGCCACGTGGCTGGACCTGGAGCCCGGCGCCGGGGCGGGGCTGCTGACCTTCCTGTCGCGGATGATCTTCATGACGCGGGTCGACCCCGCCGACGCGACCGCCGACCGGGCGGTCCTGTCGATCGTCGGGCCGCGGACCGACGAGGCGCTCAGAGCGCTCGGCGTCGGACCGCTCGCGCCCGCTGACGTCGTGCCGGTGCCGCCGGCGAAATTCGCGACCGGCATCGTGCCGCCCCGTCCGACCGCGAAGTATGCCGCCGCGGCGCTGCCCGGCTTCGACGGTCTCGTCCGGCGGGTCGAGGGCGGCGCGGACCTGCTGGTGCCGCGCGCCGCCGTGCCCGACGTCATCGCCGCCGCCGCGCTCCCGCCGGCCGGGATCTGGGCGTATGAGGCGGTGCGGGTGGCGGCGCGGCGTCCCAGGTTCGGCTTCGAGACCGACCACAAGACCCTGGCGGCCGAGGTGGGTTGGACGGCGCAGGCCGTGCACCTGGAGAAAGGCTGCTACCGGGGGCAGGAGACGGTCTCCCGGGTGCATCACCTGGGCCGCCCGCCGCGCAAGCTGGTCCTGCTGCACCTGGACGGCATCGCCACCGACGAGCTTCCCGCGCCGCACACCGAGGTGGTCAAGGACGGCCGGGCGGTCGGGTTCGTCGGCACCGCCGTCCGGCACTACGAGCTCGGCCAGATCGCGCTCGCCGTGGTCAGGCAGAACGTCAAGCCCGACGACGGCGGTCAATTGCAGGTGGGCCCGTCCACCGCCGCGATCGACCCGCTGTAGAAAGAGCCATGACAACACCGACGTTGATCACGGTGGCGCCCACCGGCGCCGAGTCCCGCAAGTCCGACGTGCCAGCCCTGCCGGTGACCCTGGCCGAGCTGGTCACGACCGGCAAGGAATGCCAGGCGGTGGGTGCGAGCGTCATCCACGTGCACCTGCGCGACGACGCCGCCGAGCCGACCCTGGACCTGGGGCGGCTGAAGGAGGCCGTCGCCGCGCTGCGGGCCGAGACCGACCTCATCGTCCAGCTCTCCAGCGGCGGCGCGGTCACCGACCCCGAGGACGACCGGCTCCGGGTCCTGGACGCCGGGCCCGACATGGCCTCCTGCACGATGGGCACGGTCAACTTCGGCGACGACGTGTTCCTCAACCGGTGGGCGTTCATCGTCGAGCTGCACACCCGGATGCGCGACCGCGGGATCGTCCCCGAGTACGAGATCTTCGACCTCGGCCAGCTGACCACCCTGCGCCGCCTGCTCGACCGGCACGGGCTGCCCTTCGGCGGCCACGTCCACCTCGACCTCGTCATGAACGTGCCCGGCGGGATGCCCGGCACCGCCGAGGCGCTCGTGGCGTGCGTCCAGGCGATGCGCGACCTGCCCGAGGGGACCACCTTCTCGGCGACCGGCATCGGCCGTGGCACGCTGCCGGTCCTGCTCGCGTCGCTGTCCGCCGGCGGGCACCTGCGGGTCGGCATGGAGGACACCGTCACCTACGCCAAGGGCGTGCCGGTGGAGAGCAACGCGCAGCTCGTCGCGCGGGCCTCCGCCTTCGCCCGGCTCGCCCAGCGCCCGCCGATGACCCCGGCCGAGGCCCGCACGCTGCTGGGGATCGCCGCATGAGCGGCCAGCGAAGCGGCTCGGGCCGCTCATCAGCATCGCAGGTTGGCTCGGGCCGACGCTGGAGCGCGGCGGAGGTGGCGGCATGAGCGGCCAGCGGAGCGGCTCGGGCCGCTCATCATGTGACAGGTCTGGCTCAGGCCGACGCCGGAGCGCAGCGGAGGTGGCGGCATGAGCGACCGTTATCTGGGTGGCGAACCGCTCGCCGAGGTGGTCCGCAGCGGGTTCGTCGAGAGCCGGCACAGCGGGTCGATCGTGGTCCTGGACGCGGACGGCGAGGTCACGGCGTGGGCCGGTGACGTGCTCGGGCCGGTCTTCCCGCGCTCGTCCAACAAGCCCATGCAGGCCGTCGGGATGCTGGCGGCGGGGCTCGTCGCCGCTCCTGCCGAGTTGGCGATCATCTCGGCCAGCCACCGCGGTCAGCCGGTGCACCTGGACGCGGTCCGCGGCGTCCTCGGCCCGCTGCCGGCCACCGCGCTCGGCTGCCCGCCGGACTACCCGCTCTCCGAGGACGCGCGTGACGACCTGGTCAGGGCGGGTGCGTCGCGGCAGCCGCTGTTCATGAACTGCTCCGGCAAGCACGCCGGGATGCTGCGCACCTGCGCCGCGAACGGCTGGCCCCTCGCCGGGTATCTCGACCCCGCGCACCCGGTGCAGGTCGCGATCCGGCACGGGGTCGAGTCCCTCGCCGGCGAGCCGGCCGCCGCGGTCGGGGTCGACGGGTGCGGCGCGCCGCTGCTGGCGGTGTCGCTGCGCGGCCTGGCGGCGGCGTTCCTGCGGCTGGTGTCCGCCGCGCCGGGAGCCGCCGAGCGGCGGGTCGCCGACGCCATGCGGGCGCACCCCGACCTGGTCTCCGGCACCGATGCGGACGGGCACGACACGCACCTCATGCGGGCGTTTCCGGGGCTGCTGTCGAAGGTCGGGGCCGAGGGGATCATGGCGGTCGCGGTCCCCGGCGTCGGCGCGGTGGCGCTGAAGATCGACGATGGTTCGGCGCGCCCCAGACTGCCGGTGCTCGGTGCGGGGCTGTCCCGGCTGGGCTTCTCCTTGGGGAAGTACGCCGATATGCCGGTTTTGGGGGGCGGCTCCCGGGTAGGTTCGGTGCGCGCGGTCTGGTGACCCGGTTCACGCTAGCTCTTGCTAGCGTTTTGCTTGCAAGAGTTAGCAGAGCGAGCTACCGTCGGTAGCGTGACTGAAGAGCCGCGCGACCTGGGTGGGTTCATTCGTGACCTGCGCCGCAACGCGCGCATCTCGCTCCGCCAGCTCGCCGAGCAGGCCGGAGTCAGCAACCCATATCTCAGTCAGATCGAGCGTGGCCTGCGCAAACCGAGTGCCGAGGTGCTCGCGCAGCTCGCCGGTGCGCTGCGGGTGTCGACCCCGATGATGTACCTGCGGGCCGGCCTGCTCGAGCGCGAAGGGCACGACGTGCTGGCCGCGATCGCTGCGGACAGTGATCTCACCATGGCCCAGAAGCAGTCGCTCACGCAGATCTACGAGACGTTCCGGCGCGAGAACACGCGCAACGACCTGGACGGCGCCGCCTCGGGGGCGGGGCTCGACGCCGATCCGGAAGCCACGACGAAGTCAGAGGAGTCACCATGACCACCAGCACCACCACCCGCAAGATTCCCACGCCGCTCTACGCCGCGGCCGGCGCCGGTGACCTGGCCTATCAGCAGCTGCGCAAGCTGCCCGCCCAGGTCGCCCAGCTGCGTGCCCGGGTCGAGGAGCTGCGCCCGGCCGTGACCGACGCGGTCACCGAGACCAACCTGCGCGCCGACCTGACCGTGGCCGCCGACCGGCTGCGCGACGTGGCCCGTCGCAACACCGTGTCGCTGCTCGCGGGCGCCCAGGTCGCCCAGGACAAGGCCGTCGCCGTCTACACCGATCTGGTCAACCGCGGCGAGAAGGTCGTCGCCGGGGGCCGCACCGCCGAGGCGAAGATCGAGATCGAGCCGGCCACGAAGACCGTGACCACCGAGGTCGCCGTCACCCCGACCCCGGCCGACGTCGCGCCGGCCGTCGCGCCGAAGCCGTCAGCCACCACGCCGGCCGCCGCTGGGACGCCCGCGAAGAAGGCCACCGCGGCGAAGAAGACCGCGCCCGCGAAGAAGTAACCGGGAGTTTGTCGGGAGCCCTCCGGCACCGTGTCGCACGGGCCGGGGGGCTTCGGAATAAGCTCGTGGGATGGTGACTGCAGTGCCAATGTTCTACGCGACGGTCGAGCTCTACATCGACGTGGCGGTGTGGGTCTTCTGCCTGGTGCTCGGCGCCGCGGCGTTGCTGCACTGCCTCGTCCAGCGGGCCGACGCGTTTCCCGCCATCGGCACGATGTCGAAAACGGTCTGGCTGGCCCTGACCGGCGGTGGTCTGCTGCTCACCGCCGTGGCGCCCCAACTGCGGATGGGCTACCTCAGCATCTTCCTGCTCATTGCCGCCGGCATCTTCGCCGTGTATCTGCTCGACATCAGACCCGCGCTGCGCGACGCGGTAGACGGCCACGGCTCGTGGTGATGGCGGGTCGTTGATGGACTTCCGCTGGCCGCCGCCGCCCGACGGCAGGCCCGACCGGTTCCGCCCGCCCGTGACCCGCGGGCCGCAGACCGGCCGGCCGACCCTCCCCGCACCGCCGACGGAGCAGATCGCCACCCCGCACGGTGTCGAGCTGGAGTGGCTCATCACCGGTGATGGCAACCCCGTCACGGTCTTCGCGCACGGACTGGGCAGCGGGATCGCCGAGACCCGCCCGCTCGGTAGCGCCGTGTCCGGCCGCAAGGTCTTCTTCCAGTTCCGCGGCCACGGCCACTCCGCCTCGCCAGGTGGCGTCTGGACGTATGCCGACCTCGCCCGCGACCTGCGCGCCGTCGCGGACCTCTCCGGTGCCACCCGCGCCCTGGGCGTCAGCCTCGGCGCCGGCGCCCTGTGCCGGCTGCTCGCCGACAACCCGGGCCGCTTCGAGCGCGCCGTGTTCTTCCTGCCCGCCGTCCTCGATACGGCGCGGCCGGCCGCCGCGCAGGAGCGCCTCACCGCGCTGCTCGAAGCGATCGAGGCCGGAGACGCCGCCGCCGTCGCCGACGTGATCTCCATGGAGGTCCCCACCCAGGTCCGCAACTCGCCGCCGGTCTGGGCCTTCCTGCGCCAGCGACTCGACCAGCTGATGCGCGACGGGCTCGCCGCCGGCCTCGGCAGCCTGCCGGCCCAGGTCGCCGTCGAGGACCGCGCCGACCTTGCCAAGGTCACCGCGAAGTGCCTCGTCATCGGCTCCCGCGGCGACGACCTGCACCCCGTCACCGTCGCCGAGCAGCTGGCCGAGTCCCTTCCGGACGCCGAGCTGCACATCTACGACCGCCCCGGCGTCGTCTGGACCCAGCGGGCCGACCTGCGCACCCGGATCTCCTCGTTTCTGAACTGAACGAGTCGTTTGCCCGGTTTCCGACGCCAGTTCTGACCGAACGGCTGAGTCTCGGCGCGTATCTAACGCCGCCGCCGGAGCGTCTGTCCTACGAAAGGGTTTTCTACGAGCTGCTGGGGAGGATCGGACCATGACCGCGCTGCGCCGCTGGGCCGGACCGACATAGAGTTCCGGACATGGGTGTCACGCAACACGGCAGGACTGCCCGCCTCGACCTCGCGGACCCGACACTGCGCGAGTGGACGTGCGTCGTCCTGCACGCCGATGCCACGGACGGCATCGTGCTGGACCGCTCCGCCTTCTACCCCGGCGGCGGCGGTCAGCCACCGGACCACGGCGTGCTGCTGTGGCAGGGGGTGCAGACCCGGATCACCGGCACGCGCAAGGGCGACGACCTCTACCTCCTGCCGGCCGAGGGCGACCCGCTGCCGCCCGCCGGCACCGAGGTCATCGGCGCCGTCGAGGACGACCGCCGCACCAGGCTGATGCGCACCCACTCCGGCCTGCACGTCCTGGGCGGGGTGGTGTTCCGCGACTTCGGCGCCCTCGTCACCGGCGGCTCGATGGAGCCCGCCGAGGCCCGCATGGACTTCAACCTGCCCGAGGTCCCGGCCGACTTCAAGGCCAGGCTCGAGGAGCTCATCAACGCCGAGGTCGCCGCCGACCGCAAGGTCGTGACCAAGGTCCTCGGCCGCGACGAGGCGCTCGCCCTGCCCGACATCATCCGGACCCAGTCCAACCTGATCCCCGCCGACGAGCAGGAGATCCGCATCGTCGACATCGTCGGCCTGGACGCCCAGGCCGACGGCGGCACGCATGTCGCGTCGACCGCGCAGATCGGCCGGATGCAGGTCGTCAAGGTCGAGAGCAAGGGCAAGGCCAACCGCAGGGTGCGGGTCCGTCTCAGCGACTGACGCTCAGCCAACAACGCGCAGCTGATGGGCGCCGGCGGTGAAGATCTGCTGCTGACCGTCGGCCCGGGTCACCTCCAGGATCGGCTCGCCCGGGTCGATCCCGAGCTCCCGCCGCTCCGGATCGGTCGGCATCCGCCCGACGACCTCGTCCCCGGGCCGCAGCTCGACGACGCTGCGCTCCAGGGCGGGCCGCACCTGCGTCCGCGCGCCCCGGGCCGACACGACGAGCCCCTCCTGCCGCAGCACCGACACCGCGTTGCGGACGGCGGGGCGCCCCAGGGCGAACTCCTGCATGAGACTGCTCTCCGACGGCACGAACGCCCCCGGCGCCAGTTCGCCCGCCTTGATCTGCTCACGCAGCAGGTCCGCCAGCTGCTGATACAGCGGCCGATCCGAACTCCGGTCGATCATGCGACAACCGTAGATAGGCCCTCGATCTTGTCAGCTTGCCGCCCTATGCGCACATGGTTGGATGTGGCCGGGCATGCGGTTCCGGGGTCGGCTGCTCGCCGGCCCCCGGGATCATGAAAAATGGCGGGGTGGCGCCGCTGAGGACGATGTGGGACGAGTTCGCCGAGGGTGCGCGGCTGCTCGGCCGCGGGCTCGCGATGTACGGCCGGAGTCCGCGCCTCCTCCTGCTCGGGCTGATCCCGGCGGTGATCTCCTTCCTGCTTCTCGGCACGGCGTGGTTCTTCCTGCTGTGGTTCATCCGGGACCTGTCCGCGGCCGCGACCTGGTTCGCCGACGACTGGGGCGCGCCGTGGCGGGGGCTCGTCAGGTTCGGTGCCGGCGCCGGGATCGTGATCGTGTCGGCGTTGGTGTCGGTGTTGACGTACACGGCGCTGACGCTGCTCATCGGGGACCCGTTCTACGAGGTCATCTCCGAGCGGATCGAGGAGCGCCTCGGCGGCACGCCCGGGATGAGTGACCTGCCGTGGTACCGCACGATCCTGAAGAACGCCGCCGATTCGATCAGGTTGATCGCGCTGGGGATCGTGGTGGCGGTGCCGCTGTTCGTGCTCGGCTTCGTGCCGGTGCTCGGCCAGACGGTCGTCCCGGTCCTCGACGCGGTCGTCGGCGGCTGGCTGCTCGCGGTCGAGCTGACCGGCGTGCCGTTCAACCGTCGCGGCCTGCGGCTGAAGGACCGTCGCGCGATGTTGCGCGCGAACCGGCCGTTGGCGCTCGGCTTCGGCATGCCCGTGTTCGTGATCCTGCTGATCCCGTTCGCCGCGATCCTGGTCGTGCCGGCCGCGGTCGTCGGCAGCACGCTGCTCACCCGCAGGCTGTTCGGCCTGCCGGTGGACAAGCCGGCCCCCGTCGCCGGCAAGCCGCCGGTCGTCCTGCGCGTGTAGCGCGTGGTGCGGGGGTCAGCCGATGCGGAGGCCTTCGAGCAGGCCGGTGTCGCCGCTGACCAGCAGGGTGTCGAAGGCGACCCGCCCGAACAGCGCCAGCACCAGGTCGCTGGCCGGGCCGCTGGCGGTGGCGCGTTCGTGGTGGTCGTCGGAGTCCAGCAGGGTGTCGGTGTCCAGGAGGGCGACCCCGGCGCCGCGGAGGCGGACATACCAGACCTGGTCGACGTCAGTCGCGTGCAGGGCGATCATGCCGGCGCGGTTGGCGGGGCCGCCGCGACGGCCGGCGGGCAGCCAGCTGTCGAGGACCTCGGTGACACCGTCGCTGGCGAGTTTCGGCTCGATGGGCTCGCTGAGGCCGCCGGCCATCTGGGCGTCCCAGCGGTGCACGGCGGTCTCGTGGGCCATGCGGCGGTGCCAGAAGGAGGCCTTCTTCGCCTGCGGGGCCCAGTTGAACGCGGGCAGGTCCGGGTCGACGGCGTCGAGGGTGGCGAGCAGCTCGGTGAAGGCGTCGGTCCAGGCGACCACGGGGTCGACGCCGGCCGGGAGGGGCTCGTCGGGGCGCGGGTCCGGGCGGTCGGTGACGCCGCGGGGGACCAGGGCGTTGACCCAGACGTAGACCTGCGTGAGGTGCCAGGCCAGGTCCCGCAGCTGCCAGCCGGGGCAGGTGGGCACGGGGGCGTCCAACGGGGTCTCGCCGCCGAGCGCGGCCCGGAGGGCGTCGCCCTCGGTGCGCAGCGCGGTGAGCCAGAACTCCTTGGTGAGCTGAGGCTTGCTCATCGGTGATCCCTCTCCCGGTCCGGACGCTGCACGTCCAACATTAGGCCACGCCTTACTCTGGTGCGGTGCCCGAAGCAGCCACGCCAGTGTCCAGCCTTGCCGAGCTCACCACCCTGCGCCTCGGCGGCCCAGCCGATCATCTGGTCGAGGTGACCTCGGATGAGGAGGCCGTGGCCGCGGTGCGCAGCAGCGGGAAGCTGCTGGTGCTGGCGGGTGGCAGCAACGTCGTCATCGCCGACGAAGGGTTCCCGGGGACGGTGGTGCTGCTGCGGCAGCACGGCATCACGGCCACCGCGACGCCCACCGGGAAGCGGCTGACCGTCGCCGCGGGACACCCGTGGGACGACGTCGTGGCGACCGCGGTCGCCAACGGCTGGTCCGGGATCGAGTCGCTGTCGGGCATTCCGGGGTCGGCGGGCGCCACCCCGATCCAGAACGTCGGGGCCTACGGCCAGGAGGTCGCCGAGACCATCGCCGAGGTGCGGGTCTACGACCGGGTCCGGGACGAGATCCTGGTCATGTCACGGGACGCTTGCGGGTTCGCGTACCGGACGAGCGTCTTCAAGCACAACGAGCGTTTCGTGGTGCTGTCGGTGACGTTCGAGCTGGCCGAGTCGCCGGTGTCGACCCCGATCCGTTACGCGGAGCTGGCCAGGGCGCTGGGCGTGGAGCAGGGGGAGGCGGCACCGTTGCAGGAGGTCCGCGACGCCGTGGTGAAGCTGCGGGCCGGCAAGGGCATGGTGCTGGACCCCGCGGACCGGGACACGTTCTCGGTCGGGTCGTTCTTCACGAACCCGGTCGTTCCCGCCGAGGCGGTCGACGTGGTGCGCGCCGCCGCCGGCGAGCCCCCCGCCTGGCCGGCGCCGGACGGCATGGTCAAGCTCAGCGCGGCGTGGCTGATCGAGCGGGCCGGCTTCACCAAGGGCTACGGCGACACGGCCAGCGGCGTCGGGCTGTCCGGCAAGCACACCCTCGCTCTGACGAACCGGGGCACCGGCACGACCGCCGCGCTGCTGGACCTCGCACGCGAGATCAGGAACGGGGTCCAGGCGAAGTTCGGGGTCGAGCTCCACCCGGAGCCGGTCCTCGTGAACTGCGAGATCTAGACCCAGGCCGGAACCAGGATACGGCGAGATCCAGACCAGGCCGGAACCAGGGATACGGCGAGAGCTAGACCAGGCAGGAGTACGGGACCGTCAGCTCGCCGAGGCGCCAGCGGGCCGGGCGGTCCAGGACGGGCCAGCCGGCGGCCCTGGTCGCCTCGACCGTGTGCCGCCAGCGCTGGCGCGGCCCGAAGGTCGACAGCGGCGCCGCGGCGCGCCAGGCGGTGTCCAGTGTGGACAGCAGGGCGTGGATCGGCCGGCCGGGCACGTTGTGGTGGATGAGGCATTTCGGCAGGCGCTCGGCCAGGGTCGCGGGGGTGTCCAACGTGGACAGCCGGCTGGCGAGCGTCAGCGTCCGTGGCACGCCGGCCGAGACGGTCACCCACGACGCCAGGCGGCCCAGCTCGTCGCAGGTGCCCTCGACGAGGATCGCGCCGGTCGCGGTCATCGCGGCCCACGCGTCGGGGACGGCGTCGAGGTCGTACTGGCGCAGCACGTTGAACGCCCGCACCACCGTCGGGGCGAGCCCGCCCAGCTCGAAGCCGCCCCGTTGGAAGGAGAGCCCGGGCGGGTCCGCGAACGGCTGGGCGACCGCGACCCGCGCCGGGTCGATCTCCAGGCCGACGACCCGGACCCGCGGGCCCGGCAGCCGCAGCAGGCGGCGGCGCAGCTCGAGGGTGGTGACCGGCGAGGCGCCGTAGCCGAGGTCGACGACGAGCGGGTCCTCGGCACGGGCGAGCACCGCGCCGAGGGTCACCGCGATCCAGTTGTCGACCCGCCGGAGCCGGTTGGGGTTGGTGGTGCCCCGCGTGATGGCGCCGAGCGGCCGCATCACGACACCCGGTGCACCTTGTGCTGGGCGGCCTGGGCGAGCGGCCGGACGACGATCCGGTCGATGTTGACGTGGTGCGGCCTGGTGGCGGTCCACGCGACGCAGTCGGCGATGTCGTCGGCGACCAGCGGGAACTCCACGCCCTTGTAGACGGCCTCGGCCTTGGCGGTGTCCCCCTCGAACCGCTTGAGGGCGAACTCGTCGGTCTTCACCATGCCGGGGTCGATCTCGACCACGCGGATCGGGCGGCCGTTGAGCTCCAGGCGCAGGGTCTCCGCGACGGCGGTCTGCGCGTGCTTGGCAGCCGTGTAGCCGCCGCCGCCCTCGTACACGATGAGACCCGCGGTGGAACTGATCACGACGATGGTGGCCCGGCCCGACGCCGACAGCAGCGGCAGCAGCGCCTTGGTGACCCGGACGGTGCCCAGGACGTTGACCTCGAACATCCACTGCCAGTCGGCGAGGTCGGCCTCCTCGACGGTCTCCGCGCCGATCGCCCCGCCGGCGTTGTTGACGAGCAGCTCCACCGGCCCGCCCAACGCGGTCACCTCGGCGACAAGTCGTGAAATGTCGGCATCCGAAGTGATATCGGCCACAACGGCGGTGGCCGCGGGAAGGGAGGCGACCAGCGAGGAGAGGTGTGCGGCGCGCCGCGCGACGGCCACCACGTGGAAGCCCTCAACGCCGAGCCGGCGGGCGGTGGCTGCACCGATGCCGCTGGAGGCGCCGGTCACCACGGCGATAGGAGAAGACATGCGACCAATCCTGCCGTAAACCTCCGCGGGCGCAGTGACCAACGCAACGGTGGGTAGATGGCCGCCGACGAGGGAACATGGACGGTTGGGAAGATGTAACCGTCCGGCAACAGATGAAGGAGCACCGACGTGGCGCGGGTCGACTCGCTGCACAGGCACACCCCGCAGTCCCGTCGCTCCCTTCCACGGAGGGTCGCGACGCTGTCGGTGCACACCTCCCCGCTGGATCAACCGGGCACCGGTGACGCCGGCGGCATGAACGTGTACATCGTCGAGGTCGCCGAGCGCCTCGCCAGGGCCGGTGTCGAGGTGGAGATCTTCACCCGGGCCACCTGCAGCGAGCTGCCGCCGGTCGTCGAGATGGCACCGGGCGTGCTCGTGCGGCACGTCATCGCCGGCCCGTTCGAGGGCCTCGCCAAGGAGGACCTGCCGGCGCAGCTGTGCGCGTTCACCAACGGCGTCCTGCGGGCCGAGGCGTCGAGGGCGCCCGGTTGGTACGACCTCGTGCACTCCCACTACTGGCTGTCCGGACAGGTCGGCTGGCTGGCCAAGGACCGCTGGGGCGTGCCGCTGGTGCACACCGCGCACACCCTGGCCAAGGTGAAGAACCAGCTGCTCGCCGACGGTGACAAGCCCGAGCCGCTCGCCCGGGTCATCGGCGAGGAGCAGGTCGTCGCCGCGGCCGACGGCCTGGTCGCCAACACCCCGGCCGAGGCCGCCGACCTGATCGAGCTGTACGCCGCCGATCCCCGCCGGGTCAGCGTGGTGCCGCCCGGCGTCGACCTGGACACGTTCACGCCCGCGACACAGCGGAACCGGCAGAAGTTCGGCCTGCCCGAGGACGCGCTCGTGGTCGCGTTCGTCGGGCGGATCCAGCCGCTGAAGGCCCCCGACGTGCTGTTGCGCGCCGCCGCCGAGCTGCGCGCCCGCGACCCGGAGCTGGGTGCCAAGCTGATCGTGGCGGTCTGCGGCGGGCCCAGCGGCTCCGGGCTGGACCGGCCGACCGCGCTCATGGACCTGGCCGCCGAGCTCGGCATCGCCGACTGCGTGCGGTTCCTCCCCCCACAGCCGCGGGAGGACCTGGCCGACCTGTTCCGCGCCGTCGACCTGGTCGCGGTGCCGAGCCACAACGAGTCGTTCGGCCTCGTCGCGATCGAAGCGCAGGCGTGCGGCACGCCGGTCGTGGCGGCCGCCGTCGGTGGCCTGGTGACCGCCGTGCGCGACGGGGTCTCCGGGATACTGGTGGACACCCACCGCCCGGCGGACTGGGCCGCGGTGCTCGGCGACCTGCTCGCCCACCCGGCCCGGCGCCAGGAGCTGGCCAAGGGCGCCGTGCGGCACGCCCACGAGTTCTCCTGGAGCCACACCGCGAGCGGCCTGCTCGCCGCGTACCGGGACGCGTCGATCACGCACCGCGACACCGAGCTGCTGGCGGCGATGTCATGAGCGAGGACGTCAGGGCGCTGATCGAGCGCGTGTGCGCCGAGCGCGAGATCGTCTGGGAGAAGACCGGCGACAACGGCTACGTGGTGGTCCTGCCCGGCACCCACAAGCAGAAGACCAACTGCAACCTCATCGTCGGCGAGCACACGCTGCGCGTCGAGGCGTTCGTCATGCGGCACCCCGACGAGCACCGCGAGGAGCTGTGGCAGTGGCTGCTGCAGCGCAACGCCCGCATGTACGGGGTCGCGTTCAGCGTCGACAGCGTCGGCGACGTGTACCTGATGGGCCGGTTGCCGCTGCACGCCGTGACCGAGGAGGAGCTCGACCGGCTCCTCGGCGCGGTGCTGACCTACGCCGACGAGAGCTTCGACCCGATGCTGGAGATCGGCTTCGGCTCCGCGATCCGGCGCGAGTGGGCGTGGCGGGTCAAGCGCGGCGAGCCGCTCGACAATCTCAAGGCGTTCACGGCCTTCGTGGAGCGGACGAGCTAGCTACCCTGTGCGGGTGATCGATGGATCGCCCAGCATCCAAGAGGCCGGCGTCGAAGCGCCCGGCGTCCAGAAGCTCGCGTGGAAGCCTGTCGGTGCGGTGGCGGCCACGGCCGCCGTCGCGCTCCTGCTGACCATCAACCGCTACGACTACCACCGCGACGAGCTGTACTTCCGGATGATCGGCGCGCACCCCAAGTGGGGCTACGTCGACCAGCCGCCGTTCACGCCGTTGCTGACCCGCGCGTGCGTCGAGGTGTTCGGCGACTCGATGTGGGCGATCCGGGTGCCCGGCGTGCTGTTCCTGGTGGCCGCCGTCTTCCTGCTCGCCCTCATCGCCCGGGAGGCCGGTGGCGGCGCCGTCGCCCAGACCCTCGCCGCCACCGGTGCGATCACCACGTTCGCCCTGGTCTCCACGCACCTGGCGCTGACCACCGGGCCCGATTTCGTGGTCTGGCTGCTCGTCGTCCTGCTCGTCATGCGGGCCTTGTTGCGGGAGCGGCCACGGTCCTGGCTGCTGGCGGGCCTCGTGGTCGGGCTCGCGCTGTACAACAAACACCTCGTCATCCTGTTGCTGCTGACGTTCGCGGTCGGGGTGCTGATCCTCGGGCCGCGCAAGGTCCTGCTGTCGCCGTGGCTGTGGGCCGGGCTCGGCATCGCGGTCGTCGTCGGGCTGCCGAACCTCCTGTACCAGATCACCAACGACTTCCCGCAGCTCGACATGGCCGCCGCGCTCGCCGAGAACAAGGGCGACGACGCCCGGATCACGATGATCCCGCTGCAGCTGGCGTGGCTGGGCCCGTTCTTTGTGCCGGTGTGGATCGCGGGGATCGTCACCCTGTTGCGGAACCCGGCGCTGCGGCCGGTCCGCGCGCTCGGCCTGGCGTATCCGCTGATGCTGGTCCTGTTGTTCGTCATCGCCGGCCAGCCGTACTACACGGTGGGCCTGCTGGCCGCGCTCTTCGCGATCGGCGCGGTGCCCGTCGAGCGGCGCGTCACCCGCCGCTGGATCCTGGTCGCCGGCGCGGCCGTGAACGCGGGGTTCGCGATCCTGACCTCGCTGCCCGTCCTGCCGGTGGACGTCGTGGGCAGGACCCCGATTCCCGCGATCAACCAGGGCATCTCGGACCAGATCGGTTGGCCGCGATACGTCCAGCAGGTCGCCGCCGTCTATGAGGCCCTTCCGGCGGCGGACAAGCCGCACACGATCCTGCTCACCGGCAACTACGGCGAGGCCGGCGCCCTGGACCGGTACGGCCCGAAGCTGGGCCTACCGCCTGTCTACAGTGGACAGAACGAGCTGTGGTGGCTCGGCCCGCCGCCGCGGTCCGCGACCGTCGTCGTGCTCGTGACGCAGGGCGATCCGGCCCGTTCCACGGCGTTCGGATCGTGCGAGCACAAAGCCGATCTCGACAACGGTTACGGCGTCGAGAACGAAGAGCAAACAGCTCGCGTCTTCGTCTGCCGGGGGTTGACCGGCACGTGGTCCGACCTGTGGCCGAGCTTTCAACATTTCGATTGATTTCAATTATTTCAGTTGTGTGAGGGAGCCGACAGTCCCGTTACTTGTCGCTGCATTTCCTCGCCGCGTACCGTCAATGACGGATCCGGCGATTCCTGAAGTTGGGGAGCGACGGGGGTGTTTCTGGGCCGTTCGCGGCCCACTCGCGGTGGTCTGTCCGGGCGGGGCGACCACTGCAACCGGCGGCACCGCGCGGTCGAAAGACCGCAGCAGAGCGGGTGGTCGTGGACTGGGGGTGCACGCCACCCGCTGCCGCCGGCACGAGGCCCCAAACTTAAGTCGCGCGTAAAGACGCATGAGGTCGTAAAGCCGTAGTTTCCTCGCATGCGGATGCGGGGCGCTGTCGCCGGTCTCCTACTCGTCGTCGCGTTGACGGGCTGTGGCGCGAAGACCGACAAGGCGGACCAGCGGTCCGATGTCGCGGCGACCGAGCAGGCATCCGGCGACCCGGCCGGCACCGCCGACGGCGACCCGGCGCAGGCCGCGCTCGCCGCCGCCGGAGCGACACCCTCGGCGTCGGCGTCCAGGAGCGCCGCGCCACCCGCGGTCAAGGCGCCCACGCAGACGTTCGCCGTCGGCGTCAGCTCGTTCACGTTCACCCGGGCCGGCCGGACGCTGCGCACCCTGGTCTTCTACCCGGCGACGGGTTCGTCCGGCGGCTCGCCGAAGAGCGGCGCGGCCGTCGCCGGCGGCCGGTTCCCCCTCGTGCTGTGGAGCCACGGGCTGCACGGCTCGCCGGAGGGATACCAGGGCGTCAGCGCGAAGATCGCGGCGGCCGGGTTCGTCGTGGCGGCGCCGGCGTACCCGTACACCAACGACAAGGCGAACCCGTTCAACCAGAACGACATGGGCAACCAGCCCGCCGACGCCTCGGCCGTGATCACCGAGGTGCTGAAGCTCGACACGAAGGCCGGCGCGCCGCTCGCCGGGCACATCGAGACCAGCCGGGTCGCCGCCGGCGGCCACTCGGCGGGCGGCTACACGACCGCGGGCCTGCTGTCCGGCTCGGGCCGCGACAGCCGCCTCAAGGGCGGCATCATCGTGTCCGGCGGTGGCATGGGCGGAAAGTTCAGCGGCGCGGCCACCCCGGTGCTGTTCATCCACGGCGACGCCGACGGCACCGTGCCCTACAGCAGCGGGCGCTCCCTGTACGACGGCTGCACCTGGCCGAAGGCGTTCCTGACCCTGCTCGGCGGCGACCACGGCGGCGGGCTGTTCGGCTCCGCGCCCGCGAACCAGGCGGTGTCCCGGACGATGCTGGACTTCCTGCGGTTCGCCCTCTACAGCGACGGCGCGGCGAAGGGCCGCCTGCGCGCCGACGCGACCGTCAGCGGCGCCGCCAAGTACGACGGCACGCTGTAGGCCGTTTCCGCGAGCGAGGCAGTTTCCGTGAGCGAGGCAGTTTCCGTGAGCTAGCCGGGTTTCCGTGAGCTAGGCGGTTTCCGCGAGCGCGAACACGTCCAGCAGGCCGGTCAGCCGGAGCTGTGCGTAGGCCAGGGGGCGCGGGTTGCGCAGGCTCAGCGCGCAGCTGTGGTCCTGGGCCAGCTTCCAGCAGCCGACCAGCGCGCCGATGCCGGCCGAGTCGAGCACCGACACGCCGGCCAGGTCCACGATGAGCACCTCCGGCCGGAAGATCGGCAGCACCGCCCACACCGCTTCGGAGAGGTGGTCGCGGGTGGCGAGGTCGAGCTCCCCGTCGAGCCGGATGACGACCGTGCCGGGTTCCGGCGCCTCCAGCCTCGCCGACAGACCGTCCACTTCGCCCCCTGTCACGTTGAAAGGCGGCGTCTACCCCGCCACGGGGACTTCTAACCTCTCCCGTCGTGCGGCGGCTGCCGCGTGGACCCGGCGCTCCCGGGCCGGCTGGATCAGCAGGTGCCCGACCGCCGCGACGGCGCCGAGCCCGCCGCAGATCACCCAGTGCCAGTCGCCGAGGAACTCCAGGCTCGCCCCGCCGGCCGCGGGCGCGATGAAGCTCGCCGCCGGGAAGATCAGGTAGAAGACGCTCTGGTACCGCCCGCGCAACGCCTCCGGCGACAGTTCCGCGATGACGGCCGCGTTCGGCGGCGCGGCGAGCATCGAACCGACCGTCCACACGGTCGCGGCGAGCAGGTAGCCCGGCACGTCGGCGGCGAGCGCCACGCAGGCGACCCCGAGCCCGAGGAACACGTTGGCGACCGCGAGGGTGGTGCCCTTGCGCCACCGGTCGATGAGTTTCGGCACGAACAGCTGCCCGGCGACGATGAGCAGCCCGGCGTACGCGACGACCGAGCCGTACACGGTCGGGCGCAGCCCGTCGGCGGTGATGGCCAGGGGCAGGATCGTCGAGCTCTGCAGGGTGACGACCGCGAGGAGCAGGCTCAGCCCGACGAACGACAGGAACGCGCGGTCGGTCAGCGCCGTGTGCAGCCCGCCCCGCGGCTCCTCCGCCTCCCGCTGTGCCACCGGCTTCGTCTCGCGCACCTTCCACAGCAGCAGCACCGCGGTGACCAGGGTGCCGGCCGCGTCGACGGCGAACAGCAGCGCGAAGCTGACCTCGGCGAGCAGCCCGGCGATGAGCGACGCCGCGGCCATGCCCAGGTTGAACGCCCAGAACTGCAGGTTGAACGCCCGGCTGCGGTCCCGGTCCGGCACCACGTCGACGATCGCGGCGACGAACGCCGGGCCGGGCATGGCGTGCATGAGCCCGAGGAGCGCGGCGAGGGCCGCGATCGTGGGGATGTGCGTGGTCATGGCCAGGCCGGCGAGGAACACCACCGCGCCGAAGTGCGCGAGCAGCAGGGTCGGCCGGCGGCCCCACCGGTCCGCGAGCACGCCGCCGAGCAGGACGCCGGCGATGCCGCCGATGCCGTAGAGGCCCACGACGAGCCCCGCCGCGCTGGGCTTCAGACCGCGGTCGGAGGTCAGGTACAGCGACAGCACCAGCGCCACGAACCCGCCGACGCGGTTGATCAGCATGCCGGTCCAGAGGAACCAGTACATCTTCGGCAGGCCGCCGATCGTGGAGCGGTACCAGGTGCGCAAGCGTTGCTCCAGGATCGGTAAATGTTCTTAACAGTTAGATCGTAACCAGGTCTTCCCGGGCCTGCGCGGCGGTGGTCACGGCGGCCACCCGGCGCTCCCGGGCGGGCGCGGCGAGCAGGCTCCACGCGGCCGCGGCGAGGGCCAGCCCGAGGCAGCCCAGCCACAGCGCGGTGTTGCCGGCGAGGTCGCGCACCGCGCCGCCCAGCGTCGGCGCCAGGAAGGACGCCGCCTGCCACGACAGCCCGTACGCGCCCTGGTAGCGCCCCCGCATGTCGGCCGGGGACAGCCCGGCCAGCAGCGCCGCGTTGGACGGCGCGTTGAGCATCTCGCCGACGGTCCAGATCAGCACGGTGGCGCCGTACCAGACCGGGACGTGCGCCAGCGCGGTCAGCCCGAAGCCGGCGCCGATGACCACCGCGGCCACCGGCGCGACCAGGGCCTCGCGGCGGGTGGCCAGCAGCCGGGTGACGAGGGGCTGGCCGAGCACGATGAGCACCCCGTTGAGCGCGATCACGACGCCGAACGTCTTCGGGCTCAGGTCGTCGTCGATCATGGCGAGGGGCAGCATCGACATGTGCTGCAGCAGGACCAGCGCGACCAGCAGGTTGCAGGCGACGAAGCCGAGGAAGACCCGGTCCCGGCCGAGCGCCGCCAGCCCGGAGCGCTCCTGGGTCTTCGGCGCCGGCGCCGGTCGGGTCTCGCGGATCTTCACCGCGATGAGGATCGCCGCGGCGGCCGTCGTCGCGGCGTCGGCGAGGAACAGCGTCAGGTAGCCGCTGCCGGCGGCGAAGCCGGCCAGGATCGCCGCGGTGGCGAAACCGAGGTTGATCGCCCAGAAGTACACGGAGAAGGCCCGGCCGCGGTCCTGTGCCGGCACCAGGTCGGCGATCATCGCGCCGAGCGGCGGGCGGGCGCCCTCCGCGGCCATCCCCAGTGCGAGGGCACCGGCCATGATCGCCGGGCCGCTGTGCGCGAATCCCAGCCCCACCATCAGTACCGCCGCCGAACCCATCGCGATCAGCACCGTCGGCCGCCGCCCCCACCGGTCGGTCAGGTGGCCCGCGGCCATGACGCCGATCGCGCCGCCGAGCCCGTAGAGCCCGAGGACCAGCCCGGCCGCCGACTCGCTGAACCCCCGCTCGGTGGTCAGGTAGATCGTCAGGAAGATCCCGACGAACCCGCCGGCCCGGTTGATCAGCGTGGCGGTCCAGACGATCCAGAACTGGGATGGTAAGCGGTGTCGCACGCTCGCATCCTTACATCGGAGGTCCGGTGCTGTCGAAGTGATTCGGTGCGGGAAGATGGCGGCATGAGTGAAGTCGGGACACTGGTGCTCTTGCGGCACGGTGAGAGCGAGTGGAACGCCAAGAACCTGTTCACCGGCTGGGTCGACGTGGACCTCAGCGCCCAAGGAGAGGCCGAGGCCCGTCGGGGCGGCGAGCTGCTCCGTGAGTCCGGTCTGCTGCCGGATGTGGTGCACACGTCAGTGCTGCGCCGTGCCATCCGCACCAGCGAGATCGCCCTGCACGCCGCCGACCGGCACTGGATCCCGGTCCAGCGCAGCTGGCGGCTCAACGAGCGGCACTACGGTGCCCTGCAGGGCAAGAACAAGAAGCAGACCCTCGAGGAGTTCGGCGAGGAGCAGTTCATGCTCTGGCGCCGCTCCTACGACGTGCCGCCGCCGCCGATCGCCGACGACGACGAGTGGTCGCAGGCCGCAGACCCGCGCTACGCGAACCTGCCGCCGGACATCCGTCCCAGCACGGAGTGCCTGAAGGACGTCGTGCAGCGCATGCTGCCCTACTGGTACGACCAGATCGTGCCCCAGCTGCTGGCCGGCACGACGGTGCTGGTCGCGGCGCACGGCAACTCGCTGCGCGCCCTGGTGAAGCACCTCGACGGCATCTCCGACGAGGCCATCGCCAAGCTCAACATCCCCACCGGCATCCCGCTGCGCTACGACCTGGACGCGGCGCTGCGGCCGGTCACGGCCGGCGGCACCTACCTGGACCCGGAGGCGGCCAAGGAGGCCGCGGCCGCGGTCGCCAACCAGGGCCGGTAACAACAATTCGGTTCGACGAAAGAGGGGGCCGCGATAGCGGCCCCCTCTTTCGTCGCGCTGCTTACGCCTGGGCGGTGTCGAACGCCTCACCCGTGACGAGGAACACCACGTGCCGGCCGGCGTTGACGGCGTGGTCGGCGTAGCGCTCGTAGAAGCGGCCGAGCAGCGCCGTGTCGACCGCCGCCTGGGTGCTCTCGGTCCACTTCGGCCCGAACATGGTCTCGAACAGGCTGGTGTGCAGCCGGTCCATCTCGTCGTCGTCGCGGTCCAGCTGCCCGGCGGCGACCACGTCGAGGTTGGAGATCGCGCGCGAGATCTTGCCCGCGATCCGGTCGGCGACCAGGCCCATCTGCTCGAACGTCTCGGTCAGCAGCGCCGGGACGGCCACCTCGGGCAGCCGGCGCAGCGCCGTCTTCGCGACGTGGTCGGCGAGGTCGCCCATGCGCTCGAGATCCGTCGCGAGGTGCAGGGCGGTCAGCACCACCCGCAGGTCGGAGGCCACCGGCGCCTGGCGCGCGCACAGGTCGTAGACCTTGTCCTCGACGAGCCGGTAGAGGGCGTTGACCTCCGCGTCGCGGGCCACGACCTCCTCGGCCTCGGTCTGGTCGGCGGTGAGCAGGGCCTTGGTGGACCGGATCATCGCACTGCGCACAGCGTCAGCCATCGATACCAGCAGACGGTTGACCTGCAGCAGGTCGGCACGGTATTCGTCGCGCATAGTTCTCCTATCGTGGTGTCCCTCACGGTAGGTCCCTCATCGGCGCACCCGGTGAACTTCATCCCGCCTCAGGGTGAACACTGGATGATGTGAGCCCGTTTCGTGCCCTGGACCACCGTCCGTCGGGTAAGCGACCTCCTACGATCAGACCGTGGATTGGAAGTTCCGGCAGTCGAAGGCCGACGGCGCGGCAGCGGGGGCGGCGATGACCGAGATCCTCGACGCGCTGCTCGTCGGGGTCGTCGTCCTCGACGACACCGACCGGCCCGTGCTGGCCAACGCGGCGGCACGCGAGATGGGCCTCATCCGGCAGCGCCAGGGCGCCGAGGAGGAGGCGCACACCATCGTGCGCACCCTCGCCGGCCAGGTCCGGCGCGGTGGGGTGACCCGGGTGGTCGAGCTCGACCTGCCGCGCCTCACCCACGGCGACCCGCTCGGCGTCAACGTGCGGGCCGTCTCCCTCGACGGCGGCCGGGTCGCGATCGAGGCCACCGACGTCACCGAGGCGCACCGGGTCGCCCGGGTCCGCCGCGACTTCGTCGCCAACGTCAGCCACGAGCTCAAGACCCCGGTCGGCGCGCTGCAGCTGCTCGCCGAGGCGCTGCTGGACGCGACCGACAAGGACCCCGCCGCGGCGATCCGCTTCGCCGAGCGGATCAAGCACGAGTCCGCCCGCCTCGGCCGGCTCGTCTCGGAGCTGCTGGAGCTGTCCCGCCTGCAGGGCGCCGAGCCGCTGCCCGAGCCGGAGCCGGTCGACGTCGACAAGATCGTCGTCGAGGTGCTCGACCGCACGAAGACGCCCGGCTCGGCCAAGCACATCGACGTCGTGTCGCACGGCCCGCACGGGCTGGTCGTCTACGGCAACGAGAACCAGCTCGTCACGGCCGTGGTCAACCTCGTGGAGAATGCGATCGCCTACTCGCCCGAGTCGACCACGGTCAGCATCACGACCAGCGTCTCGGCCGGGGACGAGACCGGCCACGAGGCCGGCTACATCGAGATCGCCGTCGCCGATCAGGGCATCGGCATCGAGCCCCGTGACATCGACCGGATCTTCGAACGGTTCTACCGGGCCGACCGGGCGCGGTCCCGGGCGACCGGCGGCACCGGCCTTGGCCTGGCCATCGTCAAGCACATCGCCACCAATCACGGCGGCCGGGTCGACGTGGTCAGCAGTGTCGGAGTTGGCTCGACGTTCACCTTGCGGCTGCCCGCACGTCCAGCGGAGGCCGCCATGGCGCTACCGCCGTCCGTTGAGATCGGAGGCACCCCATGATTGTGACCCAATCGCAACATCAGACCCGCGGTTCGCAGCGCAGTGCGGCTCCCCGGCAGCTACGAAAGGACAGCACGTTGGCGCGCGTACTCGTGGTCGAGGACGAAGAGTCCATCTCCGACCCGTTGTCATACATGCTCCGCCGGGAGGGCTTCGAAGTCTCCATCGCGGCCACCGGCACGGAGGCCCTCACGGAGTTCGACCGGACCGGAGCGGACATCGTCCTGCTCGACCTGATGCTGCCGGAGATGTCGGGCACCGAGGTCTGCCGCCAGATGCGGACCAAGTCCAACGTGCCGATCATCATGATCACGGCCCGGGACAGCGAGATCGACAAGGTCGTCGGCCTGGAGATCGGCGCCGACGACTACGTCACCAAGCCGTATTCACCCCGCGAGCTGGTCGCCCGCATCCGCGCGGTGCTTCGCCGGCAGGTCGACGCGGTCGGTGAGCTGGCCCCGCCGACCCTGTCCGCCGGCCCGGTCCGCATGGACGTCGACCGGCACGTGGTCACCGTCGCCGGCGACGCCGTCCAGCTGCCGCTGAAGGAGTTCGAGCTGCTCGAGCTGCTCCTGCGCAACGCCGGCCGGGTCCTCACCCGCGGCCAGCTGATCGACCGCGTCTGGGGCGCCGACTACGTCGGGGACACCAAGACCCTCGACGTGCACGTCAAGCGGCTGCGCTCGAAGATCGAGCCGGAGCCGTCAGCACCGCGCTTCATCGTCACCGTCCGCGGCCTGGGCTACAAGTTCGAGCCGTAGAGCGCCACTGTCACCAGCCGCCCCACCGCAGGCGGCGCGTCCCGCGCGGGGGCCTGTGTGCCGCACTCAGGCTTTACCCTGCGTTGGCCACGGACTCCCGGGCTCTGCGGCGCTCTTCCATCTCGCGGCGCAGGACGTAGCCGCGGATGGCGCGGCCCATGCCCTCGGTCGTCTCGTACGTGATGATGACGTCGAACGAGGCGTTCTCCGGGTCGCGGCGGACGAACAGCACCGTGCCGCGGATCGCGATCGTCTCCTCGTCGAGCGCGATCCGCAGGTCGACCCGGTCGTCGCGGTCGAAGCGGTCCTCGTGCATCCGGCAGCGGACCCCGCCCTCGGACAGGTCGATGACCCGGCCGCGGAACGCGGTGCCGTCCTTGGTGACCTCGACGCCTTCGCCGCCCCCGCCGCGCACGTAGTTGCGGCGGGTCTGCAGCCGCACCGACCCGACCGCTTCGAGGGACCAGCGCGGCGGCTGCTCCCGGCTCAGCTCGACCAGCCGCACGTCCACCGCCTGCCGCCGGTCGCCCGCGACCCAGGCAAGCTCGACGGACGTGCCGAGCTTGGGCATGTCGGCGCTGTTGACACCGAACGGCGCGGCGACGGTCAGCCGCTTGCCGGTCATGTCCTCGACGCGGGACTGATAGGCCTCGCCGTCCATCAGCACCACGTCGACCAGAGCGTTGATCGCGGGCAGGGTCACGCCTACAGGTTCGGCCGATCGCCCGCCGACTTGAGGCCCGCCTGCCGTCAGGAGTCGAGTGCTTCGCGCCACTCGTACGGCTTGGCGAAGTGCCCGGGCGCGCAGACGAGCTCCGACGTCTTGCGCTTCTCCCGCGCCGGGCTGCCCGCGACGACGGTGTCCGGCGCCACGTCCCGGGTCACCACCGACCCCGCGCCGACCAGCGACCGGGCCCCGATCCGCACGCCCGGCAGGATCGTCGCGTTGCCGCCGATCGAGGCGTCGTCCTCGACCGTGGCGCCGCCGACGCACTCGTCGTAGCGGGGGCACGGCGGGTGCGGGTCGTCGGTGAAGACCACCCCGGGCCCGAGGAACACCCGGCGCCCCAGCGTCACGTTCTCCAGGAAGCAGTGCGAGTGGACCCTGCTTCCGTCCCCGATCCGGTTGCCCGGCTCCAGCACCGCGTTGGTGCCCACCGAACACCCGTCGCCGATGACGTTGTTCTCGCGGATCATCGCCCCGTGCCCGGACTGGAACCGCGCTCCGATCCGCGCACCCGCGTAGATCACGGTCCCGGACCGGATCCTGCTGCCAGGCCCGATGATCGTCGTCAACTCGCCGGGCGCCGCGCCGCGCGGCGGCACCCCGATCCGCGCACCGGGCTCAACCACGGTGCCCTCACCCAGTTCCACCCCGGGGAAGATCTCTTCGGTCACCGCACGAACCTATTGCACCGCGGACCGGTTGCACGGCCGGGTTCCCGCGTTGTCACACACTCGACACCACCGACCCCGTAGCGTTTCCGGGGGTGCGCAGCTTCAACTCCGGCCCGGCCGGGACGCTCATGATGCTGATCGGCGTGCTCCTCGCCGCCAGCTCGACCTGGACCGCGATCTTCCGCGCCCGCTGGCCCGAAGCGCTGCCCAGCATTCTCATCGGGCTGTCCTTGACGGCGGTCGGCTACTCGCTGTTCGCCCGGTCGCGCCGGACCCGGGCCGATCCGCCCGAGGGCGAGAGCTGACCGCCACTTCTCATGAGGATGACGTCAGGCGCGGCGGGTCGGCAGGAGGGTCAGGGCGACCGTCGTGGCCGGGTGGGGAGCGATCATGCCCTGCTTCGCCCGCTCCGCGCACAGCTCGGCCAGCTTCGTGTAGGCGGCCTGGCCGATGAGGGCGATCAGCTCCGGCGCGTACTCCTGGTAGAGCCGCTTCGCACCGACGTGGGCGTCGGGGGAGGACGTGCACCACCAGTGCAGGTCGTGACCGCCTTCGCCCCAGCCGCGGCGGTCGAACTCGCCGAGGGTGGACACGAGGACCTTGGTGCCGTCGGGGCGCTTGCGCCAGTCCTGGTCGCGGCGCACGGGCAGCTGCCAGCACACGTCCGGCTTGTACTCGAGAGGGTGGACACCGTCGCGCAGGGCCTGGCCGTGCAGGGCGCAGCCGCCGCCGCCGGGGAAGTCGGTGTCGTTCTGGAACACGCAGCCGGCGCCGGGGCGGGTGGCGGTGCGCAGGGCCTTGGACTCCCCGTCGATGGTGTCCCATTCGGTGTACTGCTTGAAGCCGCGACGGTAGTGCTGCCAGTGCTCGGGGGAGAGGCGCTTGGCGGCGGCGCGGACCCGCTTCTCGTCGTCGTCGTCGGTGAAGAACGCGCCGTGGGAGCAGCAGCCCTCCTCCGCCTTGCCCTCGATGATGCCGTGGCAGCCCTGGCCGTACACACACGTCCAGTTGGACAGCAGCCAGGTGAGGTCGGCGCGGACGAGGTGGTCGGCGTCGGCGGGGTCGGAGAACTCCAGGAACTCGCGCGGGAAGTCCAGGTCGACCTCGCGGTCACGTGGCGTCTCGGAGTCGCCGATGCTGTTGACCGCGACGTGAATCTCCATCTGACGAAGGGTACGCGTGCGGCCGCGGCATTACGGTGAAGGGATGCGGCTCGGTGTGCTGGATGTGGGTTCGAACACGGTCCACCTGCTGGTGGTCGACGCACACCACGGGGCGCATCCGTGGCCGGCGCATTCGCAGAAGGCGGAGCTGCGGCTCGCGGAGAAGATCGGCAAGGACGGCGAGCTGAGCCGGGCCGGCGCGGACAGCCTGGTCGCCGCGTGCGCCGAGGCCCGGGACGCGGCGGCGGCGCTGGAGACCGAGGACCTGCTCGCGTTCGCCACGTCGGCGGTGCGGGACGCGAAGAACTCGGCCCGGGTGCTGCGGCGGGTCCGCGACGAGACCGGCGTCGACCTGCAGGTCCTGTCCGGCGAGGCCGAGGCGATCATGACGTTCCTGGCGGTGCGCCGCTGGTTTGGCTGGTCGGCCGGGCGGCTGCTGGTGATGGACATCGGCGGTGGGTCCCTCGAGCTCGCGACCGGCATCGACGAGGAGCCCGACGTGGCGCTGTCGGTGCCGCTCGGCGCGGGGCGGCTGACCCGGGAGCGGCTCGACGGCGACCCGGCGAGCAAGGCGTCCGTCGACGCGCTGTGCGAATACGCGGAGGCCGAGGTGGCGAAGGCGGCCAAACGCCTCATGGACAGCGGCTGGGACCGGCCGGTGGCCACCTCGAAGACGTTCCGGACCCTGGCCCGGCTGGCCGGAGCCGCGCCGTCGAGCGCGGGACCACGCGCGCCGCGGCGGCTGACGAGGACGGGGCTGCACCAGGTCCTGTCGTTCATCCGCCGGATGCCGTCGGCGGCCCTCGCGGAGATCGACGGGGTCAGCCCGGGGCGGGCCCATCAGATCCTCGCCGGCGCGGTCGTGGCCGAGGTCACGATGCGCAGCCTGGGCATCGACGAGGTCGAGATCTGCCCGTGGGCGCTGCGCGAAGGGGTGATTCTTCGCCGGCTGGAGGTGTTGGAGTCGAGTTGATCGACAGGAGACGCTACCCGGCGGGGGCTAGCCTGGTGGAGTGAGTCCTCGAGTGCCGGTCCTGTTGTCCACCTCGTCCGTCTTCCCCGAGCCGACCGCGGCCGGGTTCGAGATGGCCGCCGCCGTCGGCTACGACGGCGTCGAGGTGATGGTCTGGTCCGACGCGGTGAGCCAGGACGCGGGCGCGCTCGCCGGGCTGTCGAAGCACTACGGTGTGCCGGTCCGTTCGGTGCACGCACCCTGTCTGATGGTGACCCAGCGGGTGTGGAGCCCCGACCCGTGGGAGCGGCTGCGCCGGGCCGCGGTGCTCGCCGACACGCTCGGCGCGCCGGTCGTCGTGGTGCACCCGCCGTTCGCCTGGCAGCGGGACTACGCGCGGACGTTCGAGACGGGGCTGGCCCGGCTGGGCAGGGCGTTCCCCGGGATCCGCTTCGCGGTGGAGAACATGTTCCCGCTGCGCGGGGTCGGGCGGGAGTTCGTGCCGTATGCGCCGGGCTGGGACCCGACGATCACCGGCTTCGACTCCTACACCCTCGACCTCTCCCACTGCGCGGCCTCGCGGACCGACGCGCTCGGCCTAGCCGACACGATGGGCTCGGGCCTGGCCCACGTGCACCTCGGCGACGGCACCGGCAAGGGCCGCGACGAGCACCTGGTCCCCGGCCGGGGCACCCAGCCGTGCGCGGAGCTGCTCGAGTCGCTGGGGCGGCGCGGGTTCACCGGGTCGGTCGCGGTGGAGGTCGGCACCCGCAAGGCGAGCAGCAGGGCGGAGCGGGAGGCCGACCTGGCGGAGTCGCTGCGCTTCGCCCGCCAGCACCTCACGACGCCGTCGAAGGTCTGAGACCGCCGGCCCGCGAGCGCGCCGGCGACGACACGAAACCCGTCGGCCCGCGAACGCGCCGGTGAAGCGATGAAACCCGCCGGCCCGCGAGCGCCGGCGACGTGAAGAAAGCCCGGCACGCGAGCGCGCCGGGCCGTGAAGTCGACGGTCAGATCTTGCGGACGGACTCGGCCTGAGGACCCTTCGGGCCCTGCTTGACCTCGAATTCGACGCGCTGGTTCTCCTCGAGGCTGCGGTAGCCGTCCTCGGCGATGGCGGAGAAGTGGACGAAGACGTCGTTGCCGCCGTCGACGCTGATGAAGCCGAAGCCCTTCTCAGCGTTGAACCACTTCACGGATCCCTGTGCCATGGTGCTGTTTCTCCTTCGTAGGGCGTTGCGGTCCGGAGTGGTGCCCGGTGCCGACGGCCGCGCGCAGATGCCACGACCCGACATCGCCCCTGAACCGCACAACCGACTTGTCCGAAATTTCGGGCATGCCGGGTGCGCGGCGAAGCGAACCACACCACGCAAGATATGCCGAAGTCGACCACGTGCGTGGCCGTTTCCAGCACTTACGCGGTAACGACCGCCCGATCGGCCTCGCCCACCCCGACCTGCGCCGGTGCGAGGGTGGCGCCCGTCTCGGCGGCCCGCTTCCGGGCCCGGTGCGCCGCGACGTGCGACCTGGTCGCACACCGCTCCGAGCAGAACCGGCGGCAGCAGTTGGACGACGTGTCCAGATAGACGTTGCCGCAGCGCTCGTCGGCGCAGACACCGAACCTGGAGCTGCCGTGCTCGCACAGCCACACCGCCAGGCCCCACGCCGCGCCCGCCAGGAGCTCCGAGCTGACCGAGGACCCGCGACCGGTGACGTGCATGTGCCAGTCGTGGGTGTCGTGACCGGAGATCCGCGGCTGCATCGGATAGGCCTCCAGCAGCGCGTTGAGCTCGGCGACCGCGGCCATGTCCCGGCCGGAGGAACCGTGCTCGAACACCTCCCGCAGCCGCTTCCGGGCACGCCGGAACGCGATCAGATCGCGCTCCGTCGCCTCGGCGGTCTGCCAACTGTCCTCGCCGAACAGTGCGGCGAGATCCTGCATGCTTTCGAGCGGCGCGTTGACGATGTCGACAGCGGTCCGCGCATACGCGTCGAAGTCCACCCGACCAAGGTAGTCAAGAAATGCCACACTGGCGACCAGGCGTCACCGATGGCGAGTGGTTCTGTCTACGCTCGGCACATGCTCAGATCGGTCATCCTCGCCGCAGCCCGCTCACATCGGGTCGAGCGGATCGTTGAAACCGCCCCGGTCAGCCGGAGCATCGTGCGCCGGTTCATCGCCGGCGAGCACGCGGAGGACGCGTTACAACGCACCCGCGAACTCGTCGCCGACGGGCTGGCCGTCACCATCGACCACCTGGGGGAGGACACCACCAACCCCCAGCAGGCCGAGGCGACCCGAGACGAATACCTGCACCTGCTCGACGCCCTGCACGCCGCCGAGCTGACCCCCGCCGCCGAGGTCAGCCTGAAGCTGTCCGCACTCGGCCAGGTCTTCGACGAGAAACTCGCCTACGAGCACGCCCGCGCGATCTGTGCCAAGGCGAGCGAGGCCGGCACCACCGTCACCCTCGACGCCGAGGACCACACCACCACCGACTCCACGCTCGAGGTCCTCGCCCGGCTCCGCGCCGACTTCCCGACCACCGGCGCCGTGCTGCAGTCCTACCTGCGCCGCACCGAGGCCGACTGCCGCGAGCTGGCCGTCAGCGGCTCCCGGGTCCGCCTGTGCAAGGGCGCGTACAAGGAGCCGGAGTCGGTGGCGTACCAGTCCCGTCTCGACGTCGACAAGTCCTACGTGCGCTGCCTCAACGTGCTCATGGCCGGCACCGGCTACCCGATGCTCGCCACGCACGACCCGCGACTGGTCGCGATCGGTGAGGACCGGGCCAAATGGTTCGACCGCAACCCCGACGAGTTCGAGTTTCAGATGTTGTACGGGGTGCGCCCCGACGAACAGCTCCGGCTCGCCCGGCTCGGGTACACCGTGCGGGTCTACCTGCCGTACGGGACGCAGTGGTATGCGTACATGATGCGGCGCCTCGCCGAGCGGCCCGCCAACCTCGGCTTCCTCGCCCGGGCGGTCACCTCCCGGGGCTAGACGGACACATCGGGAGGTTACGGGCTAACACAGCATCTCGTCCGTACGGGCGACGCGCCACCTTGACCGCGTCGCGTACGTTCCGGCAGTGATGCAGGGGGATGAGTCTGACGCGACCCGCCACACGGGACCGGACGCCGCGCCGGACCCCGTGGCGCCGACCCGCGCGCCGCTTCCCCGCCAGCGCCCCGCCACTGAGGCCGAACCCGTCGCGGCGCCCGCCGCACCGCCGGTGATCCCGGTGCCGGTGCCGCAGGCGCCGCCACGGGTGGCCGACCCGATCGCCGTCCACGAGCCGATCCCGACGGCGCCGCTGCCCGCGCGGTCGTTGACGTCGCCGGAGCCGGTGGCGCCGTGGCCGCCGGTCGGGCCGTTCCCGCCGCGGATCGGCAACACCGGCCAGCACCCGGTCATCCAGCCCCGGACGTCCGCCGAGAACCAGCCGATGCCGGGCGAGCCGGCCGTGACGGGGTTCGTGCCACCGGACAGCCCGCCGTCGCTGCCGCCGCGACCGCAGCCCTCGACGGGCCAGTTCCCGGTCGTGCCGCACCAGACCGGAACGTTCCCGGGACGCACCCCGACCGGCCAGTTCCCGCCGGTGCCGCCGCGGACCGGCCAGTTCCCCACCGGCCAGTTCCCCGCCGGCCAGTTCCCCGCCGGCCAGTTTCCCGGATCCGGTCCGACCGGCCAGTTCCCCACGGGGCAGTTCCCCGGGTCCGGTCCGACCGGGCAGTTCCCGTCCGGCCCGCATCTGGGCGTACCGTCCCAGTCCGGCCCGCAGATGTACGCGCCGCCGCAGCAGCCGTACCCCGGACCGCCATATCCGCCGCAGCACCATCCCGGACAGTTCGGCTACCCGCAGTTCCCGCCGCCCGTCCCGCCGCGGCGCTCCAGGATCACCGGACTGCGCGCCGCCCTGCTCGTCGCGCTCGCCCTGATCCTGGTCACGCCCCCGGCGGCGATCGCGTTCGAGGCCGTGCGGCGGGAGCGGACCGCCAGCGGCTCCGCCCAGGGCGTCGACCCGGCCGGCCGCAACCCCGGCCAGGCCAACGGCAAACCCGGCCCGAGCGGCAGCCCGAAGGCATCCACCCCGCCGTCGGTCGACGCCAAGGTCAAGCAGGCCCTCGCCGACCAGGGTGCGGCGCTGCTCAAGGGCGACGCCGACGGGTTCGTCGCCGCCGTCGACCCGTCCGCGGCCACGCTGCGCGAGGACCTCACCAGACGGTTCAACTCGCTGCGCCAGCTGCAGGTGAAGGTGTGGGAGCCGAGCGTCCTGGACGCCGTCAAGGTCGGCACCGACAACACCGCCGACGTGATCGTCTACGTCAAGTACTGCTACGTCGTGACCACCTGCGACCCGATGAACCTCGAGACGAAGACGAAGTGGAGCGTCACCGGCGGCACGGTGAAACTGCTGGAGTTCGGGGTCGCCGAGGACCTCGGCCCTCGCCCGTGGGAACGCAGCGAACTGCGGGTCGCCGTCGGCAAGCGGGTCGTCATGGCCACCACCCCGAAGTACGCCTCCCGCCTGACCACGATGCTCACCGCCGCCGAGAAGGCCGCGGAACTCGCCGACCGCTACTCGAAGTGGAGCCCGGCGCCGTCGCGGTACGTCGTCTACCTGGCCGGACCCGAGGAGTGGTCCACCTGGTACGGCATCAAGCAGGAGAGCTGGGTCGCCGGCTTCGCGCTGCCGCTGACCGCCGACGCGACCGAGATCGTGCTCAACGCGAACCGGGTCGACGTCAAGGAGACCCTGGACGTCCTGCGGCACGAGTTCACGCACGTGGTGACCCTCGCCAAGGTGTCCCGCGCCTACGACCAGACCTGGTGGCTGGTCGAGGGCATCGCCGAATACGTGCGGGTCCAGGGCCTCGGCGGCCGCTTCGACGACGTCACCTCGGTCCGCAAGTACGTGCAGAGCGGCCGCTGGGCCAACGAGATCGCGATGGACGACCCGCCGGAGGGCACCAGCTCCGCCGACGTCAGCGGCCGGTACGGCGTGGCGTACCTGGCGGTCAACCGGATGGCGGAACGCTTCGGCGAGGCGAAGATGCTCGAGTTCTTCGACCTGACCGCCAGGCAGGGCGAGGCGCTGCAGGAAGCCGCCACGAAGGTCTACGGCGTGTCCTGGGACGACGTCGCCACCGACTGCGTGAAGTACGTGCGCAACCACGTCTGATCGGCGCCGGTGACCGGCGTGGCAGACTTGCGGGCGTGAATCGCGTCCCCCCGCGTGTTCAGCTCCTCGTGGCCGTCCTCACCCTCTTCTCGCTCACCGGCGCGTCCTGCACCGACGAGCAGGACGACATCGGACTCGGCACCGCCGGTCGCGGTGACGTCGTCGAGGTCGTCGATGCCCCGGCCACCGTCACCGCGCGGGCCGCCGCGACCCTGACCGCCGCCGCGGACGGCACCCTCGCGTCGCTCGCGGTGCGCCCCGGCGACACGGTCGCCGCCGGGCAGGTCCTGGCCGTCGTGGACTCCCCGTCCGCGCAGCAGCGGCTGCGCGCCGCGGAGGAGGCCCTCGACGCGCTCAAGGGCGCCGGCGGCGGGGGCGGCGGGGTCAAGAACCTGTCGGCGACGCAGAAGAAGACCGACGACGCCGCCGCGAAGGCGTTCGGCGAGGCCCGCAAGGCCGCCCAGGTCATCGCGGACACCGGGGTGCGGGCCGGGCTCCTCGCGCAGATCGACTTCGCGGAGAAGTCCTACCAGGAGGCGGCCGCGTCGGCCCGTGCGGTGATCGCCGCGGTCCAGCGCGGCCTGGCCAGCGTCACGAAGGCCATGGCCGCCCTCACCGCCGCCCAGCGCAGCCAGGCGCAGGCCGCCTACGACCTGGCCAGGTCGACCGTCGACGCGTTGACGCTGCGGGCCCCGGTCGCCGGCGTCGTCCAGCTCGGCGGCACCTCGGCGGCCGCGGCACCGTCGATCACGGACCTGCTCGGCGCCGCGACCGGCGGCCAGGCCCCCGCCGCGGCCGGGGCGGGCACCGGCACCGGCGCCGGGCCGGGCGTCGACCCGGCCGTCCCCGTCGGCGGCCAGGTGACCGCCGGCACCGCGATCCTCACCGTCGTCGACGTGTCGCAGCTCGGGCTGATGGCGGAGATCGACGAGACCGACGTGCTGCTCGTCCAGCCCGACGTCACCGCGCGGGTCGAGCTCGACGCGGCACCCGGCGCCACCTACGAGGCGACCGTCACGTCCGCGGACGTCCTGCCGACCACGTCGGCGCGCGGCGGCGTGTCGTACCGGTCCCGGCTCACCCTGGGCAAGGGCACCTTCGCCGACGGCCGGCCCGCCCCGGCGCCCCGCCCCGGCATGAACGCCGTCGCGCACCTGCAGGTCCGCCAGATCCGCGACGCGGTGACGGTGCCGGCGGCGGCGGTGTTCAACGTCGGCGGCAAGGACGTCGTCTGGCTCGTCCGCGACGGCAAGGCCGTCCAGGCGCCGGTCACCGTCGGCGTCTCCGGCCAGGACCGGGTCCAGGTCCTCACCGGCGTCGCCGACGGCGACCGGGTCGTGGTCCGCGGCACCGACAAGGTCAAGCAGGGTATGGGTCTGCCCGGGTGAATGACCACCGTGGAGCGGCCGCGATGACGGCGGCGCTCGTCGCGCAGGACGTGACCCGGGAGTACGCCCTGGACGGGGTCACCGTCCCGGCGCTGCGCGGGGTCACCTTCACCGTCGACGCCGGCGACTACGTGGCGATCATCGGCCCGTCCGGCTCGGGCAAGTCGACGCTGATGCACCTGCTCGGCGGCCTGGACCGGCCGACGGCGGGCAGCCTGCGCATCGGCGGCCGGGATGTCGCCGGCCTCGACCCGCAGGCCCTCGCGAAACTGCGCAACGAGACGATCGGGTTCGTCTTCCAGTCCTTCCACCTCCTCGCCCGCACCACCGCCGTGGACAACGTCGCGCTGCCGCTGGTGTACCGGGGGATGCGGGCCGGCGAGCGGCGCCGCCGCGCGGTCGCGATGCTGGAACGCGTCGGGCTCGGGCACCGCCTCGACCACCGGCCCAACCAGCTGTCCGGCGGCGAGCAGCAGCGGGTCGCGATCGCCCGGGCCCTGGTCACCGACCCGCAGGTGCTGCTCGCGGACGAACCGACCGGCAACCTCGACACCCACAACGGCCAGGCGGTCCTCGGCCTGCTGGAGACGCTCAACCGCGAGCAGGGCGTGGCCCTCGTCGTCGTCACCCACGACCACGAGGTCGCCGACCGCGCCCACCGCAAGATCGTCATGCGGGACGGCGTGATTGTGTCTTCGGCATGAGGTTCGCCGAGGCGTGGCGGGTCGCCATCGACGCGCTCCGGGCCAACCGGCTGCGCTCCACGCTGACCATGCTGGGCGTGATCATCGGCGTGGCCGCTGTGGTCGTCCTCGTCGCCATCGGCACGGGCACGAAACAGCAGATCGAACGGCAGGTCGAAGGTCTCGGCTCGAACCTGCTCATCGTCCTGCCCGGCCAGGTCAGCCTCGGCTCGGCGCCGTCGGTGTCGCGGATGGACCTCTCCGACGTCGACGCCGTGTCGAAGATCGTGGGGGACCGCAACCGGGTCGCCGTCACCGTGGCGTCCGGGGAGACGGTCGCCGCCGGCAACGTCGACACGTTCGCCACCATCAACGGCGTCATCGAGACCACCCCGCAGGTGTTCGTGCGCAGCCTGACCCGCGGCACGTACCTGAGCCGCAGCGACGTCGACACCCAGCGCCGCGTCGCCGTCCTCGGCTACCGCGTCGCCCGTGAGCTGTTCGGCGAGCGCGACGCCGTCGGCCAGCAGATCACCATCGCCGGCGTGCGCTTCCGGGTGATCGGGGTCTTCGCGCAGCTCGGCCAGAGCCTCGGCGTCGACCGCGACAACGAGGTCCACATCCCCATCACCACCGCCCAGCGGCTGCTCGGCACCAACCGCGTCGACGGGATCGCGATCAAGGCGCCGAACCGCGAGGAGATCGACGACCTCAGCGCCCGCATCCTCGCCGAGCTCGGCCGCCGCCACCCCGGCACCGAGTTCAGCGCCGTCACCCAGGAACAGATCCTCGGCGTCCTCGGCGACATCCTCGGCGTGCTCACCGGCGTCCTCGCCGCGATCGCGGGCATCTCCCTGCTCGTCGGCGGGGTCGGCGTCTCCAACATCATGCTCGTCTCCGTGCGGGAGCGCACGAAGGAGATCGGGCTGCGCAAGGCGGTCGGCGCCAGACCCCGCGACATCGGCGTGCAGTTCCTCCTCGAGGCGGTCCTGCTCACCACCCTCGGCGGGTTCATCGGCATGGGCCTGGGCATCGGCGCCGCCCTGGTCGTCGCCGCGCTGTCACCGGTGCCGGCCGCGATCACCTGGTGGTCCCTCGCGCTCGCCTTCGGGGTGTCCGCCGCCGTCGGCATCATCTTCGGCGTCGTGCCTGCCCAGCGGGCCGGGCGTCTGGACCCGGTGGTCGCGCTGCGCACCGAGTAGGCACCGAGTAGGCACCGGCCAGGCACTGACTTGACCTTGCTTGCAAAGAATCCGACGAAGCCAAGGCGCAAGTCACAGCAGTACCGTTACCGTACTGATAACACGCTGATTCATCAGCTTGGCGAGCACGCTGGTCGGAGGTCGCGATGTCTAGCACGCCACACACCACCGAAGGCCGGTTGGGCGAGGTCAGGTTTCTCACGGTCGCCGAGGTGGCAACCCTGATGCGAGTGTCCAAGATGACCGTGTACCGCCTGGTTCACGCCGGGGATCTCACCGCAGTGCGGGTCGGCCGGTCGTTCCGGGTGCCCGAGCACGCGGTCGACGCATACCTGCGCGAAGCGTTCCGCGAGACGGCGTAGCCGCCCTACTGGTGCACCCGCTTTACCGATCACGCGGGGGTGCGGCTACGCTGGAGCCGCTAACCATGTCTTCGGCGTGCCAGCGATGGCACGCGTTCCGCTGTATCGAGGAGATACCCGTATGGGCTCGGTGGTCAAGAAGCGCCGCAAGCGTATGGCCAAGAAGAAGCACCGCAAGCTGCTGCGCAAGACCCGCGTCCAGCGTCGTCGTCTCGGCAAGTAGCAGCGCGCCGGCGGTCCGCCCCGGGCTCGTTCGCACTCGCATCTAAGGGAGGCGCGTGAGCACGCCACGGGTTGTCCTCGTTACTGGGGTGGGCCGCTATCTGGGCGCGCACCTGGCCGCTCGGCTCGCCGCTGATCCACGGATCGAGCGGGTCGTCGGCATCGACAGCACGGCACCGTCGAGCGACCTCGCCGCGGTGCTCAAGGACGTCGACGTGCACCAGATCGACCTGCGCACCCCTGGGGTGTTGCGGGTGCTGGTCGACGCCCGGGTCGAAGCGGTGGCGCACCTCGCGGTGACCACCGCCGTCGACCAGCACGGCGGTCGCGCCGCGATGAAGGAGCTCAACGTCATCGGCTCGATGCAGCTGCTCGCCGCCTGCCAACAGGCGCCCCGGCTGCACAAACTGGTGGTCCGCTCCTCCACCGCGGCCTACGGCGCGTCCTTCCGCGACCCGGCGATCTTCACCGAGGACACCGAGCCGCGGGAGATCCCGCGCGGCGGCTTCGCCAAGGACGTCCTGGACATCGAGGGCTACGTCCGCGGCTTCCGCCGCCGGCGCCCCGACGTCGGTGCCACCGTGCTGCGCTTCGCGCCGTTCATCGGCTCGACCGTCGACACCAGCCTGACCAGGCACTTCGCCGCGCCCGTCGTCCCGACGGTCTTCGGCCGGGACCCGCGCCTGCAGTTCCTGCACGTCGACGACGCGTTCGAGGTCCTGCACCGCTCCGTGGCCGAGTCACACCCGGGCACGTTCAACGTCGCCGGCGCGGGGACCCTGACCCTGTCGCAGGCCGTCCGGCGGGCCGGCCGGATCACCATGCCGGTCCTCGAGCCCGGCCTGGGCATCGTCGCCGGCCTCGGCCGCGGCACCGTGTCCCTCGACCAGCTCGACCTGTTCGTGCACGGCCGGGTCGTCGACACGACCAAGCTCATCCGGGAGTTCGGCTTCACCCCCCGGACCACCGCGGAAGCCTTCGACGAGTTCGTCCGCAGCCGCCGGTCCGGTGAGGCGCTGCCGGCCGACCGCATCCGCGCCCTCGAACAGACCCTGCTCGAAGGCTTCCGACGGACCCGTGCGGCGCGCGCCGCGTTGGAGGCGGGCACATGACTGACCCTGGTCTCCCCGACCAGTGGGACGACCGGGTCGCCGGCGCGCTCGCGTTCCTCCGCGAGCGGCTCACCGGCGACTACGAGGTGGACAACTTCGGCTTCGACCGCCACCTCACCGACGGCGTGTTCCTGCCGCTGCTGCGCCCCCTGTACAACCAGTGGTTCCGCACCGAGGTCTTCGGCGTCGAGCACCTGCCGAAGGAGGGCCCCGCCCTCGTCGTCGCCAACCACTCCGGCACCGTGGCGCTGGACGCCCTCATGCTCTCCGTCGCCGTCCACGACGAGACCTCCGCCCGCCGCCACCTGCGCCTCCTGGGCGCCGACCTGGTCTTCCGCCTCCCGGTCCTGTCCGAGATGGCCCGCAAGTCCGGCGCCACCCTCGCCTGCAACCCCGACGCCGAACGCCTCCTCGGCGAGGGCGAGCTCGTCGGCGTCTTCCCCGAAGGCTTCAAGGGCATCGGCAAGCCGTTCGCCGAGCGATACAAGCTGCAGCGCTTCGGCCGTGGCGGCTTCGTCTCCGCCGCGGTGCGCACCGGCACCCCGATCGTCCCGGTCTCCATCGTCGGCGCCGAGGAGATCTACCCGCTGATCGGCAACCTGCGGCCGCTCGCCCGCCTGCTGGGCGCCCCGTACTTCCCGGTCACGCCGACGTTCCCGTGGCTCGGCCCGCTCGGCCTGGTGCCGCTGCCGAGCAAGTGGCTCATCGAGTTCGGCGAGCCGATCCCGACGGTCGACTTCGTCGACTCCGCGGACGACCCGATGGTGGTGTTCAACCTCGCCGACCAGGTCCGTGAGACGATCCAGCAGACCCTGTACAAGCTCCTGGACCGCCGCCCCGACGCCTTCTCCAGCTGACCCCGGGGCGCCTGTCACGGAGCGTGGTTGCGCGAGCTACCCGACCGGCCCGACCGGGGTGCGCCGGCGGCGGCGGAGTGCGGCGGCCGTGGCGACGCCGCCCATGAGGACGCCGGTCGCGAGGGCGGCGGGCACCACGATCTTCGCCGCCTTGCGGCCGGTGCGGAAGTCGCGGATCTCCCAGCCCCGCCTGCGCGCCTCGCGCTGCAGGGCCGGGTCGGGGTTGACGGCGACGGCGTAGCCGACGGTGGACAGCATCGGGGTGTCGTTGACCGAGTCGCTGTAGGCGGCGCACCGGTGCAGGTCCAGGCCTTCGACGGCGGCGAGGGCGGTGATGGCCGCCGCCTTCTCGGGCCCGTGCATGAGGTCGCCGACGAGGCGGCCGGTGTAGACGCCGTCGCGGATCTCGGCGACGGTGCCGATGGCGCCGGTCAGCCCGAGCCGCTGGGCGATGATGCGGCCGAGCTCGACGGGGGCCGCGGTGACCAGCCAGACCCGCTGGCCGGCGTCGAGGTGGAGCTGGGCGAGGGCGCGGGTGCCGGACCAGATCCGGTCGGCCATCAGCTCGTCGAAGATCTCCTCGCAGAGCCGTTCCATGTCCTCGACCTGCCAGCCGGCGATGAACGCGAGGGCCGCGGACTTGGCGTTGGTGACGGTGCCGGCGTGTTCGGAGGCGAGGAGCCGGAAGCGGGCCTGCTGGTAGGCGAAGCGGACCAGGTCGCCGCTGGTGAAGTACTTGCGTTTCGCGAGGCCGCGGGCGAAGTAGTAGATCGAGGCGCCCTGCATCATCGTGTTGTCGACGTCGAAGAAGGCGGCGGCGGCCGGGTCGGCCGGGACTTCGAGGGCGGCTTCGACCTCGGCGACGGCCCAGCCGGCCGGGGACGTCACGATACGGCCGGACTGCCTGCGGCGGCGTAAGGCGAGCGCGGCGGTCGAAGGTCGGATCGGCATGCGCGGAAAACCCCCTCTGTGTTCGCCCAACCGTACCGGCATGAACAACGAGAAGGGCCCGGTGTCAGACACCGAGCCCCTCTGTAGCCCCTTCGTAGGAAAAGCTCTCAGTCGAACAGCCAGCCCAGGAGGCCCTGGTCCTTCGTGGGGGAAGGCGACGGGTTCTCGGTGGGCTCCGCCGGTGCGGACTCGGTCGCCGAGCCGGTGCCGGCCGAGCCGCTGGGGACGGCACGCTGGCCGGCGGGGGTGCCGGTCTGGCCCGGGTTGTTCTGCTGCTGGGTGTTGCCCGGCTGCTGGGTGTTGTTGGACCCGGAGGTCTTCTGACCGGCCGGCTTGCACGCGGTGCTGTTGGGCACCGGTCCGAGCTGGTCGGCGGCGGAGACCGCGGCGGAACCGCATTTGATCAGCGGGCGGATCGCCTTGGAGCGGCGGTCGATCTCGTCCAGCAGGGTCACGGACTTGGCGGACCGGGCTCGGGCGTCGCCGTTGGTCCCGTCGCGGAGCTTCTCGGCGCCGGCACGCTGGGTGCTGGTGAACGCGTCGATGGCATCCAGGGCGGCGGCGTCCTTGCGGCCGACGGCGGTCGCGGTCAGCAGGCGCACGCCTTCGAGCGTCTCGCTGTCCATGTCGTCGAGGACCGCGGTCAGACCCGCGGGGTCCTTCACCGCCTGGGCCTCGTCGAGCCGGGTCCGGGCGAACTCCAGGTACAGCTGGCCCCGGCTGATGTCCGAGCCGGCGAGTGCCAGCTGGGCCTTCTCCGTGGACCGTTTCACCGAGTAGAGAGCGTCGCCGGGGATGGCGTCGCCGCTCGCCGCGGACATGCCCGACAGTGCGAGGGTGCCGGCGGCGAGGCCGACGACGATCGCGCCGCGGGTGCGGGTCCGGCGGCTGACCGCGGGCCTGCTGCCCGCCGGGCGGCGCAGCGAGCGCAACCCTCGGCGGGACACCTCCGGCTCGGGATCCCTGGCGGTGATGCCGATGCCTTCTCGTTCTGCTGTGGCCAGGAGCATGGCCCGCAGTCCGTCCTTGAACTCCTGCTGCGTCTCCACCTTGACCGGGAGGTCGGTCAGCCGTTGGCTGACTGAGACCAGTCCGGTCAGGGAGTCGTCGAGCGTGGACCTCATGCGGTGCCTGCGGGCTCCTGCTGCCTCGTCCATGAGCTGCGCGAAACGCTCAGCCCGACGACGGTGGAAGACGGAGCCGATCACCTGAGGCACCCCCCTTCGCTGATCGCGTCACTCAGGCGCGGCAGGGTAGCGGGATGGTGTGCCACCGCGTCCGCCGTGCGCCAAGCCGACGGTCGCACCCGGACCAACGGTGCAGAGCGGAGGCTGGTTACGGCGCGGGGGGAGGCACTGTAACGGAAGGTGACAGCGGTCACGGCTGGAATCCGTCGGGGAGCAGCCGCGCGAGGGCCCTGACCGCGCGGTACTGCAACGCCTTGATCGCGCCCTCGTTCTTGCTCATCGCGTGGGCGGTCTCGGCGACGGAGAAGCCGTGCAGGAAGCGCAGCACGATGCACTCCTGCTGTTCCGGGTTGAGCTGCTTGACCGCCTTGAGCAGGTCGACGTTCGTGATGTGGTCGATGACCGCGGCCTCGGGGCTGCCTTCCGGCCCCCGGTCCGGCCGGTCGGCGTCCAGCACGTCACCGGTGGTGACCTCGAGGCGGTACCGGCCGGACTTGAAGTGGTCGGCGACCAGGTTCCGGGCGATCGTCACCAGCCAGGCGCCGAGGTCGCGGCCCTGCCAGGTGAAGCTGCCGATGCGCTTCAACGCCCGCAGGAACGTGTCGGCGGTCAGGTCCTCGGCGAGCTGCCGGTTGCCGACACGGAAGTACACGAACCGGAAGACGGTGTCGAAGTACCGGTCGTAGAGCAGCCCGAACGCCGCGCCGTCGCCGGCCTGGGCACGTTCGATGAGCGCCCACACCTCCGACGCCGGGTCGCCGCGGTCCGGCCTGGCCGGCTTGGCGGGCTCCTGCGAGGGTCCGGGGTCCTGCGAAGGCGAGCCGGGTGGTCCGCTGTCCACGAGCGTGCCCGACACGGTCCCCGCCACGACGGTCTTCGAGATCGGGACGGTGTCGTCCTCGATCAGGCCGGCGCCGGGCGAGGGCTTGGCACCCGGGTTCGGTCTGACGTTTGTGCCGGCACCGCCGCCAGAACCCTGGCGGGTGGGTGCCTCGTTGGTGTGTGGGCGTCCCCGCGTCCGTGGGACGCTGCCGCCCTCACCGCGGATCACGGTGCTGAGCATGTCGCGCAGCGACTCGCGGACGGAGTCGCGCAGCATGTGCAGCCCATCGGCGAGTGCGTGCTCGGCGTCGAACACGTGCTGGATCGCGGTCATGCGTCGCAATCCAGACCACACGGCCTATTCGGCGCGATCACGGGCACTTCGGCCTCCTCGGGGTGAGGGGTGTCAACTCGCAACAAATGGGGTGAGCTGACTTGGGTGATGATAGGTCCGGCGTCACCCGCATGTGGGCAGTCTTTGGCGTGAGGGCACAATTCTTCCCACAGAACGGGGACGTCCCGGCGCACATGCTGTCCGTCACTTCGCAGCGACACGCCGTGCAACACGCCGAAAACTTGGGCAAACGGGACGTAGGCACGCCGTTCTTACTTGGGCACGACACGCCGGACGCACACGATCGAGTGGACCTTTACTCAGTCGGCGTGTCGGACGCGTAAGCACCCTGGCATACGACCGGGTGATCGGTGACGGGTGATTTCCCGGTCGTCGAGCTCTCACCCTCGGCGTGGCAGACTGATCGATCGTGCAGGACGTCACCAACTTCGCCGATCTGGTCCGGCGCGCCGCCGCCTCGCACGGCGCCCGACCGGCGCTGCGATCACACGCCACCCTGATCACCTGGTCCGAGCTCGACCAGCAGGTCGACGCGGTCGCCGCCAACCTGGCCGCCCTCCACCTGCCCGGCGACGAGCACGGCCCCGCCCGGGTCGCCGTCGCCCTGCCCAACGTGCCCGAGTTCGCCGCCGTGTTCTTCGGCGTGCTGCGCGCCGGGCTCGTCGCCGTCCCCGTCAACCCCGCCTACACCGGGCGCGAGCTGACGCACATCGTCACCGACTCCGGCGCCGCCGTCGTCGTCGGCACGAGGACGGTGACGGATGCCGTCGAGGCGGCACACAGGTACACCCTCGGCGGCAACCTGCGGGAGCTCTTCACCGCGGGCAGCACGCCACCAGGACACAGCGATCTCGCGATCCTGCTCTACACGTCCGGCACCGCCGGCGCCCCGAAGGGCGCGATGCTGTCGCACCGCGCCCTGCTCGCCAACCACGAGCAGCTCGCCGCCATCGACCCGCCGCCCGTGCGTCCCGACGACGTGCTGCTGCTCGCCGTGCCGCTCTTCCACGCGTACGGGCTCAACAGCGGCCTCGGCGCCGTCGCCTACCACGGGGCCTGCGGCGTGCTCGTCGAGCGGTTCGACCCGGCGGACTCCCTCGAGGTCATCGAGCGGCACGGCGTCACCGGGGTGGTCGGCGTCCCGCCCATGTTCATCGCCTGGTCGCTGATGGGGGAGCGGCTCACCCGCGCCTGGGCCGGGGTGCGCCTCGCCGTCTGCGGCGCGTCCCCGCTCGACGCCGCGGCCGAGCGCCGGTTCGTCGAGGCGACCGGTCAGCCGGTGCATCAGGGGTACGGGCTGACGGAGGCCGCACCCGTCGTCACCAGCACGCTCACCGGCGCGACGGTGAAGCCCGGCTCCATCGGCCGGGCGATCCCCGGGGTCGAACTGAAGCTCGTCGACGCCGCCGGCGAAGAGGTCCTCCTCGACGAGGACGACGAGGTCCGCACCGACCCCGGCGAGATCGTCGTGCGCGGCCGGAACCTCTTCGACGGCTACTGGCCCGGTGGCGAGGGCGCGCCCGACGCCGACGGCTGGTGGGCGACCGGTGACGTCGCCTACGCCGACGAGGACGGCGATCTGTTCATCGTGGACCGGCTCGGCGAGCTGATCCTGGTCAGCGGGTTCAACGTGTACCCGCACGAGGTCGAGCTCGTCCTCGCCGCGCACCCGGCGGTCGTGGAGGCGGCGGCGCTGGGCGTACCCCATCCGTACACCGGCCAGACCGTCAAGGTCGTCGTCGTGCGGCGGCCCGGGTCGCAGGTCACCGCGGAGGAGCTGATCGCGCACTGCGAACGCAACCTGGCCCGGTTCAAGTGCCCGACCGCGGTCGAGTTCGTCGACGAGTTGCCCCACTCCGCGACCGGCAAGATCCGCAAGGCGGCACTGCGATGAGGCTCACCCTGTACACCCGGCCCGGCTGCCACCTGTGCGACGTCGCCAAGGAGGCCCTGGCCCGGGTCGCGGCCGCGACCGGCGAGGACTGGACCGAGATCGACATCACCGGCGACGACGCCCTGGAGGACGAGTACGGCTTCCGCATCCCCGTCGTCCTCCTCGACGGCAAGGAGCACGGCTACTGGCGGGTCGAGGAGGACCGGCTCCTGCGCGACATGCGGCTATCCTCACCCGGGTGAAGCACCTGGTTTGGGACTGGAACGGGACCCTCCTGGACGACCTGAAACTCGTCGTCGACGCCACCAACGTCTGCCTGGCCACCATCGGCGGGCCGGTGATCACCGCCGAGGACCACCGCCGCGACTTCCGCCGGCCGATCCTCGACTACTACGCCCACGTCCTGGAACGGCCCGTCGACGAGGTCGAGTTCCAGCTGCTCGACGACGCGTTCCACGACGCGTACCGGCTGGGCATGGCCGACGTGAAGCTCGCGCCGGACGCCCTCGAGGCGATGGCCCGCTGGACCGGCACCCAGTCGCTGCTGTCGATGTTCTTCCACGACGAGCTGCTCATCGAGGTCGAGCGGCACGGCCTCGGTGCCCACCTGGTCCGCGTCGACGGCCTGCCCGGCACCGTCGGCGGCCACCGCAAGGCCGCCTACCTGGACCGGCACCTGCAGGCCCTGCGGCTCGACCCGGCGGAGGTGGTCCTGATCGGCGACTCCGTCGACGACGGCGAGGCCGCGACCTCGCTGGGTGCGACCTGCGTGCTGTACGCGGGCGGCTTCACCGACGTGACCCTGCTCAAGGCGACCGGCCTGCCCGTGGCGGCCACGCTGTTGGAAGCGGTCGAGACGGCGGCGGCCGCATGACCAGCCTCCGGGTGGTCGTGGCGGACGACGCGGTGCTGCTGCGGGAGGGCCTGGTCCGGCTGCTCACCGAGAGCGGCCACACGGTCGTCGCCGCCGTCGGGGACGGTCCCAGCCTCGTCGAGGCGGTCGTCGAGCACCGGCCCGACGTCGCGATCGTCGACGTGCGGATGCCGCCGTCACACACCGACGAGGGGCTGCGCGCCGCGGTCGAGGCCCGCCGGCAGGTGCCCGGCACCCCGATCCTGGTCCTGTCGCAGTACGTCGAGGTGTCCTACGCCGACGACCTCCTCGCCGACCGCGCCGGTGCCGTGGGCTACCTGCTCAAGGACCGGGTGTCGGAGGTCGCCGACTTCCTCGACGGGATGCAGCGCGTCGCGACCGGCGCCACCGTCCTGGACCCGGAGGTGGTCGGGCAGCTGCTGGTCCGCCGCCGCCGCGACGACCCGCTGCGCAGCCTCACCCCGCGCGAGCGGGAGGTGCTGGGCCTGATGGCCGAGGGCCGGTCCAACACGGCGATCGCCCGCAAGCTGGTGGTCACCGACGGCGCGGTGGAGAAGCACGTCAAGAACATCTTCACCAAGCTCGACCTGCCCCCGGACGACGAACAGCACCGCCGGGTGCTGGCGGTGCTGACGTATCTGCAGAGCTGACCGGTCGTCCCGCCGGCGACTGGCCGGCGGGACCCTTCACGTCGGCAGGATGGCGGTGAGGCGGGTGCCGCCGCCGGCGGGGCTGGTGACGGTCATCTCACCGCCGGCCGCCTTGACCCGGTCCGCGAGACCCGTCAGGCCGTGGCCCTTGGCGAAGCTGGCGCCGCCGGCCCCGTCGTCCTCGACCGTGACCAGCAGCCCGTAGGCGGAGCGCTGCAGCCGCACCGTGGCCTCCTCGGCGCCGCTGTGCTTCGCGACGTTCGTCAGCGCCTCGGCGACGACGAAGTAGGTCGTGGTCTCCAGGCTCTCCGCGAGCCGCTCGTCCAGCTCCGGCAGCTCCAGGTCCACGGGCACCGGCGACCGGCCGGCGAGCGCGGTCAGCGCCGCCCGCAGCCCCCGGTCGACCAGGATCGGCGGCGCGATCCCCCGCGACAGCGCCCGCAGCTCGTCGAGCGTCTCCCGGGTCTGGGCGAGGGCCTCGGCGACCGTCGCGCGGGCCGCCTGCGGGTCCGACTCGAACTGCAGGTCGGCGCGGCCGAGGTCCATCGCGAGGCGCACCAGGCGCTGCTGCGGGCCGTCGTGGATGTCCCGTTCGAGCCGGCGCAGGGCGGTCGCCTCGGCGGACACGGCGGCCTCCCGCTGCGCCCGGGCCGCGTCCCGGCCGGCCTCGGCGGCCGCGACCTGCTCACGCAGCTCGTTGACGCCGTTGAGCAGCGCCCGGGCGAACTGCGCCTCCAGCTGTGCCGCGCCCCGCACGACCGGCAGCAGGGTGAGCGCGAAGATGATGCCGATGCCGGTGTACAGCAGGATCCGCACGTTGTCGCCACTGCCGAGGCCGATGAGCTCGTTGAGGTCCTTGTTGTCCGGTGGGCGGGGGATCGACCAGTCCCATAGAATGGTGGTGACACCGCCGAGGGCGCCGGCCCACCAGGTGACGACGAACACGAACGCGATCGTGCTCGGGATGAACCGCAGGATGCCGTGCAGCAGGTCCAGCCACGACTGGCCGTCGCTGAGGGGCACCAGCATCTTGCGCCAGAAGCCGTCGTCGGGGTCGGGTTTCTTGTAGTACGGATGTGGTAGCCGGGTCCGCAGCACCGGTCCGATCCGGGCGCGTTCGACGGTGGCGAAACCGCGGGCCTGGAAGAGTGTCGCGACCAGGATCGGGAAGCCGAGCACGGTCACGAGCAGGCCCAGGCCGAGGCTGAACCCGACGAGGAACAGCACCACGGTCACGAGGCCGAGAGGGAAGCCGAGCAGCACGTACTGCGTGTCGACGCCGAGCTGACGGAAGATGCCGCGGTGGCGAGGAGTGATGGTCGTTGTCATGTCATCGACGCTATGCACGACGCCTCTTTCATCCCATCCCGCGGACCGGCCACTCGCTGGTAGGGGCAACCCTACCGGCACGTGTAGTCTGACTACCGGTGGGAAAACGACTCCAGCGTGTCGGCGGCGTTATGCCCGATTTTATGGTGATACTCAATCGAGCGCCCGCCCGCTGCCGGCCTGGTCCGGGGAAAGGGGCACACAGGTGCCGCGGGGGCATTCCACGGGGACGTGGGCCGCACGGGCGGGCGCTGACCTCTGCATGGTTGGCGTGGACGCTTCAAGATCGCGATTTGTGCACGGCTTCACAAGCGCCTACTCTGTTGCAACGACGAACCCCGCTAGCACAGGCGGTAACAGCCATCGCGAGCGGCCTCCTTCCGGTGCCATCGGATCGGGCTGCGGGCAGGGGCACCGTCACAACCCGTCGTCGTCACGGAGACTCATGAGCCAGCAGCGCACCGGCCCCACCGACGGACCGGACTTTCCGGACCTTCCGGAGGCGACCGTCGCCAGGCTTCCGGAGTACCTACGCGCCCTGCACCACCTCGCAGAGGACGGGCACGACACGGTCTCCTCGGAGGGCCTCGCAGCGGCCGCCGGCGTCAACTCCGCCAAGCTCCGCAAAGACCTCTCGCACCTCGGCCGCACCGGCACCCGCGGCGTCGGCTACGACGTGACCCTGCTCATCGACCAGATCGAGCAGGTCCTCGGCCTCACCCACCGCAGGGCCGTCGCCCTCGTCGGCGTGGGTAATCTCGGTCACGCCCTCGCGGGCTACGCCGGCTTCGGCACCCGCGGGTTCCGCATCGCCGCCCTCTTCGACGCCGACCACAGCCGCGTCGGCGAACACATCAACGGCCTCGTCGTCCGCCACATCGACGACCTGCCCGAAGTGGTCGACCAGGAGTCCATCTCCATCGCCGTGATCGCCACCCCGGCACACGCCGCCCAGCACGTCGCGGACCGTCTTGTCGAGGCCGGCGTGACGAGTGTCCTGAATTTCGCACCCTGTGTCTTGAACGTCCCCGACGGTGTCGACGTGCGTAAGGTCGACCTGGCCATCGAACTGCAAATCCTGTCCTTCCACGAGCACCGCAAGTCAGCGCTCACCGCGCTGCCGGCCGCGGTGCAGAAACCCGGGCGGGTCGGCATGGCCAACCGGCTCGGCGGGGAGGCGGTGGCCACGTGAACCTTCTCGTTGTAGGGATCTCGCACCGAACCGCAGGGGTGCCCCTGCTCGAGCGCGTCGCCGTCGCCGGCGACGAAATGCCGGCCGTCCTCGCCGACCTCGTCGCCCAGCCGTACGTCGACGAGGCCGTCATGCTCTCCACCTGCAACCGGGTCGAGATCTACGCCTCCGTCACCGCGTTCCACGGCGCCCTCGCCGACATCGGCGGCATCCTCGCCGCCCGCTCCGGCACGACCGTCGGCGAGCTCGCCCCACAGCTGTACGTCCACTACGAGGTCGACGCCGTCCGCCACGCCTTCCGCGTCGCCGCCGGCCTCGACTCCATGGTCGTCGGTGAGGCGCAGATCCTCGGGCAGCTCCGCGACGCGTACGGCGTCGCCGCCGAACAGGGCACCGCCGGCCGGGTCCTGCACGAGCTGCTCCAGCAGGCGCTGCGCGTCGGTAAACGCGTCCACGCCGAGACCGAGATCGACCGGGCCGGTCAGAGCGTCGTCAGCGCCGCCCTCGCCTACGGGCAGGGCGCCACCGGCACCATCGAGGGCCGGCCCGCCCTGGTCATCGGCGCCGGCGCGATGGGCGCGCTGTCACTGGCGACGCTGCGCCGCTCCGGCGCGCACCCGCTGTATGTCACGAACCGCAGCGCCGGCCGCGCGGAGCGCCTCGCCGAACTGCACGGCGCCATCGCGGTGCCGTACGCCACCCTCCCGACGGCCCTCGAGCAGGTCGACGTCGTCATCAGCGCCACCGCGTCACCCGGACCCGTCCTGGACGCCGCTCTCGTCGGCGCGGCCGGCCACCCGCTGCTGGTGCTCGACCTCGCGCTCCCGCGCGACGTCGCTCCCGGCGTCGGTGACCTGCCCGGCGTCACCCTCGTCGACATCGAGCTGCTGTCGGAGTCGCTGTCGACGACCGCCGACGCCGAGCAGCGCGCCGCCGAGGACATCGTCGCCGGCGAGGTCGAGGCGTTCCTCACCTGGCTGCGCGGCGCCGACGTCGCGCCCACCGTCGCCGCCCTGCGCGCCCGCGCCGACGAGGTCGTCGAGGCCGAGCTCGGCCGCCTGGCCCAGCGCTGCCCCGAACTCACCGACGGGCACCGCGCCGAAGTGGCCCACAGCATCCACCGCATCGTCCAGCGACTGCTGCACCAGCCGACCGTTCGCGTCCGGCAACTCGCCGCCGAACCCGGTGGCGAGACATATGCTCAGGCGCTTCGGGAGCTGTTCGACCTGCAGATCCCCACGTCCGCCATCGACCCGGCCGCCGCAGGTGAGGTGCACCCATGACACTCCGACTCGGCACCCGGGGCAGCGCCCTGGCAATGGCGCAGTCCGGCACCGTCGCCCAGGCCGTCCGGGACCGGACCGGCCGCGACGTCGAGCTCGTCGAGATCGTGACCACCGGCGACCGGTCCAGCGCGCCCATCCAGACCCTCGGCGTCGGCGTCTTCGTGTCCGCCCTGCGCGACGCGCTGGTCGCCAACGAGATCGACTTCGCGGTGCACTCCTACAAGGACCTGCCCACCGCGCAGGCCAAGGGCCTCGTCATCGCCGCGATCCCGCAGCGGCACGACCCCCGCGACGCCCTCGTCGCCCGCGGCGGCCTGACCCTCAACGAGCTGCCCGCCGGCGCGCGGATCGGCACCGGCGCGCTGCGCCGCATCGCCCAGCTCAACGCCCTCGGCCGCCGGTTCGAACCGCTGCCGCTGCGCGGCAACGTCGACACCCGCCTGCGCAAGCTCGCCGAGGGCGAGTTCGACGCGATCGTGCTCGCCCACGCCGGCCTGACCCGCCTCGGCCGCGCCGGCGAAGCCACCGAGGTCCTCGACCCGCTGCTGATGCTGCCCGCCCCCGCGCAGGGCGCACTCGCGGTCGAGTGCCGGGAAGACGATGCCGAGCTGCGCGAACTCCTCGCCGCGCTCGACGACGAATACACCCGCGCGGCGGTCACCGCCGAGCGGGCGCTGTTGGCCGAGCTCGAGGCGGGCTGTTCCGCCCCGATCGCGGCACTGGCCGAGGTCGCAGAAGGCGACGACGGCCCGGAGATCTATCTGCGCGGTGCGGTCTTCAGCCCGGACGGCGGGTTCGCCCTCCGGCTGTCACGCACCGGAACGCTCGCCGATGCCGCGGAGGTGGGCCGTGCCTTGGCCCGCGACCTACGCGAAGAAGGCGCCGACAACGCACTGGGAGTGCAGCATGACCCGCACCCGTAAGGGCAGCACCGGCCGGATCGCCTTCGTCGGGGCCGGCCCCGGCGATCCAGGCCTGCTGACGCGTCGCGCCTATGAGGCGCTGGTGTCCGCCGACCACATCGTCTACGACCGTAACGTCCCCGAGTCGCTGCTCAGCGTGATCCGCGCCGACGCCGACCCCGAGGCGCAGTTCTCCCCGGCCGAGGGAGCGCCCGGCGACGTCGCCAAGGTGCTGCTGTCCGCGGCCCGGTCCGGGCTGCGCGCCATCCACCTCGTCGGCGGCGACCCGCTCGCCCACGACACGGTCCTCAAGGAGGTGCAGGCCGTCGCCCGCACCGCCGTCCCGTTCGAGGTCGTGCCCGGCATCGGGCAGGCCGCCGGCGTCGCCACGTACGCCGGTGTCCCCCTCCCCGGGGTCCGCGTCACCGCCGACGTCGACGACGTCCAGTCGGTGGACTTCGAGTCGATCGCCGCCGCCGTCAGCCGGGGCTCCTCGGCCCTCGCCGTCGACGCGGGTGACCTCGCCGCCGTCCGCGACGGGCTCCTCGCCGCCGGCGTCGACGCCACCACCCCCGTCTCCGTCACCGGCGACGGCACCGGCGAGACCCAGTACAGCTCCGCCACCACCGTCGACAGCATGGTCGCCGCGGCCCTCGGGTTCGCCGGGCGGGTCGTGCTCTGCCTCGGCTCCGGCGTCAGCCAGCGGGAGAAGCTCGGCTGGTGGGAGAACCGTCCCCTGTACGGGTGGAAGGTCCTCGTCCCCCGCACCAAGGAGCAGGCCGGCGCGATGAGCGAGCGCCTGCGCGCCTACGGGGCGATCCCGTGCGAGGTGCCGACGATCGCCGTCGAGCCGCCCCGCACGCCCGCGCAGATGGAACGCGCCATCAAGGGACTCGTCGACGGCCGCTACGCCTGGACCGTCTTCACCTCCGTCAACGCGGTGCGCGCCGTCTGGGAGAAGTTCGCCGAGCACGGCCTCGACGCCCGCCACTTCGGCGGCGTCAAGGTCGCCTGCATCGGTGAGGCGACCGCGGAGGCCGTCCGCGGCTTCGGCATCGTCCCCGAGCTCATCCCGGCCGGCGAACAGTCCTCCGAGGGGCTGCTCGCCGAGTTCTCCCCGCACGACGAGGTCCTCGACCCCGTCGGCCGGGTGCTCCTGCCCCGCGCCGACATCGCCACCGAGACCCTCGCCGCCGGCCTCACCGAACTCGGGTGGGAGGTCGACGACGTCACCGCGTACCGGACCGTCCGCGCGGCCCCGCCGCCGGCCGACATCCGCGACGCCATCAAGTCCGGCGGGTTCGACGCGGTCCTGTTCACCTCGTCCTCCACCGTGCGCAACCTGGTCGGCATCGCCGGCAAGCCGCACGCCCGCACCGTCGTCGCCGTCATCGGCCCGAAGACCGCGGACACCGCGGTCGAGTTCGGCCTGCGCGTCGACGTCCAACCGCCGCACGCGTCCGTCCCGGACCTGGTCGAGGCGCTCGCCGGCTACGCCGTCGAACTGCGCGAGAAGCTCGCCGCGATGCCGGCGAAGCAGCGCCGCGGCTCCAAGGTCCAGGGCCCGACCGCACTCAGGTTCCGTTAGAGAGGTTCGCATCATGGCTGGTTTCCCGACCGTCCGCCCCCGTCGGCTGCGTCGTACCCCAGCGATGCGACGGCTCGTCGCCGAGACGCACGTCGAGCCGTCGAACCTCATCCTGCCCATGTTCGTCAAGGAGGGGCTCGCCGAGCCGCGCGCCATCTCGTCGCTGCCCGGCGTCGTCCAGCACTCCCGGGAGTCCCTGCGCAAGGCCGCCGCCGAGGCGGTCCACGCGGGGGTCGGCGGGATCATGCTCTTCGGCGTCCCCGAGACCCGGGACGAGACCGGCTCGGCCGGTGTCGACCCCGACGGCATCCTCAACGTCGCCATCCGCGACGTGGTCGCCGAGGTCGGCGACGCCACCGTCGTCATGAGTGACCTGTGCCTCGACGAGTTCACCTCGCACGGGCACTGCGGCGTCCTCGCCGCGGACGGCACCGTCGACAACGACGCCACGCTGCGGGCGTACGCCGACCTGGCCGTGGCGCAGGCCGCCGCCGGCGCGCACGTCCTCGGCCCCTCCGGCATGATGGACGGCCAGGTCGGCGTCGCCCGCCAGGCCCTGGACGCGGCCGGGTACACCGACGTCGCGCTGCTCGCCTACGCGGTCAAGTACGCCAGCGCCTTCTACGGCCCGTTCCGCGAGGCGGTCGAATCCGCGCTCGTCGGGGACCGCAAGACCTACCAGCAGGATCCCGGCAACGTCCGCGAGTCGCTGCGGGAGGTCGCCCTCGACATCGAGGAGGGCGCCGACATGGTCATGGTCAAGCCGGCGCTGCCGTACCTCGACGTGCTCACCAAGGTCGCCGAGGCGGTGGACGTGCCGGTCGCCGCCTACCAGGTCTCCGGCGAGTACGCGATGGTCGAGGCCGCCGTGGCCAACGGCTGGCTCGACCGGGACCGGGTCGTGCTGGAGACCCTGACCTCGATCCGCCGCGCCGGCGCTTCCATGATCCTCACCTACTGGGCCGTGGACGCCGCCCGGCTCCTGCGCGCCTGACCGCCCTTTTGTCAAACCGCGGCGGTTACAACGGGTGACGATCCCGTCGGACGATTAGGTCGGCCGGGGTACGGTTTGATGAAGCAGAGCGCACACCGACGTCGCAGCCCGTGCCGCTCCGCCATGCAGTCGGCGACGCGGTCTGCCGCCGCTGCCCGCCGCTCAGGCAGCGACGCGGTCCGCGCTGGCGCGTGCGTTCAGGCGGCGACGCGGTCCCGCCCGCCGCGTTTGGCGACATACAGGTTGCGGTCGGCCCGGTCGTAGAGCTCCCGGCCGTCCATGCCGTCGTGCAGCGCCGCGACGCCGATGCTCAGCGTCACGCGGAGGCCGAACGCGACCTGGTTCCAGTCGCGGCCGGTGACGACGTCGCGGATGCGTTCGCCGATGCGGGCGGCGGTGGGCAGGTCGGCCCGCAGGAAGAGGGCGAACTCGTCGCCGCCGAGGCGGACGGCCACGTCCTCGGGGCGGCAGTGGGCGCGCAGGATCGCGGCGATCTCGCGCAGGACCCGGTCGCCGACGATGTGGGAGAAGTGGTCGTTGATGCCCTTGAACCGGTCGATGTCGACGAGGAGCAGCACGGCCGCGCCGCCGGTGCCGGTGACCGCGTCGAGCTGACGGTCGAACTGCCGGCGGTTGCCGAGCCCGGTCAGGGCGTCCTGCGCGGCGTCGCGGTCGGCGCTGGCCCTGGCCGCCTCCAGGTCGACGCGGCGGCGGGCCTGCTGCAGCATCGAGCGGCGTTCCAGCCGCAGCCGCCAGAGGTGCCGGGCGTGCGCGCGGACCGCGTTGAGCAGCGCACCCGTGGAGTCGCCGGGCTGCTCGGCGGCGGCGAGCAGGGCCAGCTCGTACTGGAAGATCAGCCGCTGCGGGCTCAGCGGGGCGAGCTCGTCGGCGGCGAGGAACTCGCGCCGGGCCTCGCGGAGGCGACCGCTGCGGCGCAGGGCGATGCCGTAGGCCAGGTGGGCGAGGCGGGCCTCGTGTTCGTGGCCGTTGTCGCGCAGCGGCACGACCAGCGAGTCGGCCAGGGTGAGCGCCTCCTCGACGGCGCCGATCTTGACCAGGCCGAGGGCGTAGAGGACGGTCGCGAGGGGCGCGTCGTGGTAGTGGTGCTGCACCCAGTACCGGACCAGCCCGACGCTGCGGGCGAAGCGCACGTTGGCCTCTTCGACCAGGCCGACGTGCTCGAGCCGCAGCCCCCATTCGAGGAGGAGCTCGGCGCGCTGGAGCTCGGCGGCGGCGCGCTGGTCGGTGCCCGGGGTGAAGGACTCGACCGCGAACGCGGAGACCTCGTCGGCGAGCTCGTACAGTTCGGCGGCGCGGGCGGCCTCGCTGACCGACGACATGGCGGAGATGTACCGGATGTTGCCGCGCGGGATGCTCTCCAGCAGCCGCAACGCGTTGGCGAGGCGGTGCAGGCCCTCGTCCAGCAGCCCCAGTTTGATCAGGATCTCGGCGGTGTCGGCGAGGATCTTCGCCTCGCCGGTGCGGGTGCCCGCGGACCGGTGCATCCGCAGGAGGCGCTCGCCCTCCTCCAGGGCCTCGTGCAGCCGGCCGAGGCTGATCAGCGCGTACAGCCGGCCCTGGCGGATCATGCCGACGGAGCGGTCGTCGCCGAGGATGCCGACGACGTGCTCGAGCCGGTCGGCCAGCTCCAGGGCCTCGCAGTTGCGGCCGTGCACGGTCAGCTCGTGCACCTGGAGCGTCAGTGACTGGAACGGGCCGAACGGCCACAGCGGGATGGGCAGCCGAGCGTCAGGCATGTGCCACCCCCTTCGCTCGTGGTCGTCGCTTCCGCCCCTGTTGTCGGCAGCGGCTCGGCGGGGATGAGCGTTGCGACCCGGCTCGCTCACCACAGGACGTACATTTCGGGCATTTTGGGCGTGTTCGTAAACCTGCTGGTCGGGTCGTCGGCCACACTGGGTTACGGGACCCGTGGAGGGACTTCCGTCGGACTTTCGGGTGCTCGTTCTGTCAGGAACCCGACAGTTGCCCGATTCGTAGTGATAGACCCTCGTTGCCCCCAACGTGAGATGGCTTGTCACTGGAGGCGCCGGGTACATCGGCGCGCACGTCGTCACCGCCCTCGGCGAGTCCGGAGTCGAATCGGTCGTCGTCGACGACCTGTCGACCGGGCGCGCCGCCCGCCTGCCGCTCGGGGTGCCGCTGGTGCGCGCCGACGTGCGCGACAGCACCACGATGCGCGACCTGTTCCGCCGCCACCAGCCGGACGGGGTCATCCACCTGGCCGCCCGCAAGGACGTCGCCGAGTCGACCGCCCACCCGCTGCGCTACTACCAGGACAACCTCGACGGCCTGCGCTGCGTCCTCGCTGCCGTCGCCGCCACCGGCACCCGGTCGGTCCTGTTCAGCTCCAGCGCCGCCGTCTACGGCACACCGGCCGGGACCCCGGTCACCGAGCTCGACCGGACGGCACCCGAGAACGCGTACGGCCGCACCAAGCTGATCGGCGAGTGGATGCTGCGCGACGCGGCCGCCAGCGCCGGCTTCGGCTGGACCGCGCTGCGCTACTTCAACGTCGCCGGCGCCGGCGCGCCGAACCTGCGCGACCATGGCGGCACCAACCTCGTGCCGCGCCTGCTGCGCGCCGCCGCGGCCGGAATCCCCGCGACCGTCTACGGCGACGACTACCCGACCCCGGACGGCACGGCCGTGCGCGACTACGTCCACGTCGAGGACATCGCCGACGCGCACGTGAAGGCGGCCCTGGCGCTGCACCACCGGCAGATCCACGACGAGGTGCTCAACGTCGGCCGCGGCGAGGGCGCCTCGGTGCGCCAGATGATCGACGCCGTCGCGCGGGCCCTGCAACGGCCGCTGCCGTTCGCCGTCGCCCCACGACGCGCCGGCGACCCCGCCGCGGTCGTCGCCTCACCGGCCCGCATCCAGGAACTGCTCGGCTGGCGCGCCCGCCACGACCTCGACGAGATCGTCCGCAGCGCCGCCGCGACCCCCGTCCCGGAGACCCAAGCCGCATAGCCGCCGCGCCCCGTCCCGGAGACCCGAAGCCGCACAGCCGCAACGCAACCTGCAACTTCCCCCCGAAGGAGCACCACGTTGAAGTTCCGGATCCGCCGGCGAGTCCTCGCCGGAGCCTTCGCGCTCGTCGCCGCCACCGGCGTCCTCGCCGCCACCCCCGCCCTCGCCGCCGAACCCAGGCAACGCATCGACCTGCGGGTCCTCGTGCTCGACGACGGCAGCACCGGCATCGACATGCTCCGCGCCCAGCTCGACCGTGAGGGCGTCCCCTACGACGCGCTCGGCCTCGGCGACAACGGCCGCCCGGCGATCACCCCCGCGTTCCTCGCCGACTCCGTCAGCGGCGTGCGCCGGGCCAAGTTCCAGGGCGTGATCGTGCCGAACGAGGGCGCGGTCACCGGCACCGAGGCGACCGCCCTCGCCGACTTCGAGCGCGAGTTCAAGATCCGCCGGCTCGACGCGTACACCTGGGCCAACCCGAACGTCGGCCAGGACCTCGCGTGGAGCGGCGTCCTGGACGGCGCCACCATGAACGTCACCGACGCAGGCAAGGCCGCCGGGTTCGGCTACCTCGACGGCACCGTCCGCATCGACGACCGCGACCCGAACGTGATCGAGTCCTACGGATACTTCGGCGTGCCCGCCGCCACCCTGCCGGCCGGTGCGACCTTCACCCCGCTGGTCACCGGCAGCATGGCCGGCGCCGGCGGCTCCCTCATGGGCGTCTACACCCACGACGGCCGCGAGGAGCTCGTCGTCACGCTCGCCGCGAACCGGTTCCAGACCCACGCCATGGAACTCGGCCACGGCCTCGTCACCTGGCTCACCAAGGGCATCCACCTCGGCGTCACCCGCAACTTCTTCAGCGTCCACGTCGACGACGTGTTCCTCCCCGACGACCGGTGGGACACCACGCACAACTGCACCGTCGGCGACGACTGCGGGCCGGGGACACCGGCGAACACGCCGATCCGGATGACCCCCGCCGACGTCCAGGCCCTCATCGCCTGGCAGCAGGCCAACGGCCTCAAGCTCGACGTCGCCTTCAACGGCGGCGGCAGCGTCGAAGCCGGCGCCGGTGACCCGCTGACCACCGCGATGGTGAACAACAAGACCCAGTTCCGCTGGATCAACCACACCTACGAACACCCGTACCTCGGCTGCGTCCAGGACTTCACGGTGTCGCCGTGGAAGTGCGCGACCGACGGCTACGGCGCCACGAAGTGGACGTCGCAGGCCGACATCACCGCCCAGATCAAGACCAACACCGACTGGGCCAAGGGCAAGGGCATCACGGTCGACGCCGGCGAGCTCGTCACCGGCGAGCACTCCGGGCTCAGGACGCTGCCGCAGATGCCGGCCGACAACCCGAACCTGGCGCCCGCGCTGAACGCCACCGGCGTCAAGTACATCGCCTCCGACGCGTCCCGCGAGCAGACCGCCCGGCCCGTCGGCAACGCCGTCACCGTGCCCCGCTACCCGATGAACATCTACTACAACGTGGCGACGAAGGCCGAAGAGGTCGACGAGTACAACTGGATCTACACCAGCCAGGCCGACGGCGGCAGCGGCATCTGCGCGAACAACCCCGCCTCCACCTGCATCACCCCGCTCGGCGCCAACGGCTTCGACACCTACATCGTGCCGATCGAGGCCCGCATCGCCTACGACCACCTCGTGTCCACCAACCCGGCACCGCACTACGCGCACCAGTCGAACCTTGCCGAGGACCGCATCCTCTACCCGGTGCTCGACGCGGTCCTCGCCCGGTACGCGGCCACCTACACCACCGCCACCCCGATCGTGAACCCGAAGTTCGCCGACACCGCGCTGCAGAACAAGCGGCAGGCGGCGTGGGCGGCGGCGCTGCAGGCCCGGTCCGTGGAGGCCTACACCCTCGACGGCAAGGTCACCATCGTCAACCGGGGCAGCGGCACCCTCGACGTGCCGGTCACCATGCCCAACGGCACCAAACTCATCACCATGTCGGTGCTCGGCATCGAGGTCACCGGCGGCAACTTCGGCGACCCCTACGGCGGGGAGCGCTCCACCTGGCGGAGCCTGACCCGCAACGCGTCGCAGCAGCTCCGCCTGGGCAGCTGAGGTCCGCGCCGTGCGTGTCGCGCTCGTCAACGAAGGCACCTACCCGTACGTCACCGGTGGCGTCAGCACCTGGTGCGACCAGCTGGTGCGCGGGCTCCCCGACGTCGACTGGGACCTCGTGGCCATCGTCGGCACCGAACCGGACCGGCCCGCCGTGCGGCTGCCCGGCAACGTCCGGTCGCTGACCCCGGTCCCGGTCTGGGGCACCGCCCGGCCGGCCCGCGGCAAGCCCGAACGGGCCGCCGCGAGGCTGTGCCGGGGGATGCTCGGCGACACCGCGGCCGACCTGGTCGTCTTCACCGAGGGGCTGCGTGAGCTCGCCGAGCTCGCGCGGCCCCGCCCCGGCCGGTTCCGGCCCGCCCGCACCGGCCGCCACCCCCTCGCCGGCGTCGGGCTGGCCGACATCCTGGTCGACGCGTGGGCCCGGGCCAGGGTCGACGGCATCCACCTGCCCCGGCTGACCCTCCGTGACGCCGATGTGGCCGGGGTACTGCTGGAGCACGCGCTGCGTCCCCTGGCCGCCGAGCTCCCCGCCGGCACGGACCTCGTGCACGCCAACGCCAACGGGCTGTCCGCCATGGTCGCCCTGGCCGCGAAGTGGCGCACCGGAGTGCCGTTCCTGATGACCGAACACGGCGTCTACCTGCGCGAACGGTACCTGTCCGCGGGCGACCAGACGCCCGGGGTGAAGACGGCGCTGCTGCGGTTCCACCGGGCCTTGGCCCGGCTGTCGTACTGGGAGTCGGACCTCATCACCCCGGTCAGCGGGTTCAACTCGCGGTGGGCCGTGCGGCACGGCGCCGACCCGGCGAAGGTCGCCGTCATCGGCAACGGCGTCGACCCGGCCCGGTTCCCGCCGCTGAGCACCGAACCGGCCGAACCCGTCATCTCGTGGGTCGGGCGGATCGACCCGCTCAAGGACCTGGAGACGCTCATCCGGGCCCTCGCCGTCGTCCGGGCCGCCGTGCCCGGCGCCCGGCTGCACCTCGCCGGTCCCGTCCCCGCGGGCAACGAGGCGTACGCCGCCGAGTGCCGCGCCACCGCCGCCGAACTCGGCCTCACCGACGCCGTCACCTGGGCCGGGCCGTGTACCACCAGCCGGGACGCGTTCGCGGCGGGTCAGGTCGCGGCACTGTCCAGCATCTCCGAGGGCATGCCCTACACGGTGCTGGAGGCGATGATGTGCGGCCGGCCGACGGTCAGCACCGACGTCGGCGGCGTCGCCGAGGCGGTCGGCGACGCGGGACTGGTCGTGCCGCCGCGCGACCCGCAGGCGTTCGGTGCGGCGTGCATCGCACTGCTCACCTCACCGGACCTGCGGGCCGGGACCGGTCACCGCGGCCGGCAGCGGGCGTTGCGTGAGCACACCCTGGACCGCTGCCTGACCGCCTACCGCGGCCGGTACGAAACCCTGACGGACAGCCGCGTCACCCCGCCCGCGCCGGTGCCCGCGTCGGTGCTGGTGGCCGTGTGACCGACACCGTGCTCATGATCCGGAAGACCCTGTGCACCCCTGGGTACACGGGGTCTCCCGGATCATGGCGAAACCGTCACGGGGGACGACATGAGTGCTGATTCGCTCGTCGTGGTGCCCATGCAGCGCCGGGCGCGGCTGCCCACGCTGGACCGCGGCGAGTCGCTGCGGTTCGTCGGGCGGGCCTCCACCGACCCGGTCGCCGCGCTCGCCGACCGGATGCGCGAGGACTGCGCCGGCGCCGTCGACGTCGACGAGGTCGCCGCGATCCTGGAGGCCAACGGCATCAACGACCGCATCGCCGACCGCGAGTACGGCATGCCATCGGTGTTCGCGCTGGCCGGGCGGGTCGTTGCCCGTACCCTCGACACCGCCGAGACGGCAGTGCACACGGCGCTGATCGACCGGGGCCCGACCGCCCGCGCCGTCGTCACCGACACCCTCACCCGGGCCACCATCTACCTGACCCCGCTCGCCATCGGCCTCGGCGCCGTGTCCGAGGTGGACGGTGTCCCGCCGCTCGCCACGACCGGGACGCTGCTGCTCGGCTGGGGCGGCGGGCAGGCCCTGTCCTACCTCGGCTACCGGGCCCTGTCGGAGCGGGGCGTCACCGCCGCCGCCCGGCTGCTCGGCGCCGGGTTCCTCGGCCTCGCCGGCCTGTGGGCGCTCGCGCTCACCGGGACCGGGGCGCGGGCGTACACGGTCGCCGCCGTGCAGCTGGCACTGTTCGCGGTCGCCGCCGTCGCCCTCGTCACCGGCCGCGAACGGGTCGTGCTCGCGGCGGCCGTCCCGTGCTGGCTGGCCACCGCCGCGCTCGCCGCCGGGCTCGGCCCCTGGGCGGCGTTTGGACTCCTGTGCGGGGTCGTCGCCCTCGTCGCCGTCGCGTTCCGGCCCGTCGTCGGCGCCGACGTCAGCGGCCGGATGCCGTGGCGGCGGTGGCGGTCCTGGCGCGGCGACATCGGCTACGCCCTGCTCTACGGTCTCGTCGGCACCGGCCAGGCGGCGCTGCTGCGGGCCGTCGCCCTCGACGGGATCGCGCCGCACCGCGTCCCGGTCGAGGCGGTCCCGCTGCTCGTCGGGGTGCCGTTGATCGAGCTGACGCTGGTGTGGCATCAGCGGCGCATCGCCTACGCGCGGGCCGTCCTCGCCGACCGCGGCGCCTTCGACCGGCGGCTCGCCCGGATCAGCAAGGTCACCGTTCTTGTGTTGAGCGTCCCCGTCGCGCTCGGCGCCGCGATCGCCGGCGCCGTCTGGGTCGGCCTCAGCGGCCCCGGCGGGCAGGCCCTGGCCGCCGCGGTCCTGCTCACCGGCGTGTACGCGCTGTGCCTGGTCCTCGCCGCGCACGGCCGGGCCGGCACCGCCGCCCTCGTCGTCTGGTGGCCGACGCTGCTCGTCGCGGGCGTCGGACACTGGGCCCCCGCCCTGGTGCACGTCGCACCCACGTTCACCGAAACCCTCGCCGTCGCGACCCTGCTCGGAGCCGGCCTGCCCGGCCTCGCCGTCGCGGCGCTCGTCCTGCGTGACCCGGAGAGTTACCGATGATGCTCCTGCCGCTGTACGTCCACCCGCTCGTCGACCCCGACGCGTGGGAGTCGCTGTGCCGCAGCACCGAACGGCCGACGACGATCGTCAACGTCCACAACGGACCCGGCGGTGCCGGCCGCGACGAGGTGTACGCGGTCGCGACCGCCCGCCTGCACCGCTCCGGCGTGCGGATGCTCGGCTACGTCGACCTCGACTACGGCAACCGCGCCAACGGCGAGGTGTGGTGCGACATCGTCGGCTGGGCGCAGTATCCGGTCGGCGGTATCTTCTTCGACCAGGTGCCGGCGGACGCGGCCGGCCTGGCCTACGTGACGCAGGTGGTGCGGGCGGTGCGCGGATCGGTGGTGCTCAACCCGGGGACCAGGTGCCTGCCCGGCTACGCGGACCTGGCCGACGTCGTGTGCACGTTCGAGGGCTCCTGGGAGTCCTACGTGGACGCCCCACCGGCGTACGGGCTGCCCGACGGCCGTGACTGGCCGAACGCGGCGCACCTCGTCTACGGCGTGCCGACCGAACGCGTCGGCACCGCGACCGCGCTGCTGCTGTCCAGGGCGCCGCACGGCCTCGTCACCGACCTGCCCGCGCCCCTGCCGTACGAGGGGATCCCGACGGTCGTGCGCGAACGGGCCGCGGCCCGGTGACCGACCGCCGGCTCCGCTTCGCCCTGTGCGGCCTGATCCTGCTGACCGTGCTGTACGCGGCCGCCTGCACGAACTCCGGCGACGGCGACGGCGACGGGCCGGGTGGGGGCCGGGGCACGCCGCGGACCGCCGCCGTGCCGCCGTCCGCCTTCGGTGGCCTCGGCTCCGCGTCGCCGTCGGGCTCCGCGTCCGTTGCGCCGTCCGGCGCCGCTGCCGCCGGCTGGTGGAAGCCGGCGGTCGGGGCCACCTGGCAGTGGCAGCTGACCGGCACCCTCGACACGTCCGTGGCCGTCGACGTGTACGACGTCGACGCGGTCACCACCTCCGCCGCCGACGTCGCCCGCCTGAGGTCCGCCGGCCGCCGGGTCATCTGCTACGTCAACGTCGGCGCGCACGAGGACTTCCGCGCCGACGCCGGCAACTTCCCGGAGTCGGTGCGCGGCAAGGGCCTGGAGGGCTGGCCGGGGGAGAAGTGGCTCGACATCCGCCGCTGGGACACCCTCGCGCCCCTGCTGGAGGCCAGGTTCAAGGTCTGCCGGGACAAGGGCTTCGACGCGGTCGAGCCCGACAACGTCGACGGCTACGCCAACAACAGCGGCTTCCCGCTGACCGCCGACGACCAGCTGACCTTCAACCGGCGCGTCGCCGACCTCGCGCACCGCCTCGGGCTCGGCGTCGGCCTGAAGAACGACGTCGAGCAGGCGCGGGCGCTCGAGCCGGCGTTCGACTTCGCGGTCAACGAGGAGTGCGCCCACTACGACGAGTGCGACACCCTCAAGGTGTTCATCGCCGCCGGCAAGCCGGTCTTCCACGTCGAGTACGACGTGGACACCGCCAAGTTCTGCCCGAAGGTGACCGCCCTGCGCTTCTCGTCGATGAAGAAGAAGGAAGGCCTCGACGCCTGGCGCCAGCCCTGCTGACCCGGGAGGGGGTCGCAGAGGGCTGCAGAGGGGCCGCAGAGGGCCGGAGCTGGGGGTCAGTCAGCTAGCAAGCGGTGACTTTTGGTTATCGAAACAAAAGTTCATGCCAACGCGTCGGAAAGTGTGGACAGGTTCGTCCGAAGCTCCTAGTGTGTCCTCCACGACACTGGAGTGTTTCATCAATGTTATCCGCCGGCAGCGGTGACATCGATGGACATGGAAGGTGTTGCGGAGGCATACGGCATCCGGCGCGGCGGCGCGCGCCCTGCCTGGCACGTTCAGTCAGGAAGGGACACAGTGAACCAACAACCCTCACGTCATCGATGGCGGCCGATGGGTGCCGCCCTGCTCCTTGTCTCGGCGAGCATCAGCGCCCTCGTCGTCCAGGCCGGCCCCGCGGCGGCGGCGATCAACGCCGCCGACTTCCAGCAGGTCACCCTCGCCAAGGGCGAGCCGGAGGTCGGCGAGCCGCTGACCATCTCCGTGCTGCCCGACCGCTCGGTGCTGCACACCGCCCGCAACGGCACGCTGCGGCGCACCGACGCCAACGGCACCACGTCCGTGATCGCCAACATCCCGGTCTACCAGCACGACGAGGAAGGCCTGCAGGGCGTCGCGGCCGACCCGAACTTCGCCACCAACCGCTACATCTACCTGTACTACGCGCCGCCGCTGAGCACCCCCGCGGGCGACGCGCCGGCCACCGGCACCGACACCGACTGGGCCACCTGGACCGGGGTCAACCGCCTCTCCCGGTTCACCCTCAACGCGAACTTCACCGTCAACATGAGCAGCCAGGTCAACATCCTGGACGTGCCCGCGAACCGCGGCATCTGCTGCCACGTCGGCGGCGACATCGACTTCGACGCGGCCGGCAACCTGTACCTGTCGACCGGCGACGACTCCAACCCGTTCGACTCGGCGGGCTACTCGCCGCTGGACGAGCGGACGAACCGGAACCCGGCCTACGACGCGCAGCGTTCCGCCGGCAACACCAACGACCTGCGGGGCAAGATCCTGCGGATCAAGGTCAACGCCAACGGCACGTACAGCATCCCGTCGGGCAACCTCTTCGCGTCCGGGACCGCCAACACCCGGCCCGAGATCTACGCGATGGGCTTCCGCAACCCGTTCCGGATGAGCGTCGACAAGGCCACCGGCATCGTCTACGTCGGCGACTACGGCCCCGACGCCGGCACCACCGACGCCAACCGCGGCCCGTCCGGCCAGGTCGAGTTCAACCGGATCACGTCGCCGGGCAACTACGGCTGGCCTTACTGCACCGGCAGCAACACCACCAGCGAGATCTACAACGAGTGGAACTTCTCCAACGGCACGACGGGCGCGAAGTTCAACTGCGCCGGCGGGCCGACGAACAACTCGTTCCGCAACACGGGCCAGGGCACCCTGCCCGCCGCGCGTCCCGCGTGGATCAAGTACGGCGGCGACTCCGGCACCCCGGCCGAGTTCGGCGGCGGCTCCGAGTCGCCGATGGGCGGCCCGGTGTACCGCTACGACGCGGCGAACCCGTCGGCGACGAAGTTCCCGGCGGCGTTCAACGGGATGTTCTTCGCCGGTGAGTTCGGCCGCGGCTGGATCAAGCCGATCGTCGTCAACAGCGACGGCACCCGCGGCGCGATCGACACGTTCCCGTGGGGCGGCAAGCAGGTCATGGACATGCAGTTCGGCCCCGACGGCGCGCTGTACGTCCTGGACTACGGCACCGGCTACTTCAACGGCGACGCCAACTCGGCCCTGTACCGCTACGACTACGTGGGTGGCGGCAACCGCGCGCCGACCGCGGTCGCCGGCGCCAACAAGACCTCGGGTGCGGCACCCCTCGCGGTGACGTTCTCCTCCGCCGGGTCCAGTGACCCGGAGGGCGGGCCGCTGACCTACTCGTGGGACTTCGACGGCAACGGCACCCAGGACTCGACCGCGGCGAACCCGTCGTACACGTACACCACCAACGGCACCTACACCGCGACGTTGACGGTGCGGGACAACCAGAACGCCCCGGCCACCTCCAGCGTGCTGATCAGCGTCGGCAACACCGCGCCGACGGTCGTCATCAACGCGCCGGCGTCCGGGCAGCTGGTGTCCTTCGGCGACAGCGTGCCGTGGAGCGTCACGGTCACCGACCCCGAGGACGGGGCGATCACCTGCTCGCGGATCACCATGACCTACGTCCTGGGCCACGACCAGCACGCCCACCAGATCACCTCGCAGAACGGGTGCACCGGCACGATCAACATCCCGGTCGACGGTGAGCACGACGACGCGGCGAACATCTTCCCGATCTTCGACGCCTCGTACACCGACAACGGCGGGCTGACCGTCCACGCGCAGAACATCCTCCAGCCCCGCAAGCGGCAGGCGGAGCACTTCAAGACGTCGTCGGGCATCAACACGTTCACCAAGACGACGGCCGAGGGCGGCAAGACGGTCGGCGACATCAACAACGGCGACTGGATCCAGTTCGACCCGTACAAGCTGAACAACGCCACCTCGGTCTCCGTGCGGGCGTCGTCCGGCGGCACCGGTGGCACCGTGCAGTTCCGCACCGGCTCGCCGACGGGCACGATCATCGGCTCCGCCACCATCCCGGTGACGGGCTCGTGGGAGACATTCACGACGGTGACCGCGCCGATCAGCGGCGCACCGGCCGGCACCACGTCGCTCTACGTGACGTTCGCCGGCACGGGCACCGCCGCCCTGTTCGACGTGGACAGCTTCACGTTCACGACCAGCAGCAGCGGCATCGGGCCGGTCAAGGGTCTCGCGGGCAAGTGCCTCGACGTGCGCAGCGCCGCCACCGCCGACGGCACGCAGATCCAGCTGTACACCTGCAATGGCACCAACGCGCAGACCTGGACGCGATCCGGTCAGACCCTGCAGTCCCTCGGCAAGTGCCTCGACGTGTCCGGTGGCGGTTCCGCCGACGGCACGAAGATCCAGCTGTGGACCTGCAACGGCTCCGGCGCGCAGAACTGGGCGCCGAACGCCGACGGGACGCTGCGCAACCCGCAGTCCGGCAAGTGCCTCGACGTGTCCGGCAACAACTCCGCGGACAGCACCGTCGTGCACCTCTGGACCTGTGGCACCGGAGCAAACCAGAAGTGGACCCTGCCCTAACGAGGTGATCGGGCGCCCGTGCCGCCACACGGGCGCCTCCCTCCCTGCTAAGGAGATTCCGTGCGCAAGATTCTCGCCGGAGTGGGCGCCGCCATCGCCCTCACCGCCGGCACCCTGACCGCCGCGTCCCCGGCCGTCGCCGCCGACGCGCCCTACGACGTGCTCGTGTTCTCCAAGACCGCCGGGTTCCGCCACGACGCGATCCCGGCCGGCATCACCGCGATCCAGCAGCTGGGCGCGGCGAACAACTTCACCGTGACCGCCACCGAGGACGCCGCCGCGTTCACGACCGGCAACCTCGCGCAGTACGAGGCCGTCGTCTTCCTCAACACCACCGGTGACGTGCTCAACGACACCCAGCAGACCGCGTTCGAGTCCTACGTGCGCGGCGGCGGCGGTTACGTCGGTGTCCACGCGGCCGCGGACACCGAGTACAGCTGGCCGTTCTACGGCAACCTCGTCGGCGCGTGGTTCGCCTCGCACCCGGCGATCCAGCAGGTCAACTCCAAGACCGAGAACCGGGCCCACCCGGCGACGGCACACCTGCCGCAGACCTGGACCCGCACCGACGAGCTGTACAACTACCAGACCAACCCGCGCGGCAGCGCCCGCGTCCTGGCGACGCTGGACGAGTCGTCCTACTCCGGTGGCTCGATGGGCGCGGACCACCCGATCACCTGGTGCAAGACGATCGACAGCGGTCGCTCGTTCTACACCGGGTTCGGGCACACGCAGGAGTCGTACAGCGACGGCAACTTCCGCAACGAGCTCCTCGGCGGCATCCGGTACGCGTCGAAGCGCGCCAAGGCCGACTGCCGTCCGGAGAGCGGCTACACCGCGATCTACAACGGCTCGACGACCGGCTGGTCGCAGGCCGGCCCCGGCAGCTTCACCAACACCGACGCGACGCTGACCTCCACCGGCGGCATGGGGCTGTTCTGGTACAGCGCGAAGCAGTACACCTCGTACTCGCTGAAGGCTGACTGGCGGCTCACCGGCGACAGCAACTCCGGCATCTTCGTCGGCTTCCCGAACCCCGGCACCGACCCGTGGGTCGCCGTCAACCAGGGCTACGAGATCCAGATCGACGCGACCGACGCCGCCGACCGCACCACCGGCGCCGTCTACACGTTCAAGTCCGCGGACATCGCGGCCCGGGACGCGGCGCTCAACCCGGCCGGCGAGTGGAACACCTACGAGCTGCTGGTCGAGGGCCAGCGGATCCGGATCTACCTCAACGGCTCGCTGATCAACGACTTCACCAACACCGACCCGGCCCGCAACCTCGACGGCTACATCGGCATCCAGAACCACGGCAGCGGCGACACCGCCTCGTTCCGCAACGTGCGGGTCAAGGAGCTCGGCACGCCCACCACCGACGTGACCGTGCAGGCCGAGTCCTTCAGCTCCGTCAGCGGCGCGCAGGCGTTCACCAAGGCCGGCGCCAACAACGGCCAGACCCTCGGCTACATCGACCCGAACGACTGGGCCGGCTACAACAACGTGAACGTCGGCGGTGCCACGTCCTTCCGGGCGCGGGTCGTCTCCGGCGGCGCCGGTGGCCAGATCCAGATCCGCAACGGCTCGCAGACCGGCACGATCCTCGGCACCGTCAACGTGCCGAACACCGGCAGCTGGGACACCTACGCCAACGTGACGACCACGCTGACCGGCGTGCCGTCGGGCAACGCGAACATCTTCCTCACGTTCACGGGCACCGGCACCGGGCTCTTCGACGTCGACGACATCACCTTCGTCAAGACGTCGACGCCGCCGACCGGGGTCGGCCCGATCAAGGGTCTCGCCGGTAAGTGCCTCGACGTGCGCGCCAGCGGCACCGCCGACGGCACCCAGATCCAGCTGTACACCTGCAACGGCTCGGGTGCGCAGACCTGGACCCGCAACGGCCAGACGCTGCGGGCACTGAACAAGTGCCTCGACGTGTCCGGTGGCGGTTCCGCCGACGGCACCAAGATCCAGCTGTGGACCTGCAACGGCTCCGCCGCGCAGAACTGGGCGCCGAACGCCGACGGGACGCTGCGCAACCCGCAGTCCGGCAAGTGCCTCGACGTGTCCGGCAACAACTCCGCGGACAGCACCGTCGTGCACCTCTGGACCTGCGTCGCCAACGCCGCCAACCAGAAGTGGACCCTTCCGTAGGTTTGCGACAAAGGGGGCCCCGGGCATTGCCCGGGGCCCCTCCGCGTGCCGGGATTGGCTAGGCTGCCCGGGTGCTGGGGACACGCGTGGGGTTGACGTTGGCGCTGGTGGTCACCTTCGGATTGACCGCATGTGGCGAAAAGTCCGACAAGTCTGATGCGGCGGCAGCGGTACCGAGTGTCGCCGCGGTGGTGTCGCCCGAGCCTTCGTCGGCCGCTGCGCCCCCTCCGCCTTCCGCCTCCGCCTCTGCGTCGCCCAAGGCGAGCAAGAAGCCCGCGCCGAAGCCGTCGACGACGCTGAAGAAGCAGGTCACGGCCGGCGGCGACACCGGCGGGGCGAAGCCCGCGGCACCGGGCAGCGACGGCGTGCCGGCCACGGCCGCGGGCACGTTCACCGTCGCGGCCGGCGGGACCGGGATCGTCGGCACGGGCACGACCCTGGTCAAGTACCGCGTCGAGGTCGAGAACGGCATCCAGTGGGGTGCCAACCCGGTCTGGACCACCGACAAGACCGCCGCCGAGGTCGAGCGCGCCATCGGCGCCCAGCTCGGCTGGACGATGTCGGCCGAGCATCCGGTGACGTATCCGTCCAACAAGCTCGCCGACGCCAGCTGGTCCTTCCAGCGGGTCAGCGGCGAGGACTTCAGCGTGCGGCTGCGGCTGGCCACCCCCGGCACCGTCGACAAGCTGTGCAAGGCCGTCGGCGTCAACACCCAGGGTATTTACTCCTGCCGTTACGGCCAGACCATCCTGCTCAACCTGCGCCGCTGGCTCAAGGGCATCGACGGGGCGCCGGGCGTGGACTTCCACGCCAACACGATCAACCACGAGATGGGCCACTTCCTGGGCTTCGACCACATGAAGTGCCCGGGTTCCGGCCCCGCGCCGATCATGCAGACCCAGACGATCGCGCTGAACGGCTGCGCCTACAACTCGTTCCCGTTCACCACCGAAGGGACCTTCGTCCAAGGTCCCTGGGCACCTAGCTGAGCCGTTTACTCAGACGTTCCTCAGCCGTCTCAGCAGGTCGATGACGTCCGCGTCGTACTCGCGCCACTCGCGGTCCGGCTTGAAGCCCAGCTCCGCGTTGACCTTCAACAGCGGCTCGTTCTCCGTCGCGTTCCACGTCTGCACGTCCAGCAGGTGCGGCTCCGCCGCGCGCAGCTCGAACAGCATCCTGGCCTTGATCGCCCGGCTGATCCCGTAGCCGCGGTGGGCGGGGACCTCGATCGTGTCGTACTGGTCGGCGCGGGTCGGCCGCTGCGCGGGCACCACGACCTCGGTGAGCCCCGCGATCGTGTCGGACGACTCGTGCACCGCCAGGACGATGTACGGCTGCAGGCCACGCGCGTGCAGCGTCGCCAGGCTGGCCCGGAGCCGCTCCGCGTCGTAGGAGCTCGGCCGCAGCGCCAGGTCCTCCACGACCGACGCCCTGGCCGCCTCCTTCGCCGCCGCGTACGCCGCGTAGTGCTGCTCCGGCGGGCCGCCCGGGTGATACTCGACCCGGTAGCCGGCGCCGATGCCGGCGGCCATCTCGCCCAGCCGCAGCCAGTCGACGCCGCCCAGGTCGAGCAGGTTGCGCTGCTCGATGAACGCGCACTCGAAACCGAACGACTCGAAGAACTTGCCGCTCGGGGTGCCGCCGATCACCTCGACCCCGACCGACTCGAACCCCTCCTCGGCGGCCCGGCGGGCCACCGCCGCGAGCAACGCCGTGCCGACGTGACCGCGGCGCGCGGACGGGCGCACCGACAGCTCCAGCACGCCGATCTCCTCCAGCGCGAGCAGGCTCGCGTGGCCGAGCACCGCACCGGACTCGTCGACGGCCAGCCACGACGTGCGCCGCTCACCGGGCATCGTCACCGCGAGGTATTCCCGGAACTTGATGTCGCGCCACGGCGGATCCTCCGGCACGTCGAACGCCACGATCTCGTTCAGCGCCCGCAGCACCGCCTCGATCTCGGCCGCGGACGCGGTCCCTGGGTCCCACTCGCGCACCATCACGGAGTCAAGCTTGCCTACCTTTGTGGCTCAGCGGAAGTACCGCGGCGCAGAGCGTGGCCTTCATCTACCCGGTCCGGGCCCGTCTTCCCCTCGATCCGGGCCCGTCTTTACCCGATCCGGTCCCGTCGGCCGTAGTCGTTCGTGGCGCTGAACACCGCCGTGCGGTACTCGTCGGGGATGTTGTACGCGCGGATCGCGGCGTTCCAACCCTCCACCGTGGACAGGTCGCGGCCCCCTGAGCACAGGTAGGCGGCGGCGGTCAGGGACGCGTCGTCGATGTCGTTGACGTCGGTCACCCCGTCGGCGTCGGCGTCGACGCCGAACTGCTTCCAGGTGCTCGGCAGGAACTGCATCGGACCGACCGCGCGGTCCCACGTCTTGTCGGTGTCGATCGCGCCGCCGTCGGTGTCCTTGATCGCCTGGCGGTTGCTCTGCCCGTCCAGCGGCGGCCCGACGATCGGCGGCACCGACTTGCCGTCCTCCTGCACCAGCGAGCCGTTGGTCCGGCCGTGGTCGGACTCGACCTTCGCGATGCCGGCGAGGGTGGTCCAGGTCAGTTTGCACCCTGGCGTGGTGCGGGAGGTGATCAGCTCCGCGTAGCCATACGCCTGCATGGCCACCGCCGGGATGCTCAGCTTCACCGCGCGCGGGCCGGCCCACGCGGCCAGGACGTCCGACGGACGCTCCCGGGTGCCCGCCGGCGGGGTGAACGTGGCGGTCGGTGGCTGCGGCACGGGTGCCTCGCCGGTCTCGACCGCGCCGGGGGTCGCCGTCGGCGGCGGCGGGGCCGACGTGCCGGCCCGCGGCTTGGAGACCGCCGGGACCAGGTACCTGCCGGCCGCGAACGCCACGCCGAGCACCAGCGTGATGACGATGCCGGCGACGACGGCGCGACCCGCGGGGCGGCGCAGCCACAGCCACAGGCCCTCGAACCGCGGTGGCCGGCTCTGCAGGATGTCGACGCCCACCGGTGGAACAGTCCCGCTTTGTCCTGGTGCGCCCTGTCCTGGCCCGCTTTGTCCTGACACGCTTTGTCCTGGCCCGCCTTGTGCTGGCGCGCCGGGCTCCTTTGCCGCGTGCTTCGGCACGTGGCGCTGCGCGGGCATGCCCGACGGCGCCGTCCAGCCGCTCTCATCGGCCGTGTCCTGCTTCGCCGCTCTCCTGCCCTGCGCCGGCGGCTCCGCCGCTGCTGGGGGCTGTGCGGGGGGCGCCGCGAGGGATCCGTCGGGCGCTGGGGGACGGATCGCGGTCACCGAGAGTGTGTCCACTGTGGTGGGTCGCTGCTCGTCGGGATCGGGACCGCGCTTCTGTGCCACCCGTCGAGTATTCCGCAATTCCCGTGCGGGTGTCACCGTCGCCTAACCTGTGGGGATGCCTCGTTACGAGTACCGGTGCCGGGCCTGCGGCGACACGTTCGAAGTCCAGCGGCCGATGAGTGAAGCCAACGCGAACGCCGCGTGTCCCGCGGGCCACGACGACACGGTGAAACTGCTGTCGACCGTCGCCGTGGGCGGCGGCAACCAGGGCGGCGCCGCACCGCGTCCTTCCGGTGGCGGCTGTTGCGGCGGATCCTGCGGTTGTTGATGCATTGTTACGCGCCGGTTTCGTAATAGTCGCCGGACGGCTTTGATGTTGTGGCCTCGCGTGCCACAACTCCCTGGGTCACGTTGTCGTTACGTCACGCGAAACCCACTCGAGCTTCATCCCCGTATGCTTGCTGACCTGCATGTACCAGCGTCTCATCGACCTTGAGGGTTGCTGGTGGGGACCGTTTCTACGATGCGCGTGACCCTTGGGTGGGGAAACATGGGTCACGCCTGAAAAGGGAGGCGGAGGTTTCACGTGTCGGCGCGGACGCATCTGCCCAGCGGGCTGGTGACATTCCTGTTCACCGACATCGAGGGCTCGACTCGACTGGCCCAGATGCTCGGCACGGGGTATCGGCCGGTGCTCCAGGAGCACCGGCAGGTGATCCGCCGCGCACTGTCCAAAGCGGACGGTGTTGAACTCTTCACCGAGGGTGATTCTCTCTTCGTCGCGTTCGCCGACGCCACCGCCGCGCTCGCCGCCTGCATCGAGGCGCAGCGGCAACTCGCCGCACACGACTGGCCGACCACCGCCGACGGCACCGACGCCCGGCCGAAGGTCCGGATGGGCCTGCACACCGGATTCGCCGAGCCGTACGGCGGGGAGTACACCTCACCCGAGGTGCACCGCGCGGCCCGCGTCGCCGCCGCCGCGCACGGCGGCCAGGTGCTCTGCTCCGCCGCCACCGCGGCCAGGGTCGGCGAGCTCGTCGGTGACGCGTACCTGCTCGACCTCGGCCTGCACCGGCTGCGCGGCTTCGACGGCTGCGAGCGGATCTTCCAGCTGGTCGCGCCCGGCCTCGACCGCCAGTTCCCCCGGCCGCGCACCATCGACGCGCCCGCCCACAACCTGCCGGTGCAGACGACCAGGTTCATCGGCCGCGCCACCGAACGCGCAGCCGTCCGTGACCTCATCGGCACGCACCGCATCGTCACCGTCGTCGGCGCCGGCGGAGCGGGAAAGACCCGCCTCGCCGTCGAGGCCGCCGGCGAACTGGTCGAACAGTTCCGGGACGGGGTCTGGTTCGCCGACCTCAGCGCCGTGGCCACCAGCGACCTCGTCGACGTCGCCGTGGCCGCCGCCGTCGGGCTGCGACCAGAACCGGGCCGGCCCGTCATCCAGACCCTCGCCGACCACGTCCGCGACCGGCGGATGCTGATCCTGCTCGACACCTCCGACGCGCAACTGCCCGCCGCCCGGCGGCTCGTCTCCCGGCTGCTGTCCGCGGGCCCGGCGATCACCGTCCTGGCGACCAGCCGCGAGCCCCTCGGCCTGGCCGGCGAGGTCGTCTGGCGGATCCCGCCGCTGTCGGTCGAGCGGGCCAGCGGCGGAGGGTTCAGCGACGCCGTCGCGCTCCTCGTCGACCGGGCCTCAGCGGCCCGCGGCGGGCGCCCCGTCGAACCCGGCGACATCGCCCAGCTCACCCGGGTCGCCGAGGCCCTCGAAGGGCTCCCGCTCGCGCTGGAGCTCGCCGCGGCGCGGCTGCGGCTGCTGTCCGCGGCGCAGCTCGCGACCCGCATCGACGACGTCCTGGGCATCCTCGACGCCGGGCACAGCGGCCCGGTCGAGGCGTCCGACCGGCACCGGACGATGCAGGCGGCGGTGGACTGGTCGTACCGGACGCTCGACGAACGCGCCGCCCGGCTGCTGCGCTGGCTGTCGGTCTTCGCCAGCCCCGTCGACCTGCCCGCCATCGAGTGGCTGCACGACGGCGACCCCCTGGACCCCCTGGCGACCCTCGTGGACAAGTCGCTGCTGCAGGCCGAGGCCGGCACGGCCAACGCGACCTACCGCATGCTCGACCCGATCCGCGCCTACGCCGCCCGGCTGCTCGTCGAGGCCGGCGAGGAGGAGTCCGCCCGGGAACGGCACGTCGCCTGGTGCCTGCAGGCCGCGCACGACGCGTACCTCGACACCGACGGCCGCCCCGTCACGCTGTCCCTCTACACCCTCGACCCCCTCGCCGACGAGCTGCGGGCCGCCCTGCACTGGACCGTCACCCGCGGCAGCGCCCGGCAGGGCCTCGCCGTCGCGGGCGCGCTGGACCAGTGGTGGCGCGAGCGCGGCCTCGTCCGCGAGGGGCGCATGTGGCTGTTCCGCCTGTACGAGCGGATCAGCGCCACCGGCGAGCCGGTCCCCGACGCGGAGCTCGCCGCCGCGTACCACCTGCATTCCCTGCACGCGGGTGCCGACGGGGAGACGGTCGAGGAGCTGCGCTTCTCGCAACGCGCCGAGGCGGCCGCCAGGCGGGCCGGCGACCCGGGCCTCATCGCCCGGGTCCTCGCCGGCCGCGGCGCGCCGCTGCTGGACCTGGGCCGTTTCGACGAGGCCGAGCGGACCTGCCGGGACGTCATCGCCCTCGCCGAGGAGCAGGGCGTGGCGGGCGAGACCCTCTTCGCCGTGTACGCCCTCGCGCAGCTGCTGTGGCGCCGCGGCGCGCTGGACGAGGCCGCCGACCTCCTCGCCTCGGCCCGGACCCTGGAGAACTCACGGCCGATGGAACGCGGCCGGCGCCACGTCGACATGCTGCTCGGGCTGGTCGCGCTGTCCCGCGGCGACCTGGTCGCGGCGCACGACCACCTGATCGTGGCGCTGCGGTCCCGGATGAGCTTCGGGTTCCACCTGCGGGTCTGCGAGACCCTGATGGCCATCGCGGTGCGCTGCTCCCTGGCCGGCGAGACCGGGACCGCCGCCCGCCTGTTCGGCGCGGCCCAGGCGGCACGGGTGCGGCTGCGGTGCTCGCCCGGCGGGTTCGGCACGTACTGGACCGACCACCAGGCCGCGCTGCGCTCCTCGATGGGCGACGCCGACTTCGACGAGGCCTACGCCGCCGGCGGTGCGCTGGGCCTGGAGGAGTCGGTGGCGCTCGCGCTCACGATCGAGCACCCGGACCTGGTCGCCGGCTCGATCCGCTTCTCCGCCGTCGAATAGCCGCCGCTCCGCCCTGCTCCGCACGCCCTGCACCGCCCGCGCCGCGCACCGCCCGAGCTCTGCACCGCCCGCACCCGCGCGCCCCGCACCCGCACCCGCGCACCGCGCGTCCTGCACCGCGCGCCCTGCACCGCATCTCGCCTCGACGGGCGGTCTGGAGTCCTAAGCACACGGCGGTTACGTGCTGTCGGGGTGTCCCGCGCCGCTTCATCGACACTACAGTGCCCGGAGAAATTGATCTCCAACCGGTATACGGAGCCACTACTTGCAGTAGTTTTCGCTGCTGAACGTGCGTGGCCCAGATGGAGTGACAGGGTTTCGGAGGGTTACCCCGTCGCGCTGCCACCCCACCTCAGGGAGGGCTCACCGACGTGATCGGTGTGCTACCTCTTCTGACGCATCGGATCCGTCGCCGGTTGCGTGCCCGGACCGTTCAGAGAATCGTCCAGGTGTCGCCGCTGTTGAGCAGCGCGCCGAGCTCTTCCTCCGGCGTGCCCTTCGCCTTGGCTTTCGCCGC
>NZ_BONQ01000129.1 GCF_016862795.1 Dactylosporangium siamense | reverse complement strand
GGTGGCCGGCCCGGCGGTCACGCCGGCGGCGCTCGGGCGGATCGACGCGATCCTGCTCACTCACGACCACCACGGCGACAACCTCGACGACCTCGGCCGGGCGCTGCTGCCGCAGGCGGCCACGGTGCTCACCACCGAGGCCGGCGCTCGCCGGCTGGGTGGCACCGCCACCGGGCTCGCCCCGTGGGCCACCACGACCCTCACCGCTGAGGACCGGCCCACGATCGAGGTCACCGCGACCCCGTGCCGGCACGGCCCACCCTTGAGCCGGCCGATCGTCGGTGACGTCATCGGCTTCGCCCTGCGGTGGGACGGCCAGCAGCACGGCCAGCTGTGGATCTCCGGCGACACGGTCCTGCACGCAGGCACCCGCGCCGTCGCCGAGCGCCTGTCGATCGGCACCGTCCTGCTGCACCTCGGCGGGGTCCGGTTCCCGATCACCGGGCCCCTCCGGTACACGATGACGGGTCGCGACGCGATCCAGCTGTGCCAGGCCATCCGGCCGCGCACGGTCATCCCCGTGCACTACGAGGGCTGGCGGCACTTCCGGCAGTCCCGGGCCGCCGCACAGCGCGAGTTCGCCGGCGCTGCCGACGACATCCGTCGCAGCGTCCGGTGGCTGGATCTCGGCGTCAGCACCGAGATCGTCACGTGAACCACCGGTCCGCCGGCGCCGGGGGTGCGCCGGCGGACCGGTCACCGCCGGCCGCCGTAGGTCGCCATTCGCAGGACGCGTTCGACCGGGCCGGCGCCGAACCGGGCGAGCCACCAGCGGCTCACCACGAGCTGGACCGCGAACAGGGCCAGTGCCAGGATCACGCCGGTCGCGGCGCCGACCCGGCCGAAGAGGCCGAGACCGTAGGAGTAGAAGACCACGCTGAAGACCAGCGACTGGGTCAGGTAGTTGCTCAGCGCCAGCCGTCCGGCCGCCTCCAGCCACGGCGCGCGACGGCGCTCGTAGAGCAGGACGCCACCGGCGGCGAGGCCCACCGTGAGCAGCGGGGCGGCCAGCGCCATCAGCAGCACCTGCCCCGCGACCACGACGAAGAAGCCCTCGGCGCTCTGGACCACCACGACCAGGACGTTGAGCGGCAGCCCCACGCCGATGCCGACCCTGGCGAGCGTGCGCAGCCGGGCCCGGTGCTCGTTGGCGCCGGAGAAGAGTCCGACGCGGGCCGCGTACACGCCCAGCAGCATCATCGAGAGCACGACCAGCGAGAAGGCCAGGCCGAAGAGCAGGCCGCCGGGCGTGGCGGCGCGCTCACCGACCAGGTCGAGGTAGCCGCCGGTGCGGTAGAGGGCGGTCAGGCGGGCGGCCTCGGTGGCGTCGGCGGCGGTGATGTCCCGCTCGGCCGCGACGAGGACGGACGAGCCGGTGGCGGCGCGCAGGCCGAGCAGGCCCAGGCCGACGACGGCCACCACCGACAGCGTGCCCAGGATGCCGAGTGCCGTCGCCAGCAGGGTCCGCGGGGTCCGGTTGACGAAGGCCAGCAGGATCAGGCCGACGAGGGCATACGTGGTGAGGATGTCGCCGAACCACACCAGGACCAGGTGGGCCGCGCCGATCACGCCGAGCGCGGCGAGCCGGCGCACGTACGACCCACGGCGGGCCGCCAGCGTCGCCACGCCGAACCCGAACAGCAGCGAGAAGAGCCCGATGAACTTGCCCTCGCCGAGCACCTTGACCAGCACCGCGGCGGCGCGGTCCCAGGGGCCGTCGATGGCGGTCGCGGCAAGGTGCTCGATCGACGGCGCCGACTTGAACAGGGTCATGTTCACGAGCAGGATGCCGAGCAGCGCGAGGCCGCGCAGGGCGTCGACGACCGGCAGGCGGGCGGCACCGTGCGCCGGTCCGGATCTGGTCGGAGTGGTCTGGGTCGAGGTCATCGGCGTCTCCTTCTCGGTCGGGAGGAAGCACGGACCGCCGGCGCGGCAGGTTCACGGCAGGTCATGACGCGCGCGTCCACGAGACCGCGCCAGGTTTGGAACAGGGTTGATGCTTGTCCATGCGGCGTGGTGAGGTGCTCTGTGCCGATCGTGTCCGGCTGGTTACGCCTGGGAGGTTGCTGTGGTGTCCGACGGGCCGCACCTGGAGCTGATTCGGGCCGCGGCAGCGGCACTCAACCCACATGTCGTGCGCGATCGGCTGTTCGGCAATGTCGCGGCCGCGTTGGTGACCTCGCGGGGCAGCCAGTACCTCGGGGTCTGCATCGACACCGGTTCGGGCACCGGCTTCTGCGCTGAGCACGCGGCCGTGGCTGCGATGGTCACCGCTGGCGAATACCACGTCGCACGCATCGTCGCCGTGTGGCGCGACGATTCGGGCCGGCTGTACGTCCTGCCGCCCTGCGGGCGGTGCCGAGAGTTCATCCGCCAGATCGACGACGCCAACATCGGCACAGCGGTGGTCCTGGGGCCGGACCGGTCGGTCGAGTTGAGGGACCTGCTGCCCCACCACGAGTGGCCGGACCCAATGGAATGAACGGCACGAGCCCCATCCGGCCGCCGGCGGCGGCCTCACGCTGGATCTGCTCGAACCGACCACCAACGCGTGGTCGCGACCACCCTCGTCACCCAGTTCACGGACATACCGGAAGTCCTCGAAGACCCGCAGCACGCCACGCAGAATCGCAGCGGTGATGGCCTTGCCCGGGTAGGGTTTGACCGCCACGGGACTGCGAAACACCACGTCGTCGGCAAGAGTCGCCGCGATGGCGCCGGCGGCATGCGGAGCGCAACGATCGCCGACGTGGCTTCGTCGGTGAGATTGGGGCTCTGTCGCGAATATGGTGAAGCTAGCGCCGACCGAGTTTGCGGATGGTGCGGCTATGCATGTTCGCCTTGCAGTATGGCCAGTTCGGTGCTCGGGAACGGCATGTTCCTCCACGCCTGTTTGTAGCCGGCTTCGCCGTACCGGTCGAGCACGGTTTGGGCCATGCGCGCTGCGGCAGTGGTGAGTGCTTCCACCGGAACCCGGCCATCCCAGCAGCGCTTTGCCCCCACCCAGGGGTCTTCCGCGTACTCGTCGGGCAGGACAAGGATTTGTACGTAGACGTATTCGGCGGCGCCGGTGAAGACGAACACGTGGGCATGGGGTTCGTCGGATAACCAGGCGAGGGAGGCGCTGGACCCGAGTCGCAGATCGGCCGCCGCTCGAAGCAGACTTCGTAACCCGTGGCCGGTGTAGGAAGTGATCACCTTTAAGGCGTCATCGTCGGCGATCCAGGTCAGCGTGGCCCAGCCGGAACCGCCGATTTCCCAGCGCATGTCGAACGACGTGATGTCCACAAGCAGTTCCTACACCGGAGGACGCCGGCATCGACGGGGGCCCTGCCCGGGAGGCGCTGCCGCTTGGTGTGGGATTATGCCAGCAGAACTCGTTTACGTAGCAGATCGAAGCCTGCGCGCCCGTACATCTGCCGTTTGATCATCTTGATGCGGTTGACGTTGCCCTCGACCGGGCCGGAGCTGAAGGGCAGGGTGAGGCCGGCGGTCACGGCGTCCAGGTCGGCGGTCAGGCCGGTGGCGAACTTCGTGATGCCGGGCAATGCCGCCGTTTCGGCTGCGGCGATCCAGGCGGTGAGCTGCTGACCACGCAGGTGGGTGAGCATGTCGGCGAACCAACGCACCAGCTCGGCGGCGGCGCGCAGTAACGGGCATCGCTGGAGGATCGCCTGCAGTTGGACGGTGTCGCGGTCGGCCAGGTCGTCGGGTCGGCGGCAGATCCATCCGGTCACCTGCCGCACCGAGGGTGGGCGGCGCGCCGATGTCAGGTCGGGTTTGCTGCGGTACTGCTCGACGAACTTGCGCAGGATCGCGTAGCTGCCGGCAAAGCCCTGAGCGCGGATCTCACGGTGCAATGTGGTGGCCTTGAGGCAGCCCTCGTTAATCCGCCGGATCAGGTAGGGCTTGAACGAGTCAACGAGACTCGGCCGGACCTTCTGACCGACCATCATCTCCTGCCACGTTGCGGCGTGGGCGTATCGCGACACGGTGTGGTGACTCCAGCCCAGATGACGGGCGATCTGCCGGAACCCGGCGCCTTGCGCCAGCAGTTCATGCACGAGAGCGTGGTGGGCACGGCGGCGTTCGGCCATCGCCCCGGTGGGCGCGGCTACCGCAGCGGGCCTGGGCTGCTCGGCAGGAACTTCGTCGGACTCGTCGGACTCGTCGAGGCAGGCTTTGTGCTGAGCCGCGCAGCGTTCCACCGCGGCAGCCAGGTTCTGCCACAGGTGGAACCGATCAGCGACCTGGACGGCTTCTGGCGCGCTGGTGCGTGCGGCCTCGGCATATGCGCTGGCCCGGTCCCGGCAGATCACCCGGGGCGCCGGATGCTGCTGCAACCAGGCGGTCAACGGGCCGGCGTCGCGACCGAGCAGCAGGTCGACAACCCGGTGCGTCTCACAGTCGATCAGCACGGTGCCGTAGTGATGGCCACGCCTCACCGCGAAATCATCGACCCCGAGCACCGCCACCTCACCCACTACAGGATCGGGCAAAGCCCGGACCAGACGGAGCAGACGGTGACGGCTGGCCGGCATACCCAACGCTGCAGCCATCCTCGCCCCAGCCCGCCCGGCCAGCGCGAGCCCGACCGTGGTCAGCATCTGTCGCAGCCCATCACTGACCCGCGACCACCGCCGAGTCAACCCATCGATCTGTTCGGCAAACGTCTGCGCCTCACACACCGCGTTGTCGCAGAAGAACCGGCGCACCCACAACACGATCCGCGTCGACCGGCCGGCGACCGGAAACATCCGCCAACGTCCGGCGATACCGCGAATGCACCCGAGACGACGACACCCCACACGCCTGACAAACGGCCTGACCGCTACGGACCCGTCCCACGAGGACCAACTCGGGGCCAGCGTCCACGACCTCGTCGATCTCAATGCCGTCCAGATGGGGAAGCAGCTGTCTGACGGCATCGCGCACCCGGGCAACAATTCATCGTCCAGCATCCATCACACAGTTCGCGACAGAGCCGAGATTGGGCCCGGATGTGCGTGACTTCGGGGCCCGGCTTGGCCGCTTTCGCTTGATCGTTGTTGGTGAGTTCGGGACCCACCTTGGTCTGTGCCGGATTGATCAGAACGGTGGGGCGGGGCCTGCGGCGAGGTTCGGATGGGTCGGCTGCAGCAGCGTCGGGATGTCCCGGCTGGTCGGGTGGGTCCAGGTTCCGATCGGACGACGTTCGGTGCGCGTGGAGCGTTCGACGGTGTCAGTGAGTCCGGGGATCTCGGCGTCGCTGACCACGAAGGTGGTGCCGTTGTTGTCCCGCTTGATGACGAGGTATGGGTGGGTGTCGGGTGGTGCGATGACGGCGCCGCCGGACGGGAGGTGGCGCATGTCGCCGTCCCAGTGGACGTAGTCGGCGGCGTCGGCGAGGGCAAGGATGGCTTGCAGCGCCCAGTGGGTGTGCGGGACGGGGTCGGCGCTGATCCAGTCGGGCAGCGGCGTGAGCGCGGTGAAGTCGTCGACGGGTTCGGTGAGGACGTAGACGATCATGACGTCCGCGGGCGCTCGGGTCATGGGTTCGAGCCGGCGAGTTGGTTGCGGGTTTGGGCGAGGCGGTAGGAGTCGGTGCCGGTCTCGATGATGTTGCCGCCGAAGGTGAGCCGGTCGACGATCGCGGCGCAGAGCCGGGGGTCGGTGAACGTCTTGGTCCAACCGGAGAACGCCTCGTTGGACGCGATCGCGACGGACGCCTTCTCCTCGCGTTCGGTGAGGACCTGGAAGAGCAGTTCAGCGCCGCGTTTGTCCAGTTCCATGTAGCCGAGTTCGTCGATCTATGAGGATGTCGGCATAGATCGACCTATGCCGAGATCGCGACTATGCCGAGCTGTCGTCCTCGATCGGGTGAAGGCGGCGTGTTGACATCGGCATAGTTCTATAAGTGGGCACAGCCCTGATTGGAAGGGAGCACACGCTCCCTGCGAGAGGGGGCGACGATGACAGGGAGTCCGCGCCGGAAGGCTGGCGCATTGGCTGGGCAGGTCGAGGGCTATCGGGAGTGGCTGGCGCAGCGCGGCTATACGCCCCTGACGGTCAGGAACATGCTCAAGGACCTCGGCCTGGTGGGGCAATGGCTGAGCCGGGAAGGGCTTGAGGTCACCGATCTGAGCGAGGATCGGCTGACTGCGTTTCTGGTGGACCAGCGACGAGCTGGTCGTCGACAGCTGGCCGGAGTCCGGGGCTGGCTACCGTTGTTGACGTTTCTGCGGGATCGGGGCGTCGTGCCCGAGGCGCAGGTCGCGGTTGGGCCGTTGGACGTCTTGCTGGCTCGATATCGCCGCTGGATGGACCGGGAACGCGGCCTTTCGGCATCCACGATGCTGCGTTACGAGAACACGGCTCGTCGATTCCTGACCGACCATGCGGTGGTCGGCGGCCGAGTCGCGCCGGAGCAGTTGACCGGAGCGGACCTCAACGCGTTCCTGCTGCGCGAGTGCAGGCACGTCTCGTCCGGCTCCGCGAAGGGCCGGGTGGCCGAGCTTCGATCACTGATGCGGTTCCTTCACCTGAGCGGAGCCACTCCGACGAAACTGGGCGGGGCGGTTCCGCCGGTCGGCGGTTGGCGGCTGGCCTCGGTGCCGCCGACGATGCCGGCGGCCGACGTTCAACTGCTGCTGGATCGGTGCCCGCGCGAAACTGCGGTCGAGGTCCGCGACTACGCGATCCTGATGCTGGTGGCCCGGCTGGGGCTGCGGTCGATCGAGGTAGCACGGCTGCTGCTCGACGATGTTGACTGGCGTTGCGGTGAGATCTTCGTCCGGGGCAAGGGTCGGCGCGAGGACCGGCTGCCGCTGCCGGTCGAGGCCGGCGAGGCGGTGGTCGCCTACCTGTCCGGCGCCCGGCCCCAGCTCGATGACCGCCATCTGTTCCTGACCTGTCGAGCTCCCCGCGCACCGATCCGGGCGGATCTGGTGAGCGACGTCGTCAAGCGGGCCTGTCTTCGAGCCCGGCTGACCCGGGTGGGGCCGCACCGGTTGCGGCACGCCCTGGCCGAGCAGATGCTGCGTCAAGGCGCTGGGCTGACCGCGATCGGTCAGGTGCTGCGGCACCAGGACCTGGCCACGACCGCGCTCTATGCGAAGGTCGATTTCGCTGCGCTGCGGCAGGTCGCCCGGCCTTGGCCCGGGGCGGCCGCATGAACGGGCTGCGCGAGCATCTCGAGGACTATCTGCGGCTTCGTCGTTCCTTGGGACACCAGATGGCGGAGGCGGCCTGGCTGCTGCCGGACTTCGTCTCGTTCCTGGACGAACGTGGCCAGACCACGGTGACGATCCAGGCCGCGTTGGCTTGGGTCCGGCTCCGCGAAGACGAGGTGGTCACGACCGTCAGCCCGCGACGGATCACCGCGGTCCGTGGCTTCGCCCACTATCTGAGCGGCATCGATTCGGACACCGAGATCCCACCAATGGGCCTGGTGCCACACCGGCAGCGCTGGCGCCCGCCGTTCCTCTACTCCGACGCCGACATCACCGCGCTGCTCACGGCATCCGACGCCATCCAGCCGCCGTTTCGGGCGGCGACCTACCGGACCTGCTCGGTCTGCTGGCCGCCTCCGGCTTGCGCATCGGCGAGGCGATCAGCCTCGACTGCGACGACGTCGACTGGGCGCAAGGCGTGTTACTGATCCGCGAATCGAAGTTCGGCAAGTCCCGGCTGGTTCCGCTGCACGACAGTGTCGTGCGGGCGCTACGCGAATACGACACGTTGCGCTGCGCGACGGCACCGCGGCCCAAGGATCCCGCGTTCTTCATCTCCCGCACGCGTCGGCGGGTGATCTATGCCGTTGTCAGCGCCACGTTCCGGCAACTGGTCACCGCCGCCGGCATCGGCGCCGAAGCACCGCACCCGCCGCGGCTGCACGACTTGCGACATTCCTTCGCCATCCGGACCCTGCTGCACTGGTATCGCACCGAGGACAACGTCCAGGCCAAGATCCCGTCGCTGTCGACCTATCTGGGGCACCGCGAACCGGCCCACACCTACTTGGTACCTGTCCGCAGCGCCCGAACTGCTCGCGCTGGCGGCGGCCCGCCGCGAAGGCATCGGAAAGGCGGCCCGCTCATGACGCTGATCGCGGCCACGCTGCAAGCGTTCTTCACCGACCGGCTGGCCCGGCAGCGCCAGGCCAGCCCGCGCACCGTCGCAGCTTACCGAGACGCGCTGCGCCTGCTGCTGGTCTTCATCCAACAGCGCACCGGCACCCCGCCCGCGAACCTGGATTGGAACGACCTCGATGCGGACACCGTGTCGGCGTTCCTGAACCATCTGGAGGACGAGCGCGGCAACGGCACCAGAACCCGCAACGTCCGGCTAACCGCGATCCGGTCACTGTTCTCCTACGCCGCGCTTCAACATCCCGAGCACGCCCTGATCATCCAGCGTGTCCTGGACATTCCGCCCAAGCGGTTCGACAAGCGGATCATCACCTTCCTGACCGAAACCGAGGTCGATGCCCTGCTCGCGGCGCCGGACCCGAACCGCTGGGAAGGACGACGTGACAAGACCCTCATCGCCCTAGCGGTCCAGACCGGCCTGCGCGTCTCCGAACTCACCAGCCTCAACTGCGCCGACATCAGCCTGGGCGACGGCGCCGCGGTCCGCTGCGAAGGCAAAGGCCGCAAGCAGCGCGCCGTCCCGCTCAGCGGCCCGGTTCAAGCCATCCTCAAGTCCTGGATGAACGAGCGCGCCGGACACCCTGCCGACCCGCTGTTTCCCACCCGCACCGGCCGTCGCCTCAGCCGCGACGCAGTCGCCCAACGCCTGAACACCCACACCAAGACCGCCGCGAAAAGCTGCCCGTCTCTGCGCGACAAGGACATCCACCCACACGTCCTGCGGCACAGCTGCGCGATGTCGCTGCTCCAGGCAGGCGTCGACACCACCGTCATCGCGCTCTGGCTCGGCCACGCCAGCATCCGCTCCACCGATGCCTACGTCCACGCCGACATGTCCACTAAAGAGCAGGCGCTGGCCCTGACCACGCCCCTGACCGCAAGGCCCGGCCGTTACCGCCCTTCCGACACGACCCTCGCATTCCTCGACGGACTATGACCAGGACCAGGTACACCAGCTCAGTCAAATAATGCGCACGCCCGCAGCCAGGACGACTTCTATTCTTCACCGGTGAACGTCAACCAGTACGCCTACTTCGCGCTGTTCAGCCGCAACACCTCGGCGACCGAGATGGCAGCCATCCTCGGACTCGAGCCCGACGAAACCACCGTCCGCGGCAGCCGCTTCACCGAACCCAGGGTCATCCCGGCCCGACACTGCTGGAAGATCGTCTGCCGCGAACCGGGGCTATGCGTTGACGAGCAGGTCGCCCGCATCATCGAACGACTCGTGCCACACACCGCGGCGATCGCCGCTCTGGCCAGCCGCTTGGACACCGAGAGCGAAGGATCCGGCGCCGTCCTGGAGGTCGTGCGCTACTTCAACGACCAGGAGGCCGAGCAGCACGATCGCAACGATGCCGCCGGTGAGACTCCAAACTTGTTCGGTTGGCATCTCGACCGTGAGGTTCTCGACTTCCTCCAGGCCACCGGAGCGGTCCTGGACGTCGACGAATACGACATGACCCCCGACTATGCCGACGACTGAACCTCAACCCGCCATCGGGCCAACCAACTCACGGAGACCCTCGGCATAATCGCGGTCTCGGCATAGGTCGATGCAAAGCAGATCGACGCGGCCGTATCGGGCGATCGTCTTGGCGAGCATCTTGTCGTCAGCTGCCTCGACGAGCTCGTTGACAAGCTTCGTCGCCAGGACGTAGCGAACCCGGTAGCCGGCCATCGCGGCTTCGGTGCCCAACGCGATGAGGAGATGGCTTTTGCCGGTGCCGGAGTCGCCGATCAGGCAGAGCGGCATGCCCTTCTTGACCCAGTCGCAGGTGGCGAGTGTGTGGATTATGGCGGGGTCGACGGTGCTGTTGGCGTCGAAGTCGAACGCGCGCAAACTCTTGTCCCGCGGGAACGCGGCGGCTTTGATCCGGCGTTCAGACCGGCGCCGGGCCCGGTCGTCGTACTCGGCCATGAGCAGTTCGGCGAGGAACCCGCGGTAGGTCATCTGGCTGCGGGCGGCGGCCTCGGCGAGTTCGGGGAACTGGCCGCGGATGGTCGGCAGGCGCAGCAGCCGGCAGGCGGAGTCGATCGCCGCGTCGGCGGCCTGCTCGGTGAGTCCTCGGTGGCGAGTCATGGCCTGGTCCCTTCTGCGGTGCGGCGACGGATGCGGAGCAGCTGGTCGTATGCGGTGACGGTGGGCAGCGGCCGGGTGTCGGCCGGCAGTTGGGCGAGCCGGCGCTGGGTGAGGGAGACGACGTTGTCGGTCGGCCGGGCCGGTTGGTCGGTGGCGGTTGGGTGGTCGTCGGTCTCGGCGAACTTGCGCGCCTGCAACGCGACCGCGTCGGCGGTGAGCGCGCCGGCGCGCAGCGCTGCGGCCAGGCCTGCGACGACGTGCTCGTGGGGCATGTGCCGGTGCAGGAGCAGGACCTCGATCAGGGCGCGGGTGCCGGCGGCGTCGCCGTGGGCTTTGCGGACCGCTGCCCACCAGGCGTCGTGGACCGGGGTGAACTTGCCCGCGGCGCGGGCCTGTTCCAGCGCGGTGGAGCCGGGCAGTGCGCCGGGTTTGCGGAGCAGGCCTTCCAGGTAGTGATCGAGGTCGAGACGGCTACCGCTCTTGGCCATCAACCGTTCGTGCCGGGCGACCTCTACACGCCCGTCATAGACGACCAGGTGCGAAGCATGCAGGTGGACGCGGACCTGTCGGCCGACCAGCCGCACCGGCGCTGAGTACCGGTTCGTGCGGACGGTGACCTGGCTGTAGCGGTCGACGCGCGGGCCGAGCCAGGTGCCGGTCTCGAACGACTCCTCCGGCAACCCACCAGCAGCGGCCGTTCGATCGCGAACAGTTCCCCGACGGTGTGGGCGCGGGTGCTGATGCGGCGGGCGTCATCGGCGGTGTCCCAGGCGTCGACCATGACGTTGAGCTGGTCCAGCGAGTCGACTTCGGGGACGGGGACGAGGTGGTTGCGGCGGAACCAGCCGATCTGGCCCTCGACCCCGCCCTTCTCGTGGGCGCCTTGCAGGCCCGGCTGGCAGTAGAAGGCATCGATGCCGAAGTGGGATCGGAACGCCGTCCAGCGGGCGGTTTCGACCCGCTGCCGCGCGAACCCGAGGACCTGGGCGACCGCCGCCCGGAGGTTGTCGTAGCGGATCTTTCCGGTTGGGACCCCGCCGAGGGTGGTGAACGCGTGGACGTGACCCTCCAGGAACGCCTCCTGACCACCTGAGATGAAGATCCGATGGACAGCCTTGCCGGAGAAGGAGAGCCGAAGCGCGACGAGCATGCAGGTCACCAGCTCGCCGCGCAGGTTGACGGCGACCTCTCCGAAGTCGACCTCCGCCTCAGCGCCCGGCCGGTGCGTCTGCGGGAAGAACACGTCGACCGGTCCTCGACCGGCCTCGGCGCGGATCTTCGGTTTGCGGTCCGCGACGTAGGCGCGGACCACCGCGTAGGACACGTCGAGCATGCCGTGCTCGGCGATCAGCCGGTCGTAGATCCGTTTCACGGTGTGCCGCTGCTTGCGGGGCGCGTCCAGGTCCGCGCGGAGGATGCCGTCGATGATCGGCTTGAACTCATCCAGCTTCGACGGCCGCGGCGGCAGCGGCTTGCGCGGCTGCGGCCACGCCGACTGCAGCGCCGAACGCACCGTGCGGCGGCTGACCCGATACTGACGAGCCAACGCCCGCACGGACATGCCGGCCCGCGAGTCCCGTCGGATCGCCGCGAACAGGTCGACCTTCGACATCGCCGCCATCGGCAGGCTCCCGTCCAGACCAGCCGATGCTCCCACCGGCGCAGGTGGGTCCGGAACTCGCGAACATCGAAATCCACCCGAACGGGTGGTCCCCCGACTGACCGACAAACCCCAGGTCAAGCACCGCGGCGAGCTACAGCTCCATCAACAAACGCAGCCCGGCAATCATGATCGCCTGGCACAATCGCCGAAGAGTTCAGCAGGCACCGCGCACGTCGTCGCGGCCGCGAATAACCGAAGGACACAATTGTGGACGAACAGCGGCTGATCGCCTGGGGAGCGTCGATCGAAGCAGCCACCACGCGAGCGGTGCGTGACATCGTGTCGACCTTTCCGTTTGAGCCTGGCGCCCACGACGTCGGCCCGCCGGCCTCGGAGGCGGAACTCGCCGAGCTCCGGTCACGCATGCCATGGATACCCGATGCACTCGTCGCGGTGTGCAGGTTGGTGGGTGCGGTTTCGTTGCCGGACATCGCCAACGGATACTTCATGTTCGATCCGGGATACATCCTCGGCGTCCTGTATCACCATGACGGGCTTCCAGATCGCATCGGCGCACCGTTCGACGAGGACGTCGACATCGTCGTCTTCGGCAGCGACGGCGGAGGAGCGCTCTACGCCATCACTCTGGGAGACATCGGCACCGTCTATCGACTGCGCGAATGCGCCTACGACGACGCGGGTGGGTGCTACTCGTACGACACGGGCGCGTCCTACGACACCTCTCACGTCGGCGTCACGATGGTTGCCGAGAGTCTTGACAAGTTCCTGGACAAGCTGCTCAACGCAGTCATGGCGTTCGCCGATGACGGCAGCATTACCGACCTCTGAAGCGCAACGGTCGTGTCACCGTCCCAGGCGCCGGGCCACACCTCTCCGTGGACTTCGCTGTACCGACCGCAACCAGAACCACTGTGGGCCCAAAACTGACGAACACACAATCCGGCTGTGGGCCGGTGGGACCCGAGATCAGTGACAAACGGGTCCCATACTCACCGACCAAGCCACCGACGAGGCTGACTGATGAACAACTGGTGGAGCGGCTCCACTGACCAGCTCGCGGTCTGCTCTCGCAGTGCCCTGGTGGAACTCGCCGCTGTGCTACCGGCCACGGGCAGGTTCGTCGTTGCCCGGCTCGACGGAGCGAGGATGGCGGATGCGGACCATGCCCTCTACGAATTCTCCGACGCGCTCCTCTTTCCCGGCTACTTCGGCTGGAACTGGAACGCGTTGCACGACTGCCTCAGCGATCTGCACTGGTTGCCCGCGGACGGGTACCTGATCGTGGTCGAGAACGCGCGTGAGTTGCTGTCGAGCAGTGCCGAGGATCGGCACACGCTGTTCCGAATCCTGTCTGAGGCCGTTCGTCACTGGGCGAGCCCGCTCGGCCGGCCGGACAGCAATGGCATCCCGTTCAAGGTGCTGCTGCTGTGCGACCGCGACGAGCAGGCGGCGCTGCTACGGCAGGAGATCGCAGGTCTAGGCTGACTTCCTGCGAGCGGACAGACAGAACGGAGGGACTTCTGTGGCGGTGAGGTTCTCGCCGGGATCGGTCTTCCTGGTGCCCGCTGGCGAGCACCGCGCCTTGGCAGTCATGACGGCACGGTCACCGTACCTTGCTTTCTATGCATGTCGCGGCGAGCCTGATCCTGCCGAGATCGAGGACGTCTGCGCGGGCGAACCGTTGTTCGTCGTCGCCGTGATGCGATCGGCATACTCTTCTGGCCACTGGGGCCGTGCGCTGCGGCGACTTCCGGAAACAGCACTTCCGGCAATCCCCCCGGTGTTCATGCAGGACATCGGGAGCGGGGCGTGCTCGATCGTCGAGCCCGGCCAGAGCACTCGGCTCATGGTGCCGAGAGAGCAATGCATCGGCCTGGAGCGATACGCAGTGTGGTCTGCGGATCACGTCGAATCGCGGCTGTCAGACCATTATGACGAACGGCCCAACCTCTTCGTCGAGTCGTTGAAAGTGACGCTGTAGCGGCAACGCACTGTCATCCGGACGTCGCGGAGGCTGACGCAGCGGAACGAGGACGACGTTTGCCGGCTGTGCCGGGCACTGGTCTTTCCGCGCCCGGTCAGCGGACGCGGTTGGCCCACGCCCAGTTCACCCTGAATCCGCCGACGACGTTGCCGTAGAAGTACGACCAGGTGTACGAGTCGACGTGTGGACCGATGCGATCGAACACGGCCTTGCAGTCGTCGCGACGGCCGGACAGGGCGTAGGCGAGCGCGAGCCAGTTCTCGCACGTGAGCGCCTTTGCATGGGTGGGTGGGCCGGGCGAACGCCACTTCGTCACGCACGCATCGAGTTCGCGCTGGACGTCGGGGCGCCGGAAGTAGTTCTGGCAGTCGACCAGCCCGCGCGCGCTGACCTTGCCCCAGGAGTACTCCCGCATCGCGTACTCGAGATGGGCGAGCAGCGGCAGCATCGTGACACCGGTTCCGGCCGGGGCCTCGGACGCCGTCTCCCTGGCGGCGGCGAACATCGCGTCGTGGGAGCCGTACCACTTCTCGCAGTGAAACGTCACCGCGGTCATGTTGACCTCGAAGGAGTACCTTTCACGCCGCCTTGCCTCGGCCAGAATCTCGCGGAATGCACCACGGCGACCGGCGTCGCCGAACATCGCGATCAACAGGATGTTGCACGGCACCGGGTCGTCGGGCGCGAGCGCGAGCGCGCGTTCCGCCTCGGCCCAGGTCTGCGTGGACAGCTCCGCGAACGAGCGGAACTGTTCCTGCGACGTCCGCGCGGCCGGTGCGGTGCCTCGCGCCTTGCCGGCCCGCTCGCCGAGCGCGGCGGCGTGCACGGTCACCGCGATGGGGTCGTCCGGTGTCGCCGACAGCCACGCGTCGAGCCACTCACCGGCGTTGGCCGGCGCGGCCTCGGCCAGCGCCCAGATCCGGTGCCCGCGACGCTCCCAGTCGGTGCCGGCCGCGGCGACGCCGTCGCGGGCTGCGGCCCAGTCGCCGGCGACCGCGCGGTCACGCACCGAGCGGAGCTCGAGATCGTCGAGCGCCCAGTCGCGGTCGAGCACCGGCATGACGGGCGCTGGACCGCGCCTGAAGAGACGTCCGAACACGGGGAGAGCATACGGACCCCGGGATCGGCATCCCCGGCCACCCGGCTGAGCCGATCATGCGAACGCACCAGGCCGCGGCCCATGGAGACGCGCCTCAGCCTGGGAGCGGTCCGGTCCGGAGGCCCTTGACCGAGCCGGTCAGGACGTCCTTGCCGGATGCCGCCGCCACGACACACCCGGTCCGCTCACCGTCGCGCGGCGTGGTCAGCCAGTGCGACCGCAGCTCCTCGCGGGTCGCGAACTCCTCAGCGCTCAGCCCGAGATAGGTCGCGGCCGCCCGCTGGCAGCTGGTGTCGTGATCGCCGCCGTCGACGGTGGACCCGACGTACTCCGCCGAGTGGGGCTCGGCGCAGGTCAGGTACTTCAGGACGCCATCGGCGTAACGGCCGCAGGTGATCGCCATCGGCCGGTCCCCGCTCATCGTGCCCTGCAGGCTTCCGGTGTGCGGCGCGTCGGTGCCGTCGGAGTCACTGACGACGATCAGTGCGCACGCCATCGAGGTGAAGTCCTTCCGCACGTAGTTGAGCAGGCGCAGCTCGATCCGGGCGTCCGCGAGCGGCCCGCCGAGGAACTCCTCCGCCGACCGGTGGCAGCCCGCCTCGGCACCTTCGGGATAGAAGAAGTCGACGATCTCGGCCTGGTGCTCAACGGTGCACCGCGAGGACGCCAGCTCGTCGGCGTTGGGCACGGTCGCGACGCAGCCCTTCTCGCCGGACGCGTGATGCGTCGGGACGATGCGGCGGTACAGCGCGAAACCGCAACACGACAGCACGAGGGCCACGGCCACACCGATCGCGATCTTCATCTTCACGCGCGGAACATACCTCCCGCCGCCGCGGCGGTCTGCACGCACGTGGCCGGGCCGATACGCTCCGCGAGGTGGGTGACTGGTTTCAGACGATCGCGGACCTCGATGCCACCGCGGCGGAGGCGCCCCACCTGGCCGATGGCCTCGTGGCGTGGCTGGTGGCCGAGGGCATCGTGAGCGCCGAGCGCACCGACTGCGTGCTGAGCGCGGACGAGGGTCATCCGCCCGGCCCGCGCTGCACGGAGGCGTTCGACGGCGCCGACCACGGGCTGCCCTCCCTCGCCACCAACGGCCTGCACGCCTGGTCGGGCCGGACGGTGGTCCACCCGATCCAGGGCTCCGGCGAGGTCGGCTGCCCACACTGCGACAAAGACGAGCCGCTCGGCGCCGCGTTCTTCGAGGCGATCAACGCCTGGTACGCCCAGCGCCCGAGCGACACGGCCTGCCGGCACTGCGGCCGTACCATCGCGATCAATGACTGGCATTGGCCGGACGCTGCCTGGGCCTTCGCCGATCTGGGCCTGACCTTCTGGAACTGGCCGCCGCTGCGCGACGACTTCATCGCCGGTATCGGCCGCCGGCTGGGTCACCGGGTCCGGCTCGTCGCCGGCAAGCTCTGAACCGCGACCGGTGCATGTAGGGCGGCATTACCATTCCGGGGTGACCTCGACGACGCCCGTGCCGGATCAGCGGACCATCTACTCGTCCCGGCACAGGCACGGTGACGAGGCCGTGGCGTGGCCGGTGCTCAGCGAGCACGTGGTGGGCCTGCTGCGATCGGCTGGTGAGGTGCTGCATCCGGGCACGGGCGAGGTCCTGTGGGAGGCCGGCGACCCCTACGACCTGCACCTGGTGCTGACCGGCGCGGTGCTGCTCGTGGACCGTCGGGACGCCCGGGTCGTCTTCGTGGTCGAGGAGGGTGACTTCGTCGGCGAGCTGGGCATGTTGATGGGACAGCGCGCGTTCCTGCCCGGCATCGCCAGGGAAGGGACCACGTTGCTGCGCGTCCCGGTCGGCGAACTGCGCCGGCTGCTGGAGATGTCCGGGGAGGTCGGCGACGTCCTGCTCGCGGCGCTGGACGCGCGGCGGGGGCTCCTCACGCGGTTGGGCGAGGGCGGTCTGGTGCTGGCCGGGGACGACGACCGGGACCTGCACCGGCTTCGGGAGTTCGCGGAGCGCAACCAGATCCCGTACCGCACCGTGCTGCGCCGCGACGCGGGGGCGTGGGCGGAGCTTGCGGCGACCTGCGATCTGCCCGCGGCGGGTGCGGCCGTCGTCACGGGAGATCTGCGGGTGTTGACCGCCCCGACCACCCGGGACCTGGCGGCCGCGCTGGGGATCGACCTGTGGAGCGTGTCCGACGGGTCGCATTGCGATGTGCTGGTGGTGGGCGCCGGCCCGGCGGGGTTGGCCGCGGCCGTGTACGGCGCCTCGGAAGGGTTGGACGTCGTCGTCGTCGAGGACGTCGCGATCGGCGGGCAGGCGGGCAGCTCGTCGCGGATCGAGAACTACCTCGGCTTTCCCAGCGGTGTGTCCGGGATGGAGCTCGCGCGGCTGGCGATGTTGCAGGCGGTCAAGTTTGGCACCAGGTTGGCCGCACCCCGTGCGGTCACCGCTGTGGCGCGCGAGGCCGGGGGCGGGTTCCGCGTCCGGCTCGACGACGAGCTCGACGTCCTGGCCTCGGCCGTGGTCGTCGCCAGCGGTGTGCGCTACCGGCGCCTGGGCCTGCCCGGCATTGCCGACCTGGAAGGGCGCGGCGTGTACTACTCGGCAGGTCAGCTCGAGGCTCCGCTGGTGGCCGGGCGCAACGCCGTGGTGGTCGGCGGGGCGAACTCGGCGGGCCAGGCGGCCCTGTTCCTCGCCCGGCAGGCGGGTCATGTGCACGTCCTGATCCGCCGCGAGGACCCGAGCAGCACCATGTCCAACTACCTCCTCCAGCGCCTCGCTCACCACGAACGCGTCACCATCCACTCGCGGTCCGAGCTGTCCGCGGTGCACGGCACCGACCGGCTCACCGGCGTGACCTGGCGCGACCACGCCCAGGACCGTGACGTGCACCTCGACGCGGCCGCCGTGTTCATCCTGATCGGTGCGGAACCCTGCACGACCGCCCTCCCGGACGCGGGAGTCGAACTGGATGACAAGGGCTTCGTGATGACCCGTGACGGCTACGCGACCTCGGTGCCCGGCCTGTTCGCCGTCGGCGACGTGCGCGCCGATTCCGTCAAACGCGTGGCGTCGGCGGTGGGAGAGGGATCCGTGGTGGTGTCCGCGGTCCATGCCTATCTCGCCGGACTCGACGTGACATGATGGGCCGTGTCCCACATCCAGCGCTTCGACCACGTCGGCATCACCGTCGCCGACCTTGACTCCGTCATCGACTTCTTCGTCACGCTGGGTCTCGAGGTCGAGGGGCGAATGTTCATCGAGGGCGAGTTCCTCGACACCGTCATCGGCATCTCCGGCTCACGCACCGAGATCGCGATGCTGAGGTCGCCCGACGGCGGCACCGCCATCGAACTGTCCAGCTTCGCGCGACCGGAGCACCTCCCCGGATCCCCCGGGGCGATGGCCAACGAGCTCGGCATTCGCAACGTCGCATTCGAGGTCGCCGATCTGCAGGCGGCCGTCGACGCCGTCGGCGCCGTCGGCTACGACCTGGTCGGCGCCATCGGCCAGTACGAGAACGCCTGGAAGATGGCCTACGTCCGCGGCCCGGAAGGCATCATCGTCTCCCTCGCGCAACGCATCGGTTGACGGCCCCGACCGGTAGCGTCCCAGCCATGCCGTTGACCCCTGCATTGACGGTCCTCGAAGGCCGTTTCGTCCGCCTCGAGCCCCTCACCCGGTCCCATGTCCCGGACCTGTTCGCGGCGGGCGGCCGCGACGACGAGGTCTGGCGCTGGCTGAGCGCGCCGACTCCCCGCACCGAATCGGACCTGCACGACATCGTTGCCGGCCGCCTCAAGGACGTCGCCGACGGGAAGCGGGTCGCGTTCGCCGTCGTGGGCCGTGCGGCGGGTGCGGCGATCGGCATCACGAATCTGCACAGCTGGCACGGCGCCGACGGCAGTATCGAGATCGGCGGGACCTGGTTCGGCCGCGCGTGGTGGCGTACCGCGGCGAACACCGAAACCAAGCTCCTGACGATGACCTACGCCTTCGACACGCTCGGCTATGAAGCCGTCGTCTGGCGCATCGGTTCGGGGAACCTCCGCTCGCGCGCGGCGATCACGCGGATCGGCGCCACCCTGATCAGCCCCGAACCGGAGACCGCCGAGCCGAGCCTGCTCCGGTACACGATCCGCCAGGACGACTGGCCGGCGACGAAGGCCCGCCTGTCCGAACGCCTGGAGCCCGGAACGAGCCGACTCCCTTGACACTTTCCCGCGTGGGACATAGCGTGCCGTCAAACTAGCAGGAAACTTAACAGTTTCGCTGGAGGATGCCGTGCACCGTTCCCCGCGCAACCTGCCGCTCGCGTCCGCGGTGGCCGTCGCGATCGCCGCCACCGGCACCGCCTGGCTCCTGGGGGCCTCCCCCGCCAGCGCCGCGGTGAGCCTCTCCGACGTCGTACCCGCACCGGTGTCGGCGCAGCCCGCCGCCGGTGTGACCTACACGCTGCCGTCGAGCGCCGCGATCCAGACCGCGGCCGGCGCCACCGACGTCGGCGACTACCTCGCCGGCATCCTCCGCCCGTCGACCGGCTACGCGCTGCCGGTCTCCACCACGACCGGCACGCCGACGAGCGGCATCGCGCTGCTGCTGTCCGGCGCCGACCCGAGCGTGGGCGCCGAGGGCTACCAGCTCGACGTGACCGCCGCCGCCGTCACGCTCCGCGCGCAGACCGCGGCCGGGCTGTTCCACGGCGTGCAGACGCTGCGGCAGCTGCTACCGGTGACGATCGAGGCGAAGACCGTCCAGAGTGGACCGTGGACGGTCACCGGCGGCCGGATCGTCGACTACCCGCGATATGGGTACCGCGGCGCGATGCTCGACGTGTCGCGGCACTTCTTCGCCCCCGCAGTGGTGAAGCGGTACATCGACGACATCGCACAATACAAGATCAATACCCTGCACCTACACCTGTCCGACGACCAGGGTTGGCGCATCGTCATCGACGCCTGGCCGCAGCTGACCACCATCGGCGGCAGCACGCAGGTGGGCGGCGGCGCGGGCGGGTACTACACCAAGGCGCAGTACTCCGACCTGGTCGCCTACGCGGCGTCGCGGCAGATCACCATCGTGCCCGAGATCGACATGCCCGGGCACACCAACGCCGCGCTCGCCTCCTACGCGCAGCTCAACTGCAACAACACCGCCCCGCCGCTGTACACCGGCACCAGCGTCGGCTTCAGCTCGCTGTGCGTCAGCAAGGAGGTCACGTACACCTTCGTGCAGCAGGTGCTCAACGAGCTCGCCGCCCTCACCCCCGGGCCGTACCTGCACATCGGCGGCGACGAGGCGTCGAGCACACCGGCGGCGGACTACGCCACGTTCATGAACCGCGTGCAGCCGTTCGTCGGCGCGGCCGGCAAGACCGTCATCGGCTGGCACCAGCTCGGGCAGGCCAACCACACGGCGAACCGGGTCGCGCAGTACTGGGGAACGTCCACATCGGACGCGGACCTGGTCGCGGCGGTGAGCAAGGGCGACAAGATCCTGCTGTCGCCGGCGAACAAGGCCTACATCGACATGAAGTACACCAACTCGACCCCGATCGGCAACACGTGGGCCGGCCTGATCGAGGTGCAGACCGCCTACAACTGGGACCCGGGCGCCTACCTCTCCGGGGTGCCGGCCAGTGCGATCATCGGCGTCGAGGCGCCGCTGTGGACCGAGACGGTCACCACGCAGGCCGACATCGAGTTCATGGCGTTCCCGCGCCTGCCGGCGCTCGCCGAGCTGGCGTGGTCGCCGCAGTCGGCGCGCAACTGGGACACGTTCAAGGTGCGGCTCGGCGCGCAGGGTCCACGGTGGACGGTGCAGGGGATCAACTTCTACGCCTCGCCGCAGGTCCCGTGGAGCACGTCGCAGCCGACCCGCAGCGCGTACACCCAGATCCAGGCCGAGAGCTACAACGCCCAGACCGGGACGCAGACCGAGACCACCACCGACACCGGCGGCGGCCAGAGCGTCGGCTACATCACGCCCGGTGACACGCTCGCCTACGACCTCGACTTCGGCACGGCGTCGCCGGCCTCGGTCACGACCCGGGTGGCCTCCGGCGCGTCCAGCGGCACCATCCAGTACCGCCTGGACTCCGCCACCGGCCCGATCATCGCCAGCGTCCCGGTCACCTCCACCGGCGGCTGGCAGACCTGGACCAGCACCACGACCAACCTGACCGGCGCGGCCACCGGCGTGCACCGGCTGTACCTCACCTTCACCGGCACCGCGGGCACCGACTTCGTCAACCTCAACTGGCTGCAGTTCACCGCCGGAGCCGGACTGCCCAACGCGTACAGCGTCCGGCAGGCGGAGAGCTTCAGCAGCCAGTCCGGCACCCAGACCGAGACCACCACCGACACCGGCGGCGGCCAGAACGTCGGCTACATCACGCCCGGCGACTGGCTCGGCTACGCGGGCGTCGACTTCGGCACCCCGACCGCGGTGTCGGTGACCACGCGGGTGGCCTCGGGCGCGTCCAGCGGCACCATCCAGTACCGCCTGGACTCCACCACCGGCCCGATCATCGCCAGCGTCCCGGTCACCTCCACCGGCGGCTGGCAGGCCTGGACCAGCACCACCACCAACCTGACCGGCGCGGCCACCGGCGTCCACACGGTGTACCTCACCTTCACCGGCACCGCGGGCACCGACTTCGCCAACCTCAACTGGTTCCGGTTCAACCGGTAACGTCCGTCGCAAGCACCTCGAGGCCGGCGGCATGCATGCCGCCGGCCTCCGGTGCGTCCGGTCGCTGACCGCGTGATCAGACGAGGGGCAGGACCGCGCGCCCGCCGGCGTAGATGACTCATACTCCTTCGGTGCGACACGAGGACGCTCTGGCCCAGACCGACTGGTCGGCGGTCGAGCATGCGTGCGGCGTGACGCCGGAGGTGCCAGAGATCCTTTCAGCCTTGCTGAGCGACGACGCCGCACGCCGAGCCGATGCCCTCCGGGACCTCTACCAGCTCGTTCACCATCAGGACACGATCTACAGTGCGACACCGCCTGCGGTGGACTTCGTGCTTGCGGTGCTCGAAGACCCACGCACGCTTCTTGCGGTGTCGACCGACCCGGGCAGCGGCGCCGGCACGGTCCCGCTGCGGGCCGCGTTGCTGGACTGGTTGACCTCGGTCATGGAAGCTGCGGCGGACGGGTTCGAGGCGGGCGACGCTGCGGACGTTGCCGCGTGCCGCGCTGCCCGTCCCGATGTCTACCGCGCCGCCTGGGCAATGCGCACAGATCCCGATCCAGCGGTTGTCTCCGCGGCGCTGGGCACGCTCCCCTGTCTCCTGGACGCGCCAGAGCTCGTACACCACCGACCTGACGTGGCGGCGTGGCTGCGTGACCATGGTCTGGCCCGCTCCGACCGGCGCACCCGGGTGCTGGCGGTCATGACCCTCACCTCGTGGGGGTATGACACCACGCGGGTCCTGCGCCACGATCAGGATGCTGTGGTGCGGGCGGCTGCCGCGCTCTCACCCGCGCTCGCGGCCGATCCCGACGGCACCCGGGCAATACTCGAGGTGCTGTCGACACCCCCTGATGCCGCGTGGTGCCAGCAGGTCTTCCCGCACTTCGGGCGGCTCTTCCCGTTCAAGCTGCTGCCCGCGGCCGTTGACCGGGCGACGCTTGACGAACTGGTCGCGGCCCTGGACGTGCTCCTGGCCGTCCCGCCCGACGGCACGTACTACGGCGACTGGGGCACGCGGCTGCGCGCGAAGGCGTTCCCGGACGGCTTCCCGCCCCCGCAGCCTGCCAGCCCGGCCCAGCGTGCGCTGCTGGATCTGATCGCACGGCACTGCTTCGGGCCGGCCGCCCCGCCCGTCTGGTTCGGCAGCGATGTCCGGGCGGCGCTGAGCGAGCTCGTCCCCGGCGGTGCGGTCCTCCTCCGCGCGGCAGCCGCACGCTCTGGGACGGTGCTCCCCTGACCGGCGGGCAGGTCGCCGGCACCGCACCTGGGATGGCGCCGGAACGCGGTGTGGCGATCTGCCCTGAGGCGTCGTCGCAGTTCCTGCGCCGACGGGGTGTTCATCGGTGCGGAAGTGGGCAGTTGCAGGCGTATGAGGACTGCACTGCGTAACGTCCGCGTGTTCGACGGCAGGCAACTTCTCCGGCCCGGCACGGTGTTGCTCGACGGCGACCGCATCGGATCCGACCCCGAGGGGGTCACGGCCGTCGTCGACGGCGCGGGGGCGGTGCTCCTGCCCGGGCTGACCGATGCCCACCTGCACCTCAACGGGCGGTCCGCGCTCGAACGGCTGGTGCGCTTCGGGGTGACCACCGCCCTGGACATGGCCAGCGCCCCGCCGGAGTTCATCGACTCGTTGCGCGCGGTCCGGGGGCTCACCGACATCCGCAGCGCCGGCACCGCCGCGCTCGCTCCGGGCAGCGTCCACTCGCACATCCCGGAGATCGGCCGGCGCGGCCTGATCCGTTCCGCCGGCGAAGCGGAGCGGTTCGTGACCGAACGGTTCGCCGAGGGCTCCAACTACCTGAAGATTCTGATCAATCTGCCCGGGCCAGGCCCCGACCGGGCCACCGTCGACGCGCTCGTCGCCACCGCGCACAGGCTCGGGCGGCTCGTCGTGGCACACGCGTTGTCCTACGAGGCCGCGGAGGTGGCGCAGGCGGCCGGGGTCGACGCGCTCACCCACACGCCGCTGGACCGGCCACTGGACGACGCCGCGGCGGACCGGATGGCGGCCGCGGGCCGGACGCTGATCCCCACGCTCACCATGATGGAGGCGCTGACGGCGACGTCGACGCCCGCGCAGATGCTGGCGCAGTGGGCGACGCCCGGCGCGAGTTACGACAACGCGCGGGCGAGCGTCGCGGCGGCGTACCGGGCCGGTGTAGCGATCCTGGCCGGCACCGACACCAACACCGACGTCGAGTCCGCGGGGAACTTCAGCTTCGGCGACTCCCTGCACCACGAGCTGGAGCTGCTCGTCGACGCTGGTCTCAGCAACCTCGACGCGCTGCGCGCCGCGACGGTCCTGCCCGCCGAACGCTTCGGCCTCACCGACCGGGGCGCCGTCGCGCCCGGCCGCCGGGCCGACCTGGTCCTCGTCGACGGCGACCCGCTGCAGGACATCCGCGCCATCCGGTCGATCAGCCGCGTCTGGTGCGGCGGCGTCGAGCACACCCCTGCCCGCCTGGCCAGACAGTCGTAGCGACCAACTCCATGTCCGAGGCCCGGACAGTCGCGCGTCAGCCGATGACGAGCCGGGCCACCATCACCGTGTCCGCGCCGTCGGGTGTCGTGCTCAGCCCGAACGCCTTGAGCGGGATCCCGAACGCCTCGCCGCCGACGTGGAAGAGCGCGGCCGTCGCCTGCGGGTCCGCGCCGGTCATCGCGGTGCGGAACAGCGGGTCGTCGGCGAGGACGCCCGTCGCGCTGCCGGCGAACGGCCCGGTCCGCATGACGACGTGGGCGTCGCGAGCGGTGACCGTGACGTGGGACCACGCGGCAAGCTTGGCGGTGGCGGACTGGGTCTGTGCCGCCGCGGCGGCGTCGGCGAGCTCGAAGTCGACGAGCATGCCCGGCGGGTCCATGAAGGCGTTCGAGATACTCGGCTGAGGACCGGCGGTGGCGTAGGCGACGGACTTCGCGCCGGCGGCGGCCTGGGCGACCGCGTCGAGGTTGCGCTGGGCCTCGTGGGCCTCGATGGCAGGGCCGTCACTCACGTTCAGGAGGCCGCGCATGTCGCCCAGGTAGCCCGTGTAGATGGTGCCGTAACCGGGGACCATTGAGGCCGTGCCGATGGACTCCGCGTCGCTGGGCAGCGGCGGCAGGCCGGCCCCGTCGAGCAGGCCTTGCATCGAGGAGACCGCAGCGGGAAACAGGATCCACGTCGGGTTGGCGCCGAGGTAGCCGAGGTTGCCGGGCACGACGCCCGCTGCGGTCACGCCGGCGGGCAGCTGACCGAGGCGGCCGGCCGCGGCGGGGGGCCCGGCGGCGAAGTACGGCAGGTCGTGCGCGCCGATGAGGCGGCCCCGCACCTCGATGCCGCCGCCCTCCGCGCGGGCGCCGACGAGGAGCCGGCCGTTGGCGGCGGGCAGCGGATGCTTCGGGTCGTTGAAGAGCCGGGGCAGGCCGACGTCGTCGGCGTCGAGTCCGTAGGAACGCACGTCGCGACCGAAGTCGAACCACCCGAGCACCGGCAGGTCCTCGGGCATACCGGCGCGGGCACCGGCGAACACCGGGTCCGCCGCGAGGGACGGGGCCTTCGCGGCCGCATCGGCGACAGCCTGGGACCCCTTCCCGGCGAACGCGATCAGCGCGTAGTCGTCACGGATGACGATGCCGGCCGCGTCGGGGCCCTTCGCGCGCACGGTGGAGAGGGCCTTGTCCTTGTCCTTCAGCAGCGTGACGAGGAGCGTCGCGGGACCGGAGGGGGACGTCCAGCGCGCGATCCCGAAACGGTCGCCGAGCCAGGGGGCGGCCTCGTCGAGGGTGATCGACGCACCGGACCCGGCAAGCAGGGCCCGCTGGACGCCGGTGAAGGAGTTGCGGGCGCCGGACGCCTTGCCCAGCAGGCCGTCGAACGCCAGCCGCTGCTGCACGCCCGGCCGCAGGTCGAACCGTGCGAACGACGCCACGTCGGCGGGCACCACCTGCTCCGGCAGCATCCCGGACGGCTTCTCCCAGTTCTGGGTCGCCGCGAAGGCACCGCCGCCAGCGAAAGCGGCGAGGACCATGACGGCGGCAACCACCGCTGCGGTACGGCGACGGCGCCGCGAACCATCCACCGTGGCCAGGCTCAACGGCTGCTCGGTGCCCACTCCAGCGAGGGCGACCGGATCGCTCGCGACGGCGGCCTCTACCTCACCGACCGGGTCGCTCTCGGCCACCGGCGCGGCCGGCTCGACGGCATCGGGCCGCGCGGCGGGACCCGACGGCTCGGAAGGAGCAGAGACCGCGGACGGACGGTCGACCCTGACCTCAGGATCGGCACCCCGGTCGCTCTCGGTGGACGATGCAGTCTCGCTGTGCTCGGACAAAGACGAACCCCCGCTAGATGTGGACGCGCGCATCGTAGCGGGGCTGTTGATCCAGGTGCTCCCGGACTACCCGCGCGGTGCCGATCGCATGATCTCGTGGACGGCTGCGGTGAGTCTTGCCCGCACGTCGTCGGAGCTCCAGGCCCGCTTGGACATGGCGTGGAAGCGCAGCTCGACGTAGAGGTTGCCGGTGACGCAGGCGAGCTTCGCATCCACCAGGCCGCCGCCCTCCAGGAGCCGCCGGGTGAAGAACGCCGCGTCGCCGAGATCGGCGATGACGTCGCCGACGAAGCCGTCCCGGTTGCCGAAGTCCGCACCCGCTCTGTTGTACAGCTCCACGGCGTCCTCGACGGCGACGAACACCCGGAGTTCGTTCTCGCCCAGCTCGCCCGCGAGCGAGATGGTGCAGGTGTATCCCAGCTGTTGCCTGCCGCTGACCGGGCCGGCCTGCTCACCCATGTCGCCGATGATCAGGGCGCAGACGTCCTTCGGCTGGCTGTAGTCGCCCTGCGCGGCAATCCCGGGCAGGCTGTCACGGAACACGTAGACGGCCACGACCCCGGCCACGCCGGTGCACAGCACCGCGACCAGGCCGATGATGCCGATGATGAGGCCTGCGCGCGGGCCTCGCCGTTGCGGCCCAGGGAGCGGTGCGGTCATGATCACGGAGTATCGCGGCCGGCTTCCCGCAAGGCAACCAGGTGAGCGTTACGGGCTGATCAGCGTGAGCGTGAGTGTGCTGGTGTAGGTGCCGGTCGGGGCGGTGTCCGGGATCCACAGCGCCATCGCCGCCGACACGTTCTGGGTGCCCAGGCCGCTGCCGGCGGGGGCGCTGGCGAGGGTGTTGCCGGGATCGGCGAGTCCGTTGCTGGTGGCCACCTGCATGCGTGGGATGACGACGGGTCCGGCGGCGGGGGTGCCTTCGGCGTCGCTCGTGGAGGTGACGAGTTCGGGTATCCAGCCGAGGTTGGCGCCGGAGACGGTGGTCGCGCCGGCGACGAAGTCGGTTGCCTGGCCGGTGAGTGTCCAGCCGGGCTGGTCGGGTCGGGTGTCGGAGACGGCGATGCCGGTGAGGTTGCCGGTGAACACCCAGGCGTGGCGGTGTCCGGTCGGGTCGGTGGCCTGCGCGGGGTGGCCACCGGGCGCACCGGGATCGGTCTGCAGCAGGTGCACGGCGGTGCCACCGGCCACCTGCAGCGCGACCGCGCCCTGGTAGGGGGCCGTCTGGTTGTCCCCGTTGATGAGCACTCCGGCCGTGACCGGGCAGGACGTGGCGCTGGCCAGGTCGACCGCCGGATCGGCGTCCCGGAGCCGGCGGATCTGGTCGAATCCGGCCCGCACCAGGTTCTCCGGCAGGTGCGCGTAGCCCTGCACATCCAGGGTGCGCTGGCCGTCGCAGAGCCCGTACGCCAGGAAGTCGGCGAGCGTCTGACGCTTACTGGTGTTCATCCGGCTGTCCTGGTTGTTGGTGCCGGTCGGGATGATCGCGTACGAGTACGACGACAGTGGGTACGCCCGTGGGTCCGGCGCGGTGTAGACCTGGCTCAGGTTGGCCGTGAGGTAGGTGGGCGAGCTGGGGTCGACATCGATCGTGGCGCGGGTCAGCGCGGCCGTGACGTTGTCGTCCGTCGGCGCGGTGAACTGGCCGGCCGCGTTCTGCAGGTTCGCGACGGGGTAGTTCGCGGCCAGGGCGTAGGAGTACTCGTCGTAGCCGATCGCGCCGTTGCTGGAGGCGGCGCTGACGGCGTTCATCACGCCGTCCGAGCCGTTCCGGGCGATCATCCGGCCCTGGACCGGCGGGAAGTACGAGGTCGCCCGCGACAGGCCGGAGAACGCGCTCCAGTCCGCCGGGAACTGACCGGCCAGGTACGCCGTGAGCTGCCACGTCGCGCCGGAGCCCTCCGCGTGCACGACCGGGATGATGTCCAGCGACGGCAGCACCCGACCGCCGTTGTCGGCGGTGACGGCGGGGTCGTTCCAGTTGGTGATCTGGTTCGTGAAGATCTTGGCGAGGGTCCGTCCGGAGAGCCGCAGGTCGCGCACCAGCGTGCCGTTGACGCGGATCTGGTACGGCAACGACGTGCCGCCCGCCACGATCGGCAGGTACGCGAAGGGCCGGCCCTGGCTCGAGTCAATCTGACCGGTCACCGGATCGGTGCCCTGGAACGGGATGTCGCTGACCGCGAAGTCCACCGCGGCCGCCGCGAAGTCCTTGCGCCCCGTCGACGAGCCGGTCGCCGTGTAGTCGACCTGAAGCCCCTGCCGGGCGCTGTCGGCGACCCACTGGTTGATCCCGTTCGCGGCCCACGAGGAGCCCGTTGCCTGGATGCGGGCGTGGTTCGCGGCCCACGCCGGTGGGCTCGCCGCGCCGCCCGCCGCCACCAGCACCATCGTCACGACACCTGTAACCAGCCGCCTGCGACCCATGTGGTCCCCCTCCACCTCAGAAGGGATTGGACCGGGATCGCGCGTCGGGATCGCGCCCCGGCGGCGAACGCCCGGCGAACGCCGGACACCGGCTGCCGGCGAGACGCCCGTCAGGGTGGGGGCGGCACCACGCGGAAGTCCGTGACGAACGCCGTGATCCGCCCGTCGTCCGTGCGGCCGACGTAGGTCGCGTACCTGCCGTCACCCCACCCGGCACCGACGACGTACACGTTGGCACCGGTCGGCTCGTCGACGACCGCGGCAACGACGGCTTCGATCGGGTCCTCCGGGACCTGCGCCGGGATGAACGCCTCGTCCAGCTGGTCGTAGTCCCATTCGTTCACCGCGTCGATCGCGACCTGGTCGGCCAGCGTCGCAGTACCGGCGCCGACCGCGTAACCGAAGAAGTCGTCGTCGCCGAGCGAGGCCGGATCCTGACCCGGCAGCAGCGCCATGGTCCACGACGCGGTCGGCGCGTCCGCCACCACCAGTTGCAGCGCGGCGATCCGGCGATCCTCGGTGCCGTCCCGGCGCACCACCGCAACCCAGGCCCTCAACGCGTAGCGGCCCGGCGCCACCTCCTCGACGAACGGCGTCGTGTGCGGGATCAGCGGGTCGCAGCCCACGACCCGGCCGGTCGGCAGGACCACCGCACCGAGATCGACGGGCTCGACGACATAGGCGATCCCGTCACGCTCCACGCGGTACCCAGCGGTCAGCAACACACGCAGATCCGGCACGTACGGCACGCGGACAGCGTACCGGCGGAAGATCGACTGAGGTCAGACCGGTGCGTGGCTCAGCGTTGCGACGTATCCCGGGACGACGACGGTCAGGTCGCCGGCCGCGAAGAGCGGGGCCAGCGTGTCCCGGCACCAGTCACGGGCCTCCACGGCGCTGTCGACGTTGACGCCGCTGACGGTGTACCGCAGATAGTCCTCGAAGGTCGTCGGCAGGTGGAGCTCGATCCCGGTGTGGTCCAGCAGGCGCAGTCCGCAGGCAGCCAGGGGCAACTCGCGCGGGTCGAGCGGCCGCCAGCCGGCGGGCCAGGGGAACCGCTGCTCGAAGGCGGCGAACCAGTCCGCCAGCGCGTCGCCGCTCGCCGAGCGCCGGCCCTCGGAGAAGTCGTACAGCAGGAATGTCCCGCCGGGTGCCAGCACCCGCGCTATCTCGCGCAGCGCCGGCGGGAGGTCGGCGTAGTTGAGCGAGCCCGCCGCCGTGACCAGGTCGAACACGCCCGTCCCGAACGGCAGCTGCTCGGCCGTGCCGACGACGAACCGGGCCCGCGGCGCGACGGTCCCGCTGTGGGCGAGCATCGCCGGGACGGGCTCCAGCCCGATCACGTGCTGGGCAACCGATGCCAGCGCGGCGGTGGACAGGCCCGCCCCGCATCCGACGTCGAGCGCCCGGTGGGCGGGGCGGTCGAGGCGGGCTGCTCGCAGGATGTGCTGGTGGACCGGCGGCCGGTCGAACGCGTACGCGGCCGCGAGCCGCTCGCTGTCGTAGACACTCGCCACCGCGACGCCTCCCCTACGTCGTAGGGTACGGCGTGACCTCGATCGAGCGGCCCCGCACGGCCGAGCAATGGCGGGCGTACCTTGCCGGTTACAGCGCAGACTTCCTCCGCGTCGCCGACCCCGAGCGGCTGGAAGGGCTCGGGGAGGAGCGGCGGGCCGGTGGGTGGCTCGGGTTCGCCGGGGCGGGCGAGGACGCGCTCGCCGCTGTCGAGGCGCGGCTCGGGGTGACGCTCCCGCCGGGGTACCGGGCGTTTCTCGCGGCGTCCGACGGGTGGCTCGAGCCGGGGCCGTTCGTGTGGACGATGCGGACCACTGCCGACGTCGGGTGGCTGCGAGACCTCGAGCCCGACATGTGCGCCGTGGGTGACGAGGACGACGAGCTGATGGCGCGGGCGTTGCTGGTGTCCGCCGACGCGGACGCCTGCTACTGGCTGCTCGACCCCTCGGACGTCGACGGCGACGGCGAGTGGGCGGCGCACGTCTGGGCCTCGTGGTATCCGGGTCTCGGCGACCGGTACGACTCGTTCGCCGACCTGGTCGCGGCCGAGCGGGAGTCGTTCGAGGAGCTCAACGCCCGCGAGGGACGGGCGGTCGAGCCCGACGGTGCGGCCGCGCTCGTCGCCGAGGGGCGGCGGATGGCGCTGCTGGGCGAGGCCGAGGCGGCGGGCGAGCTGTTCGAGGCGGCGGCGCGCAAGGGTTCCGGAGCGGGCCAGTACCTGGCTGTCGTGGTCGCCGCGTTCCTGCGGCCCGATGTGCAGCACAGGATCCGCAACGACGTGCTCGCGCACCCGCACGTCATCGAGGCGGTCGGTGCCGGTCGGGTACGGGCTGAGCTCGCGCCGCTGTTCCTGCAGCGCGAGTCCGGCGCCTGGGCCCGGCGGATGGTCGACGAGGCACTCGGGGACGCCGGGGACGCGGTGGTCCCGCCGGAGCCGCCCGAGTTCGACCGGGCCCGCGACCTGGTGCGCCGGGGCGACCCCGAGTCGGCATGGGCGATCCTGGCCGAGGCGGTGCCTCGGTGGCACAGCGACGACCCGCTGCGCATCACGCCGTTGGAACTGCTCACCGATCCGGTGCTGGGTCCGCTCGTCACCCCGCAGCGGGCCGCCTGGATCGCCACCACCCCGAAAGGCGGTCACCAGTGATGAAGGAGCCTCAGGCGGAGGAACCCGGGACCGACGCCCAGGCCGGTCCAGCCTGATGCCGCTACCGACCGAGCTGCGAACCCGCCTGGAGGACCCGGACTTCTGGCGGGCCTACTGCTTCGACGTCGGCGCCGACGACGCAGCCGACGAAGACGAGGAGCCCGACGTCGAGGTCGTGCCGTTGGGCGCGGTGTTCCCGGTCGGTGGCGGCTACGCGCTCGTGCTCGACTTCGACACCGGGTTCGGCATCGTCCGCTTGGGGATGCGCACCCCGGACAGCGCGTCGACGTTGGAGCTCGGCTGGGACGACCAGGCACACTGGCATCCCGACGCGCTGCGCTGGACCGAGCTCGACCTGATCGCCCGCGCCGCCGCCGTCGTCGACCCCACGCTGCGGCATCCCGGCCCGGTCCTGGCCCTCGCCGCGCGGTTCGTCGTGCTCGACCACGGCGACGACCTGGACGCGATCACGCCGTTGATGGACGCCGCGTTCGGGTCGCCACCCCCGCCCCGCGTGGAGACCGACCCGATGACACCGACACTGCCCATCGACTTCGGCCCGCCGGTGCCGGTCGCGGTGTGGTGGCCCCGCACCCGGGCCTGGCTGCACCGGGTCGACGGGCGGCACAGCGGCGTGGCATGGCGCCAGGAGGCCGGGACCTGGACCGTCGACCAGGACGACTCGGTCGACGTGGACCGCTACCTGTACACCCTGCGCCGACCGGATGGCGAGTTTCCGTTCGCTGCCTGGCGGGACCTGCTGACCGCCGCCGAAACCACGCTCGCGACCGGTGACCTGCCCGCCGCGAGCGGTCCGGCCGAGCAGTGCTGGATCGACGAGGAGCGTGCCGGGCTGCCGCGCGGGTCCCTCGTCGCGGCACGCTTCGGCGTCAGCCCGCTGCGCGACTCCCGGCTGCACCGGCTCCGGCTCGAACTTCCCGTGGGAGGCCATGCCTATGCGGTGCGCGTCGACCTGCACCGGACGCTGCGCGAGGCCGACCTCGGCTGGGCGGAGACGAGTGGCTCGACGCCGGCGCCCGGAGGCGGGCAGGCCATGACCATCAGCATCGGCGTCGTCGACAGCGTCGAGGCCGGCGTCGCGCTGATCCAGCAGGTGCTGCGGCGGCACCGAACCGGCCCGGAAGCCCGGCTCACCTTCCATCGCGAGCCGATCCCGCTGGACCTCTTGGTACATTCCGCGGATGCCGATCAAGGCCAACTCCGGCGGCTCAGCGCTCCCGGCCGAAACGGCGGGTGACGTCGCGGCGCTGGTGGAGCTGCTCGGGCGGAGTACGTGCGGCACCCATCGGCAACCGCCGTCGTGTGGCACTACCTCTCACTCCGGCTCGCAGACGTCCCCGCAATGCCGGTCTGGCCGGCGGAGCGGGTACACCTCGCGGGCCCGAAAGGCTCCGTGGGCTGGGTGTTGTCGGCGGCGACCGACCCGGACGGCCGCTGGCACGACGAGCGCGTCACCTACGACCGGCCGCCCGATGACGACGAACCGGACGTCTCGGGTATGACCGCTGCTGTGGTGCTCCGGCCGTACGACGACGAGCTCGTCTACGCCAACGGCCACGTCCTGTCGACACCTGACGTCTTCGGCGTGGCCGGCGGCCCGGCGATCGGCCTCTACCCGAACCCGCACTGCCGCTCGTGCGACCGGTTGATGTTCCACGTCACGACGGTGAAGCACACCATCCGCGAGCACGGCCACGGCTGGCGCAGCCTGTGCCTCTGCGAGGACTGCCGGATCACGACCTGCACCGCGACGAACTGGAACTGATGGCCGGTGGATGACCGGGAGGCCCGACGGGAGGTGCTGCGGCTGCTGCCGCAGGCGCAACGAGCACCTGAGCAGGCGTTTCCGGGCGGTGCCGGCGACCGGGAACTCGCCGACCTGCAGCGGCGCCTCGGCGGTCCGCTGCCCGCGGTGCTCACCGACTGGCTACGGGTATGCAAAGGCGAGGCGATCTGCGCCGGCGGCGTGTACGGCGCCCGACCCGACCAGCCGTTCCTCGACATCGCCGAACGCGTGGCGCCGTTCCCGCAGTGGCGGGATCTCGGCTGGCTCCCCGTGGCCGGCGACGGCTGCGGCAACGTCTACGTGCTCCTGACCCGCGGAGACCTTGCCGGTCAGGTCGCCTTCGTCGACACGATGTCCGACCCAGGCAGCATCGAGTCCATCACCGCGGACAGCCTCTGGACGTTCCTGCGTTGGCTGCTGATCCGCGGCTGACCTCGACGGGGGCTGCCTCGACCGCCTCACGCTGTTGCTGGGCCCCGCTCGACGCGGTGGGCGATGCCGTGCTCGGCCGCGGTGGCGGCGATGTGCTGCAACGCGGTGATGTGACCGCCCAGTGCGGAGCGGCCGGTGGTGCTCAGCCGGATCCAGGTGCGCGGACGCTTGCCGACGTAGCCCTTGTCGACCTCGACGAACTCCAGGTTGGCAAGCGTCGTGACCTGCTTGGACAGAGCCGAGTCGGACAGCCCGACGGTGTCGCGGACGAAGCCGAACTCGGCCCAATCGGTGGCCGCCAACAAGGACACGATCGAGAAGCGGGTTGGATCGAGCAGCGTCTGCTGCAGTCCCTCAGTTCAGCGGCGGCCGGCGAGGACGTCGCGGGCGATGGCGTCGCGGCGGGCTGTCTCCTGTTCCTGGGCTTTGCGTTCTTCGGCTTCGCGGATGTCGTACGCCGCGCGGGCGGCCGCGATCTCGTTCTGGTGCCCCTCGGTCCAGTCGACGAGCGCGCGGATCGTTGCGTGCAGGGTCGCGCCGAGCGGCGTCAGCTCGTAGTCGACCCGCGGTGGGACGACGGCGTGGACCGTGCGGTGCACCAGGCCGTCGCGTTCCAACTGGCGCAGGGTGCGCGCGAGCATGCGCTGGCTGACCCCGTCGACCGCGCGACGCAGCTCGGTGAAGCGCAGGCTGCGCCGGTCGAGCAGGGCGATCACGAGCAGTGACCACTTGTCGGCGATCCGGTCGAGGATCTGCCGGACCTCGCAGTCCTCCCTGGTGTCCCACTGGCGGACGTCGTAGTCCTCGGTATCCCGGCAGTAACCGGGTGACTGGGAAGTGCCTTCTTCCATACCTCCCGATGGTGCCCAACGATGCCGTTAGTTACAAGAAGGAACCGGCAGGCCTCGCGGATACCGGTTCGGTAGGAGGGGAATTCCTGATGTTCACACCGCGCGCGTGGGGCGTGCTGTTCGTGTTGTGCGGCGCGATCTTCCTCGAAGGCATCGACGTTGCGATGGTCAACATCGCGCTGCCGGAGATCCGGGCCGACCTCGGGCTGTCGACGGGGGCACTCAGCGGCGTGGTCAGCGCCTACGTCCTCGGCTACGGCGGCTTCATGCTGCTCGGCGGGCGGGCCGCCGACCTGCTCGGCCACCGGCGCATGTTCCTGCTCTGGCTGGTCGTCTTCCTGCTCTTCTCCGGGATCGGCGGCGTGGCGACCACCGGCTGGATGCTGCTGCTGGCCCGGTTCGTCACCGGGGTCGCGGCGGCGTTCATGACACCGGCCGGCCTGGCGCTGATCACCAGCAACTTCCCGGCCGGGCCGCAACGGACGAAGGCGCTCGGCGTCTACGCCGGTGCGGCGGCCGGCGGGTTCTCCCTCGGCCTGGTCGCCGGGGGGCTGCTCACGTCGATCGGCTGGCGGTGGGTCTTCTTCGCACCGGTCATCGTGGCCGCGCTGACCCTGATGGCAGCCGTACCCCTGCTGAAGGAGCACAACGGCGACGCCGTCGCGTTCCGATGGATGCGCTTCGACCTTGCCGGCGCGGTGTCCAGCACCGCCGCGATGCTCCTGACCGTCTACGGCGTGATCCGCCTCGAGCGCCCCGGCGACGGCACGGCCGTGACGGTGGCCGTGTTCGCGGCCGCGCTCGCGTCGCTGCTGACGTTCATCACGGTCGAGCGGCGGTCGGCGGCACCGCTGGTGCGCCTGGGCGTCCTGCGGTCGGCTCCCCTGGTGCGGGCGAACCTCGTCGCCCTGCTGTTTCTGGCGGCATTCGCCGGGTTTCAGTTCCTGATGACGCTGTACCTGCAGGAACTGCGCGGCTGGACGACCCTGCAGACCGGTCTCGCGCTGCTGGTCGTCGCGCTCGACACGGTGCTCGCGCCGACCCTGACACCCAGACTCGTCGAGCGGTTCGGCAACGTGCGGGTCCTGTTCGGCGGCCTGGTGTCGGCGGCGCTCGCGTACGCCGCGTTCCTGCCGGTCGGCCTCGACTGGACGTACGCGATGATGCTTCCCACGCTGATCCTGCTCGGGTTGGGCTTCTCGCTGGCCTACGGGCCGCTGACCATGGCCGCCACCGACGACGTCGACGAGGACGAGCACGGCCTCGCCGCCGGCCTGCTGTACACGGCCCTACAGTTCGGCACGGCGCTCGGCCTGTCCGCGGTGACGGCGGTGAGCGTGGCCGCCCTGGACGGCGGATCCGGCGCCTTCACCGGCGACCCGGGGCTCGCCGCGGTGCGGGTGGCGTTGTGGGTCCCGCTGGCCGCGACGGTGGCAGCCGTGGCAGTGACCGCCTTCGGCCTCCGGGCACGTCAACCCGTTGCAACCAGGTCGGCCACGGTGGTCGGATCGGGATCGCGCCGTTCGTAGGTCGACCACCGACGCCGGCTGCAGGTCCGTGCCCGCGGGTGAGGATGACGACGGACGTACGGTAACTCCCGTGACCTTCGTCGTGGAGCTCGTAGACAGGTGTACTCCCGACGTGGTCGACGCGTTCTGCCGGTATGAGCCGCGCCTGTCGAGCCGGCCGAGCCCGCTGAAACCGGAGGTGCTGGCCAGGATGGTCGAATCGCACGCGTATCAGCTGCTGGTCGCCCGGAACGATGGCGTCATCCGCGCGACGCTCACGGCTGCGGTGTACCAAGCTCTCCGCGGCGTCACGGCCCGCATCGACGACGTCGTGGCCGAACAGGACCAGGAGGGTCAGGCGGCTGCGGTCGCCCTGGTCGAGGAAGCCATCCGGCGCGCGGGGGTGGGCGGTGCCGACAGCGTCCAGCTTGTCTCCAAGCCGGCGCTGCCGGTGGCGAACGGCACCTACGAGCGACTCGGGTTCGTCCAGGAAGGCCCTGGGCTCTACCGCCGTGCGATACCAGGGCGATCGTGAGCAGGCGACCACGAGTGCACGTGGTTGTCGGATCGGGGTCGTGCTGTTCGTAGTTGAGGTGAGAGTCGCCCACAACGGGCACCCATACCCGCGGAGGAGCACATCATGACTGTCACCTATACCTTCGATGTCTTCTGTACCCTCGACGGCTTCGGCTCCTACGACAGCAACGGCGACTGGGGCGGCTACTGGGGTAAGCAGGGGCCCGAGTTCCTCGACCGCCGCCTCGCCCAGTTCAACGAGGAGCAGCGGCTGGTCATCGGGGCCGACACGTTCCGGGAGTTCGTGCACTTCCTCGGGCCGGCCTCCGAGGAGTCGCCGTTGAGCGACCCGATCAACGCCCGGATGAAGACCATGCCGACCACGGTGATCTCCTCCACGCTGCGCGGGCCCCTCGACTGGCCGGACGCGACCCTCGCCAGCGGCGACGCCGTCGACATCGTCGCCCGCCTCAAGAAGGAGTCGACGGTGCCGCTGCGCTCGCACGGCAGCCTCCAGCTGAACCGCGCGTTGATGGCCGCCGGCCTGGTCGACCGCGTCCAGGTCACCATCTTCCCGGTGATCAGCGGCCGGACCGGCACCGACCCGATCTTCGGCGGAGCGGCCGACTTCGACCTCGAACTGCTCGAGAGCCGGACGCTCGACGGCCGTACCCAGGAGCTCATCTACCGACCGACGCTGCATGACTGAACCCGTCCGCGGGTATCAGGTGGCGTGGATCGTCACTTCGTCAAGGCGCTGCTCTACGCCTGGGACCGGCCCGAGTTTCGGGCCGGTCTGCGGCAGCTCATCGACCTCGACGAGGTGACCCGCCTGCTCGCCGCGCTCTCCGTCGAGGACCACGACCACGAGGTCGAACTGCGGGCCATGGACCTGCTCCGTTCGGCCCTGGACACGGCGGAGATCCGGCGGGCGACGCTGCTGCTCGTCGAGGACGACGACGTGCGGCACCACCTCGCGGCGGGCATCACCGGCGGCATGGCCGACCGCCCGGACCTGGCCCGGTCGATCCGTGCCGCGCTGGACGACCCGGAGGTCCGCACCGAACTGCGCGCCGCCCTCGAGTCCGCGCCGCTGCGCGCGGTCATCTGGAAGGTGGCCGAGAACCAGTTCCAGGGGCGGCGTTGGGCGTTGATCCGTGCCGCCGCGGTCCTGTTGGTACGCCACCGCCACGCCCGCCGTCTCGCCTTTGCCCTGCGCCGCCACGGCATGCTCCGCGCACTGCGTAGTTAGGTTTCCCGCTGTCCGGCGTACCAGACCGCCGCGCCGTAGAGGACGCCGCCGAGGAGGAAGTACGCGTCGATCGTTCGGGCGGACCACAGCGTGTACGCCGACGGTTCGGATGATCCACGGAACGGCATCGTCCGAACACCTGGTGTCACTTCGACGCCCGGTGTGGATGGATGAATGCCGGTGGTACTCCTGCCCGGATGGGAGACGCATGACGGAGTTGCTGCGGGTAGTCGGCTCGGTCGCCGGCCTTGCAGGGATCGGGTTCGGGGCGCTGCTGCTCATCTACCGTGACTTCGTCCGGCAGTTCCTGCAGCGCCGCGCGTTTCGGACGCTGTCCGCGACCCAGGCCACCACGCTGCTCATCGCGGTCGTGGTGCTGACGTTCGCCATCGCCGTCGCCGGCGTCTTCGCCGGCCTGGTGCCCAACGCCGGCCCGGTCACGTTCCTGATCCTCATCGGCCTGTTGCTCTGCTTCACCGTCGTTGTGCTGGTGCTGATCGGGCCGCAGCGCGAGGGGCGCGCCGCGCCGGCCGTCGTCCCACGTGCGGACGACCTGGAGCGGTTGATCGATCGGGGTGCCCTCGACGCCGCCGAGCAGGACCTTGGCCGTCTGTTCAGCGCCGGCCACGACGAGCCACCGGTGTGGTACTGGCGGGCCCGGATCGCGGCGGCCCGGGACAATCTGCCGGTCGCGCTCGCGTACGCCGACGAGGCACTGAAACGCGAGCCGCACCACGTCGCCGCCAGTGCGCTGAAGGTCCGCCTGCTGCTGCTGAGCCCGGGCCGGGGCGATCGTACCCGCGCCAAGCGCCTGGCCGAATCCTTGCGCGGTGTCGATGGCCGGCTCGACAGCTGGCTGGACCTCGTGACCGCCTCCGGCCTGTTCCGTCCCGGCGTGACCACCGCCGCCGAGATCGACGCCCGCTGCCCGCTCCCGGCCGAGCTCCGGCTCCCGGTTCCGACCGCTCAGGATGGTTGATCCCGTGTCCGATGACCAATCCGCGCTCGCCCTGCTCGTGCTGTCCGGCCGGGCAGGCAGCCCCGGATCTGACGCCGCCCTGGCGATGTGCAACGACCGCGCCGCCGTCGCCGGCGTGACCATCTCGCGGGTGGTGGCACTTGACGTGTCCGACCCACGTTGGATGGAGGCCGACAGGGTGTCGTATGTGTTCGGAGGTCAACCGTTCCCGGCCGTCGTGGTCTACTTCGATCCGCTGGTTACGGTGGTGCCCGACCAGCTGCGGCTGATCCTCCGCAGTTGGGTCAACGCGGGCTCGCACCTGCTGGTCCCGTTCGGCAAGCTCTCGGCCAACGAGGTGCGCCAGCGGCTGCTGGGCGACAGCCTCCCCGTGCCGCCGGGCCTTCCACCCGCGCTACTCACGGCGATACCCGACCCCGACGACGCGGATATTGACCTGCTCCCGCCGAGTCCGCCCCGGCAACGGCGGCTGCACAGGATCGCTCCACCGCCGCCCATGGCTCCTCCGCCGTCTCTGCCGCCCGTGGATCCTCCGCCGCCTCCGCCGCTGCCTATGGCTCCTCCGCCGGTGTACGACCGCCGGGCAGTCAGCCCGCAGCCGCTGCGCATCGCACCTGGTCCGGCCGATCGGATCTGGGGCAACCAGATGGCGGTTGGCTCCAGGCAGGCCCAGTCGGCGGCGCCGAGCTGGGAGCCGATGCGGGAGCCGCGGAGCGGGCCGTTGCCGCACGACGGGCTGTTCGTGCGGCGGAACAACGCGTTCGGCACGCGGTCGACGGTGAGCATTCGCGACCTCATCAACAACGGCGTGCTCATCGAGCAGACGCAGGTCCGCTTCGACGACTTCGTCAGCGACGACGGCGGCGTACCGCTGCCGCTGCCCGGGCAGGCGCTCTCCGTCAGTTACGGGGCCACGCCGGTCGCCGGGGACGCCAAGGCCGAGCCGGCCAGCACGCACTTCGTGGAGATCGCGCTGCGGGCCGGCGACGAGCCGCCGGCCGGCCGAGGGCTGCAGGAGCAGTTGCCGGTGAACTTCGTGTTCGTCGTCGACGTCAGCGCGTCGATGGGCGGGCAGAAGCTGGACATGGTCAAGATGGCGGTGCGGGAGCTGTACCGCAAGCTGCGCCCGGACGACATCCTCGGCATCGTGACGTTCTCCACCAGCGCGGCCACCGTGCTGCCGGCCACCCCTCGGCGGCTGCTCTCCGAGGAGGACTTCGCGGCGCGGGTCGGCGGGATGCGCGCGAGCGGGGGCACCGACCTGAACCTGGGCCTGCAGTACGGCATCGCCGAGATCCGCCGGCATCACGACGACGGCGGCCACGGCGCGGTCAGCTGCGTGTACCTGTTCTCCGACGGGGAGCCCAACTCGGGCGAGTCGAACTGGATCAACATCCGGCACAACGCCGCCGGGCAGCTTCGCGGCGACGTGACGCTGTCGTGCTTCGGGTTCGGCACGGACGCGCGGATGGGGGAACTGGATGCGCTCGCCGGGCTCGCCGGCGGGCACTCGACGTTCGTGACGGATCCGATGGACGTGCGCCTCAGCCTCGACGAGGACCTGCAGCGGCGGGACCTGCTCGCCGCGATGAACATCCAGCTGCGCATCGACCTGGACCCCGACGTCACGCTGTGGCGGGTCTACGGCCACGATCTCGTCGACGAACCCGCCGCCCGTCAGGCGATCCTGCGCGACGCCGACGACCTGCGGGAACGGGCCCGTGACCGCTACGGCGTCAGCCCGGTCCAGCATCTCATCGACACCGAGGGCGGAGTGCGCATCTTCGCACCCGACCTGGCGTTCGGCGAGACGTACTGGGTCGTGCTCGAGGTCCAGATCCCGCCGGGCGGCGACGCGTCGTTCGGCGACGCCACCGTCCAGTACGCCGACACCGTGGCGCACGAGCCGGTCCGCCGGTCGCTGCAGCTGTCCGGCAGCGGTTCGCTCACCGCCGAGACGGTGCTGGCACACGGCATCGGTCTCTGGACGAGCGAGGTGACCTTCGCCGCGCTCGACGACCTGCACGCCAGCGACCGCGCGACGGCAACGACGCGCATCCAACGGCACATCGACAGTCTGCGGATGGTGCACCGGACGGTTCCGCTGCCGCAGTTCCGCGACGATCAGGTGACGCTGACGAAGTTCCTGTCCCTGGCGGGGAACCTCGGCCGGGTACAGATGACCAGTGACAGCGGCGGCCAGTACATGATCCACAGCATGAGCGAGTTCGGCCGGGTCCGCAGTGGTCTCCTGCGTGGCACCTCCACCGTCTGAACGATCCCAGGGTGACATCCGGAACTTCGTTCCGATCATCCGACATTGGCGCATCCGATTCGGCGACCCGTTCGCCTGAAGGGATGGAATCCCCGGCAGCCCGTTGACCGGTGTTTGATCGCTGTGCGAATGTCCGTCCGAGTACGCGTCCGGCGAGAGGTGGGCTTCGCTTCCCATGGGCGGCCATCGCGGATCAGGCCGCCGCGCTTTGTGCATCGGCCTGGCCGACTTCGGCCGTTATGAGGGCGAGCCGCCCGCAAACGCTTTGCCGGCGCTGCCGTTCGCGCATATCCGGACGCGGGACGTCGCCCGATCACTGGCGAGGCTCGGCTACGACTGCGATGTCGTCGCGCCGGAAGCCCTGCCGGATTCGAACGCGGTCGGCGGCCAGGTGCGGGCCGCCATCACCGGCGGAGCAGCCGCCGACGTCCTCGTCGTGTACGTCGTCAGTCACGGCCATCTGGCGGCCAGCGGCGTGTACGTCATCGGTCCCGACGGCGAGTACGAGGAATCGACCAATGTAGCGGGATGGGTCGCGGCCATCGAGGACTTCCCGCACAAGCCCCGGCCGACGACGCTGTTCCTGGTGGACACCTGCCACGCGGGTGCGGCGGCGCGGCTCGAGTGGTTGCGGGCCGCCGGCCAAGGAACGCGTGCCTGGGTGATCGCGGCAACGTCGGGCGAAGGGCTCGCCTATGACGGCATCTTCAGCGTCGCCGCGGGCCGGGTGCTGCAGCAGATCGGCGACGGCGAGATCGACTTCTATCCGGCCCAGGATTACGTGCCGTTCGGGCATGTTGTGGAGCACATCCGTCGCGAGGTGGCCCGGCTGGGCGGTGCCGCTCAGACGGTCTGCAGCACGCCGGTGGACGGCAGCCCGTCACCGCCGTTCTTCCCGAACCGCCGCCCGCCGCTGGCCGGATCGCTGAGCCCGGCACGACGCAACGCGGACCGTGCCGCGCTGCCGTTCCTGGACCTCGACGTGGCGCTGGACCCGGCGCACTTCCTCGACCGGGCATCGGGCCTGCGAGCCGTCGACGACCGGATCTCCGCCGGTTGCTTCACCGGCCGCAGCAACCAGCTGCTGCACCTGAACCGCTGGCTGGCCGGCGGAACGGGCTCGATCTGTGTCGTGACCGGCGGCCCCGGCTCCGGCAAGTCGGCGCTGCTCGGCATCGTGGTCTGCGCCGGGCACGGTCACCTGCGGGAGGAGACTCGGCCGCTGTGGGAGCACCTCGGCGAGCTCGCGCCGCACCGCGTCGCCGACATGGCGGCGATCCATCTGCGAGAACGGACCGTCGCCGAGACGGTGGCCTCGCTGGTCCGCCAGCTCGGCCTGTCGGCATCGGTGACCACGGCCCCGGACGCCGTCGACGCGGTCCTGCGGCGAGCGGCCGCCCCGCTGATCGTCGTGGACGCGCTGGATGAGGCCGTGGGCCAGCTGGGGATCATCGAGGACCTGCTCCTGCCGCTCGCGCGGAGCCGCCGGCCCGATGGCCGCCAGGGCTGCCGGCTGCTGGTGGGCATGCGGCCCTGGGACCAGTTCGCGCCGCTGCGCGATCTGGCCGCCGACAGCGACGGGCTCCTCGATCTGGACCGGATCCCGATCGACGAGCTCCGGACGGACCTGGCGGTCTACCTCGACGACGTCCTGGCGTTCGCGCCCGCGTACGGCTCGAACCAGGTCCGCGCGCTGCGGCGGGAGCTGGCGCAGCACGTCGCCGCCGCGCTGACCGATGCGGACCGGGACCGGGGCGGTGAGTTCCTGTCGGCCGCGATGTTCGCCAACTGGCTCGTGCAGCACCATCCCGACGGCATCGGCCAGGCCGGCATCGCCGCGGTCGCGGCCCGGGTCCCGCGCGGCGTCCCGGAAATGCTGGAGATGGACCTGTCCGACCGGACGGACGAGCCGTGGCTGCGCCCGGTCCTGGTCGCCATCGCGCACGCCCAGGGCGCGGGCATGCCGGCCAGCGTGATCCGCCGGCTCGCCCCGATCTACACCGACTCGGCAGAGCAGGTCGACCACCTGACCGCCGGCGAGTTCGACGTCGTGCTGAAGCAGGTCCGGTTCTATCTGCGGTCGAGCCCGGACGACGACGGCACGACGCTGTACCGGATCTTCCACCAGGGCCTCATCGATCAACTGCGGCGGGACGACGACTCTCTCGACGCGCTGGTCGACCGGTTGCTGGTCGGCGCGCCGCAGGACGAGTCCGGCGCCCGGCGGTGGGACGCGGCCGAGCCTTACGTGCGCCGGCACCTGGCTCGCCACGCCGTCGACGCGGGCCGGCTCGACGAGCTCCTGGACCAGGGACCCACGGAGCTGGAGCCGCTGTTCAACTCCGCCCGGACCGCTCGCGCCGCATCCGTCGCCGCCGTCACCCGCGAATCGGCTCGGTGGGGCGCGTCGCCCGAGCGCGCGGCGTCGTGGCGCGACGCCCAAGCGATCAACGCCGTGCGCTACGGTCAGCCGCAACTCGCTCGCCGGCTGAGCAGGGTCGCCAACCTGCCGCGGCCTGTGTGGTGGCCGCAGTGGTCGACCGGCAGCGAGGTGTCCCCGGCGGCCCGCGCGGTGTTCACGAACCCCGACGGGGTCGTGACGAGCGTGGATGTCGCGCAAGTGGAGGGCCATCCGGTGGCCGTGGCCGGGACGGACAGCGGCTGGATCAGAGTGTGGGACATGCGCACCGCGCAACTCGTGTCCTCGATACAAGTGAGCATACCGAGCATCGGCCGGTTGGTCTGCGGACACGTTGACGGTCGGCCGGTTGCGGTCGCGAGCGGCACAGCGGGACTGGTCGTCATCCACGACCTGACCGATGGACGGCCGCTCATCGAAGTGAACGCCACGTCGTACTACCGATCGCCGTGCATCGCGCTGGCCCAGGTCCAGGGGCGTCCGGTGCTGGTCGTCGGCTATCGCGGCGCTGCCGTGGTCTGGGACATCCGCAGTCGAGAGCGAACCGACCTGCGACTCGGCAACGACGCGCGCATCGTCACGGCGATCAGCTGTCTGACGTTGGCCGGCGTACCCATCGCGGTGGTGGCATCAGAAGGCCGCCAAACTTCGCAAGGGACGATCAGCAAATGGGATTTGCGCACGTGCAGCCGGATCGGCGACGAGTTCGATATTGATGAGGTCAAGGACATCACCTGTGCCGAACTCAACGGTCGGCAGGTCGTCATCTGCTGCAGCCACGACCGGGTATGGATGTGGGATCTCCATGACAACCGGCCGACCGGGCCGGCGGGAACCGGCCATAGGGGCTCACTCGAGTGTCTGGCGTACACCTATCTCGACGGAGTTCCGGTCGCCATCACCGGCGACAGCTACGCGGTCCGGCTGTGGGACGTGGCGGCAGGAAAGCAGATCACCGCGGCGATGACGGGCCACGTCGGCGCAGTTTCGGCGGTGGCGGCGGCACAGCTCGACGGATTCCCCATCGCGGTCAGTGCCGGTGACCGGACCGTGCGTCTGTGGAGTACATCGCCGACCGAGACGGACCAGTCGGTCCGCGTGGGACATGAGCGTCCGCTGCGTGCCGTCGCCGTCGTCCCCGGGCCGGACGCAGGGACGGCCGTCACAGCCGGCGTAGACCGAAGGATTCACCGGTGGAGCCTGGACATCGGTCTCCCGGTGGGTGATTTGCTCCCGGACCACGACTCAACCGTCCGGGCGATGACCAGCACCCGGTTCGAAGGCAAGCCAGTCCTCGTCACGGGCTCGGAGGACAACTCTTTACGGGTGTGGGACCTCCAGTCCGGTGTGATGACCGGACAGCTGGCGGGCATCGGCGGACTGGTGCGCGCGGTGACCTGTGTTCACCACAGCGGGCGGACGCTGGTTGCTGCCGCAGTCGGCGACACGATCGGAATCTTGGATCTGGCCACCCTTCGCCTCGCCGGCTCGTCGCTGCGCGGTCATAGAAGCTGGATTCACGCCCTGTTGTGCGTCGAACTCCCGGACGGGCCGATCGTCGTCTCCGGCAGCGACGACGGCACAGTCCGGCTCTGGGACATTGCCACCCGCAGCCAGATCGGCGAGCCGCTCACCGGCCACCGAGGCGTGGTGAACGCGCTCGCCGGCGTGGTCATCAACGGTCGGCAGATGATCCTCAGCGGCGGCACCGACGGAACGGCCCGGCTCTGGGACATCCGGCCGGACCAGATGCGGGAGGTCCGTGTCGTGGCACAGCACAAATCGGCGATCTACGCGGTCGCGAGCACCACGCTGGCCGGTCGGCCCGTCGCGGTGATCGGCGACAACGGACTGTGGACCTACCATCTGGACCGGCCCGGACCGGCCAACGTGTTCTCGCTGCCGCACCAGGTGCGGGCCGTCACCGCGACCGACACCGGCGACATCGTCGTGGCGTACGGCAACGAGGTCGCCCTGTTCACGAAGGAGCAGCGCGAATGAGCATGACCATCCTCGGCGTCCACGGGGTGGGCAACCACCAGCCGGGCGTCGACCCGGACCAGGCCGCGGCCACCATCGCCGGATGGTGGACCGCAGCCCTCGGCGACATTCCGGCCAAGACGGTCATGGCGTACTACGCGCACCGTCTCCGACCGTCGCGCGTCGCTCAGGGCGGCGCCGACGAGCCGGACTCCGAACTGGAGCCGGACATCTACGCCTGGGCGCGGGAGCTCGGCTGGCCGGACCGGACCCCGCAGGGCATGGTCACCGCACCGATCCGCGCCGTCGTGAGCTGGGTGGCCACCACGTACGGCCTGGACCAGCGGCTGACCCAGATGTTCGTCGAGCGGTTCTTTCGCGAGCTCCACCGCTACTTCACCGACGCGGAGCGGCGGGACGCCATCGTGACCGGCGTCGCCGATCTCGTCGATCAGCATCAACCCCGTGTCGTCGTCGCCCATTCGTTGGGCTCGGTCGTGGCGTACGAAGCATTGTGGCGGCGCGACGGCCACCCGATCGACCTGTTCATCACCATCGGCTCGCCGCTCGCCATGCCCAGCGTGGTCCACGACCGGCTGGTCGTCCGCGACGGCGGGCACCGCCGTCCACCCAGGGTGCGCCGCTGGCTCAACATCGCCGACCCAGGGGACGTCGTGGCCATTCCGCGGCATGGGCTCGGCCAGAGCTTCGCCGGCGTCGAAGCCGACATCACGACCGCGATCCACGCGTTCGACTTCCACCGCGCCACCAACTACCTGCGATCCGCTAAGGTTCGCGAACCCATTGCCGCGTGCGGCTGAATCGGTGGGCCGTACACTTCGGCAGCCGACGCCGGGGAGGAGATCGTATGCAGGACGCGATGGAGATCGCCGAGCCTGACGAGGACGGCTCGGACGTCGACCCGGCGGCGACCGTTCTGGCGGAGGTGCTCCCGGGTATTGCCGTGGTCTTCGGCAAGGTGCCGCCGGAGCTCCAGCTCGACCTGATCGATTTCGGGCTCGTGCCGGCCGGTGACCGTGAGCAGATCTCCGCCTTCCTCGCCTCGATCGGCAACACGGCGACCGTGACCGGCAACCTCGGCAACGCGTTCGCCAGCGTGCAGGGGCTGTACCGGATCAGCGACGCGACCCAGGCCATGCTGAGAGCCGGCGCGACGCTTGCCGTCAAGGACGGCGCGAACCTCGGCGCGGTGATGGTGCCCGGTCGGATCGTCGGGCAGGCCCGCTGGATCCCGTTGTCCCGGGTGAGCGCGGCGCAGAGCGCGGCTGCGATCGGGCCGGCGCTGGCCATGGTCGCCCTGCAGATGCTGTTGAACGAGGTGGCGGGCCTCGTCAAGACCAACGTCGCGATGACCGGCCAGGTGCTCACGACCATCCGTCACGGGCAGTGGGCCGAGCTGACGGCGCTCGTCGCCACCATCGATCACGTGGTCGACCAGGCGCGCGAGGTCGGGTCGGTCCCGACGTCGCTGTGGGACACCGTCGCGGGGAAGAAGACGGAGCTGCGCACGCAGGTCGACCTGTACCAGTTGAACGTCGGCGCGCACATCCGGCAGCTGCATCAGCTCGACGCGCGTGGCCGCCGCGAATATCTCGAGTCGAACGCCGAGGCGATCGTGTTCGACGCGAACGCCCTGCTGTCCTCGGTCAAGGCGTGGACCGGTTATCAGGCGCTGCATGCCGCGCGGGCGAGAGCCGCCGCTGCCGATGACGCGGGCGAGGCCCTGCTGGTCGACTCCATCGCGCGGCACACCGGCAAGGAGCTGGACACCGCGCTCGCCGAGACGACGAGTCTCGTCGACGCGCTGACCCGGGAGCTGCGCATCATCGCCGAGCTCCCCGGACGCGACACGCTGACACTGCCGGGGATGCGGAAGGACTCGACCGCGGCCCGCCAGACCTCCGCCCGGCTGCTCGAGGCGATCGAGCCGCTCGCCGACGCGCTGCATCCGCCGGCCCCGCCGCTCGTGGCGCCGGACGTGGTCTGCGCGCCGAAGTCACTGGTGCTGGAGCCGTACCTGCGCATCCTGCGCTGGTTCCTCGACGACGGCGAGACCATCCGCGTCCTCGGATTCCCGGAGCAGGTCGAAGGACCGGGGACGATCTCGGCGATCTTCAGCGGGGCCAAGGACATGCTGGGGGGATCCAAGGACAGGACGCTGGTCGTCGTCACGGATCGCCGCGTCATCGCGACCGGCACGAACGCGTTCCTCGAGCAGGCCGAGATCCGCCAGGACATCCCGGTCGACCTGGTGCGCTACGTCCGGGCGGCAACCACGCAGGACAAGAACGGGCGTCTGGCGATCGACCTCATCACCCGCGACGAGAACATCCGCTGGCTGTTCCCGGCCGACATCGACGGTACGCAGGTGGACGCGCTCGCCGCCGTGCTGGCCGAGTCGATGACGATCCCGGACGCCGAACGCGACGAGTTGCAGCGACGGCGCCAGCCCAAAGCGCTGACCGGCGCAGAAGCCACCTGAAAAACGCACGCTCAACCTGTTCGCCGCGGGAGGCGTCTTACCTTCCATGGACGATGACGGGTTCCGGGCGTTCGTCACGGCGCAGTGGGAGCCGCTGACCCGCACCGCGTACCTGCTGACCGGGGACCGGGGCGCCGCCGAGGATCTCGTGCAGTCGGTGCTGGAGAAGTCGCACCGGCGGTGGGGGCGGATCGTGCGGTCCGACGCCCCTGAGATCTACGTGCGCCGGGCCATGGTCAACACCGCGATCTCGTGGCGGCGGCGCAGGAGGGTCGTCGAGGTGCCGTTGCTGGCGGCCGACGCGGCGCCGGCGGCGGACCAGTACGACCGGGCGGACACCAGGCAGCAGCTGCTGGTGGCGTTGCGGAAGCTGCCCCCGCGGACCCGGGCCATCCTCGTGCTGCGCTACTTCGAGGACCTCAGCGAGGCCGACATCGCCCAGGTGCTCGGCTGCTCGACCGGGTCGGTGAAGAGCCAGGCGTCGCGAGGACTGGCCCGGTTGCGCGACCACGTCGACCCGTACCCGGGGAACGCCCCGGCCCGCCTGCAGGGAGAAACGGCATGACCGAGCATGTTGCGGCCGCTCTGCGCGCGGCCCTGACCGACGAGGCCGCCAAGGCCATCACGGCGGAGGACCCGTGGCCGCGGTTCGCCGCCCGGGAGACCCGCCACCGGCGGCAGCGCCGGATCCGCCGGTCCGCCGTCGCCGGGCTGCTCCTGGTCGCGGTCGGCATCCAGAGCAACGTGGTGCCGCTGCCGGGCTGGATGCCGGGCGTCGCGGTCGCCGCCGCCCCGTCGCGGCTGTCGGCGGGCCCGCCCAGAGGCGGCCTCGCCGGTGACGTCGCCTGGCAGGACGGGCTGCGGCGGCAGGTCAAGGACATGCAGGACCCGGAGGGGTGGTGGCGGGTCGGTGACCGGGGCACGATCCGCGTCGTGTACGCCGGCGACGTCCCCGGCATGCGCCTCGCGCTGGTCCTGGTGCCGCTGCACTTCGGGGTGATCAGGAGCTGGACGCTGGTCTGGTACGCGGGACCGACCGGCGCCGCGCCCGAGCAGATGGAGCAGCACTCGAACACGAACGCGGACACTCCGGTCGCGACGCTGCTGCACGGCTCGGCCGACCGTGGCGGTGTGGCGGTCGTCGTCGGACCTCCGGGGTCGACGGTGACGATCAGCGGCGGCGCCACGTACTCCGCGGCGGGCACCGTGGACCGCAAGCTCCTCGCGACCTCCGCCGACGGCAGCGGCGTGGCCGTGGCCGAGCTGCCGGCCGGCGGACCGCCGCGGCTCGCGACCCGGATCACCGTCGACGGCGCCGTCTCCTTCGAGGGCGGCCTGGACGGCGGCTGGTCGGGCCGCTTCGGCAGCGGAACGGATCCGAGCCCCGAGATGCTCGACGCCGCTGCCCGCGACGCGCGGGGGCCGGGCCTGGACCGGGACAGGTTCCTCAGGTTCGCATCGACGGCGCTGAACGACAGCCGCCTCGAGGTCGAGGACGTGACCCTCAGGCTGCTGTGGACCGGCACCGTCAACGGCCAACCCGCCGCCCTGCTGAGCGTCCAACCGCACGGTGGTGGTGTCATCGTGTACGCCATGCACGGCGGCGTCGACTGGCTGCGGTTCGACCTGCGGCTGCTCCTGCCCGCCGCCGGCGCCTTCGAGCGGCCGATCGGGTGGCGGCTGCGCGCCGAGGGCAAGGACACCCAGACCGACCAGGTCGTCGTGGTGGCACCGCCGGGCGCCGCGTCGGTCACCGTCACTGCCGGTGGCAGCTCCCCCGCGCCGGTGCCACTGGACGCGTCCGGAGCCGGCACGACCACCGTCCCACCGGGCAACCCAGCCGTCGTCACCGCGTACACCTCCGGCGGCGTGACGATCGCGAGCACTCCCCTGCACGTCCTGGACACCGACATGGGCCAGCTGCCGGGCGACACGCCGGGGACCAGGGTCGTCGGATGACCGCCGTTATCCGGGCGGCTGACGCACCAGCTCGGCGACCACGGTCGCCCGGCGGACGGACTCGCGCAGCTCGTCGTGGAAGTCCGCCCGGCGCTGCCGCACCTCTGGGGTGCCCGCGTCCAGGAGCCCGCGGTGCCGGGCCAGCTGCAGCGCCGGTTTGAACAGCTCCAGCGACACCGACTCCTCGCTGGCCAGCCGCCCCTGCAACGCCCACTGCCGGCCGACGCGCAGGCACTCGTCGAGGAACCGGGACTCGTCGAACGTCTCGTCCTCCCAGGCGGCGAGCCGGTCGGCCACCAGGTGGTAGGCGTCCAGGAACGGCCGCAGCACCAGCGGGGCGACCAGCGGCCGGCCCTGTTGCAGCCACTGGCGTGCGTCGTCCGGCGTGAACTCGCGCAACGTGTCGGCGTCGCCCGGCTCGATGATGGCCAGCTCCAGCCCCATCTGCTCGGCGAAGGCGCGGCGACTGGCGAAGAAGAAGTCGAACTTCAGCAGGTCCCGCAGCCGCAGCGCCTCCCCGGTCGCCGTCTCCAGGCCGTCCGGGCCGCCTTCGGCCGCGGCGACCAGGGCCAGCTCCCCGATCGCCCGGTCGACCAGCAGGTGGATCGCGGTGTTGCGGTAGAACGCGGCCACCAGGTGCTGACCCGGGCCGATCACCCACACCGGCTCGGTGCCGCCGTCGTAGCTCGTCAGCACCCCCGAGGCGACCAGCTCCCGCAGCGTGCGGCCGACCGTGTCCCGGTCGGTGAGGTCCGCCGCCCCCGCCACCGGCCAGCGCCGGGATGCGATGTAGGTCGCCATCGGCGCGACGGTCTGCAACACCCCGTCCAGGGTCAGCGCCCGGTCGGCGGCCAGCATCGCGAGGCAGACGACGGCGGTGACGGTGACCGGGGTCGCCTGGTTGATGCGGTGCGACGCGTCCAGGGCGATCCGCTCGACGACGTGCCGCCCCTGCTGGTCGTCGCGCAGCTCGGCCATCCGCTCGCGCAGCGGGACGGGCTCACCGAAGTCCAGGTATGCCCGGCCCAGCCGGTGCTTCTGCAGCCGGGCGAAGTTGACCAGCCAGCGCACGTCCTCGGGCCGTTTCCGCGCCCCGCGCGCCTCCGCGGTCATCGCGCCGACCTCGTGCAGCTGCTCGTAGACGATGGACACCGGCACGATGAGCGCCTCGGTGTCCGGGGCGGCGTCGATCGCGTCCACCACGTAGCGCAGGATGCCGTAGGTCGGCGGACGCAGCTTGCCCGTGCGGGTCCGGCCACCCTCGATGGACCAGCTGAGGTTCTGCCGGTTGCGGATCAGTTGGCCGATGTACGCGCGCAGCGTCAGCCTGTAGACCGGCAGGTCCTGCGTCGACCGGCGGATGTAGACGATCCCCGAGCGGCGCGCGAGATGGTTGACGGGAAAGAAGCTCAGGTTGGCCCCGCCCAGCGTGAACGCCGGGCTGAGCCCGTGCCGCTCCAACGCCACCGGCACCGCCGCACCGTCCAGGTAGGACCGGTGGGAGAACAGGAACAACAGCGAGTACTTCTGGTCCAGCCCCTGCAGTCGGCGCGCGGCCTCCTCGTCCACGAGCAGCTCGTGCGCGCGGAACATCCACGTCGTGAACTTCGACCAGGTGCGCATCGCCTGCGCGCTGTGCATCGCGCCCATCTCGCGCAGGTAGCCGGCGGCCTCGGCGGTCACCTCGCCCCGGTCCCGCCCGAGCGAACCCGCCAGCTCGGCCAGCCGTCCGGCGAAGCCGTCGTCGGCGAGCAGCTGGGCCACCTCAGGGGTGTCCGATGACATCGACCACCTCGCTGTCGAGCAGTGTGCCGTCGCCAGTCTGCTGGCACGGACCGGATTCCGTCAAACACCACGCCGGCAACGCCGCCGGCCGCGCCGTGCGATCATCGGCGCATGCAGCTCTTCGGCAACCGGATCACCGCTCCGAAGGCCCTGATGATCCGGGAGATCATGGTCAACGACAGCTGCGTCGTGGTCACGCTCGACCGCGCGCTCTTCCTCCGCGCCGGCGAGCAGCTCTGGTTCGAGGGCACCCAGCCGGTGGTCGAGCGCCTCGACGGCTCGAGGGTCCGGCCGCCGCGGACATGGTGCACCGTCACGTGGGCGTACAAACTCCTGTAACGCCGGTTCTGCGAGATCACGTGGGTCGGCTGGACCTCGACCTGAGCCATGGCCTGAGCCGCCATGGCCGGCTCAGCACCAAACCGACGACGAACACCCCCGTGAGGCCGGCGAGGAATTGACCGTCTCCCCGAAGCTCTCGGTGTCGTCGAGCTGGTAGATCTGCCCGGGGGTCCCGACGTCCCGGGCGCGCAGCGTCTCCCCGGCCTTCGCACCCTTCGGCAGCCCTCCGACCAACCGCTGGCGGCTGTCGACGACGGTGCCGTCATCGCTGACGAAGTCGCCGTACCACCCACACCGCTGCTTCGGTGGCTCGAACCGGTTGCATCCCTTGAACTCGGTGAGCGTGAGGGTTCCGGTCCGGCCACCGCCGTGCGTCGCCTGCCACGACGGCACAACCGACGCCATCAGGACGAGCATGCCGATCGCGCCGAACACCAGGAAACAGATCCCCACGAAGAGCCGAAGGGCCGGCGGCGAGTACCAGCGCACCAGCACCGAACGGGCGGCGGCTACGTGGTGACCCGCAGGGTGTTGAGGGACGGGTCGGCGGCGTAGGCGATCCTGACGCCGGCGAGGCGGGCGTGGTTGAGGGCGGCGAGGGCGTCGGCGGTGATCTGCTCGCCGGGGGCGAGGACCGGGATGCCGGGTGGGTACGGTGCGATGAGCTCGGCGCAGACCCGTCCGACGGCCCGGTCGATCGGGACCGTCTCGGCGGTGGCGAAGAACGCCTGCCGCGGTGGCATCGCGACGACCGGTTCGACCCGGTACGCGGCCGGGCCGATGACCGGTCGTGGTGTGCCGCGGTGTCGCCGGATCGAGTCGGTCAGGGCCGTGGTCAGGCGGGTAAGAGAGTCCGGGGTGTCGGCGAGCGAGACGACGGCGACGAGGACGTCGCGATCGGCGGACTCGACCGGAAGGCCGGCGGCCAGGAGGTCCTGCTCGACGCGGTTGCCGTCGGCGCCGGTGCCGAACAGGAGCAGGGTCAGTTTGAGCGGGTCGACCGCGGTGCCGTCGAGGACGGTGAGGCCGTCGATGCCGCGGAGCCGGTCGCGCGCCTCTCGGGTGGCGGTGATGGCGTCGCCGAGCAGGGCGTGGCCGTCGCGGTCGAGCAGTGCGCGGGCGGCGTCGATGCTGGCGAGGACGGCGCCCGCGGGGCTGGTGGTCGCGGTCGCCTCCACCCCGGCGTCGAGGCGGGCCGGGTCGACGCGGTCGGTGCGGGCCAGCACGAGCGCCGCCTGGCTCCAGGCCGGCAGCGTCTTGTGGGCGCTGGTCACCATCACGTCGGCGCCGAGCTGGAGCGGGTGTCGGGGCAGCGCGGGATGGAAGCCGAAGTGGGCGGCCCACGCCGCGTCGACGACCAGGGGCACACCGAAGTCGTGCGCCGCGTCGGCCAGGCCGGCGATGTCACCGACCGTGCCGACGTAGGACGGGTCACCGACGAACACCGCCCGCACGCCGGGGTTGGCGGACAGGGCACGCCGGACGGTCGCGGGTGCGACGCCCAGTGGGAGGCCGGTGGCGGGGTCGACGTCGGGGCGCACCCACACGGGGGTCAGGCCGGCGAGCACGAGCCCGAGCAGGAGCGAACGGTGCAGGGTGCGGCTCACGACGACCCGGTCGCCGTCGCCGGCCAGCGCCAGGGCGACGGCCTGGTTGGCGTGGGTCGCGCCGCCGGTGGAGAAGCGGCAGAAGTCGGCACCCCACAGCCGCGCCGCGCGGGCCTCGGCGTCGGTGAGGACGCCGGCGCTGAGTTTCATGGTGTCGAGGCCGGCGTAGAGCGGGACGTCACCGGCGACCACGTCGCCGACGAGGTCGCTGCGCTGCTTGTGGCCGGGGATGGTGAACGGTGTCGGCGGGTGCTCGGTGAAGCGCAGCCAGGCATCGAGCAGCGGCGCGTCGCCGCGGAGCCCGCGCGGGTCAGTCGCCATCGGGCCGCCAGCCGGGAAGGACCGTTGTCAGTGCGGTGGGGAGGACCGTTGTCAGTGCGGCGGCAAGGGCCCGCACCTGGCGCAGGTCGACCCACTCGTCGACGGCGTGCAGCCCACCGCCGGACGGTCCGCACACCAGGGTGGGGCAGAGCCGCTGCCACAGCGGTGCTTCCATCCAATAGGGCGCATCGAAGGTCGGTCCGGTGCCGAGCGCGTCGCCGAGCCGGCGGGACAGGTCGGCGGCCGGCCCCGCGTCGTCGAGCCGCCAGCCGTCGCGGTGGGCGACCAGTTCGGCGGTGGCGTCCCAGTCAGGCTGGAGCAGGGCGCGCACCTCGTCCAGCGCCGCGGCGCTCGACCGGCCCGCGGGTGTGCGCAGCTCGACCAGGCACTCGGCGTGGTCGGGCACCACGAACGGTGACCCACCGCCACGTACGACCGTCACCATCAGGTCGCCGCCGACGGCCCGTACCGCAGCCGCGTGTTCGTCGACCGCGTGCAGCAGCCGACCGAGGTGGGTGACGGCGTTGACGCCGAGGTCCGCCTGCGAGCTGTGCGCGGCGCGACCCGTGAAGGTCACCCGCACAACCGCGAACCCGCGCAGCGACCTGGTCAGGGCGAGGTCGGTCGGCTCCGCGATCAGGCACGCGTCGGGCCGGACCCCGAGCCCGGGGAGCGCGGCGATCACGGCCTCGCTGCCCAGGCTCGCGTCCTCCTCGTCGGCCACCAACGCGAGCACCGGGCGGACCGGTGCCTTCTTCGCCGCGACCAGATACTCCGCGGCGGCGACGATCGCCGCGACGCCGCCCTTCATGTCCGCGGCGCCGCGGCCGTGGAGCCGGTCCCCGTCGCGCCGGGGCGTGAACGGCGCCGGCATCCCGGCCACCCCCACGGTGTCGAGGTGGCCGTTCAGCACGACCGTCGGCCACTGCGCCGGTCCCGGCGGTACGGCTATCAGGCTGGGGCGATCCTCGTGGCCGGGTGCCGTCACCACCGTGGTGGCGAAGCCCGATTTGTGCAGCCGTGCGCGGAGGTGCTCGACGATCTCCGCCTCGCCCGCGGCGCCCGGAACCAGGCCCGGGTTGACGCTGTCGATGCCCACGAGGTCGGACAGCAGGTGCAGCGCTTCGGCGGCCACGTCTCGCATGATCCGAGCGTAGCCAAGGTCGGGATGTCAGGTCGTCGGCGGCTCGAGGTCGATCTCGAGGCGGTCGCCGCGCTCCGCCGCCGCCACGTCCGGGTGGAACGGTCCGAGGGCGCGGCGGAGCCCGTCGAGCGAGTTGGCCATCAGTCGCGCGGCCGGCTCGGTGTCGCCGAGGTCCTTGGCCAGGTTGACCCTGAAACGCAGCACATCCGGGTGCTCCCCGCCCGCCCTGGCCTCGTGCCCGCCACCCATGACCATCCGGAACCGGTCGAACGCCGTTTCCGACAACTGGCGGGCGGCGGCGTGCTCGCCGGCCAGGGCGAGGTCGGTCGCCACGGCGGCGGCGGCGCACAGGGTCACCGGGTGGTCCGGGCCCAGCACGAGGTCGAGATCGCCCCGGCACCGCTCGTCGATCGCCCTGGCCTGGTCGGGATCACCGGCCGCGCGGTAGATGACGGCCTCGTTGACCTCGGCGATGAGGGTCAGCGGATGCCGCGTGCCGTAGTGGCTGCGGTACAGGTCCACGGCCTCGCCGATCTGCTCGCCGGCCACGTTGACGTCGCCGAGTTGGCGCAGGGCGTTGGCGAGGCTGACCTGCGCGGCGAGGGTGTACTCGTGGTACGGCCCGAAACGTTGCGTGGTCAGCGCGCTGGTCTCTCGCAGGCTGTCGAACGCGGCGGCCGATTGTCCCGTCTTGCGCAGCAGTACCCCCCGGAGGCAGCGCGCTGCCAGCACGGCGCCGTGGCGCGGAGCGAGGGTGTTCTGCAGCGTCGGTAGCCCGCGCTCGACCAGGTCCAGGCCGTCCTGATACGCGCCGAGGTCGAGCAGGTCACGGGCGACCTGCAGCTGCGCCACCAGCGTTCGCCAGCCGGCGGAGCCCATGTCGGCCCGCGCGTCGGCGATCTCCTGGTCGATGCGCAGCGCCTCGGCGAAGTCGCCGACCAGGCGATGATCGGTGGCCAGGCCGGCCATCGCGCGCAGCGTGTACTGGTCGCGCGGACCGAACACCTCGACGAACCTCTCGACGGACTCCCGGTCGAACCGCAGCGCCTCGTGGTACAGGCCGGAGATGCGCAGGTCGTGGCCGATCTGGATGCCGGTGATGAGCGTGAATTCGTGCCCAGGACCGAGGGTCGGGCTGTCCCGCATCCGGTTGAAGATGTCGATGGTGAGCTCCGCGGCCGCACTGCTGTCGCCCAGCGCCCGGCGGGCCTCGGCGAGGCGCGCCTGCGCCCGAAGCGTCAGCGGGTCGTCCGGACCGAGGCGGGCGTCGGCGCTCCATGCCTGCGCTGTCCGCTGCGCAAGATATCGGCTGTTCTCGTAGTCACCGATGAGGAACAGGTAGCGGATGTGGTCGAGGACGACCTGCCGCGCATGCATGTCGTCCGCGTTGATCAGGTCGGCGGGCTCGATGTGCGGGCCGAGGGCCGCCTGCCGGGCGAAATCACCGATCTCGTCGGGGTCGCCGGGGTTTGCGGCGGCCAGGAGCAGCCGCACGTTGCGCAGTGTTGCCTCGCTCGTCTCCGGGGTCATCTGGTCTCGCATCACCCGCCGGATCAGGCCGTGGACCTGGATGCGCTGGCTCGCGTCGACCTTCACCAGCCCATACCGGTTCAGCTCCCGGATCGCACGGTTCATCGGGATCAGCTCGCCCAGCAGGGACCTGAGCGGCTCGGTGAGCCCAGGCCGCTGACCGGACCGCAGGAGGGAGACCGCGACTGGTTCGCTGCCGAGGAAGGCGAACAGTTCCAGCAGCTGCGCCGTCGCGGGCGTATCGGACCGCAATCGCTCGGCGGCGAGCGCGACGAAGGCGGCGACCGTCAGCGGATAGCTCGCGGGTTTGCCCTCGGACAACAGCTGGTCCACTCGGCCGTCGAGCAGTTCGATGTATTCCCGCACCGGCATGGCGGTCGCCGTGAGCCAGGCCGCCGCCTGTTCCAGGGCAAGCGGCAGGTCGCCGAGCTTCTCGGCGAGTTCGCCGGCCTCGGCCGCGCTGAAGCTGTTGGTGCCATTGTTGCGGCGGGTGCGCCTGTGGAGCAGTTCGATGCTTTCGGCCCGATCGAGGACGTCGACCTCGATGGCCGTGCCGATCGATGCCCAATCCTGGTTGCGGCTCGTGATCAGGACGTGGCCACCGACGGACGGAATGAACTGGTCCAAGACGGCCGGATCATCGGCGTTGTCGTAGACGAGCAGCCAGGCCAGGTGCTCGTCGGCCAACGCGTCGAGCACCGTGCGGGCGTCACGCTGCAGGTCCTCCGATCTGGGCAGGCCGAGTCGCTGGGCCAGCTCGCCGAGCGAGTGGAGCACCGTCGCGGTCTGCTCGGCCGGAATCCACCAGACGATGTCGTACTCGTCGAGGTGGCGGTAGACGTACTCGACGACGACCTGGGTCTTGCCCACGCCACCCATGCCGTGCAGGGTGTGCGGGAGGATGGACGCCCGGCTGCCGATGCGCAGCGCGTCTTCCATCCGGGCGAGGACGGCGTGGCGGCCGGTGAAGTTGCGGGAGCGCACCGGGAGACCGCCGATGATCGGGGCGCTCAAGTCAGAGCCCAAGCGGGCGGGCGGCGTCGGCGGTGTGCGCGCCGTGGCTGATGAAGAACCGCACCAAGCTCCCTTCACTGTGCCGCGTCCTGCTCCTTCCGAGCCTGCCGACGACGGGGGTGGACGTCAATACGCCGATCGAACCGACGCCCGGCCCGCCACGGACGTCGATTCCGGCTGAGGTCGCGTCACCGCTGGTGATCCGCACCGGCAACCTCCCGGGACGTTCGCGCACGCGCGGCAAGCACCGCGACCGGGATCAGCATGATCAGCCAGCCCTGCCAGCCGCTGAGCCCCGTCAACCAGCCGTCAATCCTCGGCTCGGCCGCTTTGTCGGCGACCACGACCTGCACGAACCCGAAGACGACGGTGTTGTTGACCGCGTGTCCTACCACCGCGGGCCAGATCGACCCGGCGGCCAGCCGCAGCCACCCGAGCACCATTACGAAGAACACACAGAAGATCGTGAACGGCAGCAGGGAGCGCAGCGCGCCCCCGCTCATTGAGAACCACGGCCCGACGTAGAACGGCAGGTGCCACACTCCGCAGATCACGCCGATCAGGACGAGTGCGGGCCACGTGCCCATCCGCTCGCGAAGCCGGTTCAGCAGATAGCCACGCCAGCCCCACTCTTCGCAGAACGCCAGCGGCAGGATCAACGCGAACTGCGCCAGGTTGGCGGCGAAAGCCTGCCCGATCAGTTCCCACGGGACACCGGCCTGACCGACGGTCTCCGGGCCGTAGACGTCGCGCAGCGCCGACAATCCGTCCAGGTCGGCCGGATACAACCCGGTCACCGCATTGAGTGCGACAGCCATCGCCGACATCGCGATGAACAGCACGAAGGCGAGCAGGCAGTACCCGATCGTCCGCCGGATCGGATGGACCGGAACCAACGCGGTCGCCTCGGCGACGTTCGCCGGCCGCCACACATAGCGGGCCGCTGCCCAGGTCGCGACCGCGACCGAAAGCATCGCCGCGAAGAAGAGCACCCGCACGCCGGTGACCTGCTCGAACACCCACAGTACCCACGGCAGCCCGAACACGATCCCCAGAAACACCCGGACGTCGGCATTCACTCTTGTCGTCCCATCTTCGTGTCGGACCGCCGTCCCGAAAGCCGATGGCGGCGGATGAGGAGTTCGACCAGGGCCAGGTTGATGATCCAGCCAAGGGTCTGACCGATCGGGATCATCAACGGGGCGTCCTCGCCGATCGAGCCGACGCCCGGCCCACCGAACGGGATCCGCGACAGCAGCAGCAACGGCACGAGAACGCGGGACGTCACCGCCAGGAACGTCAGGGCGTAGTTGCGCAGCATCCACCGCCGGTGGGCGGCGAAGTCGCGGCGGCGGGCGGCACGGTACGCGAGTGCGCCCGTCACCAGCCAGAGCGCGGCCGCGGTGGTCAGGCTGACCTGCGTCAGCAGGTGGCCCGACCACAGGGCCACCGGGATCGCGGTCACCCCGGCCGGCAGCACCCCGCCGAGGAGGTAGATCCGGCCGAGCGTCCGGTGCACCCGGCGACGCGCCCGGATCCGGGCGATGAACTGGGCGGGCCCGACGATCAGCGCCACCGTCGCGGTGAGGACGTGCGCGACCAGCACCCAGTAGTGGGGCCCGCCGGGCACGTCGAGGCGGCTGCCTCCGGTCAGGTACGGGAAGCTGAGCACCAGACCGAAAATGATCGCCACGAACAGCAGGACCCAGGCCGCTCGTCTCCGCATGCCTGCAGCGTTGCGGATTCGGGGTGCAGGAACATCCGCCTGCGGGCGAATCCGGAGTACGTAGATCTTCGTACGGCGCATCAGCGCGCACGTGGACGCGGCCGGGCGCCGCGGCGGCAAGGCTGCGGTACATGACTATGACTTCGCGGGCGGTGACGGTCGGTGGCCTCATCCTCGGGGCGGCCGGGATTGCGGTGTTGTGGGCGGCGGGGGTGGAGTTCCCGGTGGCCGTGCCGCCGGGAGTCGTAATCCTCCTGGCGGGTGCGGTGTTCGTGAGCGTGGCCCGGTGGCGTTGGGCGCCCGCCGTCGGGGTGTTCCTCGGGTTGTTCGTCGCCGTCGGGTGGGCGATCAGCCCGACCGGCTGGCCGAACCTCACCGGGCAGCACGGGGCGAGCGTCGCCGCCGGTCAGGCGATCCAGCTGGCCGGGGTGCTGATCGCGATCGGCGCCGGGTCGGTGGCGGTCAGGCGCGCGGGATCGTCAGGCCGGCCCGGACCGCGAACACCACCAGCTGGGCACGGTCCCGGGCGCTGAGCTTCAGCATCGCCCGGCCCACGTGGGTGCGGACCGTCGCCGGGCTGATGAACAGCTCGGCGGCGATCTCGTCGTTGGAGCGGCCGGTCGCGACCCAGGCGACGATCTCCCGTTCCCGCTCGGTCAGCGTGTCCATGGCCGGCACGTCGGCGCTGCTGCCCGGGACGCGCCGGCCGACCAGTTCGACCAGGCGGCGGGTCACCGACGGGGACAGCAGCGCGTCGCCGTTGGCGGCGGCCCGGATCGCGCGGACCAGGTCGGCGGGCTCGGCGTCCTTGAGCACGAAGCCGCTGGCGCCGTCGCGGACCGCGTCCAGGACGTATTCGTCGGTCTCGAACGTCGTCACGATGACCACGTGGGTGGCGGCCAGCGACGGGTCGCCGGTGATGTCGCGCAGCACCCGCAGCCCGTCCGGGCCGGGCATCCGGATGTCGAGCAGCACCACGTCGGGGTGTGTCCGGCGGACGAGGGCGAGGGCTTCGTGGCCGTCAGCTGCCTCGCCGACGAGGGCCAGATCCGGTTCGCGGGAGATCAGCACCCGCAGGCCCATGCGGACGAGTGCCTGGTCGTCCGCGAGCGCGACGCGGATCATGCGGGCTCTCCGTTCAATGGGAGTTTCGCGTGTACTTCGAAGCCTCCTGCCTCGAGTCCCGCCGCCGTGAACGATCCTCCGGCGGCCTCGACCCGCGAACGCAGCCCTGCCAGTCCGCGCCCCGGCACGACGTCCGCCGGGCCGGTGCCGCGGTCGGTGACGGTGACGGTGACGGCGCCCGGTTCGCGGGCGACGACCACGGCGGCGGTGGTCGGGCCGGCGTGCCGGATGACATTCGTCAGGGACTCGCGGACCACCTGGTAGACGATGTCCTGCACGGCGGCGGGCAGGTCACCGGCGGTGCTGGTCAGCTCGACCGGGAGTCCGGCGGCCCTGGCCCGGGCCACCAACGCCGCCAGGTCCGGGGCCACCGCAGACCGGCGTTCGTCGAGGACCTGGCGCAGGTCGCCGAGCGCGGCGGTCGCCGTGGCGCGGATGCCTTCCAGGGACGCGCGGGCCTGCTCCGGCTGCTCGTCGAGCACGACGAGGGCGACGCCGGCCTGCATGGCGATCACCGCGAACCCGTGGCCGGCGACGTCGTGGACCTCGCGGGAGATCCGGACCCGTTCCTCGAGGGCCACCCGGGCCAGCAGCTCCGCCCGGGCGGCGGCCCGCACGTGCAGCAGCGCGCCCAGCGACCACGGCACCGCCAGCCAGCACGCACCCCACAGCACCAGGCCGAGGGCGAGGATGTCCAGCTCGCCGACGAGCCGGGGCAGCACGGCGGCCACCGACGTCACGGCGGCCACGGCAGCGAGGAGTGCGGACCGGCGGATCGGGCGGCGCCACGCGACCTCGAACATCGCCCAGCCGACGCAGAGCAGGCTCGGGCCGTACGGATACCCGGCGAGCAGGTACGCGGCGTTCGCCGCCACGCTGACGGCCAGAGCGGTGACGGGGGCCGCGCGCCGCCATGCCAGTACACCCGCCGCAAGGACGACGAGCGCGTAACCCCAGACGTCCAGGGTCCGGGCGTCGCCCTGCGAGGTGCCCGCCTGCACGGAGAGCAGGACCGCGACCGCCACCGCGCCGAGAGCCGTGACGGCGTCGCGACCGGCGGGCAGCCTCACGGATGCTGTCCGTCGTCGTCGGTGAGGGCCGCCGCGTAGCGCCGCAGCGCCCACTGGTAGCGGCGCAGGCCCGGGTCGTCGATCCGGTCGAGGGCCAGGTCGACCAGCCGCCGGACGGCCTCGCCGGACTGGTCGGCGCTGAGCAGGGCGAGGGCGAGGTAGACGGTGACGGCGGCGTCGCCGGGGAAGCGACGGTCCGCGTCGAACAGCGCCGAGGTCGCCTCGTCGAGGCGGCCGAGGTTGCGCAGGGTGCTGCCGTACTGCAACAGCCCGGCCTTCAGCTCCGCTCCGGTCAGGCCGGCGGCGAAGGCACGCTCGTAGGCTGGAGCGGCTTCGGCCGGGTGACCGGCGAAGTCCAGGGCGCAGGCATGGGCATAGAGGGCGGCGACGTCGTCCGGGTGCTCGTCGAGCAGCGCGCGGAACCGGGTCAGGGTCGGCTCCGGTGCGTCGCGGTCCGCCTCGGCCCAGGTCGCCTCGATGCGCTCCGCCAGCCCCACGGCCCCACCTTAACCGGCGCAGGCGTCGCAGTGGACGTCGGCGGGCTTCTTGCCGTCGACCAGCGCGGTGATCCAGTCGACCAGCCGGATGCCCTTCACCTTCAGGGTGTAGAACCGGTCCGGCTCGAAGATCTGGTGGTCGGCGCCGGGCGCGGTGTAGCTGTGCAGGCGCACCCCGGTGGCCTCGATGGCCGCCTCGTTGCGGTCGATCGTGGCGAGCAGGTCCCCGTCGGACCACCTGGTCAGCTCCGATGTGGCGTGCGGGTCGTAGGCGAAGTCGAACCGGGCGAGCACCAGGTCCGGGTGGTGCGCGGCGGCCCGGGTCCAGAACTTGGGGACGCCCCAGTCCCGGACGGCGAGACCCTGCTTCGGCCAGTCGGGCATGGCGGCGTAGGCGCCCCACCGGGCGCCGAGGATGTCGGTGTTGAAGTCGGGGTGGTCCGGCCACGCGCCGGACTGGGCGCCGAGGACGGTGACCTTCGCGTTGGGAAGCCGGTCGGCGACGAGACCGCCGTAGAGCGGCGCGGCGACCGACCCGGCGGTCTTGCCGACGACGACCACCTGCGCGGCGCCGGGATACTGCGCGGCCAGGTAGGTGAGCGCCGCCGTGCCGTTGACGAAGCCGCGATGCTCGACGGTGAGGGTCGGCGAGTAGACCTGCGACGTGTTGCCCAGATGGGCGTCGCCCGTGCAGGAGCTCAGGTAGATGAACGAGAATCCGGCGAACGGGTTGTCGGACCTGGTGACGTCGAACATGCCGCTGCGGTTCTCTGGTTCGGTGCCCCGCAGGCTCCAGTCGTAGAAGTCGTTCTCGCCGTGGTCGCCGGTCAACGCGCAGGTCGTCGCGTCCCAGCAGACACCGCCGCCGTTGAGGAAGAGCACGACCTTGGCCAGGTCGGCGCGCCGTTCCCAGACGGCGAACTCGCTGCCGTCCGCGCAGCGGCACTCCCCCGCGAGCGCGACCCTGGTCCATTCCAGGCCCTGCGCCCGGCCGGTGAGCACGACGACGATTCCCGCGCAGGCCAAGGCCACGGCCAGGACGGCCAGTGCTTTCTTCATGCGTCACAGGGTCGATGCGGGCGGGCCGGGCGCGCACCTGTCCGCGGTCATGTCCCGGACCATGACTTCCGACGGGTTCCGGGCGGTCGCGTCCAGGCCCTATGGTGCTGCCTGGTATGAAGACTGCCTTCCGGAGACCAGACGTCCAGGACGCCTTCCTCGCCGTCCTGCTGTTGGTCGTCGCTGTGATGGGGTACGACCCGTCGAACTGGATCCTGGGCGGGGTGTGCGCGGCGGCCGTGGCGGTGCGTCGCAGGTGGCCGATCCCCGCGTTCGCCGTGGCCCTGCTCGCGGCCGCGGTGTCGCCGGCCGACCTGGCGCTCCCGTTGGTCCTGTACACGGTCGCCGCGCACCGGCGGCGCGGCGTGTCCCTGCCGCTGCTCGGCGCCGGTCTGCTCGTGGCGACGGCCCGGTCCGTGTACGGCACCGGCGGCGGGTGGCAGTACACCGGGCCGTTCGGCTCCGGTGGGCAGACCCTCGAACCGCAGGAGGGCACGGCCGGGATCCCGGTGCTCGGGGCGCTGCTGATCGTCGCGTGGGCGATCGGGTGGGGCGTGCGGAGCCGGCGGGCATACCTCGATGAGCTGGCCCGCTCCGCCGCGCTCGCGGTGGCCGCCGAGCGGGCCCGGATCGCCCGGGAGGTGCACGACGTGGTCGCGCACGGGCTCGCGGTCATCGTCATGCAGGCGCAGGGCGGCGCGGCGGCGTTCGCGAAGCGGCCCGCCGACACCCTGGCCGCGCTGGACACCATCATGGCGACCGGCCGCGCGTCGCTGGCCGACATGCGGCAGGTGCTGTCGTCGCCCGATCAGGTCGCGGACGCCGCGCCGGTGCCCGGCCTCGCGGACCTGCCGCGCCTCGTCGACCGGGTGCGGCGGGCCGGGACCCCGGTGGAACTGCGCGTCGACGGTGCCGCTCGGGCGGTGCCGACGGCGGTGGACGTGTCGGCGTACCGCATCATCCAGGAGGCGCTGACGAACACCATGAAGCACGCCGGTCCCGGCGCCCGCGCCCGGGTTTCGGTGACCTACGGCGCCACCGAGCTGGTCCTCTCGTCCGTGGACGACGGCAGGTCTGCTACTGCGGGGACCGGCAACGGGCAGCGGGGCATGCGGGAACGCGCGACGCTGCTCGGCGGGTCGGTGACCGCGGGGCCGGGGCCGGACGGCGGATATGTCGTGCGGGCCCGCATCCCCCTCGAACCGGACGGGCCCGCATGATCCGGGTGCTGCTGGTCGACGATCAGACGCTGCTGCGGGCCGGTCTGCGGATGATCCTCGACAACGCCGACGACATGGACGTCGTCGGCGAGGCGGACGACGGTGCCACGGCCGTCACCCTGGCGGTCGGTGCCGCGCCCGACGTGATCCTGATGGACATCCGGATGCCCGAGGTCGACGGCCTCGAGGCGACCCGCCGCATCCGGGCCGCACTGCCGGACGGGCCGCGCATCCTGATCCTCACCACGTTCGACCTGGATGAATACGTGTATTCGGCGCTGCGCTCCGGCGCGAGCGGGTTCCTGCTCAAGGACGCCCTCGCCGCCGACCTGCTGTCCGCGATCCGCGTGGTGGCCAGGGGCGACGCGATCGTCGCGCCACCGATCACCCGCCGGCTCATCGAACGGCACATCGGCACGTCCGGCGATCCGCTCCCCCGTACCCAAGCCGAACTGCGGGTCCTGACCGACCGGGAACGCGAGGTGCTCGAGCTGATCGCGCGGGGGCTGTCGAACGCCGAGATCGCCGGCCGGCTGTTCCTCACCGAGGGCACCGTGAAGGGCCACGTCAGCCGCATCCTGACGAAACTCGGCCTCCGCGACCGGGTGCAGGCCGTCATCTTCTCCTACGAGTGCGGCCTGGTCCGCCCCGGCGCGTAACGGGCCCGTTGGTGCATCATGGGGGCATGGGGATTGGGCCGGTTGTCGCGTTCTGTTTCGGGCTGCTCGTCTTCGGTGTTGGCTGCGCGCTGGCCATGAACTACCGGGGATTCGCCGTCATCTACGCCCGGCGTGCGGAGCGGTCGGCCCGCGCGGTAGGAGTCGGGCGTAACCGCGTGCCCCACCCCATGGACGAACACGACCGGATCGTCTTCTTCCGGACCGTGGGTGGGTTCGTCGCGTTGGTCGGCGTGGTCATGATGGTGGTCGTCGTCGGTGGCCTGCTCGGCTTCATGGACGTGACGTACGGCGGCTGATCGACGTCCTGCACCGGCTGACCGTCATCCGGCTGTCCTGCGCAGGTAGGTTTCCGCCAGCCGACGCAGACGGGTCCGGTCGAAGCTGCGCCCGTGGCCGGGGTGCACGACGGACACGTCGAGGTCGGCGAGGAACTGCATACTTCGCCGGTACGCCGTCACGTCGGAGTTCGGCAGGTCGTCGATCAGGCCACCGTCGTAGATGATGTCGCCGGAGTACAGGGTCCCGGTGCGCTCCTCCAGCAGCGCGATGCTGCCCGGGGTGTGGCCGGGCAGGTGCAGCACCGTCAGCTCCCACCCGCCCAGGTCGACCCGGTCCCCGTCGTCGAGCGTGCGGTGCACGGTCATGGGCTCGATGCGGTAGGTGGCCGGGTCGTAGCCGGGATCGGGCAGGACGTCGAGCATGAGCTCCGGGACTGGTTCGCCGGCTGCGTCGATCCCGAGTTTGTCGTAGAGCTCCGCGCCGTACAGGCTCGCCGGTACACCAGCCTCCAGGAGCCCTGCCTCGGCGGGGTGGGCGGCCCGGTCGCCGAACTCGGGCGCCCCGCCGACGTGATCCAGGTGCGCGTGGGTGAGCACGACCAGCGGGTCGCGCTCGAACAGGCCCGGAATCGCGTCCCGCAGGGCGACGACCCCGAGCCCGGCGTCGACCACGATGTCCCGGTCGCTGCCGCGCAACCACCAGAAGTTCGCCGACAGCAGCTCGTTGACGTGCGGCTCCGAGATCCGCACGACGTCGGCACCGACCTGGGCCTGCGCAAACCACTCGACCATGCCCCCAAGTCTGCCAGCGCGGGCACCGTCCCAACGTGTTCGCAGTCCACGGCACGCCCGACCCGCTCAGTCGTCCCAGCCGAGTTCGCCGTCGTGGGCGACGACCGGGCGCAGACCGGGATGGGCGGCACTGCCGGACATCCGACCACCGGTGAGCAGGGCGGTGGCCAGGTCGGCGACCTCGCTTGCCAGGTTCGGCCACGGCGGGACCTGCTGGTTTCGCGTGTCCACGTGGTCCCAGTAGAAGACCTCGCCGGTGGCGCCGGGGCTGTGGTCGACCATGAGACTGGCAAGTCCTTCATCGGTGGTCAGCGGCAGCCAGGTCGGCCGCCAGAGGTCGGGCCACTCGACGCGAGAGTCCCGCGTGACGTCGTTGATGGTGCGCCACCGCTCGGCGATCTGCCTCGTGTCGAGCATGCGGTGCACCGGGGCGAGCGGAAACGCGCCGTCGAATCCGGTCGAGCCGTTGTGCCAGCGCAGCAGAGCCTCGACCTCGGGCCGCAGCCGGAACCCCAGGACCTCTTCCAGCGTGGCGATCTCGGCGGCGGTCACCGGCGGCGCGAGCAGCGCGGCGGTCGTGGGTGTGTGTTGCTGTAACCATTGTTCGATCTGCTCCAGCGAGGTTGCGAGGCTCATGCCGACCATCCTGGCCGGCCGGGCCGACCTTCGGGCCAGAGACGGGCGGGCCCGCCTTGTTTGTGGCATGTCCGGACGCCGAACCTGTGCCGTCAGCGGGCCGGCTGAGGCAGCAGGCGGCGGAAGCGCGCCGGTGCGTGACTCAACTGCCGGTGTCGAGCGCGATGCCGAAGTTCTGCCCCTTCTTGCGCACGATCCAGGTGCCGGACACGACGCCGCGGCTCACTGTGACCAGGGGCAGCATCGTCGTGAGGTCTGAGATGAACATCGGATAGTGGTGGCCGCCGGTGTCGCGCCAGACCAGGTACTTGGCGGATCGCCCGGTTCGCATGGAGTCCAGGGTCAGCGTCGCGGTGAACGCGACGTTGGGTCGCATGCTGTACGGCACGACGTACGCATCGTCGTCGAGGTAGGAGTAGCCGCGCGAGCCTTCGACGTAGAAGAGCAGGTTCCCGCGTTTGTCGTAGGGCACCTCGGTGATGGAGGTCTTCCGGGTTGCCATGACCGTCTCCTTGACCTGACGTCTTCCTCTATTGCGCGAAGATCATGCCCGGCCGTCGGGGGTCGCGCCAACTCGGCTGGATCCGATGTCCCGGTCGCTGCCGCGCAACCACCAGAAGTTCGCCGACAGCAGCTTGCAGGCTCGCCCGGCGCCGTCCGACTCACCGTCTCGCCATGGGAACCCGTGCTCGAACTGCACCGACGGCTGATCGCAGCGACCTCCGCGGGTCAGACCAACGACGCGATGGCATTCCGCCCTCACATCGGCGTCGCGTACTGCAACAGCAACGAGCTGGCCGGGCCGCTGATCACGAAGGTAGATCCGCTCCGTGAGCTGCCGACCGTTGACCTGTGCACGGTGTCGGCTGAACTCGTGCTCCTTCGTCGCGAAGGAGCCGCCTACAGGTGGTCCACCTGCGCATCCGTACCGCTGGGCGGGCAACGCCACGGGAATTGTTGAACGAGTTCACCAACCCGATACCGCACGCTGTCGCTTGGAGCCGCCACGGCTGTGCAGGGACAACGTTCCGGATGTGGTGACGACGGATCTGTTTCCGGGTTGCACCCGGCGGTGGCGATCTTCCGTCATACCTTCGCAGCCGATATATTGGCTCGCGTGGAGACCCCGCTGCGAGAACCCACGTTCCTGATCCTCACGGCCCTGGCCGGCGAGCCCTTGCACGGATACGGCCTGATCGCCGAGGTGGACCGGCTGTCCGGCGGCCGCGTCTCGCTGCGGCCCGGCACGCTGTACGGGGCACTCGACCGGCTGGTCGACGCCGGCCTGGTGCGCGTTGACCACGAGGAGATCGTCGAAGGCCGGCTGCGCCGCTACTACCAGCTCACCGAGCCCGGCGGCGAGGTGCTGGCCACCGAAACCGAACGCATGCGCCGCAACGTCGATGCTGCAACCGCCCGATTGCGCGCCATCAAGGCTGCGCCCCGCCTCAGTGGAGGGGTCGCATGAGCCCGGCGGAACGCCGGCATGACCGCCCGGAAGGGCAGGGCCAGGGAGGCTCGACCATGACCGATCTGGAACGCCGCTATGCGCGCTGGACGGCGCTGTTCTATCCGGCCGGCTATCGGCGGGAGCGTGGTTCGGAGTTGGTGGACACCTACCTGTCCCTGGCCGCGCCCGACCGCAAGCGACCCTCGGCCGCCGACGTCGCGGACCTCGCGGTCGGTGGGCTGCGCCAGCATCTGCGGATCGCGCAGGGCCTCGGTCCCGGTTTCCGGCTCGCCGGCGTGCTCGCGCTGGCCACGCTGGCCGCGTGCGCGACCGGGTGGGCGATCTTCGAGGCGGTGGTGCCCTGGGCGCCGTGGTTTCCGCAGCGCGGGCCTTTCCTCTCGTCGCTCGGCGTCCCGGTGTGGGCAGCCTGGTTGGTGGCCGTCGTCGTGTACGTCGCCGCGCCCGGCCGGTGGTTCCGGGGGGCGGTCGGTCTCGCCGTGCTGGTGACTGCGGGAAGCGTCGTGCTGGCTGCGATGGTGCCCGGAGTGCATCGGCCGCCGCTGTTCGTGCTGCTGCCCCAGGTCGTGCTCGGGATCGTCGCGCTCGGCGCGGCCGGACGGCAACCCCGGTGGGTTCGGCAGCTACCGCTTGCCGCTGCGGCAGCGATCGTGCCGGTCGCTGTCAGCACCGCGCCTCGCTTCGTCTTCTCCGGCGACTTCTACTACGAAGCCGGCGCGACGGCATTGCCTGCCGCTGCGGTGACGCTGCTGATCGGCGGGGCGTTGCTCGCGTTCGGCCTGGCCGCCCGGCACGACCACCGCGGCGTCTGGGCGCTGCTGATCCTGCTCACGCCGATCGGCATGCTGGCACTGAACCCGCTCAGTGCGATGCTCGACGACACGGGCCCCGGCAGGTCCATCATCCCGGTGTGGTCACACATGGTGGGCGCGTCAGTGCTGGTGTTGATGGTCGGCCTGGTTTCGATGCCGCTGGCCATCGCGGCGCGGGGCCGACTGCCGTCGGGCGGCCGGCCGGTCCACACCGACGCGGTTCGTTGCCCAACCTGCGGCGCGCCCTCAGCGTCGGTCAGGTGAGGGCGCCGGTCATGGCCACGACGATGGGGCCGAGCAGGGGCAGCACGACGTTGGACATGGCGTAGACGACGGTGTAGCTCATCAGTGGGGTGGTGTTGCCGGCCGCCTGCTGGACCGCGGTGGCGGCCGGGGTGGAGCACTGCTGTCCCCGTTCACCTCACCCCTCACCCACCGCCCGGATCATCGCGGCTGCTGCAGCCACCGCCACGCCTGGTGCAGCCGCTCACGGATCGTTCCGCCCGCCGGGCCCTCCGCGGCCTCGGCCGCGACCGGGTCCTCACCCGGATCGTGCAGCTCGGCACCGGGGACGGTGAGGGTGACGCCATGCTCGTACAACCCGTCGACCTGGTCACGGTCGGCGAACACGGCGCCCTTCAGCAGATACTGGGGCCGCACGATCAGGCCGTGGAAGACGTCGCTGTCCACGTCGGCCAGCACGTGCTCCACGACGCCGACCCCGGTCCCGTCGCGATCGAACACCGGCACCCCGACCGGCAGGGCCGAACACGGCACCGGCGCACCGAGATCCTCCATGCCGACGACATACCCACGCGTGCCGCCGGGTCACAGGCCGAACGCGCCACCTTCGACGAGGATGAGCACGCCGATCCCGATCAGGACGGCCGGCATCAGGATGTGCCCCCACCGGCTGAGCGCCCTGGCGATCACGGGGCGGGTGGCGAAGTACCGGCCGGCGGCGACCCAGACGCCGACCAGGACGAGGAAGACGGCGACGTAGACGCTCATGCCGCCGGTTCCCGCGGTGGCGAACACCGGCACGTAGACGCCGATGTTGTCGCCGCCGTTGGCGAACGTGACCGTGGCCACCTCGAGGACCTTCGGCCCGTCCGACCCGGCCCGGGTCTCCTCGTCGGCGTCGCCGCGGTGCCGCCACGCCTGCACGGCGGCCTTGACGCCCAGGCCGAGCGGGAGGAGCCCGAGATACGGGATGACGCTCTCGGGCAGGAACGTCGCGCCGAACGCGGCCGCCACGGCGGCGACCAGGATCGCGGCGAAGCCGAGGTACTGCCCGACGGCGATGTTCCTTGTCGCGCCCCGGTGGCCGGCGCCCTGGGAGAAGAACAGGGCGAGGACGAGCAGGTCGTCGATGTTCGTGACGGCGAACAGGCCGGCCGCCTGACCGATGATGCCGAGGTGCATGCGCCTAACCGCTGATGAGGTCGAGGAAGTCGGCGGCGTCCGGGAACGGGGCATTCTCCGGGAAGCCGCCCAGGTAGACGACGGCCTCCTCGTCCTGACAGTAGGAAAAGCCATCCAGGGCCGGGCCGACGACGATGATGTTGCCGCCGCGTCGCCAGGCGGCGTACCGCCATGAGTACCGGCCGATGGAGATCCGCGTGCCCTCGGTCCTGGCGTCACACTGCGGTGCACCGAGCCGTTCGGCGAGCCGGTCGATGGCGACGTCCACGTGTGCCGCGAACTCCTCGCGGCCTGCCCCCCGCTGGCTGGTCCAGCCGGGCAGGGAGCCCCAGAAGTCATCTGGCCACAGCTCTCCGCCCACACGGTAGGAGTGAGCGAACGGCAGGTAGAGGCAACGGTCGCCATGGACCACGTGACCGGTGGTGGTGACGAAGCGGGCGTCGTCGATCGGGATGTCCTCGTCGGACCATCCGAGGTGGCGCATCGCCCGATCGGTGACATCCGGATCGTCCCACGGCAGGTCCGCCAGCTCGATGAGCTGCCCAGCCAGCTCCGGACCGATCGGACACCCGGCGACATAGCTCTCGATGACCGTCTCGTCCTCGCCGCCGTCGGGCGGATGCTGTGCTGACACGACCGCGATCCTCCCGTCCCGAGTCGAGGTCTGACAACTATGGTGCCTGGATGGGTGGGCTTGGTGATCGGGTGCCGATGAACCTCGTCGCGTACGAGCGGCAGGTTCGCTCGGGACCGTGCTTCATCTGCGCGTTCCTCGACGGTGCGGCGGGGTTCGAGCACGAGCTGCTCCACGACGACGGCGCCCATGTGGCGTTCCTCAGCCGGTATCCGACGTTGCCGGGCTACGCACTTGTTGTGCCACGCCGGCATGTCGAGGACGTGGTCCGGGATCTCACGCCGGAGGAGTACCTGGGCCTGCAGGCCGTGGTGCACCGGGTCGCCCGGGCCGTCGGTGAGGTGCTCCAGCCGGAGCGCACCTACCTGCTGTCGCTCGGCAGCATGCAGGGCAACGCGCATGTGCACTGGCACGTCGCGCCGTTGCCGCCGGGCGTGCCGTACGAGCGGCAGCAGTATCACGCGCTCATGGCCGAGCACGGCGTCCTGCCGTACGCACCGCAGCAGTTCGCCGAGCTGGGGGCCCGAATCCGGGCGGTGCTGGCGCGGCAGTGACGACGGCCGGCGGTCACGACGGGTCCGAGCGGGCCATGCCGGTCAGGCCGAGGACGGCGAGCAGGCCGAAGGCGGCCGGGATCGCGACTTGATCGGCTCGCCGGCGTACACCAGGACGTAGAGCGTCGTGAAGGCCAGCAGTGGCAGCCTCGCCCGCAGTCCTGGGCCGCCGATCAGTTCGAGTGTTGACAGTTAGAGTTCTAACGGTTAGCTTTTGAACCATGGACGACGCGCCGAAGTTCACCAGCCCGCTGGACCTGGTCCGCTGGATCGGGTGGGCGCAGCAGAAGGCCGGCGAGGACTGGATCCGGGCCCGCGAGCTCAGCCACCCGCAGGCCTTCGTGCTCGGCTACCTGGCGAAGCGCCCCGGTGCGATCCAGCGGGACATCGCGGAGATCACCCGCACCAGCGCGGCGAGCGTCACCAGCCTGCTGCAGGGCCTCGAACGCCGCGAGCTCGTCGAGCGCCGCACCGAGAGCGGCGACGATCGCAGCAAACGCGTCTACGCGACCCCGGCGGGCGTCGAACTGATCGCCGGGTTCGACACCGCGATGGCCGCCACGGAGGAGACCATCCTCGCCCCACTGAGCCAGGCCGAGCGGGACACGCTGCACACCCTGCTCTCCAAGATAACCGCGGAGCTGCCGCAACCGACGCGGTCGTAACCGCAGCCCGACCCCTCCCGCACCGGCGAGCCGCCGGCGCGCGCTGAACCCTGCCCTCTGCCGTGCCGGCGACCGCCGGCACCCGATGCCACCCACCGCCGTGCCGGCGTCCCGTCGGCGCGCGATGCCACCCGCCCCACAGCCGTGCCGGCGTACCGCCGGCGCGCGATGCCACCTGCCCTGGAAAGGAACAGTCATGACCACAAGCCTCGAATCGCCGGTGCAGACGGACGCCGTCGGCACCAACCGCTGGTACCTCTCGGCCGCGCCCATCGTCCGCGCCCTCGTGCACCTGTGCGTGCCGATGGCCGCCGCGATGATCGTCGGCGCCGTGTACAACGTCATCAACGCGGGCTTCATCGGCTCGCTGCACGACCCGGCGCTCCTCGCCGCGATCACCCTCGGGGCGCCGATCCTCGGCCTGGTCATGGCCGTCGGCGGGGTGTTCGGCGTCGGCGGCGGCGCGCTCATCTCACGGCTGCTCGGCGCGGCGGAACACGACCCGGCGAAGGCCGGCGAGATCAAGCACGTCTCGTCGTTCGCCGTCTGGGGCGCGGTCATCGCCGGCACCGTGTTCGGCGGCACCGGACTGCTCCTGCTGCACCCCCTGGTCACGGCGCTCGGAGCGGACGCCGCCGCCGTACCCCCGACAACCGCCTACGTCGCGGTCATGCTCGCCTTCGTCCCGGTGCTCGCCGCCGCGTTCTGCCTCGAACAGATCGTGCGGGCGGAAGGCGCCGCCCGCCAGGTGATGATCGGGCTCATCGCGTCCACGGTCGGCAACGTCGTCTTCGACGTCCTGTTCATCCTCGTGCTGCACTGGGGCGTCGCCGGCGCCGCGCTGGCGATGGGCCTGGCCAACCTCGGCGTCGTCGCGTACTTCGTCGCCTGGCTGCAGCGCAACAGCGAGCACGTCAGCCTCGCACCGCGCTGGTTCACGCTCTCCCCCGCCGTGCTGAAGCCCGTCTTCGGCGTCGGCGTCGGCGAGCTGCTCCAGTCCGCGTTCCTGATCGTCACGTCCCTGGTGCTCAACAACCTCGCGGTCGCCTACGGCGACAGCCCCCTCGCCGCCATGGGCGTCGCGGTCCGCATCGCCCAGGTGCCGGAGTTCCTGGTCATGGGCGTCACGATCGGGGTGCTGCCGCTGCTGGCGTACTCCTACGGCAAAGGCGACCGCAACCGCCTCATGGCGGCACTGCGCGGCTCCGCGCTCGCGGTCGGCGGCATCGTGCTGATCTTCTCCACGACCGTGTTCGTGTTCCGCGAGCAGGTGTTCGCCGCGTTCGTCGCGGACCGCACGGTCCTGTCCATCGGCGTCACGATCCTCACCGCGCAGCTCGTCGCGATGATCGTCAACGGGTTCCGGGGCCTGATCACGTCGCTGTTCCAGGCGACCGGACGCTCGGTGCCGGCGATGGTGATGTCGGTGTCGCAGGGCGTGCTGTTCATCCCGATCGTGTTCCTCGGCAACCTGTGGTTCGGGCTGCCCGGCATCATCTGGGCGCTGACCGTCACCGAGGGCATCGTGTTCCTCGTCGGCGCCGTGATGTGGCTGGCGTCCCGGCACGCGATCGACCGCGGCCTCGCCGAGGGTAGCCCGGAACGCGCCGAAGAAGTGCTCGCCTGAGGCCGCCGTGTCGAGAACGCGGAGCCGGCTCCGTCCCAGGGACACCAACCGACGAAGGAGCACCCAGATGACGCAGTTGCAGGGCATCGCCCGCTTCACGTTCCACCCGGGCCGGGTCGAGGAGTTCAAGCGCCTGTCCGCGCAATGCATGCAGATCGTGCGGACCAAGGACACCGGTACGCTGCAGTACGAGATCTACCTCAACGACGACGAGTCCGAGGCCATCGTGCTGGAGCGGTACCGCGACTCACAAGCGCTGATCGAGCACCTGCAGCACGTCGCCGACCTGATGGAGCCGATCCTCGCCACGGCAACCGTCACCGGCGAGATCCTCGGCTCGCCGGACGCCGAGCTCCGGGCGAACCTGGCCGGCGGCGCGGTCCGGCTCTACGCTCCCGCCGTTTTCTAGGGAACATTGCCGATGCCCGATCGGCATCGCCGGGCCACAACCTTGGTAGATCCACCGATGCCCATCGGGGCCGGTTCGCCGACGCTCGAGGACATGAAAAACCTCTGGAAAGTCTCGGGCGCCGTCGCGCTCGGCCTGGTCGCGGCGGTGGCGACCTCGGCACCGTCATACGCCGTCATCGGCGGTGCACCGCCGGCCCCGGGCGCCTACCCGTCCTACTTCGGTGCGGTCACCGCGTTCTACGACAACGGCACCGCGAAGTGCGGCGGATCCCTGATCGCAGCCGACGTGATCCTCACCGCCGCGCACTGCGTCCACGGCTCCTCCGGAGCCCGCGTGGTGATCGGCGCCGGCGACAACCTCGCGTTCGGCTTCACCGAGCACCCGCTCTACGACGGCGACACCAGCGACGGCCACGACCTCGCACTGATCTACCTGGCGCCGGGTGCCACCGGCACGGTCACGCCGATCCAGGCCGGTGCGCCCTGGGACGCCGGCGCGTACTTCGCGAACACGCCGGCCACGATCATGGGCAAAGGCGTCACGTCCACCGACGGGGCGCCGAACGCGCAGCTGCTGCTTGCCCAGACGACGCTGCGCAGCGACAGCGACATGAGCGACCTGTTCGACCCGTGGTGGGGCTTCGATCACTGGAACGAGCCGCTGATGATCGGTGCCGGCACCAGCGCGCACACGGTCTGCAACGGCGACAGCGGCGGTCCGCTCGTCGTCGACCGGGGCCACCCGGTGCAGGTCGGCGTCGCGAGCTTCGCCCACGTGTCGTTCTTCGGCACCGAGTGCGACGACGCGGCCGGGTTCGCCGAGCTGGCCAACGCACAGCTGGCCTGGCTGGCCCAGACGGTCCCATCGATCGTGCCCGGCTGGGGGTCCTGCCTTTCCCCGACCGGCTCGCCCGGCACACCGCACGCGCTGTACGGCACGACCTCGTTCCCTGGTGCCAAGCAGGACGGCAACCGCTGGTGGAGCATCTGGTGCGAGGGTGCCCCGGCCACGGTGAAGGTGCCGGACCTGCGTGGCGAGTCGGTGACGGAGGCGAAGGATGACCTCGCGGCGCTCGGCCTGCACGTCGGCGGCGTCGGGTTGGCCGTCGACAACAGCTGCGAGCTGATCAACCTGGTCATGGCGCAGTCCCCGGCGCCGGGCACCGTCGTGTCGCCCGGTTCAGGGGTGAACCTGACCGTCGGGAAGCGGCCGAAGAACCCCTGCCCGTAAGCCCGGCGCCTGCGGAGCCCTCCAACGAGGGCTCCGCAGGCGCGTTTCAGACGTTGTGGCCCCCGCGACCCGGGTCGGTACACTAAACTGTAACTTCACAACTTCTGTAACAGGCGTTACATTCTCGGAGACCACTCTTCGGGAGGACGAGCACATGCGCATCAGGCTTTTGGCAATTCCGGCGGTGATGGCGGTCCTGGCCCTGGCCGCCGGCTGCGGCGCATCCGACGGTGCATCCGGCAGCGGCAGCGACGCCTCGGCGACGCCGAAGACGGTCAGCGTGACCGTCGAGGGCGCCGGCACCGTGAGCACCGACGCCAAGGTCGCCGCGAAGCTGCCCAAGGACATCCGCGACAAGGGCAGCCTGACGGTCGCTACCAACGCCCCCTACCAGCCGTTCATCGACTTCATCGCCGAGGGCAAGACCGACGCGTTCAAGGGCCTGGACTACGACCTGTTCACGGCGGCCTCGGCGCGGCTCGGCATCACCGCGAAGTTCTCCCAGCAGCCGTTCGACGGTCTCGTGCCGGGCCTGCAGGCGGCGAAGTACGACGCGATCGCCGGCGGCATCACCGACAAGAAGGAGCGCCAGCAGGTCGCCACGTTCGTCGACTACTCGGCGTCGGGCACCGGGTTCCTGGTCAAGGCCGGCAACCCCGGTGGCGTGAAGACCGTCGCGGAGCTGTGCGGCAAGAAGGTCGCGGTGCAGAAGGCCAGCAACCAGGCGAAGCACCTGGCGGCCTACAGCAAGGACAGCTGCGGCGGCAGCGCGATCGCGGTGCAGGAGTACCCGGAGAACCCGCAGGCGGTGCAGGCGCTGCTGGCCGGCAACGTCGACGCGGTCGCCGCCACCAAGGTCAACCTCGTGGAGACCGCGGCGTCGCTGACCGGCAAGGCGGAGCTGATCGAGGACGCGGCCGCGCCGAACGGCTGGCTCGCCTCCCCCAACGGTTTCGGGTTCCTCAAGTCGCGCAAGGACCTCGCCGAGGCGTACCAGGTGGCGCTGCAGTCGCTCGTCGACGACGGCACCTACGGAAAGATCCTGGAGCACTGGAAGCAGCAGCCGATCGGGCTCAAGCAGATCACCGTCGACAAGGCCATTGATTGATCGCTGGTTGATCGCTGCTTGATCGCCGTCTGACCGCCGGCGCGACCGGCCCGAGACCCGCGATCGCTGGGTGCCGCACCGTCTGCTTGAGAGGGCGGACCGCTGCCGGCACCCGGCGATCGCGCCATCTTCAGTGACGAAGGAACACCGCCATGGATCCCACCAGTGTGCGTGCCGTACCGGTGCGTCACTACGGCCGATGGGCCGGCGCCGCCGTGCTGGTCGTCATCGCCGTGCTGTTCTTCAGGGCCCTGCTGGACAGCCCCAACCTCGAGCCGGCGACGATCGGCCAATACCTGTTCAAGGACTACGTGCTGCACGGCGTCGGCGTGACGCTGCTGCTGACCGCGGTCGCGATGGTGCTCGGCACCGCCGGCGCGGTCGTGCTGGCCGTGCTGCGGCTGTCGGCGAACCCGGTGCTGCGCGGCGGCGCCTGGGCGTTCATCTGGTTCTTCCGCGGCACGCCGCTGCTCGTGCAGATCATCTTCTGGGGGTTCCTCGGCGCGTTGTTCCCCCGGATCACCCTGTCGGTGCCGTTCGTGGGGACGCTGTTCGACCAGCCGACGAGCGTCGTGGTGTCCGGCACGACGGCCGCGATCCTGGCGTTGTCGCTCAACGAGATGGCGTACGCGGCGGAGATCGTGCGTGGCGGCATCCTCTCGGTGGACCGGGGGCAGACCGAGGCGGCGCACGCGCTCGGGATGAGCCCGGCGTTGACGATGCGCCGCATCGTGCTGCCGCAGGCGATGCGGGTCATCATCCCGCCGATGGGCAACGAGACCATCACCATGCTCAAGTCCACCGCGTTGGTGTCGGTGATCGCCGGGCACGACCTCATGACGGTCGTGCAGGGCGTGTACGGCAACAACTACAAGGTGATCCCGCTGCTGGTGGTGGCGGCGCTGTGGTATCTGGCGCTGGTCAGCGTGCTGTCGGTGGCCCAGTTCTTCGTGGAGCGGCGGTTCGGCCGTGGCTTCGCCGCACCGAGAGGTGGTCTGCGATGAGCGAGCCGAAGGGTGGTGCGGTGAGCGAGCCGAAGGGTGGTGCGGTGAACGTGCCGAAGGGTGGTGCCGTGAGCGTGCCGATGGTCTCGGCCGAAGGTGTCCGGAAGCGGTACGGCGGTCACGAGGTGCTGTGCGGCGTGGACCTGCGCATCGCGCCGGGTGAGGTGTGCTGCCTGCTCGGCCCGTCCGGCTCCGGCAAGTCCACGTTCCTGCGCTGCGTCAACCACCTGGAGACGGTCGACGGTGGCAGCCTGCGGGTCGACGGCGCCCTGGTCGGTTACGTGCAGCGCGGCGACCGGCTCTTCGAGCTGCGCCCCCGTGAGGTGGCGGCCCGGCGGCGCGAGATCGGCATGGTCTTCCAGCGGTTCAACCTGTTCCCGCACCTGACCGCGCTGCAGAACATCACCGAGGCGCCGTTGCGGGTGCTGCGTGAGCCGGCCGGCGAGGTCCGCGAGCGGGCCCTGGCCCTGCTGGAGCGGGTCGGGCTGGCCGACAAGGCCGCCGCGTTTCCGGCGCAGCTGTCCGGCGGGCAGCAGCAGCGGGTGGCGATCGCCCGTGCCCTGGCGATGCGCCCGAAGCTCATGCTGTTCGACGAGCCGACGTCCGCGCTGGACCCGGAGCTCGTCGGTGACGTCCTGGAGGTCATGCGCGGTCTCGCCGCCGACGGCATGACGATGCTGGTGGTCACCCACGAGATGGGCTTCGCCCGGGAGGTCGCCGACACGGTCGCGTTCCTCGACGGCGGCCGCGTCGTGGAGTCCGGCAGCCCGGACGAAGTCCTCGTCAACCCCCGGCACGAACGCACCCGCGCGTTCCTGTCGAAGGTGCTGTGAGCATCCGCGACGCCGCCGAGGCGCGCTACCCGTCCTATGTGGAGCGTCTCGGCCGGCTCGTGAACATCGACTCGGGCTCCCGTGACCTGGCGGGTCTGCGCGAGGTGGCGACGCAGGTGGCGGCCTGGTGCACCGACGCGGGCCTGTCGACGCACCTCGTGCCGGTGCACGACGCCGCAGTGACCCCGCTCGGCGATGCGGTCGTCGCCCGGGTCCGGGGTGCCGGTACCCGCCGGATCCTGCTCGCGGGGCACCTGGACACCGTCTTCGCGGCGGGCACGGCGGCGGCCCGGCCGTTCCGGATCGACGGCACCCGGGCGACCGGGCCGGGCGTCTGCGACGACAAGGGCGGCGTCCTGGCCGGGCTGTGCGCGGTGGAGACGCTGCTGGACCTCGGCCGGACCGGGTTCGGTGAGCTGATCCTGGTGGCGACGCCGGACGAGGAGATCGGCTCGATCGGCAGCCGGGCGCTGCTGGGCCGGCTCGCGGCCGACGCGGACGTGGCGCTGTGCCTGGAATGTGCCCGGGAGAACGGCGATCTGGTCTCGGCCCGCAAGGGCGTCGCCGATGTCGAGCTGGTGCTGCGCGGTCGGGCCGCGCACGCCGGGATCGAGCCGGAGCGTGGCGCCAACGCCGCCCTGGCCGCGGCCCGGCTGACGATCGCGCTGCAGGAGCTCAACGGGCGGTGGCCGTCGGTGACGGTGAACGTCGGTGTGCTGCAGGCGGGACAGCGGGCCAACGTGGTGGCCGACCAGGCCCGGCTCGTCGTGGACCTGCGCGCCGATCGGGTCGGCGCGTTCGACGAGGCGCTCGCCGCCGTCGAGGCGCTGAGTCGCCGGTCGTTCGTGGACGGTGTGACGGTGGAGCTGGCGGTGCACGCGCCGACGCCGCCGTGGGAGCGTTCCGCCGCGACGCAGCGGCTGGTGGACCTGGCCGGCAAGGTCGGGGCCGCGATCGGTGTCGAGGTCCGCGACGCCGCCACGGGCGGTTGCGCGGACGCGAACCTGTTCGCCGCGGCCGGGGTCGCGGTGCTGGACGGGCTCGGCCCGGTCGGTGGCAACGACCACAGCAGCGACGAGTGGCTCGACCTGGGGTCGGTGCCGGAGCGGGTGGCGCTGCTCGCGGGCCTGGTGGACGCCGCGGCGCACGACGAGATGTAGCGGCACGGCCTGGAGAAGGGGCCCCGGGAAACCGGGGCCCCTTCGCTGTTTCAGCTGATCCGGATCGAGACGCCGGTGAACGTGACCGCGTCACCGGTGCCGAATCCGGCGAAGCCGGGGCCCCTGGTCAACTCGACCGTGAAGGCCGGCCCCGTCTCGTAGGTGCGGCCCGAGGTGCGCCGGCACCCGGCGACCAGCCCGAGGGCGAGCGTCGGCAGCACATCCTCGCCGAACACGTCCTCGGACGGGCCCACCTGGCATCCCCCGGTCCCGTGGGACCGCGGTCTGGTGCTGGCCGGCCGCCAGCGGCCGGCGTCGTAGGTGTCGCCGGCGGTCAGCCGGGTCCACCGCACGTCGCGGATCGCCCATCCAGCGGTGCGCCGGTCCACCTTCGCGGCCCGCAGGTCGAGCACGTGCACACCGCTCGTGCCGATGACCCGCATCGCCTCCCGCCGCGTGCCCACGCCGGTCACCTCGAGTGCGGTGTCCTGGTCGAGGCCGAACACCCGGTTGTGGTGGGTGTCCGCGGCGAGCCGGATGGAGCGGCCCTGCCGTCCACGGGTGGAGAAGTGCGTGTCGAGCAGACCGGCCCGGAAGAAGCCGAAGCCGCCCTCCGGCAGGTAGCCCAGCACGCTGGCGTCGTCGAAGTAGCCCGCGGCGCTGCCGTCGCGGAGTCCTTCGTACGATTCGCCGCCGGTGAGCATGTCTGCGCCGGCCTGGATCTGCGCGCCGGCGCTGGTGCCGGCGACCACCGCACCGGCGTGCAGCCGGCTTCTGATGGCCGCGAGCACGGCGGAGTCGGTGCCGCCGGCCCGCCGCATGGTGGTCACGTACCGATACTGGTCGCCGCCGCCGAAGAAGAACCCGGTCAGCCCCCGCACCTGCGCCACGACCGACGGGTCGTCGGCCGCGGACACGTGGTCGAGGTCGATCGGGATCCACTCGGCGTGGGCGCCGTACCGCTCGAACAGCGCCGCGTAGTAGTCACCGTTGCAGACGCTGTTGTTGCAGTCGGGTGTACCGGCGTCGGGGTCCTCGGCCGGCGTCGAGGACGCCGCGGTGACGATCCCGATCCGGGCGCGCCCCGGCCCGCCGGCGAGGCGGACGATGTCGCCGTAGACCGCCGCGTTGTCGTCGGACAGGCCGCCGCCGACGAGCACCAGGCTGCCGCCATCATCCTGCGGATGGTGGGCGGACGCCGCTGACGCCGGCAGCACCGAGAGCGCGAGAGCGATGCAGACGCCGGCCAACGCGGCCGGCAAGCGTTTTCTGGGCATGGTTGCTCCTCCGACGAACCGTGAGAGGGCGGACCGTGCGCCACTACCCTACGATCACCGCCGATGTAACAGCAAGCACATCTTTAACAAATCGAAGAACTTATGTAACGTACGTTTCACCCCACCGCTCGACCCTCCCGGAGGCGTCATGCATCTAGCCCGGCTCTGCACAGCCGCACTGCTGACCACCACGGCCCTCGTCCCCCTCGGCGCCACCGCCGCACACGCATCGGTCACCCGAGTCCGGCAGGGCAGCACCAGCGACGTCACCCGCGGCACCTGGAGCGGCCCGTCGTTCGTGATGAACGGCTCCGGCGCGGTCGTGCCGGCCACGATGACCACCGCGCTGAACGCGATCCGCGGCGGCACCGGCACCCTCGACGTCGTCGTCATCGCCGGATCTGGTTCCACCACCCCGGAATGCGATGCCATCATCGGCCTGACCGGCGTCAACTCCTGCACCACCCTCACCCTCACCGCCGCGTCCGACGGCAACAACAGCCAGGTCAACACCGACATCCGCAACGCCGAGTTCGTCTACTTCGCCGGCGGCGACCAGTGCCGCTACGCGGCCTGGAAGGGCACCGCGCTGGAGGCCTCCGTCGAGTCGGTGGTCGCCAAGGGCGGCGGCAGCGGTGGCGGCAGCGCCGGCCTGCACATCAACAGCGACATCGTGTACGACGCGTGCGGTGGCAGCGCCACGTCGGCGACCGCGCTCGCCGACCCGTACAGCGCCGCCATGACCTTCACCACCGGCATGTTCGGCTGGCCGAACTACCTCAACACCATCAACGACTCGCACTTCGTCACCCGCGACCGGATGGGCCGCACCATGGCCTTCGTCGCCCGCGCCATCGCCGATGGGCGCACCACCGCCGGGAAGGCGTGGGGCGTCGGCATCGAGGAGGGCGGCTCGTTCGTCATCGACCGCAACGGCCTGGCCACCCTCGCCGGGCAGGACGCCTACATCGTGCTCGGCGACCACACCCCCGAGCGGGCCACCGCCGGGCAGTCCCTCACCTACTCCGACTACAAGATCTGGCGGGTCACCCCCGGCGGCACGTTCGACTTCAAGACCCGCCCCACCTGCGGCTACTACCTCAAGAGCGTCACCAACGGCACCCCGAGCGGCAGCCTGTACTCCGGCACCCCGGTCACCGACTGCAGCGGCGGCGGTGGCGGCGGAGGCGGCAACCCGTCCCAGGTCACCGAGACGGAACCGAACAACAGCCGCAGCGCCGCCAACACCGTCACCGTCCCGGTGACCGTCACCGGCGACCTCGCCACCAGCGGCGACCGCGACTACTTCAAGCTCACCCTCGCCGCCGGGCGCACGCTCACCGCGGCCTGCGCCGTGCCCAGCGCCTACGACGCCGACATCTACCTGCTCAACAGCGGCGGCAGCACGCTGACCCGCTCCGTCAACGACGGCGCCGGCACCGACGAATCCGTCACCTACACCAACACCGGCAGCGGCTCCGCGACGCTGTACCTCGATGTCGAGGCCTACAGCGGCAGCGGCACCGCCGACTACACGTGCACGATCACGATCTGAGTGTTGTCTACGCTGGTCCCATGACGCAGACCGTCGGTGTCGCGGGCATCATCCGGGCTCGGCTGGGCGAGTGCAGCCCAGCCGAGCGCCGGGTCGGCCGTGTGCTGCTCGCCGCCTACCCGACCGCCGGCCTCGAAACGGTCGCCACCCTCGCCGAACGGGCCAAGGTCAGCGCCCCGACCGTCCTGCGGTTCCTGACCCGCCTCGGGTTCGGCAGCTACCCCGACTTCCAACGCGCCCTGCGTGACGAGCTCGCCGAACGCGAGACCTCGCCGCTGTCGGCGTACAGCGCCGACGAACCGGCCGACGGCCCGCTCGCCCGCGCCGCGGCCGTGCTGCCGACTGCCGTCGCCGAGACGCTCGCCGAACTCCCCGACGCCGAGCTCGACCATGCCGTGCGGCTCATCGCCGACCAGCAGCTGCGGGTCACCGCGCACGGCGGCCGGTTCTCCTCGCTGCTCGCCGAGTACCTCGTCCTGCACCTCATGCAGATCCGCGGCAACAGCCGGATGCTCCCCACCGGCCCGGTGCAGCGGGTCGACGCCCTCGTCGACGTCGGGCGCCGGGACCTGTTCGTGCTGTTCGACTTCCGCCGCTACGAGCAGCCCACGCTGGAGCTCGCCCGCACCGTCACCCAGCAGGGCGCGCGGATCATCCTGTGCACCGACCGGTGGCTGTCGCCCATCTCCGGCCTCGCCGACGTGGTGCTGCCCAGCCGGGTCGACTCGCCGTCGCTGTATGACAGCTTCGTGCCGTCGCTCGCCCTGCTCGAAGCGCTCGTCGCCGGGCTCATCGACCGGCTCGGGCCGGCCGCCGGGCAGCGCCTCGCCGCGATCGAGGCCGCCAGCCAGCCCTACCTGTGACCCTAGGATGGCCGGGCTGCGGCGGGCCTCGCTCCGACCCCCACTTCGATACCGCCCCTACCGTCGCGACGCCTCGCGTTTGCGTTGATACATGGCGAGGTCCGCGCGGTGCAGCAGCTGCTCGGTCGACTCCCCCGCGCGGTGGACGGCCACGCCGACGCTGCCACCGATCTGCGCCACCCCGGCCGTCAGCACGAACGGCTCGTCCAGCACCGCCCGGAGGCGCCGGGCGACCTGCTCCGCGGGTGCGGCGGCGGCCGGGTCCTGCACCAGCACCACGAACTCGTCGCCGGCCAGCCGGGCGACGAAACCGCCGTCCGGCACCTCCGCGCGCATCCGCTCCGCGGCCGTGACCAGCAGGTCGTCCCCGGCGCGGTGGCCGAGGGTGTCGTTGATGTCCTTGAACCGGTTGAGGTCGACGAACAGCAGGGCCACCGAGCCGCCGCCGGCGCCGGCGAGCGCGGCGTCCAGGCGGGCCAGGAACTGGGCCCGGTTCGGCAGGCCGGTGAGGGGGTCGTGCATCGCGGCGTACCGGGCCTGCGCCTCGGAGCGGTAGCGGCGCAGGGCGCTGGAGATGGTGACGCCGACGGCCTCGGCGCTGAAGCGTTCGTCGACGGAGAAGCGCCGCCGTCGGCCGGAACGCTGGATCTGCAGCCGGCCGCCCTCGGCCAGCGCCACGGTCAGCGTCGCACTGGAGCCGGCCGGGGACCCGTCAGCGGTCGCGAGGTGCGGTGTCCCGTGCTCGTCGTCGGTGAGCAGCACGACGGCCTCGGCGGACATTGCCACCCTGACCTGCTCGACGATGTACTGCAGCAGCCGGTGCTCGTCGTCCTCGGCCAGTGCCCTCGTGCCGAGCTGCGCCACGAGGGCGTGCAGGCGCCGGGCCCGTTCCCGGCCGTTGATCAGCTGGATCACCCTGACGATGAGCAGCACGACGACGCTGAGCACGCCAAGGCCGCCGAAGGAGGTCAGCTGGTCGCCGCCGGCCTGGATGAACACCCCGACGATGGCCAGCGACAGGGCGATGCCGAGCAGCACGACCCTGGCGTAGGGCAGGTCGCCGCGACGGTCGCCGGGCACGGTCATGCGGACCATGCCCGGAGCGAGCGCGGCCGCGCCCAGCAGCAGGCGGCTGAGCCCGGCGAGGACGTCGGCGCCGACGACGGAACCGATGATGCCACTGTTGGTCATGGCGAGGGAGATGCCGATGAGCTGCCCGGCGACGGAGCCGAGCAGCAGCAGCCAGGCGCTCGGTGACCGTCGCGCGAGAAAGACCAGGCGCAGGCACGCCGCGAGGGTCACACTGGCGCTCACGGTGAGCACCAGCACCACCTGTTGCGGCACGACCGCCTGGTCCGGCTGCCCGGCGAGGAGGAACTGCCGCAGGGCGACCGCGAAGGACAGGGCCAGGATCCAGCCGTCGAACGCCTCCTCGCGGTCCTTGCCGCCGCGCACCCGCGCCAGGAGCAGCGGTGCGACGAGGAAGCCGAGGTTGCCCAGCACCGACACCAGGATCGTCGGGCCGTGCAAGGCCGCGCCACTGGTCAGCATCTTCGGAAACGACGTGCACCCGACGGCTCCGGCCAGGATCAGCCAGATCGCCGGCCGCCGCGGCCGGTGCACCCGGACGCCGATGACGATCGCGGCGACGCCGACCAGGCCGGTCAGGACCCCGGCGACGACCACCGCCGCCGGTGGGCCCGCGACGATCAGGGCCATGAGCACCACGCTCACGGCGACGTACCCGGCGGCCCACCTCCTCACTGCGTTCAATTCGGTCGTGGGGCGCCGCTCTTGAGTGGATCTCCGCGGCCACCCCTGCGCTCCTCCGGCGGGGACGCAGGGGTGGCGTGCGGTGCCGGGTTACGCGGGTTCGATCCAGATGTTGCGGTAGCGGACGTTGGCGCCCGGGTCGCCGTGGTCCTGCAGGCGGATCGGCCCGCCGGTCGGGCCCTCGGCGGCCCCGGCTCCGGTGGGTCCGTCGAGCTCGACGTTGTTGTGCACGGTCACGCCGTTCCACACGACGGTGGCGCGGGCGTTGGCCGTCTTGGTGGTGCCGTTGTACCTGGCTGCGGTGAAGGTGATCTCGTAGGTCTGCCAGGTCTCCGGTGCGGTGCCGGCGTTGCTGGTGGCCGCGTGCTTGAGGTAGAAGCCGGCGCAGTCGTTGTTGGCGAGGGTGGCCTTGCCGTAGGTGTCCAGCACCTGCAGCTCGTAGCGGTCCTGCAGGTAGATGCCGCTGTTGGCGCGCTGCTGTCCGGTGACGTCGCCGGGCAGGTTCGGCAGCCAGAACTCGATGTGGAGTTTGAAGTCGCCGAAGGACTGCTTGGAGCGGATGTCGCCGCCGAGGACCTCGGCCGAGCCGCCGGAGACCGGCCAGGTCGCGGCGCTGCCGTCGGACAGCTGCCAGTTGTTGAGGTTGGTGCCGTCGAACAGCTGGGTCCGGGTGCTGCCCGCGCCGCCGTTGAACACCCACTTCTGGTTGTCGCCGTTGGCGAACTCCCAGATGTGGATCTGGGTGCCGTCGGCGGAGCTGACGCCGGCGGCGTCGAGGACCTTGCCCGACTGCGGGTTGAGGATGGAGCCGTTGGCCTGTGGCTGCCAGACCTGGGCGGCGGAGCCGTTGCACGTCCACAGCTGCACGAGCGTGCCGTTGGTGGTGCCGCCGTTGTCCACGTCCAGGCACTTGCCCAGGGCGCTGAACGTGTCGCCGGTGCGGGTCCACTGTTGCGCGCCGGTGCCGTTGCAGGTCCACAGCTGGATCTTGGTGCCGTCGGCGGTGCCGGAGTTGTTCACATCGATGCACTTGCCGCCGATGCCGGTGATGGTGCCGGCCCCTCCGGTGCTGGCGGCGCCGTACACCTCCAGCTCGTAGATGCGGGCGGCGAGGTTGCCGTCGCTGGCCGGGGTGCTGACGTTCAACCGGACGTAGCGGGCCCCGACTGCGGTGATGTCGTGGGTGGTGGTGCTGGCCGTGTTGGCCGTCACCGTCGTCCTGGTCGTCCAGTTGGTGCCGTCGGTGCTGGTCTGGATGGTGAAGTCGCGGGTGTTCCAGGCGGTGTTCTCGCCGCCGGCGCCGGCGTGCTGCACGACGAACCGGTTGACGTTGTAGCTCGCGCCGAGGTCGACCTGCAGGTACTTGCCGGCACCGAGGGAGCACCACTTGTCACCGTTGCCGCCGGAGACGCTGCCGTTGACCGCCTGGGCCGGGCCCTCGGACGCGGCGCAGGAGCTGTCGGCGGTGGCCGGCTTGTTCAGGGCGAGGTTGCCGGCCGGCTGGGTGCCGCCGGGGATGGCGTTGAGCGTGTACCAGGCCTCGGTGCTCCACAGCGCCTGACCGTCGGTGGAGCTGAACGGCCGGGGCGAGCGGACGTAGACGACCCGGCCGGCCTTGAGCCCGTCGATGGCGAGGGTGACCTTCTTGCCGTCGGCCGACAGCGTCGCCGAGGTGACGGTCAGGGTCTCCTCGTCGACCTTCGGGCCGCCGTAGGCCGCGGTCGGCACGTATCGCCACTGCTTGACCCGGTACTTGCCGGCCAGGGCTGCCGCCGTCTCCGCGGACACCGGCTTGGTGTACTCGATCTCGAACCCGCCGGACTGCGCCCGCATCGCCAGGATGTCGAAGGTGTTGGTGCCGTTGGGGGTGAGCTTCTGCAGGCCGTAGCTGAGCTTGCCGTCCTGGCCCCAGTTGCCGCCGCCGTGCAGGCCGCCGGTGTACAGGGCGCCGTCCGGGCCCAGGCTGACCTCGGAGACCCCGGCCTCCAGGCCCTGCGTCATGCGGAACAGCGCGCCCTGGTATTCGCCGTTGACCTTCTCCAGGTACGCCCGCTGCAGGCCGCCGTAGGTGACGTCACCGATGGCCAGCTGCCCGGCGAACGTCCCCTGCGTCAGCAGGACCGGCGTGCTGGGCGAGTTGCCGATCTCGTTCTGCGGCAACCAGATCACCGGCTGGGTGACCGCGGTGCCGTCGAACGGGCCGGCCGGGTTCATGTAGTGGTTGAAGAACCGGCCCTGCTTGATGTGCAGCAGTTTCGACGACGGCAGCCAGCCGCCCTGGTTGTCGGTGACGAGCAGGCTGTTCTCCGGGCCCCAGCCGATGCCGTGCGGTGTGCGCAGCCCGCCGGCGACGTAGGTGACCGCGCCGGTGTTGCGGTCGATCTTGATGGTGGTGCCGCGGTTCGGGGCCGGCTGCGGGTCGGTGGTGGCGCCGCCGTAGTTGATGGACACCGACAGGTTCAGGTAGAAGAACCCGTCCTGGTACAGCAGGCCGAACGCGAACTCGTGGAAGTTGCCGCCGAACGGCCAGGTGGCGACGGTGCGGTACTGGTCGGTGACGCCGTCGCCGTTGGTGTCGTTGAGCTCGGTGAGCCTGGACTTCTCCGAGACGTAGATCTTCCCGTCGACGATCTTCACGCCCATCGGCTCCTGCAGGCCGCTGGCGACCCGGGTCCGGGTCACCTGGGCGGCGCTGGTGGCGCCGGTGACGTTGCCCAGGATCCACACCTCGCCCGCGGTGTTCAGGGAGCCGCCCCAGGTGGCCACGGCCAGGCGGCCGTCGGGGAACCAGTCGAAGCCGGTCACCTGCGGCTCGAAGCCGGACGGGCGCAGGTCGGTCAGCGTGTAGCTGGGGTGGACCGAGGTGAGCGGCAGCCCGTCGCCGGGCGAGTCGGCGCCGCCCTCGCACTCCTTGCGGCCCGGCGCGGTCACCCGCACCACCCCGGCGTCGGTGCTCAGCGCCGAGTTGGGCACCAGCACGAACGAGGACGAGCCCGGGGTCTTCCATTCCAGGGTGATCTGCTGACCGCCGTCGCGTTCGAAGTGGTCGATCCGCAGCGCGTGCAGCCCGGTGGTCAGGCTGACGGTGCCCTCCTTGGGCAGCGGCCCGTGCAACCCGTCGTGGTTGATGACGGTGGAGTTGTCGATCAGCAGCCGGGACCCGTCGTCGCTGGTGAGCCGGAAGGTGTAGCTGCCGGCGGCGCTGATGTTGACGTTGCCGAGGACCTGGGCGACGAAGAAGTTGTCCTGGCCGAAGTCGCTGACCGAGGTCCAGTCGATGGTGGGCATCAGCTTGTCGACGTTCGGGGTCTGCGCGGCCTTGAGGGTGCACAGCTCGTTGAGGGGTGTCTGCACGTCGAAGACCCGCAGTGTGACGCCCGGCTCCTGGGCGGGGGCCGCGGCGGCGGGCGCGACCCAGAGGCCGGCGGTGAGGACGAGCGCGAACGATCCGAGGACAGGACTGCGAAGTCGGCGCAGCAGTCGGGTGCCCATGATTCCTCCTGAAAGGGGTGGGTGGGTTCGGCGGCCGACCGGGTCTGGCGGGGTCTGGCGGGTTGGGCGGCAGCCGATCATCCGAGCCCGGGGTCGTCGACGCCGACGACGAACACCCTTGAGGCATCGCGTGATGGACTCGGACGATAGGGCACTTTCGATGACCGAGTCCATAGTTTTGGATCTGTTGAACAAAAGTTTTAGAGATCCGGAAATAAGTTCGCCGGAATTGACGTCTTTCACCGCATATTCGATGGCGCACAGGATTGGCGGGCCTGCCAGTTTTCGCTACACTCGCGTAGCGTTACGCTGGCGGGGTGAGCATCCAGCAGCGACCTGCGGTCGAACGCGTCCAGCCACCGAAGACCCCGTACCGACTGGTCAACCGCGTCATGCGCGGCCTGCTGTCCTCACCGCGCCGGGCCCGGGGCGTCGGCCGCCACCTCATGCTGCTGCACGTCACCGGCCGCAAAACCGGACGGAGCCTGGTGTTTCCGGTCGCTTACCGGACCCTGGAGGACGGCCGGCTGCTGGTGCTGACCAACTCCGGCTGGCGGGTCAACCTCCGCGGCCGCTCCGACGTCGCGGTCACCCTGCTCGGCGAGCGGCGCAAGGCCGGCGCCGAGCTGATCGAGGACCCGCAGACCGTCGCCCAGCTCTACCGGGACCTCATCGAGGCCGTCGGGCACGAGAAGGCGGGCCGCAGGATGGGCATCCGCATCAACGTCCCCCGCACCCCCACCCTGGACGAGCTGGCAACCGCGGCGACCCGCGACGGATTGTCCGTGCTCTATCTCGACCTGGATTCCCGCTCGCCGGGTGCTCAGCCGCCGATACGGTGAACGGGTGGCACGCCAGGACCCGTTCATCCCGAGAAGCACCGACCCCCGCGTGCAGCGCAGCCGCGCCGCCGTCATCGCGACGGCGCTGGAACTGCTCACCGAACGCGGCATCGCCGCCACCACCATCGAAGCCGTCTCGGAACGGTCCGGCGTCGCCCGGACCACGATCTACCGCCAGTGGCCGGGCCAGGCCGAGCTCGTGCTCGACGCCTTCGCCGCCGTCCTGCGGCCACCCGCCGACCCCGACACCGGCACGTTGCGCGACGACCTCGTCGAGCTCACCACCGGCCTGGCCCGAGCCCTGTCCACCGGGCCGGCCGCGGGGCTGATGCTCGCCCTGATGGACGCGGCGGAACGCGAGCCGTCCTACGCCGCGCTGCACCGGCGCGAGGCCGAGCTGCGCCACGCCGTCATCCTCGACGTGATCACCAGGGGCATCCGGCGCGGCGAGCTGCCGGCCGGCACCGACCCGGCCGAGGTGCTCGACCTGATCGCCGGGCCGATCTTCCACCGGCGCACCGTCTCGCAGGGCACGGTCGACCCGGCGTTCGCCGCCCGGGTCGTCGACCGGGTTCTCCTCGCCTACCGGCACCCGTAGGCCGGGCGGCGCTGCCCGGCCTACGGAGCGCGAAGTCCCGCCTCAGTTCGCGTTGACCGTCAGCACGAACACGTCGGGGTACACGACCTGCTGCACCGTGAGCGTGCCGGTGTGGTTCTTGGTGAGCGGCAGCTGCTGCGGCACGAACCGTTCCAGCGCGCTCTCGTTGATCTCGCCGGTCGCCTCGAAGACACCGGCCGGGGTGTACAGGACGTCGGTGCAGGTGCCGTAGTAGTCGGCGCCGACCTTGCGGGTGGTGAGGCAGAACGTGCTCACCGAACCCACCGCGGCGCCGCCCTGAGTCAGGCTCAGCGGCCCGGTCGAGCTGAACCAGCTGCCCGCACCGCGCGGGTCGCAGGTCGGGTCGACCGGCGTCGGCGTGCACGCCGGCACGAAGACGACGTTGGCGGCGGTCTCGAAGTAGGTGAGCTGCTGAGAGGCGTGTGCCGCGGTCGCGGGCAGCAACGCGACCCCGAGTGCCGCGACGGCTGCGGCGACGAACGCTTTGCGCATGGAACCTCCTTGATGTCGGTCGCCCGGCGGCTCACCGGACGCCCGTCATCGTGTGCCGCCGCGCGCCCAGCGCCGAGCGGACCGGTCCATGCTGTGAACCATGTCCATGTCCGGACCTCCGCGGTGGCACCGGCCGGGGAACAAGATCCGTGAAGTCCAACGGCGAACGACACAATGCGTTACGTTCTGAGCACTTAACGTAACGGAGTGTCTCTTCGCCATGCGTAAATTCGTCTCGGGCATCGTCGCCGTCCTCGCCACCACGCTGAGCACCGGCGTGTTGATCACCGCGGCGGCGAGCCCGGCGGCCGCCAGCGGTCCCACCTCGTTCTCCTACACCGGTGCGCCGCAGACGTACACGATCCCGGCCGGTGCCACGAAACTGCAGGTGGTCCTCAAGGGTGCGCAGGGCGCCGGCGGCAACGGCGGACCCGGCGGCGTGGTGTCCGTCGTGATCACCACCCCGCCGTCACTGGGCGGCACGATCCAGGTGATGGTCGGCGGCTCGGGCGGCTGGAACGGCGGCGGCTCGGCAACGTCCGGCGGCGGCAACGGCGGCGGTGCGTCCGACATCCGGCAGGGCACCTGCGCCGCGACCCTCAGCTGCGCCGCCGGCGACCGCACGGTCGTGGCCGGCGGCGGTGGCGGCGGCGTCAACTACGACGGTGGCGGCGGCGGCAAGCCCGCCATGCCCGCCTACAACACCTCCGGCGTCGGCAGCAACTTCGGCCGTGAAGGCGGCCCGGGCACCCAGGTCGGCGGCGGCGCGGGCGGCACAGCAGCGAGCGGTGCGGGCGCCGGATCCGCCGGTGCGCAGGGCACCGGTGGCGCCGGCGGCACCGGAACGGTCGGCGGGAGCGGCGGCGGAGGCGGCTACTACGGCGGCGGCGGGGGCGGCGGGACGAACTCCGGCGGTTCCGTCGGCGGTCCCGGTGGCGGCGGCTCCAGCTACGTCGACGCGACCAGGCAGGACGCCGCTCCCACATACACCAACGCCGACAACTACAACACCGGCTCGATCGAGATCTCCACCCTCGGCCCGCCCGCCCCGTCCGGCGTCAGCGCCCAGGTCACCGCGGGCACCGGCGCCATCGGCCTGCAGTGGACCGCACCCGGCGGCGGCGCCGACTCCTACGTCGTCTACCAGGCCACCAACTCCGGCGGACCGTTCACCGCCGTCGCGTCCGGCACCTGCGCCGCCCCCACGGGCACCTCCTGCACGTTCACCGGCACCCCCGGCCAGGCGTACTACTTCACCGTCGCCGCGGTCCTCAGCGCCGCCGAGGGCGCGGCGTCGAATCCGGCGGTCTCCGCGACCGCGATCGAGCCACCGGCGCCGCCCGGCACCGTCAGCGGCGCCGCCACCGGCGACGGGACGATGACCGTCACCTGGACCGACCCGTCCACCGCGGGCGCCCCGGCCAGCACCTACCAGGTCCTCGTCTCCGCCGGCGCCGGCTCGTTCGCCGCGGCCGCCGCAGGCACGTGTTTCACCGGCCCGGTCACCAGCCCCTGCACCGTGACCGGGTTGACCGGCGGCACCTCGTACCGCTTCCAGATCGTCGCAAGCAACGCCGCCGGCACCGGCTCGGCGTCGAACCCGTCGACCGGTGTGGTCGCGGTCGCCGCGCCGGGCGCCCCGACCCCGACGAGCGTGACCGTCACCGGGTCCGGCACCGTGACCGTCGCCTGGTCCGGGCCGTCCGAGGCCACGACCGGGTTCAAGGTGTACAGCTCCACCGGCGGCCCGTACACCGCCGTCGCCGCGGGTACCTGCGCCGCCGCGCCCACCTCGAGCCCGTGCACCGTCACCGGGCTGGCACCGGGCCAGGCGTACCACTTCACGATCTCCGCGGTCTCAGGCGTCCTGGAAGGCAGCCAGTCCGTGCCGTCCGGCGAGGTCACCGCGATCACGACGCCGGGCCCGCCGGGAACCCCGGCGCTCACCCTCGCCGGCGCGCGCTCGCTGCGGGTCACGTGGACATACCCGAGCAGCAGCACCGCCCCGGCGACCGGCTTCCGCGTCACGCTGTCCAAGAACGGCGGCCCGTACACGAGCGTCACCACCGGTCCCTGCGCGGCGCCGGCGGCCAGCCCGTGCGTCCTCGGCGGCCTCGAGGCGGGCGCCGCCTACCGGGTCCGCGTCACCGCAACGAACGCCGCCGGCACCGGCAGCGAATCCACCGACGCCACGCCGGTGACCGCCGCCGACGCACCGGCGGCGCCCACGATCGCCTCGGTCGTGCCCGGCGACGGGCAGGCGGTCGTCACCTGGACCTCGGCCGCGCAGTCCGTCACGTTCCACGCGGCCGCCGTCCCCACCACCGGGAGCGGCCCGACCCTGCGCTGCCAGGCCGCCGCCCCCGCGCTCACCTGCACCATCGTGGGGCTCGCCAACGGCACCGGCTACACGATCACCGTCCTGGCCAGCGGCGACCTCGACTCCTCGCCGAGCAGCCCCGCCACCGTGACCCCGAGCGTCGCACCGGCCGCGCCGGTCGTCACCGTCCAGGGCGGCACCGCCTCCATCACGGTCAGCTGGACCGCTGCCGCCGCCGGCTCCGGCATCGGCGGCTACCTCGTCACCGCCACGCCCGGGCCGGCCACCTGCGAGACCGGCCCCACCGGCACCGGATGCGTCCTCGGCGCGATCGCCGGCACCAGCTACACCGTGTCCGTCGTCGCCAAGGGCACGTTCGGCCGCGACTCCGCAGCGGGCGTGTCCGCCGCGGTGACCCCGACGACCCCGCCGCTACCGGCCGCCCCGCCGTCGTCCGCCGCCGAGCTCACCACCGACCAGGGCGACATCAGCACCGCCGCCCCCGGCCAGCGCATCGTGGTCGTCGGGCACGGGTTCGCCCCCCACTCGACGGTGACCATCGCCGTGTACTCGACGCCGAAGGTCCTCGCGACCGCCGTCGCCGACGCCGCCGGGGACGTGGAACAGCCGGTGACCGTGCCGGCGGACCTCGCCGCGGGCGCCCACAACCTGATCGCGCTCGGCGTCGACAGCAACGGCCTCACGCACACCCTCGCGCTCGCGGTCACCGTCCCGTCCGCTGCGGCGAGCCTGCCGGTCACCGGGATCGCCCTGAGCACCATGCTGACGGTCGCCCTGACGTCCGTCGCCGCCGGGGCGCTGCTGCGGTCGGTGGGCAACGGCTTCAGGAGGTGATGAGCCCGGCGGCGGCGAACCGGTCCCGGACGTGCGTCAGCAGCCCGCTGAAGGCACCTGCGCAGGACCCGGCGTGTCGAGGGTCGTCACCCGTCAGGCGGGCGGGGTGTAGGCCGGAAGGTTCGCCGCGACCAGGTGCTGCTCGAAGGCGAAGACGTTCGGGTCGCGGGCGTCGACGGTGGCGCTCACCCAGTGGTTCTGGGCCTCGCCGAACGTGGTCACGCGGGTGAAGTTCTCGACTACGTTCGGGCCCGCGAGGCCGGCGGCGTTGGTGGTGGCGTAGTCGGTGAGGGGCTTGTCCATCTCGAAGCTGTGACTGTCGCCGTTGACCAGGACCACCCGGCCGTTGAAGGCGGTGGTCTGCAGGAACAGCTCCTTCTTGGTGTCCGCGTAGTGGGTCTGTACCGCGGTCGGGTCCCACATGTCGGCCTGCGTGATGATCATGACGCCCTTGCTGCGGGCGGCCTTCGCGGCGGCGAAACCGGCGCGCAGCCACTCCAGGTTGGCCGCGTTGCGGGCCGCGTACTCGGCCTGGCCCTCCGCGGCGGGGCCGTTCTTGCCGCCGTCGGCGAAGTTGTTGTCGCTGCCGGGGATGTTGACGGTGATGAACGTGACCGGGCCGCGCGACCAGCGGGCGTTCTCCGGGTAGGCGGCGCTCTGCCGGGTCACGCTCATCGGGTGGCGGCCCTGGCTGAGGTTCGTGGTGAAGAAGATCGAACGCAGGTAGGCCAGCCGGTCGCTGGAGTCGGAGATCAGGCCGCCGAGGGTGCTCGGCCGGTCGCAGTCGGTCCACTCGTTGTCGCCGGGTGTGTAGACCACCGGAGCCTGGAACTGGCCGAAGAGGTGCTTCGTGTACTTGTACACGTCCGGGTGGGTCGCGTCGGCGATCGCCTTGTCCGGGGTGGGGTTGTTCGGGTCGGTCGGGTGCGGGTCGGCGAAGCAGGGTTCGCTGCCGTTCTTGGTGTCGCCGTCGAAGACCGAGAAGGCGAGGCGGGCGTCGTTCATGTCGGCGACGAGGTTGGCGATGTGGGACCGGCCGTAGTCGCCGTAGGGCATGTCGCCGAAGAGACCGACGTCGAAGGTCGCTCCGCGGGAGCGGTCGTCGTGGTTGCCGTCGGCGAGGGCCGGCGACGAGCCGCCGGTGGCCAGGACCACGCCCATGATCAGGGCAGCTCCGGCCGCGGTCAGGCCGACGGACAGTTGGGTGCGCATGGCGGGCTCCTCCGGGGGCGAGATGGCTGTCCGGAGTGTCGGCCGCCGCGGTTACGGCCCGACGGCCCGCAGTCCATACTCCTACAACATGTAGGTGAACGGCTGGCTCGACAATCTCCTACACGATGCAGGAGATTGACGGAGGTTAGGTAGGCCTGCGCTTGGAGCGCTTTGTGGGAACGGTGCCGATCGCCGTCGAGCTGCTGCGCGGCCGGGCGCGGGCCCGCCGCGACGTGCGTTCATGAATTTCTCAGCATCGCCCGGCCAGAATGCCCGACGTGCATCACCTGACCTATCCCGAGGCGATCGTCATCGGCCTCCTGCAAGGCGTGACCGAGCTGTTCCCGGTGTCGAGCCTGGGCCACAGCATCCTGCTGCCGGCCCTGCTCGGCGGACGCTGGGCCCAGGACCTCAACGTGGCTTCGCCCGAGTCGCCGTACCTGGCCTTCGTCGTGGGCCTGCACGTGGCCACGGCCCTCGCGCTGCTCGCGTACTTCTGGCGTGACTGGCTGCGCATCGTCACCGGCTTCGCCACCTCGGTACGGCACCGGCGGGTGCAGGCGCCGGACGAGCGGCTGGCCTGGATGATCATTCTGGCGACCATTCCGGTCGGGGTTACCGGCCTGCTCCTGGAGCACACGTTCCGCACCGTGCTCGGCCGGCCCGTGCCGGCGGCGATCTTCCTGACCGTCAACGGCATCCTGCTCTACGGCGCCGAACGCCTTCGCCGCCGATCGGCGGCGACCGACAAGGCCCACCCCATCAATGAGGACGGCGGCATCACTTCGGACCGGCGGATCGCTGCGGAGACGTTCACCGGGACGACGCTCGTCGGCGCCGCCCAGGTGCTCGCCCTGCTGCCCGGCATCAGCCGCTCCGGCGTCACCCTCGGCGCCGGCCTGCTCAGAGGGCTGTCCCACGAGGACGCCGCCAGGTTCTCGTTCCTGCTGGCCACCCCGGTCATCCTCGCCGCCGGCGTGCTGAAGCTCCCGGACCTGTTCGGCCCGCTCGGCGACGGCATCCGAGGTCAGGTCCTGGTCGGCAGCCTCGCCTCGGGCGCGGCGGCCTACCTGTCCGTGCGCTTCCTGACCCGCTACTTCGAGAAGGGCACCCTGACCCCGTTCGCCATCTACTGCGTCGCAGCCGGCCTCGCCTGCCTCACCTGGCTGCTGGCGGCGTGACGCCGGGTGCCGCCTGTCGTCCGGTCAGCCGAACCCCAACCTGATGAGCGTCAACAGCGCCCTGCAGGTCGACCTGTTCGCCCAGGCCAACGCGACCCGGATCGGCAACCGGACGCACTCCGGCTTCGGCGGGCAGACCGACTTCATCGTCGGCGCCAGGCACTCCCCCCGGCGGCCACGCCGTCATTGCGCTGCGGTCCTGGCACCCGAAAGCGGACGTGTCCTCGGTCGTTCCCCTGGTGTCCGGCCCGGTCACGTCCTTCCCGCACAGTTACATCGTCACCGAACAGGGCACCGCCCGGATCTGGGGCCATGACTCGGTGGAGCAGGCCCAACAGATCGTCGACCGGGCCGCGCACTTGGCCGCCCGCGACGAGTTGCGCGCCGCCGGCCGGACGTTCGGGCTGCCCTGACTTGAGTCGCCGCCGATCATCCACCCGGGTGACCGCGGCGCGGGCACGACCGGCACCCAGGTTCGTGACGTTCGACCCTCGTCTGCGGCGCCCCGGACGCATACCGTGGCAAGCAGAGCGCTCCGACGCATGACGGAAGGTGAGTCCGGTGGTGGCAGTCATGCTGGTGGCCACGGTCATCGTGGCCGTCTACGTCGCGCTGATCGCCATGCACGTCCTGGCCATTCGCGGCGGTGCGGCGGCGAACGAGCGCTACCGCCCGCGGATCGCCAGGTGGCTCGCCGGCCATGACGAGCGGCGGCGCGGCCGGGCCGAGCGCGACGCCGTCCACCGGCTGGCCGCCGGCACCCTCGACCGGGCCTCGTACCGCTCGGCGATGGCCGCCCTGGCCGCCCAGGACGCGGTCGAGCACCCGATCGAGCTACCCAAGACCAAGATGTGACCGTTGTGGAGGGGGTACCAGTCATGATCGCCCCTGACGAGCCGGTGGCGGGCGGGTTCCCGCCGTCGGACGCCGTCCTGCTTCGCGTGCGCCGGCTGGAGTCGCGGGTCCAGCTCCTGGAACTGACGGTCCGGGACCTGGCGGCGGCACTCGACCGGCTGGACCGCGACGACGCGGTGACCGTGGTCCGCAGGGCCCTCGACCAGCTCTCCTGACGTCCGAGAACGTTGCTCCGACCCGCCTCCTCAACCTGCCCGCACGGAGGCGGTCGCCGCCGCGCGGTCGCCCGGCGTCAGGGTGATGACCTCGTCGACGTCGGCGAGGACGTCGGCCCGGTGGGTGATGAGCAGGACCGCGCGGTCCCCGGCGGCGGCGAGCAGGTCGCGGATCAGCTCGGCGGCGGTGTCGTCGTCGAGGTGTTCGGTGGGCTCGTCCAGGACGAGGACGGGGAAGTCGGCCAGCAGCGCCCGGGCCAGGGCGAGCCGCCGCCGCTGGCCGCCGGACAGGGCGACACCGTGCTCGCCGACGGGTGTGCCGAGACCGGCGGGCAGCGTCCGCACCCAGTCCAGCAGCCGGGCCGCGGCGAGCGCGGTCTCCAGCTGGGCCGTGGTCGCGTGGGGCCGGCCGATGCGGAGGTTCGCCTCGAGGGTGCTGTCGAACAGGTACGCGTCCTCGCCCAGGTAGCCGACGACGCTCCGCAGGTCGTCGCCGCGCAGGTCGCGCACGTCGACGTCGTTGAGGGTCACCCGGCCGGCGGTCGGGTCGAGCCAGCGGACCAGCAGCGCGGCGACGGTGGTCTTCCCCGCGCCGCTCGGTCCGACGAGCGCGACCCGGCGGCCGGGGCGCAGGGTGAGCGTGACGTCGTGCAGCACGGGCCGGCCCGGCTCCCATCCGGCCGACACGTGCTCGAGGCGGACGGTCAGCGGCCCGGTCGGCAGCGCGACGGGGACGGCGGGGTCGGGCGCCGGTTCGGTGGCGGCGGCGATCTCGGCGAGCCGGCCCAGCGCCGCCCGCGCGGCGGCGAGGCGCTGCGCGGCGGCGGGGATCGCGCCGATGGTCTCGAACACGGCGAGCGGTGTCAGGACGACCACGGCGAGCAGTTCGCCGGGCAGCGTGCCGGCCCGGACGGCGACGGCGCCGGCGGCGAGGCCGGCGAGGACGCTGAGTCCGGTGCACAGCGCGGTGACCGCGGCCGAGACACCGGCGGCGGCGCTGGAGCGGCGGGCCGCCGTGAGCAGCTGCCGGTCGGTGCGGTCCAGGGTGGTCAGCGTGTCGCTGACGGCACCGTACGCGATGAGGTCGGGCAGCCCCTGCGTGAGGTCGACGACCCCGGCGGCGAGGGCGCCGCGCAGGGGCGCGAGCCGGGCGTCGGCGCGCCGGACCGCGGCCGCCTGCACCGCCGGGACCCCGACGGCGACGACGAGCATCGCGACGGCGAGGGCGGCTCCGGCGACGGGCAACAGCCCGCCGACGAGCGCGACGGTGGCGGCGCCGGTGACGGCGGCGACCGTGATGGGCAGCAGCGCGCGGACGATGACGTCGAGGACGGATTCGACGTCGTCGACGAGCCTGGCGACGAGGTCACCGCGGCGGAAAGCGACCAGGCCGGCCGGTGCGAGCCGTTCGAGCCGGCGGTACGTGCGGACCCGCAGCGCGCCCAGCACCCGGAACGCCGCGTCATGGCCGGTGAGCCGCTCCACGTAGCGCAGCACGCCCCGGCCGATGCCGAACGCCCGCACCGCGACGATCGCCACCATGAGGTGCAGGACCGGTGGGTGCTGGGCGGCCCGCGAGATCAGCCACGCCGAGGTCGCCATCAGACCCACCCCGGCGCCGGCCGCGCCGACCCCGGCGAGCACCGCGAGGGTCAGCTGGCCCGCGGCGGGCCGGCACAACCGCAGCACCGCACCCACCCCGCTCATGCCGCCACCCCACGGCGGCGGCTGCGACCCCAACGAACACCGCCACGGACACCTGACCGACGGCAGGCCGGCACAACCGCAGCACCGCACCCACCCCGCTCATGTCGCCACCCCACGGCGGCGGCTGCGACCCCAACGAACACCGCCACGGACAGCTGACCGACGGCGGGCCGGCACAACCGCAGCACCGCACCCACCCCCCTCATGCCGCCACCACCACGGCGTCGACGGAAGTCGCCGCAGCGCCCGCAAGGATCACAGTGGCGCCGGCGGGAATCGCGGCGGTGCCGCCCGAGGTCACAGTGGTGCCGCCCGGGGTCGCGGCGGTGCCGACGGGGATCACCCGGTCGGCGAGGGCGACGAGCGACGGGCGGTGCGCGGCCATGATGACGGTGCGGCCGGCCGCGTGTGCCCGGATGGCGGCGAGGATCCCCGCCTCCGTCGAAGCGTCGAGGTTGGCGGTCGGCTCGTCGAGCAGGACCAGCGGCGCGTCGCGGAGGAACACCCGGGCGAGCGCGATCCGCTGCCGCTGCCCCGCGGACAGTCCGGCGCCGTCGTCGCCGAGCCTGGTCGACAGACCGTCCGGGAGCGCGTCGATGAAGGCGAGGGCGCCGGCCTGTTCCGCGGCGGCGCGCACCGCCGCGTCTGTGGTGCCGGGCGCGCCGAGGCGGATGTTGTCGGCGATGGTGCCGGTGCTCAGCCAGGGCCGTTGCGGCAGCCACGCGACCCGCTGCCGCCACGCGTCCGGGTCCACGGTGGCGAGGTCCTGGCCGCCGACGGTGACGCGGCCGCTGGTCGGTGCGGCGAAACCGAGCAGGACCGCCAGAGCGGTGGACTTGCCGCAGCCGCTGGGGCCGGTCAGGGCGACCAGCTCCCCCGGTTCGACGGTGGCGGTGAACGGCGGCAGCGACGCGGTGGACCGGCCGGCGTGCCGCACGGCGACGGCTTCGAACCGCACCGTCCCGGCGGACACCGATGCCACGCCGACCGGTGCGCCAGGCGGTGCGCCAGGCGGCGCGTCGGCCGGTGCCGTGCCCCGCGGTCGTGCGGGTGTTTCGAGGAGCTCGAAGACCTCGGTGGCCGCGGCAAGTCCTTCGGCGCTGGCGTGGTAGTTGGCGCCGACCTGGCGCAGCGGCAGGTACGCCTCCGGGGCGAGGATCAGCACGAGCAGCGCGGTGGCGAGACCGAGGCTGCCGTCGAGCAGGCGCAGGCCGATGCCGACGGCGACGAGCGCCACGGACAGCGTGGCGAGCAGCTCCAGCACGAGCGAGGACAGGAACGCGACCCGCAGGGTGCGCATGGTGGTGGTGCGCTGCTCGGCGCTGATCCGGGCGATGATCCCGGCCTGTCGTTTCGCACGGCCGAAGACCCGCAGTGTCGGCAGGCCGGCGACGACGTCGAGGAAGTGGTGCGACAGCCGGGCGAGGAGCCGGAACTGCCGCCGGTTCGCCGCTTCGGTGTGCAGGCCGACGAGGGCCATGAACACCGGGATGAGCGGCAGGGTGAGCGCGATCGTGCCGGCGGCGACGAGGTCGACCGGTGCGATGCGGGCGAGCACGATCACCGGCACCAGGGTCGCGAGGACCAGCTGCGGCAGGTACCGGGCGAAGTAGGCATCGAGCGCGTCGAGCCCGCGGGTGGCCAGGGTGGCGATCGTGCCGCTGCCGCCGGCCGCGCCCGGTCCGAGCGCGGCGACGTGGGTGAGGAGCCGGGACCGCAGTTGCCGTTTGACGGCGGCCGAGGCGCGGGCGGCGGTCACCTCCTGCGCCCAGGCGACCGCGGCCCGCAGCGTGACGACGGCGGCCAGCCACGCCAGCGTCGGTGCGATCCGGTGCACGTCGGCGCCGTGCTGGTAGACGGCGGTGATCCCGGTGGCGAGCAGGGTCGCCTGCGCCACGACCAGGGCGGCGAGGGCGACGCCGAGGACGACGGACAGGATCAGGTAGGTGCGGGTCGCCCGGGCGTAGCGCAGCAGGCGCGGGTCCAGCGGCCTCACGGGTGGCTCGCCGGGATGTGTTCGACCCGCAGCCGGCGGCGGAACACCCAGTAGGTCCACGACTGGTAGCCCAGCACGATCGGGGTGCAGCACACCGCGACCCAGGTCATGACCTTCAACGTGTACGGCGTGGACGCCGCGTTGGTCACGGTGAGGCTGTCGCCGCCGGCCAGGGTGGTCGGCATGACGTCGGGGAAGAGCGTGACGAAGAGCGCCGCGACGGCCAGGACGAGCGTCGCGCCGGTGGCCAGGAACGCCCACCCCTCGCGGCGGACCTTGGCGGCGAGCACGGCGCCGACCAGCGCGGCGGCGGCCGCGGCGGACAGCGTCCAGCCCCACGCGTCGTCGTGGGTCAGCTGCGTCCACAGCAGGAACCCGGCGGCGAGGAGCACCGCCGGCAGGCTGAGCCGCATCGCGAGCCGCCCGGCGCGGACCCGGATGTCACCGTCGGTCTTCAACGCCAGGAACACGGCACCGTGCAGCGCGAACAGCGACAGCGTGGTGAGCCCGCCGAGCAGCGCGTACGGGTTGAGCAGGGTGAAGAAGGTGCCGACGTATTCGTGGTCGGCGTTGATCGGCACACCACGCACGATGTTGCCGAACGCGACGCCCCACAGCAGCGCCGGGACGAGGCTGCCGCCGATGACGCACAGGTCCCACCGGCGTCTCCACTGTGGACTGTCGACCTTGCCGCGGTATTCGAAGGCGAGGCCGCGCAGGATCAGCGCGACGAGGATGAGCAGCAGCGGCAAGTAGAAGCCGGAGAACAGGGTGGCATACCACTCGGGGAACGCGGCGAAGGTCGCGCCGCCGGCGACGAGCAGCCACACCTCGTTGCCGTCCCAGACCGGGCCGATGGTGTTGATGAGCAGGCGCCGCTCCCGCTCGTCGCGGGCCAGCACCGGCAGCAGCATGCCGACGCCGAAGTCGAAGCCCTCCAGGAGGAAGTAGCCGGCCCACAGCACGGCGATGAGCGCGAACCAGACGGTGGTGAGTTCCATGTCGAATCCTTCAGTACGCGAACGCCAGTGGGCGGTCTTCGTCATCTTCGTCGTGTGGTACGACGATTTCCGGGGCTCCGGCCCGGGCGTAGCGCAGGATCAGCGTCAGTTCGATGACGGCGAGGACGCCGTACAGCAGGGTCAGGACGATCAGCGAGGTCGCGACGGTGCCCGCGCCGACGGTCGGTGAGACGCTCTGCGAGGTCTTGAACACCCCGAAGACGGTCCACGGCTGGCGGCCGACCTCGGTGAAGATCCAGCCGAACGAGTTGGCCAGCAACGGCATCGCGACGGTGGCCACGGCGGAGATCCACAGCCAGCGCCCGCCGGGCAGCCGGCCCTTGCGGGTGCGCCACAACGCGACCGCGGCGATCGCCATGGCGAGGGCGCCGAACCCGATCATCAGGCGGAACGACCAGTAGGTGACCGGCACGTAGGGGACGTAGTCGCCGGCGCCGTACCGCTCCGTGTACTGCCGCTGCAGGTCGTTGATCCCCTCCACCTCGCCGTTGGGGCTGCCGGTCGCCATGAAGGACAGCAGCGACGGGATGCGGACGCTGGCGACCTCCTCGCGACCGTCGAGCGAGCCGATGGTGAAGATCGAGAACGAGGCGGGCTGGTCGGTCTGGTACAGCGCCTCCGCCGCGGCCATCTTCATCGGCTGCTGCTCGGTCATCACCCGGGCCTGCAGGTCGCCGGTGATGAGCACGCCCACACCGGCGATCAGCACGACCCAGGCGCCGAGCCGCAGGGCGGGACGGAAGACCTCGACCTGGTTGCGGCGGCGCAGGTGCCAGGCGCTGACCGCGAGCATGAGCGCGCCGGCGGTGAGGAAGCACGCGGTGATGGTGTGCGGAAACGTCACCAGGGCCGTCGAGTTGGTCAGCACGGCACCGATGTCGTTGAGTTCGGCCCTGCCACGTTCGGTGTTGACGGTGTACCCGACGGGGTGCTGCATCCACGAGTTCGCGGCGAGGATGAAGTACGCCGACAGCATCGTGCCGATCGAGGCGAGCCAGATCGTGGCCAGGTGGACGCGTTTCGGCAGCCGGTCCCAGCCGAAGATCCACAGTCCGAGGAACGTCGACTCGAGGAAGAACGCGAGCAGTCCCTCGATGGCCAGGGGCGCACCGAAGATGTCGCCGACGAAGCGGGAGTAGGCGCTCCAGTTCATGCCGAACTGGAACTCCTGCACGATGCCGGTGACGACCCCCATCGCGAAGTTGATCAGGAACAGCTTGCCCCAGAACCTGGTCGCCCGCAGGTAGTCCGGCCGCCCGGTCCGCACCCAGGCGGTCTGCAGCCCGGCCACGAGCGCCGACAGGCCGATGGTGATCGGCACGAAGATGAAGTGGTACACGGTGACAATCGCGAACTGCCACCGGGCGAGATCGAGCGCGTCCATGGGGCGATCCTCGGGACTCACCGGGTGTCCCGGCAGGGCCGAACGGCACGTCTGTTCGGGACCGTCGGTCCTGGGTTCATCCGGCCGGGCAGTGACGGGCCGTTCGTCACGGGCGCGGGGGCCGCCGTCCTCTTCCGGTGACGGGTGGCACCGGACGAGGGTGGAGCTGCACCCCTGCTGGGGATCGCCGTTGAAGGAGCATCGATGCAGTACACCGACATCGTCGTGGGCACCGATGGCTCGGCGGCCGGCACCTCCGCCGTCCGCTGGGCCGCGACGCACGCGGAGCGGGTCCGGGCCCGGCTGCGGATCGTCTGTGTCTACCATTGGCCGCTGCCCGGTCCGGGGCGGTCGGCGGCGCAGTTGGACGCGGCGGCCCGGGCGCAGGCGCTGGCCGTCGTGGCGGCGGCGGTCGCCGACGCGCAGGGCGCGCAGCCCGCGGTCGACGTGCACGGGACCGCGGTCCTCGGCCTGCCGACCGACGCGCTGCTGACCGAGGCGAGGACGGCGGCGTTGCTCGTCGTCGGTTCGCACGGGCGGGGCGCGCTCGCCTCGGCGCTGCTGGGTTCGGTCGGTCTGCAGATCGCCACGTACGCCGCGGGCCCGGTCGTCGTCGTTCGGGGGCGTGCGCACACCGCGATCGGACCGGTGGTCGTCGGCGTCGACGACACCCCGTCGAGCGATCGGGTGCTGGAGGCCGGTTTCGCGGAGGCGTACCGCCGCGGTTGTGCGCTGGTCGCGGTGCGGGCCGTCGAGAACGACGCGCCGCGGGTGCGCGCCGCGGCGGGTGGCCTGCGGACCATTGCCGCGATCGAGGTGACCGAGGGCGTCGCCCGCCTGCAGGACCGGTATCCGGCGGTGCCGGTGGAGGTCGAGCTCGCCGCCGGTAACGCCGCGGACGTGCTCGTGGCCGCGGCGCGCAGCGCGCAGCTGGTCGTGTTGAGCCAGCACGGATACGGTGCGTCACTCGATCCGGTCACCCATCACCTGTTGCAGCGCTCCGACTGCCCGGTGCTGATCGTGCCCGGGGCGGCGCCGGCCTGACCCCGGCGCCGGCGCACGTCAGAACAGGCCGAGCTCCCGGGCGCGGCGCACCGCGTCACGACGCCGGTGGACGCCGAGTTTGCGGTAGACGCCCGCCATGTGGGTCTTGACGGTGTTCGGGGACACCTTGAGGGCCCGCGCGATCTCGGTGACGGTCATAAATCCTTGCAGCAGCTCGCACACGGCGGTCTCGGCGGCGGTGAGCGGGACGATCAGGGTTTCCGCGCGTTCCGGTGCGGCACGGTGCAGGCCGTGCGGCCACCTGGGGTCGAGGAGCCGTGGGTGGTGGATGCCTTCATCGGCGGCCAGGGCGGCGGCCTGACGTTCGAGGTGGGCGGCGTGTGCGGTGTCGCCGTGCCGGTGGGCGTCGGCGGCCAGGACGAGGCGCACTTCGATGTCGTGCAGCAGTGACGGCGGCGGGTTCTGCAGGTGCGGTTGGAGCCGTCGATCGATGCGTTGCCGCACCTCGGGCGTGGCGTCGTCCAGCAGGAGCAGTTTCGCGGCGATGAGGTCGGCGAGGACCTGGGGAAGCACGCCGGCGTCGTGGCTCCAGTGGCGGCGCGCGTCGGACGGCAGATCGACGGCGAGGAGGGCTTCGATGCGCAGGGCGCGTGGTGCCCAGCGCGGGATGACGAGGGTGTCGAGGCCGTCGGTGATGAGCCGCTCGAGGTGGCGCAGGGCGGCGGCGTGCCGGCCCTGCTGGTGGTCCAGCAGTGCGGTGAGGAACCGTTCGCCGGCGACGATCTGCGGGTCCGGGCGGCGCAGTTCGGCGGCGAGCCGGTACAGGTGCCGGTGCGCTTGTTTGGCTCGCCCGCGGGCGATGGCGACGCCGGCGAGCACGAGCAGGGCCCATCCTTCGTCGTCGGCGCCGGTGATGCCGTGCTCGGCCAGGACGGCCCTCATCCGGTCCGCGTGGCGGGCGGCTTTGCGGAGCTGTCCGCGCTGGTAGGCGATGACGGCCTGGACGCGCAGCGGCGCCGTGTCGGGCGCGTCGCCGGGCGCGGGTGGCCGCCTGGCGCCGGTCGTGTCGAGTGCCGCCTGAGCCAGATCGGGTCGGCCGTGGCTGAGGGCCAGCCAGGCCTCGGCGATTCCGGCGGCGGCACCGGGCGCGGCGCGGCCGGCGGGTGCCGGGGGGCTCGCGCCGGCCGTCAGGGTCGGGCCGTGTCCGGCGAGGGCGTGCCGCAGCGCCTCGGCGGGCTGCTGATGGTGCCCGTACCAGATCGCGGCGCGGCGGTGGAGCTCACGGGCGGTCGCCGGGTCCTGTTCGTGCAGGGCGGTGACGATGGCGGCCCGCCACAGTCGCCGGTACCGGTACCAGTGCGAGGTCGGGTTGAGCCGGCAGGCGAACATGTCGTTGCGGGACAGCTCGGCGAGGATGTCGGCGCTGTCGGCCCGCCCGGTCAGCGCCGTGAACAGTTCCGGGTTGACGGTTTCCACGATGCTGCTGGCCTGCACCGCGTCGGCCACGTCGGCGGGCAGCTCGGCGAGCACCTCGTTCTGGACGTAGTCGTGCAGGCCCGCACCGGTGCGCTCGAGCCGGTCGAGCACCGTGTCGGGGTCGTGGGGTTCGCCGGCGAGGGCGGCGATCGCCACGACGACCCCGGCGGCCCATCCCTCGGTCACCGCGTACAGGCGCCGGACGGTGGTGGGCGGCAGGGTCAGGTGGTGCCGGTCGCACAGGTCGGCGGTCTCGGCCGGGGTGAAGGCGAGGTCGGCGCCGTTCAGGGCCGGGAACAGGCTTTCGTCACCGGGTGCGGGATCGGCTGAGGCCGGCGCGTGCCGGCCGCACAGCACGACGTGGACCGGCAGGGCGGTCACGAGCTGGTCGAGTTGCGCCAGCGCACCCGGCGCGGCGGTCTCGGCGCCGTCGAGCACGACCGTGCACGGCGTGGTCCCGCCGCCCTGCTGCCGGAGCTGGTCGAGCCAGCCGTCGAAGGTCGTCGCGCCGGCCGGCCACCAGCGCGCCGGTAGGGTGGTGGGGCACCACCACCGGCCGTCGGGGCACTGCGCCACCTGCACGTATGCCGTGCGATGCGGGGGCGGCACGGTCCGCAGCCAGACCGTTGCCAGCTCGGTCTTGCCGGCGCCCGCGGGCGCCAGCACGGCGGTGATGCTGTGCTGGTCGGCGCGGTCCAGGGCACGGTGCAGCCGTGGCCGGTACAGGCGCTTCGCCGCCGGCATCATCACCGCGCCCGTCGCCGGGTCACTCACCATCACAGCAGCCGGTCGTCGGCGCCGTGCGGTGCCGGCGGCACATCACCGCCGGCGACGCGGGACGCGGCCACGCGGACCCGGTCCGATGCTCACTGCCGACCCCCATCGCCAGTCCCCTTCCGCAGTGCCCACCGCCCTCGCCACACGTGACGGCACGGTTACGCCCGGAAACAATGACGATGCCGAACCCGGCATGTGCTTGTCCACATGTTGCACCGATATCGAAGGTGTCGTCGACCGAACGACTTCACTGCTAAGCCGTTCAGCTATCGAGCTTACTCGATCGGTTGACCACGAACGGGTGAACTGGACACTGAAATGTGGGGTACCCCGGACGACCTGGGTACATGGCAGCGCCTAACCAGGTAGGGCGGCGGATGCGAGTGGACCGTGCGATGGCGATCGATGTAGTGCGGACCGCGGCGGCGGTGCGGGACCGCGCCCGGCTGGCAGCCGTCGCAGCGCTCGGGGTCACGGCGGCCCCGGAGCCGCACCTGGACGAGCTGGCCGAGCGGGCCCGCCGCACCCTGCGCGTGCCGGTCGCCCTGCTGGTCGTGGTGGAAGCGACCAGGCAGGTGTTTCCCGGCGCGACCGGGCTGCCCGAGCAGTGGCAGCGCAGCCGGACCACGCCGCTGACGCACTCGTTCTGCCAGTACGTCGTGGGGGCCGACGCGCCGCTGGTCGTCGCCGACGCCCGCCGTGACCCGGTGCTGCACACCAGCGACGCCGTCCGGGACCTCGGTGTGATCGCCTACGCCGGCACGCCCCTGCACGACGTCGACGGGCACGCCGTGGGTGCGCTGAGCGTGGTCGACTCCCGGGCCCGCCACTGGACCACCCGTGAGCTGCGGGACCTCGACCGGCTGGCCGTCATCTGCAGCCGCGCCCTGCAGGCCCGGCAGGCGGACGGTCGCGCCCCGCAGGCCCGGCGGGCGGACCACCCGCCGGTCCGGTCCGACCCGCCGTCCCGGCCGGCTCCGGCGTGCACCGGCAGCAGGCCCGCCGACGGCCGGCAGTGGACGCCGCAGCACCTGCCGCCCGGACTCGTCCTCGACGTCCGGCCACCGCTGCGAGCCGGCCGGTCCGAGACCGTGCACGCCGGCCACCTGCACGGCGAACCCGTCGCCGTCGTCGTCCGGACCGGCGACGATGATCAGGCCCGGCAACGGTTCCAGCGACGCACCGAGGTCGCCGTCGCGTTCGGCGCCGACCCACCGCCGATCCCCGTCGGCCTGTACCGCTGGACCGACGGCGACCGCGTCCTCGTCCTCAGCCGCCTCATCGGTGAAGCCCTCGACCGGCGGCAGGGCGACGCGCCGGACCACCGGCTCTCCGGCCGTGACACGCGCGAGATGTCCCACACCGCCGCGCTGCTGTCCGCCTGGCAGCCGACCCGCCAGGACGCCCGCCGCTGGCTCGTCGACTACGCCGCCGAACTCGACGGGCATCACCGGGCGGGCCGGCTCACCGACGACGACCTGCGCCGCGCCAACACCGTGCTGGACCGGTGCGGCCGGGACCGCACCTTCGCCCACGGCAGCCTGCACCTCGCCAACGCCCTGCGCCTGCCCTCCGGGCGGCTCGGTCTGGCCGACTTCAGCGCCGCCGGCGTCTACCTCGCCGGTTACGACCTGGCCACGCTGCACCTGCACGCCCCCACCGACCAGGTCCGCCACGCGGTGCAGCGCCGTGCGGAGCACAGCGACATCGTGGAGACCTTCGCCGTCAACCTCGTGCTCGCCACCGCGCGGCACCACCGCGACCACAGCCACCGGACCGACCGGACCGCGCTCCTGCGCACCCGGCAGCACGCCCGGCGACTGCTCAACGACCTGACCGGACCCGGCTGAGCCCGCTGCAACTTTCACGACGGCGACGGCGACGGCGATGGCGGCGGCCTACCGGGTGATCCGCCCGCGCCGCCGCGAATCCCGAACGGCGCGGCTCCCGCGGCACGGTGCTCCACCGACTGCAAACAACCTGCACATCGCTTCCCTTGCGCTAGGAAACCGCTTTCCTTAGTGTCCGTTTATCGGCACGAAGGCCCGCTCCGCACCCCGCCGCCGAGGGCCTCACCGTGCGCACCCGTGCGATCTCCCCTGCGATCCGCCCTGCGTGCGCACCGTCTTCCCGGAGGATTCATGCGTCTACACATCGGTTCCCGGCTGCGCTCCCGCCGGTGGCCCGCGGCGACGGCCGCCGTCGTGGCCGCGACGGGCGTGGTGCTGGCCACGCAGATCGCGTTCGCCGACACCGCGTTCAGCGCGACGTTCGAGGACGGCACCACCAGCGGTTGGTCGAAGTCCGGCGGCACCTGGAGCGTCGTCACCGACGGCAACAAGGTCCTGCAGCAGTCCAACGCCGGCAGCGAAAACGCCCGCGAGTTCGCCGGCGACAGCGGCTGGACGAACTACACCGTCCAGGCCTCCGTCAAGCCGCTGACGCTGGGATCGGGCGGTTTCGCCGGCCTGCTCGCCCGCTCGACCAGCGCGACGACCTACTACCGCCTCGCGCTGCTGCCCGGCAACACGGTGCAGCTGCAGGCCGTGAACAGCGGCTCGGTCACCGTCCTGGGCAGCGCGTCGCGGACGGTGGCGACCGGCACCTGGCACACCCTGTCCATCACCGTCAACGGCAGCTCCGTCAGCGGCGCCGTGGACGGCACCACGGTCGGCACCGCGACCAACACGTCGATCACCAAGGGGCGCATCGGCCTGCAGACCGCCTACTCGACCGCGAACTTCGACAACGTCACGGTCACCACCGGCGGCACGAACCCGACCCCGTCGTCCTCGTCATCGCCTCCATCGTCGCCGTCACCGTCGGCTTCGGCCTCGACTTCGCCGTCCACCAGTCAGCCGCCATCGTCCGCGTTGTACGTGGCGTCCAACGGCACCGCCGGCGCCGCCGGCACCCAGGCCAGCCCGACCACCCTCGCCTCGGCGATCACCCGGGTCACCACCGGCGGGACGATCTTCATGCGCGGCGGCACCTACAGCCAGTCCTCCACGATCACGATCGCCGCCGGCAACAACGGCACGTCGGGCGCGACGAAGAACATCACCGCCTACCCGGGTGAGACGCCGGTGCTCAACTTCTCCGCGCAGAGCGAGGACCCGGCCAACCGTGGCCTGGCCGTGAACGGCAACTACTGGCGCGTCAGTGGCATCGTCGTGGAACGCGCCGGCGACAACGGCATCTTCGTCGGCGGCAGCAACAACGTCTTCGAGCGGGTCGTGACGCGGTTCAACCGCGACAGCGGGCTGCAGATCTCCCGGACCGCCTCCGACACCCCGAAGGCGCAGTGGCCGGCCAACAACCTCGTCATCAGCTCCGAGTCCCACGACAACGCCGACTCCGACGGTGAGGACGCCGACGGCTTCGCCGCCAAACTCACGGTCGGCACCGGCAACGTCTTCCGCTACACGGTGTCGCACAACAACATCGACGACGGCTGGGACCTGTACACCAAGACCGACACCGGCGCGATCGGCCCGGTCACCATCCAGGACTCGCTGTCCTACAACAACGGCACGCTCAGCAACGGCACCGTGAACACCAACGGCGACCGCAACGGCTACAAGCTCGGCGGCGAGGACATCGGCGTCAACCACGTCGTGCAGCGCAGCATCGCCTACCACAACGGCCATCACGGGTTCACGTACAACAGCAACCCGGGCTCGATGACCATCTCCAACAACCTGTCGATCGACAACGCCGAACGCAACTTCTCCTTCGACGCGGGCACCTCGACGTATCGCAACAACACGTCCTGCCGGTACAGCAGCGGCGGCTCCAACGACAAGACCATCGGCAACACCGACAGCTCCAACCAGTTCTGGACCGGCACCAACGGCTCCCGCTGCAGCACGTACAGCGGCGCCCTGGCCTGGTCCTTCGCCGCCGACGGTCACCTGGTCGTGACCCTCGGCGGCCGCACGGTCAGCCTGTAGCCCCGCACGCACCGGACCGGTCACGCTGTTGGGCGCGACCGGTCCGTGTTGTGTCAGCAGCTCAGATTGCCACCGGCGGGGACCCCCAGGATCCCGACGAACTGGTTGTAGAGGTTCACCCGGCTCTGCACCTGCGCGGGGTTCCCGCCGTTGCACTCGATGCTGTTGATCGCCCGGATCGTGGTGCCGAAGCCCTGCCCGTTCACCATCGCGTTGTGCGACGTGGTGCCCGCGCCGCCGGTGCCGGTCATCCAGTACCACAGGCCGGTCTGCCACGAGATCGACGAGTTCGTGGCGACCAGGTTCGGGTTGTTGAGCAGGTCGACGCCGAGCGCGTCACCGGCCGCCTTGTAGTTGAAGTTCCAGCTCAACTGGATCGGCCCGCGGCCGTGATACGCCGACTGGCCGGCCGGGCAGCCGTAGGGCTGGCTGTAGTCGCAGTAGTGCGGCCAGTTCGCCGTGTTGATCTCGTCGATGTAGACCAGGCCGCCGGTCTCGTGGCTCACGTTGGCCAGGAACGCCGCGGCCTCCTGCCGCTTGACCGTGTCGCTGCCGGTCGTGGCGAACGCCGGGTACTTCTTCATCGCGTCGGTCAGCCCGGCGTAGGAGTAGAAGCCGTTGCGGCCCGGGAACATCTGGTTGAACTGCGCCTCGCTGACCACGAAGCCGCTCCCGCCGCCACCACCACCTCCACCGCCGCCGCAGGCGTACGGCGACCAGAACCAGGTGCTGATCGTCGGGTCGTAGCCCGGGTTGTCATGCGTCGCCTGGTAGTACAGGCCGTTGGTGTACCGCACGATCGCACCGGTCACGTAGTTCTGCCCGGCCACCCAGTTCGGGTAGTTGCACGAGCTGCCGCCTCCGCCGCCGGGGACCGTCCACTTCTGGTTGGCGCCACCGGTGCAGGGCCAGATCAGCAACGGGGTGCCGTCGGCGGTGCCCCAGTTGGCCGCGTCGAGGCACTTGTTCGCCTGCGGGTTGACGATGTCGTTGGCGGCGGTGGCGACCCACTGCTGGGCGCCGGTGCCGTTGCAGTCCCACAGCTGGACCCTGGTCCCGTCGGCGGTGGAGCCGCCGGCGACGTCGAGACACTTGCCGAGCGCGCGGACCGTGCCATCGGTGCCCACGGTCCAGGTCTGGGCGTTGGTGCCGTTGCAGGTCCACAGTTGGATGGCGGTGCCGTTCGCGGTGTTCGCGGCGTTGACGTCGACGCACTTGCCGCCGTAGCCGGTGATCGCTCCGGTGCCCGCGGCGGCCGCGGTGCCGGGGTTGAACGGGATGAGGACGACGGCGCCGAGGACGGTGGCGGCCGCCGCGACGAGCACCCGGCGCAACCGCGCCGGTCGTGATCTGTCCATTCTGGGGTGCTCCTGGGCTCGGAGGTGAGGCAGAACATGGACCTACCTCGATGGGGGACCTTGTTCATATCGCAAACCCAGGAAACTGTAAAGAGTCTTTAATTTTTCGGTACGGTGTCTACAGGCCGTACTGCTCCAGCAGACGCAGCCAGATCTCACTGACCGTCGGGAACGGCGGGACGGCATGCCACAACTGATCGAGGGGCACCTCCGCGTTCACCGCGATCGTGACCGAGTGCAGCATGTCCGCGGTGTCCGGCGCGACGAACGTGCCCCCGAGCACGACCCGGCGGTCCGCGTCGACCACCAGCTTCGCCCGGCCGCTGAAGCCGACGCCGCGGACCATGGCGCCGGCGACGTCGCCCACGTCGTATTCCACGGTCCGGACCGTGAAGCCGTCGGCGCGCGCCCGCGACTCGGTCCGCCCGACCATGCTCACCTGAGGTTCGGTGAACACCACCTGCGGGGCGCCCCGGTCGTCGGCGGTCGCACGCAGCGCCGGCCCGTCGTCGCGGGCGCCCGCGGCCCGGGCGGCGATCACGTCGCCGCACACCCGGGCCTGGTACTTGCCCATGTGGGTCAGCAGGTTGCGGCCGTTGACGTCACCGACGGCGTACAGCCAGCCCTCGGCGACCGCGGTGGCCCGCAGGCTGCCGTCGACCTGGATCGGGCCGTCCACCCGCACGCCGACCGTGTCCAGGCCGATGTCGTCGACCCCGGGCCGGCGGCCCGCACCCACGAGGATCTCGTCGGCGACGATCTGCTCGCCACGGCCGGTGTGCAGGGTCACCGGACCACCCGGAACCGGCCGCTCGACCCGGGTCACCGAGCGGCCGAACCGCACGTCGATGCCCGACTCCCGAAACGAGCGCGCCACCAGGTCACCGGCGAACGGCTCCATCGCGGCGAGCAGCCGCTCGCCGCGCACCAGCATCGTGGTCTCCCGCGCACCGAGGGAGTGCAGGGCCTGCGACATCTCACAGGCGACCGGCCCCGCGCCGATCACCGCCAACCGTTGCGGCACCCGCTGCACACTGGTCGCCTCCTGGTTCGTCCACGGGTGGGCCGCCGCGAGCCCCGGCACGTCCGGAACGGCCGGGGTGCTCCCGGTGGCGACGACCACGGCGTGCCGGGCCCGCAGCGTACCCACACCGCCGTCTGACGAAGCGACCTCGACGCGGCGCGGGCCGGCCAGCCGTCCGTGACCCCGCACGAACGTCGCCGGCAACTTCTCGATCGCCTGCACCTCGTGATCGTCGTTGCGGTGCGACACCGTCTCGTCGCGGCGGGCCAGGACCGCCGCGGCGTCGATCGGGCCGCGCAGTTGCAGCCCCGGCATCCGGCCCACCTCGGCCGCCAGCTCCATCGGCCACAGCAGCGCCTTGCTCGGGATACACCCGTAGTACTCGCACTCACCGCCGGCCAGGCGGTCCTCGACGACAGCCGCGCTCAGCCCACCCCGCACGACGCGCGCGGCGACGGTCATCCCGACCGGCCCCGCACCGATCACCACCACGTCGAAGACGTCATCCTCCACGACTCACCTCTTTCAGCGTTGCACCGAGACGTCGCCGCCTTCCCCGACAGCGCGGCAGTCCAGCCGACAGCCGGCAACTTCCCCAGCGCTTTCACCCGCTCGCGCTGCTCAGCAGGCGTGCCGGTGCGGCGCACGACGTCGGCGGCGCGGTCGCGGGTGGAACCTCCGGTCGACAACCGGTGCGGTACAGGACGCGGGCAGCGCAGTGCGGCGCACCGGGCGTAGTGTCGGACATCAATCCGAGCTTGTCCGACCCGCCACGGAGGACCGTCGCATGGAAACGCCTGCCTGGGCACCGGCCCGAACCGGATCCGAGACACCGAGCGCGGCGCGGGTCTACAACTACATGCTCGGCGGCTCCCACAACTTCGCCGTGGACCGGGCCGTCGCCGAGCAGGCCATCGCGGCCATGCCGGCGGTCCGTGTCGCCGGCCAGCTCAACCGCGCGTTCCTGCGCCGCGCCGTGCAGTTCCTCATCAGGTCCGGCATCCGCCAGTTCATCGACCTCGGCGCCGGGATCGCCGCGGTCGGCGCCGTCCACGAGATCGCCTGGCAGCTCGATCCCGAATGCACCGTCGCCTATGTCGACAACGACCCGGTCGTCGCGGCGTACAACGAACAGATCCTCTCGGGTGACGCGCGGGCCGCCGCGGTGCACGCCGATCTCCGCGATCACGACGCGGTGCTCGCCGACCCCGGCCTGGCCGCGGTGATCGACCTGACCCGGCCGGTGGGCCTGCTGATGGTGGCGGTGCTGCACAACCTCCCCGACGGCGACGACCCCTACGGCGTGGTGGACGGATACCGCGCGCGGCTCGCGCCCGGGAGCTTCATCGCGGTGTCGCACGCCACCATGCCACCGGGCATGCCGGCGCCGGCGTCGGACGCGCAGGCCCAGTACAACCGCACCGACAACCAGCTCGTCCTGCGCGCCCAGCCGGACGTGGAGCGGTTCTTCACCGGCTTCGACCTGGTGGAGCCGGGCGTCACCTACGCCGACGCCTGGCGCCCCGACGACGGCGACCCCACCGACCACGGCATCGCGTCGCTGATGACCGTCGCCGGAGTGGGGCAGCTCTCCTGAGGACTACCGGTGGTGACCGGCGGGCGCGGCCCAGCTGGCCAGCAACCGGAGCGCGTCGGCCGCGGGTGTGCCCGCGGCGGCGCTGTACGCGGTGAGGGTGAGCCCCGGGTCGGCCGGCATCGGCATCGCCTCGAAGCCGAGCTCGACGGTCCCGACGACGGGATGGTGGAAGCGTTTCACGCCGGTGTGGTGCAGGCGGACGTTGTGCGCCGCCCAGCGGGTGCGGAAGTCGTCGCTGCGGGTGACGAGCTCACCCACCAGATCGGTGAGACCCTTGTCGTACGGGTCACGGCCGGCCTCGGTCCGCAGCAGCGCGACGGTCGTGTTCGCCGCCTCGCTCCAGTCCGGGTAGAAGTCCTCCGCGCGGGGGTCGAGAAAGCAGAACCGGGCCAGGTTCACCGGCCGGGTCGGGGTGTCGAACGCCGGGGCGTACAGCGCCTCGGCGAGCCCGTTGGCGGCGAGGACGTCGAGGCGACCGTTGCGGACGAACGCCGGGGCGTCGGTCATCGCGTGCAGCAGGTGCAGGGTGCCGGGACGCACCTGCTGCTTCGGTGACCGGCGGCTGCGTGGTCCGGTGTTCGCGGCGCGGGCGAGGTCGTGCAGGTGGGCGCGTTCGGCCTCATCGAGCCGCAGCGCCCGGCCGACGGCTTCCAGGACGCTGTCGGAGACGCCGGCGAGATTGCCGCGTTCGAGGCGGACGTAGTAGTCGGGGCTGACCCCGGCCAGCAGCGCGACCTCGGCCCGCCGCAGGCCGGGAACGCGGCGGCTACCGCCGTACTGCGGCAGCCCGGCCTGCTCGGGGGTGATCCTGGCGCGGCGGGTGGCCAGGAAGTCGCGCACCTCGTCGCGGTTGTCCATGCGTCCCACGCTACGGGTGCCGCCACGGGCGAGAGGGGTCCTGGCATTACCACCTTCGGTAATCCCTCCCGCCCGTCGTGAGCCGGCGGTTGGATGGGTGTCATGAGCGAGCAATCCGAGCCGTCCGGGCCGCACCGCATGTTCGGCGACTTCGCCCCGGCCTTCGTCGACCTCACCGACAACGTCGTGTTCGGGCAGGTCTGGCAGCGCCCCGAGCTGTCCCCGCGCGACCGCAGCCTCATCACCGTCGCGAGCCTGCTCACCAGCGGCGCCACCGAGCAGCTGCCGTTCCACCTCGCCCGGGCCCGCGACAACGGCCTCACCGAGACCGAACTCGTCGAAGTCATCACCCATCTGGCGTTCTACGCCGGCTGGCCCAAGGCCGTGTCGGCGATGACCGTCGCCAAACAGCTGTTCCGAGGAGACCACTGATGCGCGGCACCATCCTGCACGCCCCCGGCGACGTCCGGCTCGAGGACCGTCCCGACCCGACGATCACCGCACCCACGGACGCCATCATCCGGATCACCGCGACCTGCGTGTGCGGCTCGGACCTGTGGCCGTACCGTGGCATCGAACCGGTCAAACAGCCGTCCCCGATGGGCCATGAGTACGTCGGCGTCGTCGAGGCGGTCGGCGGCGACGTGCGGCAGATCCGGCCCGGGCAGTTCGTCGTCGGCTCGTTCTTCGCCTCCGACAACACCTGCGAGATCTGCCGCGCCGGATACCAGAGCAGCTGCATCCACCGCGAGCCGGTCGGCGCCGGGGGCGCTCAGGCGGAGCTGCTGCGGATCCCGCTCGCCGACGGCACCCTGGTCGCCACGCCGGAGCTGCCCTCCGACGACCTCGTGCCGGGCCTGCTCGCCGCGTCGGACGTGCTCGGCACCGGCTGGTTCGGCGCCGTCGCCGCCCAGGTGCAGCCGGGCAAGACCGTCGCCGTCGTCGGTGACGGCGCGGTCGGGCTGCTCGCCGTCCTGGCCGCCAGGCACTTCGGGGCCGAGCGGATCATCGCCATGAGCCGCCACACTGACCGGCAGAAACTCGCCCTGGACTACGGCGCCACCGACATCGTCACCGAACGCGGCGACGACGGGGTGGCCCGCGTCAAGGACCTGACCGGCGGCCTCGGCGCCCACAGCGTCATCGAAGCCGTCGGCACCCAGGAGTCGATGCTGCAGGCGATCCGCTCCACCCGCCCCGGCGGGCACGTCGGCTACGTCGGCGTCGCCCACGGCGTCGAACTGCCCGGCAGCGAGCTGTTCTTCTCCCACGTGCACCTGCACGGCGGCCCGGCACCGGTGCGCCGGTTCCTGCCCGAGCTCATCGACCTCATCACCAGCCGGACCATCGACCCGGGCCGGGTCTTCGACCTCACCCTCCCCCTCGACCGGGTTGCCGAGGGATACACGGCAATGGACGAGCGTCGCGCCGTCAAGACCCTGCTGCGACCGTGAAGGAGCCCACCATGCGACTGCAACCCGTTGCCGCCACCGTGAAGACACCCGCCACGCGCTTCACCGGGGACGTGTACATGACGCCGATCGTTGCCGGGACGGGACCGTCCCGGATGACCGTCGCGCTGGTCCGCTTCACGCCGGGCGCCCGCACCAACTGGCACTCCCACGCCGTCGGTCAGACCCTGCACGTCACCGAGGGCGTCGGGCTGGTCGGCACCCGCGACGGCACCGTGCTGCGCATCCGCGCCGGCGACACCGTCGTCTGCCCGCCCGACGAGGACCACTGGCACGGCGCGGCCGCCGACACGTTCATGAGCCACCTCGCCATGCTCGAGGCGAAACCCGACGGCGGCGACCCGACGACATGGCTCGAGCCGCTGCCGGAGGAGCAGTACGCCGCCGCCAACCAGCTGTGAGAACCCACACCGCGTCCAGAGCTTCCTAGGACAATCCTTGCCGACGGTGCGCCGGAGCCGGTCCGTCGCTCGCGTCACCGCCGGCCGAAGACCTCGTCGAGCCAGTCGTAGATCCGGGCGAACGCCAGCCGCTGCGCGCCCGACTGGCAGTGCGCCGCCGCGCCTTCGGCGTTGGTGAAGGCGAGCAGCGTCTTCTTGCAGGTGAGGTGTTCGAAGAGGCGCTCGGGCTGACCGCTGAAGAACAGGTCCTCCTCGGCGGAGCACACCAGCGTCGGGCAGGCGATCTCCTCGGCGGTGCCGTCCCGCAGGTGGTAGTCGAGGAAGCCGGCACAGAACGCCCGTGGCGTCGGCGCGTTGCAGGCCCACATGCCCTGCTCCATCATCCATCTGACGGTCGGGTTATCGGCCATCAGCCCGGCGATCACGCCGTCGAGGTCCGGGTCCGACGCCGCCCGCAGCCGTGGGTCGAGGTCGGCGCGGCCGCCGGGGACCTCGGCGGCTTTTTCGGCGGCTTTTTCGGCGGTGATCTCGGCGGTGATCTCGGCGGTGATTTCCGCGGTGACGAAGTCGCCGAGGTCGTACACGCCGTCGAGCGCGATGAGGGCGTTGACGCGGGGCTCGAACGCGGCGGCCCTCGGCATGAGCTCTCCGCCCATACTGACGCCGAGCAGCGCGATGTGCATCGGGTCGACGTCGACCCTGGTCAGTGCGTAGTCGATGACCGGACCGACCACGTGCTCCCAGTCGGGCCGGAAACCCAGCCCCTGCCGGTGCCGCGGCCCCGGCTGCCCGGGACCGTCGAAGCTCAGCACGTGATAGCCGCGCTCGGCGGCGGCCGCGGCCCCGAACACGTGCATCTCCTCGACCGTGCCGTCGAAGCCGTTGCACATCAGGATCGTGGCACGGCGCTCGCCGGTACCACTGCCGCGGCCGTGGTAGAAGTACCCGGGCAGCGTCGTGCCCTCATAGGGGATCTCGACCGGTTCGATCGCCGGCGTGAACAGGCCCGCCGCGGCGTGGAAGCAGGCGACGCTGCGGTCGTAGGCGTGCGGGATGCGCGGGTCGTCGGGCCGCCCGTGCAGGAAGAACTCGGCGGACCGGTAGTAGTTCGAGGCGCGCAGGTGCGCGTCGCGGGCGCTGACCCGGTGCCCGGCCGCGGCGGCCTTGTCGGCGACGGTCGCGACCCGGTCGGCGGTGGCCAGCCACCGGTCGTGCCAGCCGTCGTAGTCGCCGGCGGTGATGGCCTCGGCCGTGCTCACGACCTCGCCGATGTCCGCGCCGCCGTATGCGGTGTGGCCGAGGCTGCGCAGCGTCTCGAACCAGAACTGCTGGTCATCCGGGAACAGGAGCGGGCGCATCATGCCTCCTCAACACGTCGGTGCCTGCCTTGAGGCGCATTGGATACCCCGCTGTGTCACTCGAAACGGGCCGCGCGGGGCTGGGCCGAATCCAGCCGCAGCGAGAAGTCGCGGCGGTAGTGCTGGGGCGGCACTCCGAAGTGGAGGCTGAAGTGGCGGCGGAGGTTCGCCGCCGAGCCGAGGCCGCTCTGTTCGCTGACGGTGTCGATCGGCAGGTCCGTCACCTCCAGCAGCGTCTGGGCGTGGGCGAGGCGCTGGTGCAGCAGCCACTGCAGTGGCGTGGTGCCGGTCGCGGCCTGGACCCGGCGGAAGAAGGTGCGCGGGCTGAGCCCCGCGCGACGGGCGAGGGCCTCGACGGTGTGCGGCCGGTCGAGGTGCGCGGTTGCCCACTGCAGGACGGTGCCGACGCTGTCGTCCTCCGCGGCGGGCACCGCGACGTCGACGAACTGCGACCTGTCCCCCGGCCGGTGCGCCGGCACCACGAGACGGCGGGCGAGCTGGTTCGCCACGTGTGCGCCGTAGTCGGTACGCACCACGTGCAGGCACAGGTCCAGCCCGGCGGTCATCCCGGCGCTGGTGAGCACCGGGCCGTCGTCGACGTACAGCACCGAGTCGTCGACCTGCACGTCCGGGTGCCGGCTCGCCAGGATCGCGGTGTGCGCCCAGTGGGCGGTGGCCCGGCGCCCGTCGAGCAGACCCGCGGCGGCAAGGGCGAACGCACCGGTGCACAGCGACATCATCCGGCTGCCGGCGGCGCTCGCCTGCCGGAGGGCGTCCAGCAGCTCGCCGTCGAGACCCTGCTCGCCGGTGACGCAGGCCTCCGGCACGGCGGTGACGATGACGAGGTCCGCGCCCATGATGTCCGACAGGCGGTGCGGTGATCGCAGGTCGATCCCGCTCGGCGCGGTGATCGCGGCCGGCGCCGGCCGGTCGCTGCCGGGGCAGAGCCGCAGCTCGTACCAGGAGTCGGTCAGGTCCGGCTGCGGCACACCGAAGACCGCCGATGCGATGGCAACCTCGTACAGGTCCCACGGGTGCAGGTCGGCGTGGTCCACCACGACCACCGCCACAGATGGGCCAGTCATGCATCCGATCGTATGGCACGAATTTTGCGGACATGGTCAGTCCTGCCACTCGTGCGCGGGTATCGCAGCTTGGCAGCATGACACCACCCTCTTCGGCACAAGGAGCATGATGCGCCCGTTCAACGGCAAGCACTGCGTCGTCATCGGCGGCACCCACGGCATGGGCCGCGCGGTGGTGGATCATCTGGTGGCCGGCGGTGCGCAGGTGCTGCTGACCGGCCGTTCCGAGACGACGGTGCGGCAGGCCACGGAGGAGCTCGGCGCGACGGCACACGTCGTGCGGTCGGATGTCGCCGACGCCGCACACATCGACGCCCTTGGCACCTTGGTGGCCGAGCGGTTTCCCGCGGTGGACCTCCTGTTCGTCAACGTCGGTGTCGCCGATGCGCAGCCGTTCGAGGACGTGACCGTGGCGGGCTACGACCGGATGTTCGACGTGAACGTCAAGGGCGCCTTCTTCACCGCCCAGCGCCTCGCCCCGCTGATCCGCGACGGCGGGTCGATCGTGTTCACCACCGCCGTCACCAACGGCCGCGGTTCACCGACGATGAGTGTGTACTCGGGCACCAAGGCCGCAGTGCGAGCGTTCGCCAAGGTCCTGGCCGCGGAGTTCCTGCCACGCCGCATCCGGGTCAACACCGTCGCACCGGGGTTCATCGACACTCCCACGATGGGTATCGCTGACGCCACGGCCGAGCAACGCGCGGCGCTGATGAAGATCGGCGACGAGGTCACCCCGATGCGCCGGCACGGCACCACCGACGAGGTGGCCCGCGCGGTGCTGTTCCTCGCCTTCGACGCCACCTTCACCACCGGGGTGGAACTCCCCGTCGACGGCGGCCTCGGCCACGTCGAAGCCGCCTGACCGCTCGATGTCCAATCTCCGCCACCGCACAGCCACGCTGATCAGGCAGGCTGGCTACACCGACGACCAACCGATCGTCGTCGGCATCCAGCAGCGTGGGGCACCACCGGTCTTCTCAGCCCAAGGGTCGACGCTGACTGCCTCGACACCCGTCTACGCCGCGTCCCTGGCCAAACAGATCACCGCGGCCTGCGCCGCCCTGCTCGTCAACCAGGGCCGCCTGAACATGCGATCCACGCTCGCGCAATGGCTGCCCGAACTGCCCGGCTGGGCGCACGAAATCCACCTGCGCCACCTCGTCCACCACACCGCGGGGCTGCCTGCCGACGACCACATCGACACGCTCATCCGCACCGATCACGACCGCACCACCGCCGGCATCATCGGAGCACTGGCCCGGTCAGTGGACGCCCCCAGCACCCCAGGCGGTCAGTACCTGTACTCCAACGCCGGATACGTCTGCCTGGCAGCCGCGGTCGAACGCGCGGCCGGCCAGCCGCTGCCCGAGTTCGCCCGTGCGCACGTGTTCGCGCCGCTGCGCATGAACCGTAGCCAATACTGGCCCGGACCCGCACCGCACCCGCCCGGGGCGGCACCACTGCCCGACCCTCGGCCCGCGCCACTGTCCCTCGGCGACGGCGGCATCTGGACGACCGCGCACGACCTGATCCGCTGGAACCAGGCCCTCGAAGCCGACGAACTGGGCATCTCAACACTGCTGCACACACCCGGCACCCTCGACGACGGCACCGTCCTCGACTACGCGTGGGGCCTCGGCCTCCGGACCCACGCCGGGCGCCGCATCTACCGCCATGGCGGCGGCTGGCCCGGCCTGCGCGCCCAACTCATCCGCATCCCCGACCAACGGTCCAGCATCGTCATCCTCGCACTGGCCGACGACACCGACCGCACGATCGGCCTCGCCAACGCCTTGCTCGACGAGCTCAACCCAGCCGACCCAATACTCGGAACTCGAGCCGATTGACCGTCCATACCTCCAAATCCCCGTTCAACGCCTTTGAGGTCGTCCACCTCGCAGCATCCGCGGCTGCCGTCAGCGAAGTCAGCGCCGATGTCCTGGCGCCGAACGGCGCCGTGCTGCTCGCATCTTGATCAGCTTCAGGTGCTCCCCGCACTACGCTTCCTGGATGCGCTACCTCACCCGGCAGTTCGCCATCGGGGCCCTGCGCCGCGGACGCGGCATCGAACAGTTTCTCGGTGGCATCCAGCTCGGCGGCGAGGCCGCCATCCAATGGGTCGCGATCAGCCCCATGGACGGTCAGTACCGTGTCTCCCTGCACACCGTGCAGGACCCCGACGACGACGAGTTCGGCGACCTGCCCAACCTCATGTCCCTCGACCCGGTCGACCAAGAGTACGTAGGCGAAGGCCGCGAACTCGGCGCCAGCCAGGACGAGGCCGAAGCGATAGCGCTCGCCGAGCGATCCACGACCGCACAACCCGACCGCTGGGTCAACAACGCGGTCGCCGGCGACGAATACATGGACTTCGTCCGAAGCCGGCGAGACACTGCCGGCGCGCACGGCGAACAAGACCAGTCACGAAGTTAGCGCCAGTGCCGACTTTGGGCACCGCTCACGCCGTCGGCCTCCCGCGGAGGACCTGGCTGGCGAAAGTCGATCAAGTTGGTGTGCGGAGATGAACGCGCTGCGAGAGGGCCCGCTGCACATCGCCGCCCAGGCGGGCGATGTGCAGGAGGTAGCTCGGTTGATCGCCGAGGGCGCCGTGGTCGACGCAGGTAATTTCCGTTTGTATACGCCGTTGCATTTCGCCGCCGGTATGGGGGCGTCCGCGGTCGTCACGATGCTGCTGGACGTCGGCGCGGACGCCGGGGCGCTGACGGTGTTTCAGGAGACGCCGCTGCATCGGGTGGCCCATGGTCTGGTCGGCGCCGCCGATGCTCGCGTGGAGATCATCGACAGGCTCCTCGACGCCGGCTGTCCGCTCGACGCTGTCGACACCGCTGGACGCACCGCGCTGTGGTTCGCAGCGGGCACCGGCACCATGCCGTGGACGCCCGAGCAGCAGGCCACGCGCTTCCGCGTCTTGCGGTATCTGCTGGAGCGAGGTGCTGATGTCAGCATCGCAGCGGGCGGCAAGCAGGGCCGGCCGATCGACGCTGCTCGGGGACTCCACCAACTGAGGAAGTATCGAATCGAGTGGGCTGAAGGCGCCGCGCTGCTGGAGCAACGCGGCCAGTAGCCACTAGACAGATCAGTTCCAGATCGGCGGTGGTGGACGAGATCGTCGACGAGACGGTCCCGCGGCGGCGGAGGCGGATCGGATTGTTGCCAGCAGCGGCTGCGCAGCGCCCGGCAGTGATACCCGGCGACCGCACGAGCCCCTCACAGTCGCCGGTGACGGGCCAGCGACGTGGTCGCCGAGTGTGCACGGCCGAGCACGGCAGCTGTGGCGGGTCGACGACATGACGCGACGTGCCCTCGGACGCGCGGTAGGCTCCGTCTTCGGGAGGTCCGATGCGCGCAACGGCCGAACACCTTGAACCGTACCGGCGGTGGCGTATGTCGTACCGCAGCGAAGGGCGTGACCTGGCCGGCTTCTGGCTGACGCCCGACGGCGACGGCCCGCATCCAGCAGTGGTGTTCAACCACGGCAGCATCGGCCTCGGCCCGGCCTCGCTGCCGGGTCTTCAGGTGCTGCTCGCGCTGGGGTGCGCGGTGTTCGCGCCGATCCGCCGCGGGCACAACGAGGAGCCGGGCCCCTACTGGTCGGATCTGGTGCCGGCGCCGTGGGGCAGTCCGGAGATGGGCCGCCAGCTGGTCGCCGTCCTGCGGGCGGAACTGGTCGACGTGTTGGCCGCGGTGGAGTGGGTCGCGGCGCGACCCGAGGTGGACGCCGGGCGGATCGCGGTGGCCGGCTCATCGTTCGGCGGTGTGCTGACCGTGCTCGCGTTGAGCGAGCCGGCACCGTTGCGCGCTGGGGTGAGCTTTGCCGGACCGTCGATGAGCTGGCCGGACGCGCCGGCGTTGCAGACGGAACTGCTGGCCGCGGCGGCGTCGGGGACGGCGCCGCTGTTTCTGGCCCAGGCGTTCAACGACCACAGCCTGCAGCCGACCTACGCGATCGGGGCCGAGTTGGCCAGGTGCGGCCGGCCACACGAGACCCGGGTGTATCCGGCCATCGGCGACGAGCCCATGACCGGACATGGAATCTTCGCCACCGGAGTGGACCTGTGGCGCGACGACATCGGGCGGTTCCTGGCCCGCTGGGTGACCGGATAGCCGACCGACTTCGACCACCCACTGGAACAGGCTTGGGCTCACCGCCGAGGTCCAGGTCATGCTCGAGCAGCCAGCCAAGGAAGCCCGGCCATGGGCCTGACGGCAGGTGACTCGCCGGCAGACAATCGCTGAGCAGGCCCTCGCCCCGCTCGGCTGACCCGGAGCAGCGGTCTCACCAGCCCACTCGTCTACGTCGGCGACGGACCGGACGTCCTCGTCTACGCGGAAGAGGGCGGCGACACCAACCCGCACCGCCACGGCCGACCCGGCCTCCAGCACATCGCCTTTGCCGTCGACAGCCCTGGCATCGTCAACGCCGCGCACCAGGCAGCCGTCGACGCCGGCGGTGCCGTCGTGCACGAACCGCAGATCTTCCCGTACATACCGGGCTACCACGCCGCCTTCGTCGAGGACCCCGACGGCTCCCGCATCGAGATCGTCCACATCCCGGCATGCGCGGCCTGACCGATGTCGACACCGCGACGCTGTCGGCCACCGACCTCCGCGAGCAGCGTGGTCCGGGCCGAGGCGACAGGTCTGCGGCGCGGCTGCGACCGAAACAACGGCCGGCCCCAGCGACCGGGTCGGCCGTTGTTGTCGTGACGGCTACCGCTGGTCCTTCTCCCACCACGTGAACGCCACCCGATAGTCCGACGGCGTGTCGTCCGCGGCGTGGTTGGCCAGCCCGTTCCTGCCGAAGTAGTAGTCGTGCACCTGGTTGGCCGCCTCCGTGGCCAGAGTTGATTGACGGTCCACACCTCCAAATCCCCGTTCAACGCCTTCGAGGTCGTCAAAGTGCAGTACGACTGCTCGGCTCCGGTGATTCCGCTTCCAGCTTCGGCGGGAGTGTCACCGGCGTCGGTCGAGTCCTGAGCTGGTACGAGACCGCACAGACGGTCAGCGCCAGCCCATAGCCGGCGAACGATATCGGCTGGGCCACGCCGATATAGCCCGCCGCGTCGAGGCCGGTGCGGCCGTGCCAGTGCAGCACGCCGCCGATCAGCAGCATGACGTAGACCCCGGCGCCCAGCCCGTACAGCACGAACGTGGGGGCGATCAGCCAGACCGGGACGATCGGCAGGAAGCGGGGGACGCGCCGGCCGGCCAGCAGGATCGTCCAGCGGGGGAACACCATGCCCCATGGATGGACCAGGCCGAGCAGCAGAAACACGGCCAGGCTGAGGCCGACGCAGAGCGCGATCGCCATGCTGGGACTCGGGCGGAAGCCCTCGGGCTCGAGACCGGGCACCCCGAACGCGCCGAGCAGATGCACGCCCCCGTACGGTAGCCACGCCGCACAGCCGGCGTAGGCGATCCGGCGGATCCGCGCGGGGGCGGAGTGCGCGAGCGGCCGGAGGCCAGCGGTGCGGCGCCGTACGGTGGTCGCGACCAGGAGGGCGCCGGCGGTCGTCAGCCCGAGGCGTTCCAGGAACGCGAGCCAGGCCGGGTCGCCGTGGCGGTCGGTGACGGTGCCGGTGAGCGCGAGTTCGACGAGGTTGAGCAGCAGCCAGCAGCTACCGGCGAGCAGCACGACGGCAAGCGTCCAGGCCGCCCATCGGCGGTGAGTGAGCACGGCAGCGGTCGCGAGCAGCAAGACCGCCGCGCCGGGCCACGCCGCATGCGGAAAGCCGGCGAATTGGTCGTGGCCGGCGAACGCGCCGATGCCTGTGCCGATGCCGAACAACGCAGTGAATGCGGCGGTCGCCCCCGCAACCCAGACCCTCAACTGCATGCCGGCAGTCTCTATGCCCAGGCCTGTGCCAGGGCTGAGCCACCCTGAGATCGCCCACAGCCGAGAATCTGCGACCGGCGCCCCACCATCAGCGCTGCCGGCGGCGTCGATGGTAGGCGTAGGTGACGACGGCGAGGAGTGGCCCCCACAGCAGCAGGGGCAGGTAGCAGATGTAGAAGATCGTGGCCGACCAGACGCCCTGCTGGGTGGGGAAGTCCGAGGGAACCGGTGCGCCTCCCGCCGTGACCCCTCGGAAGACGGCGATGAAGGCGACGATCCACAGGACCGTCAGGAACACCGCGGCGACCGTCGCGGGAACGACGGCCACCAGTGCCGGCACGGTCCGGCCACGAAGCCAGGGAATCCAGGATGGGAATCGTTCTCCCCAGGAGGCGACCAGTCCGACGGCGGTGAACGCCACCAGCTCCGCCACGATCGACAGGCAGACGACGTAGACCTCCACGCCGAGCCCGCCGCCGTGCAGGAACGCGGCCGGCAGCCGCCAAAGGCTGGACGGCAGGACGACGAACGGCACCGCGTACGCGGCGACTCGCGCCCAGCGGGGCACCCCAGCGACCGGCGCATGCGCGGCCCGCCAAGCGGCACGCAGCCGCCCGGCGGGCATCGGCGGCGCGGCCCCGCCGCCTGATTGATCGATGTCGGTCATGCCGATGACGCTAGGAGCGGCCCGGCTGGGTCGCCTCCCCCTGGCGAGGGAGTATGCCGTCCGGGGCGTGGGCTACCGTCGGTCGTCGTGAAGCGCCGTGTCGTCCGAGCCGCGCGGGCCGGGATCTACCAGTTGCTGGGCGCCGCGCTGCTGACGCCGGTCGCGGTGGCACTCGGCCTGCCGATCCTGGTGGAGGTGACGCCGCAGCGCGTGCTGGCCTGGTGGGCGGCGTGCCTGCCCGCCGCGGTGCTCCTGGCCGTGACGCCGCTGATCCGGCGTCTCGAGGTGACCGCGCTGTCCGAGCTGCTCGACGTCGACGTGCCGAAGCGAGTCGACCCCGTCTATCTGACGGCCCTGACCAGCCTGCACCTGTACGGCGGCGCCACGCTCAGCGCAGGTCTGGTGGCGCTGTCCCCCGAGCTCGTCCGCGCCGCCGGATACCGGCGTGGCGCGCCGGGCGACTCGACCGAGGTCCTGCTGGCCGCCGCCGCCATCCTGGCCGCAATGGTCGCTGCGGGGTTCGGCCAACGCTGGGCGGCGCGCCGGCTGCTGCGCACCGAACCGTCCCGTATGGTCGACGAACTCGGCCGCCGCCAGACCCTCGCCATGGAACTGCACGACGCCGTCGGTCACGCGCTCAGCGTCGTCCTGGTGCAGGCCATGGCCGCCCAGGCCGCGCTGCAACGGCCCGATCTCACCGCTGCCGTGTCATCACTCGACCATCTGACGGCAGCCGCCCGGCACGCCCAGCAAGACCTCGACGTCGTGCTCAGCGTGCTCGACGACGGCGTCGGCGCCCAGCCACCCACGCTGGAAGCACTCGACATGCTCATCAGCGGCCTGGACGTGCACGCCAACGTCGGCGATGTGGACAAGGTCCCGGCCGCAACGTCGCGGGCGGCGTTCGCGATCGCCCGGGAAGCGCTGACCAACGCCCTGCGGCACGGGCACGGCCCGGTGACACTCGACCTCGCCGTCGGCGCCGAAATGGTGCTGACCGTGGGCAACGTGACCGTCGGCCCGCCCGGCGAGGCCGGCCGCGGCCTGACCGGTATGCGCCTGCGCGCTCGCCTGGCCGGCGGCACATGCACCTGGCAGCAGGCGGACGGAACGTGGCGCGTCCAGGCGAGGCTGCCGCTGTGATCCGCGTGGTGCTGGCCGACGACGAGAGACTCATCCGCGCGGGATGGCGCACCATCCTCTCCCTTCACGACGACATCGAAGTGGCGGCCGACGCGGCCGACGGCTGCGAAGCCGTCGAGGCCGGCGCCGGCGCAGACGTGGTGCTGATGGACGTCCGCATGCCACGCATGGACGGCCTGGCTGCCACCCTGGAACTCGCCCGCCGCGCCCCGACGACGCGGGTGATCGTGGTCACCACCTTCGAGCACGACCAACTCGTCTGGGGCGCGCTGCGCGCCGGCGCCGCCGGCTACGTGCTCAAACGCGCACCCGCCGAGCAGCTGGTCGACGCCATCCGGCTCGTGCACACACGCGATGCGGTGCTCTTTCCCGACGCGCTGCGCCGTATCGCCGCACCGCTCGCCGGCACGGTCCGATCCAGCACGGTGGCCGGGCTGACCCCCCGCGAGCTGGACGTCCTGCGCCACATCACGCTCGGGCAGAACAATTCGGAGATCGCGGCCACGCTGCACATCACCAACGAGACCGTCAAAACGCACGTGGGCAACATCCTGGACAAACTCGGCGCCCGCGACCGCACCCAGGCGGCGGTCCTCGCCTACGAACTCGGCCTCGTCTTCCCCGGCGCCCACCACCAAACCCCATAAGACGTTCGCGCATCCTGCTCGCTGTGCACCGCCGGAGGTCGGCCTCACGGTGTCGTTGCCCTCGACCGGCTCGGACCTGAAGGGCGGAGTGAGGCCGGCGGTCACGGCGTCCAGGTCCGCCGTCTACTCGGAGCCGGAGCTGGTGGAGCTGCCGGCCTGCGTCGCCGACTCGACCGAGGGCAGCTGGGTCGAGCATCGCGCTTCAACGGCACCGTGCGCCGCCTGCGGCGCGGCTGAAGACGAAACAACGGCCGGCCCCGGCGATGGGGTCGGCCGTTGTCGTAATATCGGCTACCGCTGGTACTTCTCCCACCACGTGAACGCCACCCGATAGGCCGACGGCGTGTCGTCCGCGGCGTGGTTGGCCAGCCCGTTCTTGCCGAAGTAGTAGTCGTGCACCTGGTTGGCCGCCCCCGTGGCCAGATCGGTGTCGGAGATCGCGACGGCATGGATGTGGTACGGCCAATCCCCCTGCGACGGATTGCGCAGCCAGGCGGCGAACCCGACGGTCCGCAGCGCCTGGACGGTCTGCCACCGCTGTGTGGTGCTCAGACTGGCGACCGAGATGTCCACCGCTCCGCCCGCGTCATGGGTACCGGCCGAGCTCGGGTTCGACGACGTGTAGGACCCCTGGCTCAGCGTGATGCTCCAGGACAGCTTGGCATCGGCCGCGGCGAGCATGTCGCGGGTCCTGGCGTTCACCCGTTCGCCACCGTACGAGCTGGTCCGCGACCCGGTGCTGATCGGCCTGGTGACCGTGTACCGGCCGCTGCCGAGCGTGGTCAGCGACGACGGACCCGGATACCCGTTGGCGTCCAGGCCCGAGTAACCGAGTGAGCGCTGCCAGGCCGCGTACGCCGCGACGGTCGACGTGCCGTAGTGCCCGTCGACCGAGCCCGAGGCCAGGAATCCCTTCGCCGACAGCGCCCGCTCGACCTCCAGCACGCTCGCCGCCGCGCCAGGGGTCTGCCCGGTGCCACTCTTCGGCGGGTCGACCTGCGCGGCGAGCATGACCTGCTCCATGTCGACGACCGGCAGCGCTGCGGCGGCCGGCCCGCCGAAGGGCACGACGACCCCGAGCAGCGCGAACACCACCGCCCCACGGGACAGCACGGCGGAAAGGTTCATGGGAGCTCCCATCCAGACATCGACGGACATGATGTCAAGAAGCTACAGGATCATCGATGTGGATGGAAGAAACCTGCAAACCGGCCTCTGAGGCACCACAGTGGTGCGGCACGATCGAGCACGATGGCGTGATCGTGGCGGCTTCCCGGATTCGCGGATTGTCGCCGGATGAGGCCGACGTCCCGACGGAACGTTCCGGGTGCCACGGTGTGGTCATTGTTTGAGGTGCCTGAGGTCGGCTGGCTGGTGTCGTCCGGCCAACCCGCGCACGCGTTCGCGACGTCGGGCTATTTGGTGCCGCCGGTCGTGGAGTACCGACCCGTCCCGCAGTGAGGTGCGATCAGCGTCTGCGGCACGTGGGCGTCATCCGCGAGGCCATCGACGGCAGTCGCCACGCGCTACCCTCAGTCTCTCGCCGATCATTGCGGTACTCGCACAGCATCAGGAGTCTGCCATGTCGCTGAACCTTCGAGCCTCCGCCCGCGCGATCATCCTCGACGAAGACGACCGCATCCTGCTGTGCCGATTCGTCTTCCCCCACCCGGCGGTCCCGACCGGAGCACCGGCCGTCTGGTCTGCTCCAGGTGGCGGCATAGAACCAGGTGAGGACGGGCTGTCCGCGCTGCGCCGCGAGCTGCGTGAGGAAACCGGCCTGGTCGCCGACATCGATCCGCCACACGTCTGGCATCAAGTCGTTGTCAGCGCAGATCATGCGCCCCGCTTCGACGGCATCGTCAACGACTACTTCCTCGTCCGTGCCACCCACTTCGAGCCCCGAGGCCAGTTCACCGACGACCAACTCGCCGCTGATGAGCTCCTCGCCGGCTTTCGCTGGTGGCAGCTCTCCGAGATCGCCGACTACACCGGACCTGACGTGTTCTCGCCCCGTGACCTTGCCACACCGCTGACCGACCTGCTCACCTTCGGGCCACCCTCCGCCCCGGTCGCGCTCGGACTATAAGGATCAGTAGCTGATCCGGCTGGAGCCGCGAATTCGGACGACGGTAGGACCGACCATCGACGCGGGCCTGAGGCGGCCAGTGTTGCGCCCGGCATCTAGATTCGGCGCATGTCACTGCGTGACTGGTGGTCCGATCTCATGGCAGGCGACCCGACCGCGGTGGCGCTGCTCATCATCGGCGGAATGCTGGCGGCGCTGGCCTACGCCGTGGTCAAGGCTGTCGTCGGCGGTCTTTGGAGCTTTGGCCGCAGCCAGGTCGAGCAGCAGTTCTGGCGCGACGGCGGGAAGCTCACGACCCTGATGAGCGTGACCGTCCTGGTCCTCGCCTACGCCTTCTACCGCGACGAGCAGCCTCGCCCCCTCGCCAGGGCCCTGGTCGACCTGGCCCACGACAAGCTGCTCGCCGTCCTGCCGCTGGCGATCCTCACCCAGTGGGTGCTGCTGTGGCTGTTCTGGATCCTGTTCGGGCTGCTGATGAAGGTGCCGCTCGCGCAGCTGATCCAACCGGCCGTGATCTTCAACTCCTTGCTGGTCTTCTCCGGCCTGATGGTGCTGTTCACGCTCGTCTTCCTCGGCGTCGCGCGGCGTGACTGGGGCGCGGCGGCGGGCTGGTATGCGGTCGTCGTCGCCGCCAACTATCTGCTGATCGTCATGGGGAACAACCCCCGCAACAGACCGTCCGATCGGCGCGGCTGGACGTACCGCTGGAGAATCGCACCGCAGACCATCGTTCTGGTCACCCTCCTGTTCACGGTCCTCTTCGCGGTCATCGCCGCCGTCGTCTGGGGCGTTCAGCGATCGATGCACCGTGGCGTGCCGTCCCTGGCTGGCGCGCTGCACGGCGAGCTCATCGCCATGTCGGCCGTGTTCCTCCTGGCCTGCCTCGGGTTCAAGACCTTGATCCTCAAGGACAACCCCGGCACCCCGAAGGTGCTGCTGAACTTCATCGAGCTGACGACCGCGCTCTCGGCCGTGATGATCGCTCTCATCGGGCTGTCCCAGTCGCCAGTGAAGCTCGGGTCGACGCCGGTGTGGGTCATCGCCGTCGGACCGCCGCTGCTGGTCGCCGTGGCGATCCTGCTCTTCAACCTGGTCCCGCGGTCGGCCCGCACCGAAGCCCCGCGCTGGGGGCTGTGCCTCGCGGCGAGTGTCGCCGTCGCACTCCTCGTCGTCCCCGGCCGGGTGATCCTGACCGACGTCCTCACCCCGGTCGCCGCCCTCATCCCCTGGCCCGACCTGTAGCGGTCCTCGTCGGGGGTGCACCGGCCCGCTCTGCGTGGTGGAGACGCGCCACGGGACGCGCGGCGGGAGCTACGTCCGCACCGTCAGGCGACCGTCGTGAGCGGCTGGTCGTCCGCGGCCGCCCACTCCGGGCCGTCCGGGAACCGGAACGCGGCCAGCGAGGCGGGGACGATCTGCGCGCTCATGCCCGGCGTGGTGGGCGCCAGGTACCGCCCGCCGCTGATGCGCACCGGATCGACGAAGTGCTCGTGCAGGTGGTCCACGTATTCGATGGCCCGGTCCTCGGTGCTCCCGCTGACCGCGACGAAGTCGAACATCGCCAGGTGCTGCACCAGCTCGCACAGCCCCACGCCGCCGGCGTGGGGGCAGACCGGCACCCCGAACTTCTGCGCGAGCAGCAGGATGGCCAGGTTCTCGTTGACGCCGGCGACCCGGCACGCGTCGATCTGCACCACGTCGATCGCATCGGCCTGCAGCAGCTGCTTGAACATCACGGCGTTCTGGCAGTGTTCGCCGGTGGCGACCTTGACCGGCGCGACCGCCCGGCGGACCGCGGCGTGGCCCAACACGTCGTCCGGTGACGTCGGTTCCTCGATCCAGTACGGGTCGAAGCTGCTGAGTTCGCGCATCCATCCGATGGCGTCGGGAACGCCCCAGATCTGGTTGGCGTCCACGGCGATGCGGATCTTCGGCCCGACGGCCTGCCGGGCGATGCCCAGCCGGCGCACGTCGTCGGCCAGGTTACCGCCGACCTTCAGCTTGATCAGCTCATAGCCGGCGTCGACGGATTCCCGGCACAGCCTGGCGAGCTTCTCATCGTCGTAGCCGAGCCAGCCCGGCGTCGTGGTGTACGCCGGATAGCCGCGCTCCAGCAGCATCCGTTCACGGTCAGCCCGGCCACCGGCAGCACCCCGCAGCAGTGCGAGCGCCTCGTCCTCGGTGAGCGCGTCGCGCAGGTAGCGGAAGTCGATCTGGGCCACCAGCTGTTCCGGGGTGAGGCCGGCCAGCAGCTTCCACAACGGCTTGCCGGCCCGGCGGGCGGCGAGGTCCCACACGGCGTTGACCAGCCCGCCGGCGGCCATGTGCACGACGCCCTTCTCCGGCCCGAGCCAGCGGATCTGGCTGTCCCCGGTCAGTCGCCGGGCCAGCGCACCCGGATCGGCCAGCAGCTCCTCGACGGACTGCCCGACCACCATCCCGGCGAGCGACCGCATCGCCGCCACCGCGATCTCGGTCCCCCGGCCGACGGTGAACACGAGACCGTGGCCTTCCGCGCCCGAGGTCGTGCGCAGCACCACGTAGGCAGCCGAGTAGTCGGGGAACGGGTTCATCGCGTCGGACCCGTCCCGGTGCAGGGAGGTCGGGAACCTGACGTCGAGAGTCTCCACGGACGAGATGCGCTCAGTCACCGATGCTCCTTGGAGGTCTTGGAAGGGTCCTGGCGCCGCACGGCAGCACCCGGGCGGTCCGCAGGTCGGCGATCGGCCCGCGTCACGTCTGCGCCTTGCCGCCGGTGATCCGGGCGACCACGAGCGCGACCAGGATGACGGCGCCGTTGAGGAAGTTCGTCCACTGGGCGGGTACACCGGCCAGCGTCAGCACGTTGATGATCATGAACAGCAGCAGGACGCCGGTGAAGGCGCCGAACACGGTTCCCTTGCCGCCGTTGAGGCTGACGCCGCCGATGACCGCCGCGGCGAAGACCTGGAAGATGGCGCCGTTGCCCTGTGCGGCGGGCACGGCCGCGAGCCGGCCGCTCATCAGCAGGCCGGCGAGTGCCGCGAGCATGCCGGCCACGATCAGGGTGACCCACAGGATCCGGTCGGTGCGGATGCCGGCCGCGCGCGCCGCGTCGACGTTGCCGCCGATCGCGTACAGCGCCCGGCCCGCCCGGGTGTAGCCGAGCACGACGATCCCGGCCACGAACAGCAGCAGCGAGATCCACACCGATGCGGGCACTCCGAGCCAGGTGGTGGAGCCGAGGTAGGTCATCGACGACGGCAGGGCGAAGAAGGTCTTGCCGCCGGAGATCCCGGTCAGCAGGCCACGCAGCACGATCAGCATGCCGAGGGTGACGATGAACCCGTTGAGGCCGAAGCGGACGATGAGCAGCCCGTTGAAGGCGCCGACCAGGACGCCGACGAGCAGGACGACCGGGATGGCCAGGGCCGGTGGCAGGACGTGGACACCGAGGCCGTGGGTGACGGCCGGGTCGACGATCAGCCAGGCGGCGATGCCGGGGGCGAGCCCGAACGTGGACTCCAGCGACAGGTCCATCTTGCCGGTGATCAGGACCATGGTCTGGGCCAGCACGAGCACGGAGATCTCCGACATGCTCTGGAGCACGTTGATGACGTTGTCGGACTGCAGGAAGACCGGGTTGACGAGGTAGCCGACGACGGCGACGGCGATGATCGCGGGGACCAAGGCCAGGTCACGCAGGCGTGCGAGCGCTACGCCCCGGCGTACCTCAAGCGGTGGGGACACGGCGGTCTCGGACAACGTTTCAGACATGGTCGACATCGACCCCCTCCATCGCGGCCACCAGTTCGTTGTCGCTCCAGCCGTGCGCCTTCGTCCCGACCACGCGGCCCCGGAACATGACCAGGACCCGGTCGCAGAGGCGAAGATCGTCGAGTTCGTCGGAGACGATGAGCACCGTGGTGCCACGCCCGCGCACCTGTTCCACGACGCCGAGCAGCGTCTGTTTGGAGCGCACGTCGACGCCGGCGGTCGGCGTGATGAGCACGAGCACCTTCGGGTCACCGGCCAGGGCGCGGCCCATCACCACCTTCTGCTGGTTGCCACCGGAGAGCTCGGCGACCGGCACGTGCGGGCCGGATGCCTTGACGGCGAGGTCGGCGATCGCCACTCGGGCGAAGGCGTCGCGCCGGGCCGGGGAGATGAACCCGTTGCGCCCGATGCGATGCGGCACGGTCATCGTGACGTTCTCCCCGATCGACAGCTGCGGCACCAGGCCCTCCCGGTGCCGGTCCTGCGGCACCAGGCCGACGCCGGCGTCCAGCGCGTCCGGCACGTCGCCCGGGCGCAGCACCCGGCCGTCGATGGTGACCGTCCCGGCGACGGGACGGCACAGACCGACGATCGCCTCAGCCACCTCGACCTTGCCGCTGCCGCCGCCACCGGCGATGCCGACGACCTCCCCGGCCCTCGCCTCCATCGACAGTTCCGCGCCGGACCGGGTGGTCAGCCCCCGCACGGACAGCAGCACCGGCGCGCCCGGCACCGGTGGGCGGTGGGCGGCCTCGGGCAGGCTCACGTCCTCGCCGGTCATCGCGGCCACCAGGGCCTGGCGGCTCAGATCGGCCACCGGCGCGGTGAGGATGTGCCGGGCGTCGCGGAAGACCGTCACCTGATCGCAGATCTCGTAGATCTCCTGCAGGTGGTGGCTGATGAACAGAAACGTGACCCCCTGGGCACGAAGGTCGCGGATGCGCTGGAAGAGTCGGCTGATCCCGGCGGCGTCCAGCTGCGCGGTCGGCTCGTCCAGGATGATGAACCGCGCGCCGAACGACAGTGCCCGCGCGATCTCCACGAACTGCCGCTGCTCCACCGACAAGGTCGAGGCCGGTTGGCGGACGTCGACGTCGACCGCCCACGCGGCGAGGAGCTGCTCGGCCTCACGCCGCAGTGCGGGCCAGCGGATCAGCCGGTCCCTGCCGCGTGCGTGCCGGTTGAGGAAGAGGTTCTCCGCCACGGTGAGCGCGGGGATGATGGTGGACTTCTGATACACGCACGCCACCCGTCGCCGCCACCCGTCGCGGTCGGCGAGCGGCGGCGCGGGCGCGCCGTCGAAGGTGACGATGCCGTCGTCGGCGGCGTGCAGGCCGGTGAGGATGCTGACCAGGGTCGACTTGCCGGCGCCGTTGCGCCCGACCAGAGCGTGGGTCTCGCCCCGGCGGACCATGATGCCGGCTTGGGACAGTGCCACGGTCGAGCCGAACCGTTTGTCGATGTTGACGGCCTCGACGACGGGCCGGCCGCTGACAGCCGGCCCGTCGGTCGCGCTTTGCGGGATGGAGCTCATGCGGTGTTGCCCCACAGGGTTTTGTCGTCGAACTTGAGGGTCGGCTGGCCGCCGATGGTTGCACCGTCCTGGGTCACCAGCGGCGCCGCGAGCTGGTCCTCCAGCAGGCCGTCACGGACCTGGATGATGGTGCTGCCGTGGTCGGTCGGGCCGGGCTGGAACGTCTTGCCGTCGATGGCCGCCTTGACGTAGTAGAGCCCGTACTTGGCGTAGAGATCGGCCGGCTGGCTGACGGTGGCGTCGATGGTGCCGCTGCCGATGTCCTTGAGTTCCTCGGGGATGCCGTCGTTGGAGACGATGAAGACGTGCTTCGGGTCCGACGGCGGGACCTGCAGCCCCTTCTGCTTGAGAATCTGCAGCGTTCCGGACAGCGCGAACGACGACTGCATGTAGACGCCCTTGATGTCCGGGTCCGACGCGAACCGGGTCTGCAGCTTCGCCGCGGCGACGTCGGCCTTCCAGTCGGTGGCCTCACCGAACACGGTAATCCCGGGGAAGTCCTTCTTCATGCACTCGTTGAAGGCCTCGGTGCGGTCCCGGCCGTTGATCGAGGCCAGGTCGCCCTGCAGCATGACGACCTTGCCCTTGCCGCCGAGCTTCGTGCCCAGGAACTGGCACGCCTTGGTGCCGTAGGCCCGGTTGTCGGCGCGCACCACCATGAACACCTTGCCGGTGTCCGGTCTCGTGTCGATGGTGACGACCGGGATCTTCTTGGCCTCGAGCTGGCCCAGCGTCGGGGCGATGGCCGCGGTGTCCTGCGGCGCCATCACCACGCCCTTCACCCCTTGGCTGATGAACGTCTGCGCGTTGGAGATCAGGTTCGCGATGTCGTTCTGCGAGTTGGTGGCCTTGAGCTCGACCCCCAGTTCCTTGGCGTACTGCGGCGCGTACTTGATGTAGGAGTTCCAGAAGTCGGTGTCCGAGCGCGGGTAGTCGACGCCGACCAGCGGCGCCGAACTGCCGGTGGTGCCGGAGCCGGACTCGCCGTCATTACCGCAGCCAGTGGTGAACATGGCCGCGCCGAGCGTGACAGCCAGACCGCAGCCGAGCAGAGCTTTGCGGTTCACCGGGGCTCCTTCCGTTTCGACATGGGTGCGCGCCGCGCAGCGCGTTTCGGCACGGGTCAGCACCACCGCCGCGGACGCGGAGGCGTGGACTGGCGTGTCGGGGGTGTCGTTGCCTGCACGGCGCGCGGAGGGGGCTGTTCAAGCGGGTCGAGATCCGCCATACATCAGATGTATTTATAGACCAGAAGCGAACTGGTGTCCATAGTGCCGGTTTGCCCGACACGTATTCGTCATTACATCAGATGTATCGCCGACGGAATCGTCGGTCACAGCGCGGTGATGGTCCATTGCAGGTTGGTGCTGGAGTCCGCCGTCCACAGCTTGACCCGGGCGCCGACAGTCGCGTCACCGCCGCTGTCGAGGACGGTGCCGGTGCCGCGGTTGACGATCTGGTAGCGGCCGTTGCCCACGCTGTCGAGCCGCCACTGCTGGTTGTTGCCGCCGTTCCACGGCGCCTGCATCGCGGTCGCGCCGTTTGCGGTGTTTCCCCAGCTGTCGGCGACCATCCCGTTGGTTCGGTTCACGATGCGATACCAGCCTCCGCCCACGTCGACCAACTGCCACTGCAGGTTGGCGCTGCCGTCCCAGTTCCACTGCTTGAGCTGCGACCCGGACGCGACACTGCCGCCGCTGTCCAGTACCAGACCGGTCGCGACGTTGGTGATCCTCGCCCAGCCGGTCGGGACCCCGCTGCCACCGCCGAGGGCCGGGATCTGGCCGGAGAACACCAGCTTCACCACATAGGCCGGCGCGCTGTACGGCGCACTGCTGGACGGCATGGTGATCCGCAGACCGCTGCCGTCCTGGCTGCGTGTGGGCAGATTGATGTAGGTGCCGGCGGTGGAGCCCAGCAGCTGCGCGGAGGTCAGGGTGCCGAGGTTGATCCGGCTCGCGGACAGGGTGGTGATGTTGACCGTGCTGCCGGGCCAGCCGAGGATCGTCGCGTACAGCACCCGGTTGTCCTTGCTCCGGGTGAACCGGATGTCCTGCGCGGTGCCGGTCCGCGGCGTCTGGAACGTCCCGCCGCCCATCTGCGTCGGCCCCTCGCCGTAGGCGCTCCACGCCCTGGTGCTGTAGACGGACTCGCCGAAGCGCCGCAGGTAGTCGCCGATGCTCAACAGGACGGTGCGCTGCCCGGACGGGATCGTGCCGTCGGCCATCGGCGCGATGTTGAGCACCATGTTGCCGTTCTTGCTGACCCGGTCGATCAGCGCGTGCAGCAGGGCGTTCGCCGAGTAGTAGCCGATACCCACCGTGTAGCACCAGCTCGAGCTGGAGATGCTGTCATCGGTGAGCCAGTACGGGCTCTGAATGCCGGCCGGCCCGCCGCGCTCGAAGTCGAAGACCTCGCCCCGGGTGTTGAAGCCGTCCTTGTAGGTGGCGACGACTTCCTTGTCCCAGGCGACCGCGCGGTTGTAGTAGTACGACAGGAAATCCAGCCGCCGCGACTCCGGCAGCTGCGACAGGTTGAAGTCCTGCCACAGGATGTCCGGCTGATACCCGTCGATCACCTCGCGCAGCTTGTCGTACCACAGCTGCTCCTCGGCGGAGGCACCGAGCTGGCCGTAGAGCTTCCTGAGGCTCGCGTCGGTCTGCTGCGGCGCCCACTGGTAGAAGCCGGTGAAGTTGAACGCGTGATGCATGGCGACCAGGAGCTTGAGGCCCTTGCCACGGATCGCGTCGGCATGCAGCCGCAACAGGTCCAGCCTGGGCCCCTTGCCGACCGAGTTCCATTCGTTGACCGCGCTGTTCCACATGGAGAAGCCGTCGTGGTGCTCGGCCACGGGCCCGGCGAACTTCGCGCCGGCGTCGAGGAACAGCTGCGCCCACTCATTGGGGTCGAAGTTCCCGCCGGCGGACCGCAGCCGCGGCGCGAACTGCACGAGGTTGCCGGCCTTGTCCCGGGCGCCGTTGATGAAGTTGTGGTACGGCCACACGGACGGATCGCCGTACACACTGCGGTGATGGTTGTTCTCGTTCGAGCCGTTGTTGTACATGTTGCGCGGGTACCACTCGTTGGCGTACGCGGGCACGCTGAACACGCCCCAGTGGTAGTAGATGCCGAACTTCGCGTCCTGGAACCATTCGGCGGCGGGCGGGTGCTGATCGACCGACGCCCAGGTGGCGGAGTAGCTCGACGGTCCGGGAATGGCGGCTGCGGCGGGCAGCGCACGGATGAGCTCGGCGCCACCGGCGGCGACCGCGGCGCCGGTCGCGCCGAGCACGGTCAGGAACCTCCGGCGGGACAGCGGGGATCGGGACATGGAGATCCTCCAAGGAACGGGTGGAGCACCCCGGCCGGGACACACGGGACATCCCGGCCGGGGTGCCGGGCGATGGACCTATGGCGCCACCCGGAAGGTGGCGTCCTGCCGGTCCGTAGCGGTGGAGCTCGCGCTGAGCGGGTCGATCCGCAGCACGTAGAAGGCAGCTTGTGAGCGCTCACAGGCATGGCGGTGCAGTGAGCCGAGATCGAGAACGGTTCTGGCGGCGGCGGGCTCAGAGCGAGCGTTCACTGACAATGCCAGAATGTCACCCGCGCAGCAAGGGGACCTCCAGCCGGCGCGCCGAATAACACTTTCCGGACAGCCGGTCCGAGCCCCGATCGAGGCAGAACCCATCCAGCGGCTGCGATGTTAGCGTTCAAAAGATCCGTTGGACGAATACATCATATGTTTGCGGCCTGACCGTCCCTTGCCCAGCGTTGGTTCGGCCGCTGCTCGGGGCTATGAGCATCACCGCCAGATCGACCGCCGCCCGACCCGGGTCGTGGCCTCCACGACGCTGGGTGGCTGGGTTTACCGTGTCGAGGTGAGCCGACGAACTGATGCAGGCGCAGCTGCTGACCTGAGTCCGGTCGTGGTCGGGCCCGGCGCCGAGGATGACCTGCCCGGGATCGTGGAGATCCTCAATGACACGGCGGCGAACTCGCACGCCACCTTCGCGACCCGGCCGACCAGCGTGGCCGAACGGCGGGAGTGGTTTGAGCAGTTCTCCTTGACCGGTCCGTACCGGCTGGTCGTTGCTCGACGCGGCACGTTGGTCCTGGGTTACGCCTGCAGCCGGCGTTACCGTGACCACGAAGCGTTCCAGGAGACGGTTGAGGTGAGCATCGCCCTGGATACCGGTTGCCGTGGCCAGGGTGTGGGTTCCTTGCTGTACCGCGCGTTGTTCGAGTGCTTGGCCGACGAGCCGGTTCATGTCCTGCTTGCGGGCATAGCCATGCCCAACGACGCGTCGGTGGCGCTGCATCGAAAGTTCGGCTTCACGGAGGTCGGCACGTTCCACGAGTACGCGGTCAAGCATGGTCAGTACATCAGTTCGCTGTGGATGCAGCGTCTTTCACAAACCGTTGATCAATCCGGGTAGCGCGGCGAGTTGGTCCAACGCGCTGCCCAGGGCCGGTGTTGCGCGCTGCGTAACCCGGTTCGGCGGGCTGCAAATACCTAGGTCGCGTGCCGACCCAGCCACGACAAGCCCCGCCAACACCTCACTTTAGTTGAGCGAAGGGCCTCCGCGACGGATCTCGTCCCTTGGCCCGACGCTACCGGCGAGCCTGAGGACGATGCGTTCAACTCGTTGCCGCACCGCGTCGAGGCTGTACTCGGCTTCGAACCGGGCGCGGGCCGCTGCGCCCAATCGACGTTGGCGGTCCGGATCGTCGGCGATGCTCCGGATTGCTTCAGCCAGGCCGTGAGCGTCGCCAGGGTCGACGAGGACACCGCATCCGTCGAGGACTGCGGGCAGGTCGGAGACGCGTGTGGCGATGACGGGCCGCTGCATAGCCATGGCGTCGAAAACCTTCGCCGGCAGCTGTGCCTTGGCAACGTAGCCGGGCTGCTGGGCAAGGACAACCAGGTCGGCCGCGGCGAGGAACTGCGGCACGCGATGGAAGGGCTGAGTGCCCAGGGCATGAACGTAGTCGCGGCGGGGTGCGGCGCCGTCGCCGACGTGGACGAAGGCGATCCCAGGGTCGCCGAGCAGATCGAGGGCGTCGATGATGGACTGCAGGCCTTTGTGCCGCCGGGCTGAGCCGAGGAAGAGGATGACGGTGTGGCGCTGCAGGCCCAGCTCCTGCCTGAGTTTCGTCGCATCGAGGTGCGGTTGGTAGGCGTTCGCGTCACGGGCGTGCGGCACGATGGTCCCACCGAACCGGTTGAGCAGCCACGACGACGACACCGTGACGGCGTTCGCGTGTCGCACCTGGCGCTCGGCCTGGATCGTGGCCCACAGGTTGTCGGGTAGCCGCAGGTCCACGGCGTTTCGCAGCAGCCATTTCGGGTTGTCGAGGAAGAACGCCAATTCCCAGTCGTCGACGTCGGCGATGACTGGCGTTCCGTGCAGCTTTCGCGCCATCAGCGCGGCACCGAGGCTGCTTCGACGGGCTTTGACGGCATACACCACGTCGGCGTCGAGACTCTCAACGAATGCCGCCATGGACATGCCCGGCGGAAGCATCCGGATGGGCACGGACGGGTCGTCGCGCAGCGGTTCCCAGACCGTGCCGTCGGCTGACCGGCCGATGATTTCCACGTCCGCGATGTTTGACACCAACTGCGCCAACACGTGAGCGCGACCGAGGCAGTTGTGCGAGAGATCGTGACTGACGACCTGAATCTTCATGACGAAGCTCCCGACTCGTTCAACGTGGCTGGCTGGCCGTGGTAGGCACTGCGCAGTTGATCGGCATGCACGCGCCACGAATGCCGCTCGACGGCCTCGGCTTGGGCCGCAGCGCCGAGGCGATCCCGCAGGTCCGGATGTCGTAGCAGGTCCTGAAGGTTCGCGGCGAGCGCAGTGGTGTCGTCGATCGCGATGAGCCGACCGGTGTCCCCATCGCGGATTTCGGTGACCGCCGCAGGTACTCGTGTGGCGATCACGGCACGCCCTTCTACCAGGGCCCTCACGAGAATGCCGCTGGCCGGGTTGGATGCCCGGTACGGCAGCACCACCACCGCCGCTGCGGCGATGAGGTCAGCGAAGGTCGAGTCGTCGACCGGCCCGAGCCAACGGGTTGCGTCTGGCCGTTGCTCGCATCTGGCCTTGAGTTGCTGCGCCCACGCCCCGGACTGCCGGTGTGCGGCACCGACGATGATCAGCGGTAGTGGCGCGTCGATGCGGTCCCAGGCGTCCAGAAGGACGTCGACGCCCTTGTCCGGCGCCAGGAAGCCAGCCATCAGTACGTGGGTGCCGAGGGACGGCGGCGGTGCGGCAGCGGATGGTGGCGCCGCACCATGGACAAGGACGGCCACAGAAGGCCATCGCCGGGCCGTCGCCGCTTCGGCGGCGCTGCGGCTGAACACGAGGGTCTGCGAGATCCACAGTCGCAATGCCGCCACCAGTACGCGGTCCAACATCGGAGCGATGAGACGGTAGGCGATGATGTCGCGAAGGCCAGGTGCGACGGCGAGCAGGCCTGCTCCCGGACTCTTGATCAAGACGGGCATGTCGTGTGCGATCAGGACGGTGCGGCGGCGGCCGCGCAGCATGACGGCGGCCAGGCCGAACCAGAACGCGCCGACGGCACTCCGGCCCAGTTCAAGATGCAGGATCTCGGCTGCGCGCAGTACGCGGCGGGCCGCCCAGGCCGCGCGGCAGGCGCTGAGCGCGGGTGCGCGACGGCAGGCAACGACCGTTCGATCGTCGGCTTCGGCAGGGGCCTGATCGTTGCGATGGTCGGTGACAACGATCTGGTGGACGCGTCCTCCGTCGGCGCGAAGCTGATCGGCTATGGCGCCGGCGACGTGGGCGACGCCGCCGGCTGCCGGGCTCACGAGGATGATCATTGTGAACTCCGATGACGATTGTTGACCTCGCGCGGGCACGAAACGGATTGCGGCGGATCTGCGGCCGTCACGACAGACAATCGGTCGGCAGACGGTCGGACGAGTCAGCGAACGACCATGAGCGTCGGGGCCATTCGGCTGCCCCACAGCTGGTACATGCCGACGTTGGTGTAGCCGCCTGATTCCGCGAAGGCCGTGCCGATGAAGGCCACCTGGTTGTCGACGAGCGACACCAGGTCGTTCCTGCCATGGGCAGCGAGGACCGCGGCTGCGCAGGTGGTGAACGGTGCGGTGCGATGCTGGTCCGGATGGCGGCTGCCGCTGCTGGTATCGAGTAGCCAGGTGGTCCGGTCGACCCTGGGCAGCAGTTGATTGGCCAGGAGGTTGGTGAGCCGGATCGCTCGCGGGTCGGCCGTGACGAGAGCAAGAATGGCTGCGAAATCAGCCTGGGTCTGCGTGTAGTCGGCGTCGAAACCGGGCGGGCCGTTGCCTGCGGTTTCGGTGAGATAGCCGGCCCCGTCCGCGCCATCGGCAGCCGCCGGTTGCCGGGTCAGGATGAGCCCGCGGCCCGGCCACCGGCTCTGTGGCGGGTCGAGGGCGAAGGCAAGTCCTTCGTCGTAGATGTCTGCGTACCTCTGCTGCCCGGTTGCCGCAGCCGTGATGCCCGCCACGACAGCGTTGCCGAGTGAGATGTTGCCGTTGGTGTACCAGGTGAAGTTGCCGTTGCGGACGAGGAAGTCGGTTGCGGCCCGGAGGGCGTCGGTCCATGCGATGCGGTGAGCACTGTCAAGGCTCGTGCCCAGGATGTGCAACGTGAGACCGAGGTGGACCGCGAAGAACATGGTCTGGATGTCCGGCCCCGTCTCGCCTCCTGCGGGCGGACCATAGGCACCGGTGTTGAGCCGGTGGTGCTGAACGGCGCTGTCCATCGTTCGGATCGCCATTGCCTTCAGACGCTCATCGCCGCTGAGGGCGCCGAGCGCCGCCGCTGCGACGCCGGGACCGACGTCACAGCGGAAGCACGGCGCCTGGTCGTGGACCCAGACGCCGTCCTCGAAGTACCGCGGGTCGGCGCCGCCGTCCCTGGTAGTCAACGCGGTGAGCCCGTCCATTGCCCTGGCCCGCAGGGTTGCCGCCTGATTGCTGGGCGCCGACCGTGCCGGCGGAGGCACGGCGGTGCGGAGCGACGATCCTTGTGTGGGTCGATCAGCCACATCCGGCTCGCCACCGACCGCGTACTGACCGGCGGTCCCGATGACAAGGAGGCTGACGATAGCGCCAGCCACGGGTGATCGGCGGACCCATCCCAGCCGGCGTCTTCTGCGCTGCTGCGCAGCGGGTCGCGTGTTCACCGGCGCCGCTGCCCTGGGAGCTGATGAGCACTGCGGCCGTCCAGCACGGCTTGATAGCTCTCATGAATCGACTGGATCGTCGCCTGCTCATCGAATCGTTGCTCGATTCGCTGACGGGCGGCGGCACCTTCTGCGGCGAGGAGATCCCGTTGGGCGAACCGCTCGATGACCGCCGACGACAGCGCGACCGGGTCGTCCGTTCCGACGATCGCTCCAGCGCCGGGCAGGTCGCCTTGCGTCAATGCCTCTCGGTTGCCGGCGACGTCCGTCGCGACAGTCGAGCGGGCGCACGCCATACCCTCGAGCAGCGAAAGCGACATACCTTCCCATCGCGACGGCGCCAGGACAAGGTCGGCGGCGAGAAACACTCGGCGCACGTCACTACGGGGACCCAGTGCGCAGACACCTTCGCCTCGCAACGGCAACGCTTCGACGCCCTCGCCGGCCAGTATCAGCAACGCATCTGGGAACACCTGACGAACTCGTTTCCAGGAGCGGAGTGCGATGTCCTGGCCTTTCTGGTGACAGGCGCGGCCGACGACGACGGCGACGGAGGCGTGATCGGAGAGTCCGAGCTCCGCGCGGGCAGCGGTGCGTTCAGCGGCGGATGGAGGCGAGAACGTATCGAGGTCGACGCCATTGAGTACGACCCGCCCGGGCGCGGTAACGCCTCGGCGCTGACCGGCGGCCTGTTCAGCTCTGCTGCAGTAGAGCGTCAGGTCGGTCCAGCGGGTGGCGCACTGTTCCCAGTGGATCGCCAAGGTTCGCGTCAACGCGCTGGATGCGAGGAACGACCACGCGTGGGGTTGGAACACGGTCGGGCGGCGCCGCCGTATTCCCAGCCGACCGACCAGGCCAGCTTTGCTGGAGTGCAGATGGACGAGGTCAGGTTCCGTTTTGGCGATGATGCCTCGGAGAGCACGCAGTTCCGGGATCAGGGACCGCCCTGGTTGCCTGGTGCTGTCCCAACGAGCCCAGCGCCCGCCCTCGGACTCGATGGCGTCGGCAAGTGGTCCGGGTGGGCAGGCCACCGTCACGGTGTATCCGATCGTGGTCTGCGCCCGGACGAGACCCTCGATGACCCGCGCGACACCGCCGGTCGTTGGCTGTGCGACATGCAGGACGGTCGGGGTGTCCTTGTGGTCGGCGCACACTTGGCTGGATCCAGGGAGCTGGAGGTTCACGAGAGGTTCCGGGTGTGTCGCTCATACAGGTCGATGTAGTGGCTTGCAACCGTGTCCCAGGACCACCGTCGGACCCGCTGCCCAGGCAATGTGCAGCGGGCTGCGTCAATGACACCGGGTTGGTCCAGCAACGCCAAGATGGCGTCGGCGAGTGCCGTCGCTTCGGCAGACCTGGCGACGAAGCGCGGGTCCATTCCCGCGACCAGCTCCGGGTTGGCGCCTACCGGCGTCACCAGCACTGGCGTGCCACAGGCCAATGACTCGGCGGTGGTCAGGCCGAAACCCTCCAGTTCCGCGGTCGGCATTACCGTCAGGGTAGCGGTGCGGTATCGGTCGCGAAGGCTTTCCTCGCTGATCCGTCCGAGCAGGTGCACCTTTCCGGTGAGGCCGAGTTGGACGATTTGTTGCTCGATTGCCGGACGCAAGTGGCCGTCTCCGGCGATGGCCAGTTCCGCGCCGGGGTGCCGAGCAACGACCGCTGGCATCGCCGCAATGACCTCGGCGACACCGGTCCGCTGCACCAGCCGGCGAGCCGTGAACATCATCGGCGTGCCGGCGGCTGGCAGGTGCACATCGTTGGCGGGGGCAAACCAGCCGGTGTCGACACCACCGGGAATCAGGCTGGCGTCGTCAGCGGCACGGGGCGACAGCAGCGCGAGCTGCCTGCGCATGTACTCGCTGAGCACCGTGACCGTTGCGGCGCGGTCAACGACGGCTGCTTCCGCTCGCCGCAGCAGGCTGACCGCCGATCGTTGCACTGGCCTTGGCAATGCGTACGTGTTCTGCCGCTCGGACAGCAGTTCGCGATAGACGGGTGCGTGGAACGTGTAGACGAAGGGTCGATGCGACCGGCGACGAAACGGGATCATTGACAGCATCGGCACGGGAAAGTGTCCGTGCACGATTGCGCCCGGTCGTTGACGAACCGCCGCCCGAACACCGCGCCGCGTATACCAAGGATACTGCGCGGCGAAGAGCAACCGACGTTTGTCTGGGACGTCGTGCCGCACAATCGTCACACCGTCATCACCGGTTTCGACGTCCGGGTGATCAGGTGACATCCGTTTCGCAACGACCGTGGTCTCCACTCCGCTGCGAACCAAGGCAGCGGCGAGTTCGCGGACGTAACGCTCCAGCCCACCCAGTTTGTCTGGGGCGACGGCGTTGGTGACCATGACGACTGGGGGATGCATCTCGCTCCGTGTGGGTGCGGTGTCGGACGAACCGGTTCAACGGTCGGCGGGGACAGGTTGGGAGCCGAAGGCCGCCGCGGACCACAGCGGCCATCGGCTCGGCCAGGTCCGCTGCCGGGCCCACGCGACCGCACCGTCGATGTCGCCCGCGTCGGCGTACGCCTGGACTACAGCTGCGGCAAACTCCTCGGCGTTCGCCGCCATCCAGGTGTTGGGTGGCTGCTCGGCATCGGGGTTCGTGTCCCAGCCGGTGCTGACGATCGGACGGCCTCGCGCGGCGTAGTCCGCAAGTTTCATGGAGGATTGCCCTCGGCTCTGGGCGGCCCTGTGCGGCACGACTGCGACGTCGGCAGCGTCGATCGCCTGACCGAGATCGTCCCGGTCCAGGACGCCGTGCCATCGGATCCGGTCCGGGCATTGCCGCAGCAGGTCACGGAACTCTCGCGCGGGCTCATCGCGATGGCCGGGATAGCGGCTTTCGCCGTACAGGTCCAGACGCCAGCCTGGCAGCAGATCCAGCACCGCACGGATCAGATCCACGTCGAATCGGTGCGACAGCGTCCCTGCGTACACCAGCCGGCGGTCGTGAGGGCGTGGCCGAACGGCATCGACGACGAGATCCGCCGGCGTGCCGTTGGCGACAAGTTCGACGGTACGGCCCGGGAACAGGTCCCGCAGGGTCGGGTTGGCCACGATGATGGCGTCGGCCTCGTCGGCGATCCGGTGGTACATGGCCCGCACGTGCGGGCGAGAACCGCCGAGCAGCGCATCCCAGTCGTCAGCCGCGTCAAAAATACGTCGGATGGGCAGTCGTGCGGTGGCCGGCCACTGCCAGGGAAGATTGACCACCACCGTCGGTCGAGCCGACCGCGGTGACCGGCTCAGCACGCTGCCGATCTGGCGACGCAGCAGCGCATTGTCGGCGGATGCGGCTGCGGAGTGGCGGTGGCCGGGAGCAAGCGTGGATCGACTGACGATGTCCAGCCCGTCTCGCAGCTGCCGCGGCGTCGCGCTGCAGAGCCCGCGTAGCCACGGTCCCGTGGTGGACACACGCACGGAACGCACGTCACTTGGTGCCTCGATGAAGGTGACCTCGACGCCGTGGCTGCACGCCTCTGTTGCCAGTGCGTGCTCTCGCCGTATCGACGGATGCCACAAGCTCTTCGCCACCATGATCAGCCGGCTCATTTCAGCACCGTCCGCTGTTCCGCCGCGGTCTCGGCCAGCGAGGTCAGGGCTCGGTGCAGAGTCTTGGTGCAGTCCGCCCAACTGACCGACGCGCCATGGCGGGCAGCTGCCTGCACGATACGGTTGCGTCGAACGCCGTCGGCCAGATAGTTCAACGCCTGCGCGGCAGCCTCCGGATCGCGGGCAACGGCGAAGCCGGTGACACCGTCGCGCAGGGTCTCCGGGAGCCCGCCCTCAGTGGCGACGACGACCGGGCTGCCGCAGGCCTGGGCCTCCAGGCTGACCAGGCCGAGCGGTTCAGCGGCAGCGAGGTACAGGGTGGCGAAGGCGTTCTGATACAACACGACCAGCTCCTGGTCCGACACTCCGATCTTGATCTGCAGCGGTACGCCACTTCCCCGTGCCAGCGTGTGTAGGCGCTGTTCCTCGATGGCGTCGCCACGATGCGCCACCACGATCACCGGCAGCTGCAACCGGCACAGCGCAGCTGCCTGAATGACGAGGTCGTGTCCCTTCGATGCGATCATGGCGCCGACCGATAGCAGATGGTGGGCCGCTGCGGACGGACCCGGGGCCATGAAGCTCGGCACGCCACATGGAACTACGTCAGCGGTTCGCCCGTAGGCCCGCCGAATCTGTCCGGCGGTGTAGCGGGAGTTGGTCGCAACAGCGCTGGAGTCCGCCAAGGCGGCACGGTCGAGACGCCGCTGCTGCCTGTGGAGCACGGCGTAGAGGCCACGAGTGCCGGCACGCCGCGTCGCACGCAACGCCGGCTCGTAGTCGATGCGACGCGGTTCGTCGCAGTACCGCAGGACCGGAAAGGGTAGTGGCCCGCACGGCATGGCGCCCCGAAGGACGGAGTCCGGGTTGGCATACACCACGTCGGCGCCGATCCGTCGAGTCAACGCGCCGATCTCGGCCCATGCTGCGACGAGACGGCGAAGATCGAGATAGCGCGCCGGTGGCCGGGCCACCGAAGGCAGCCTCGGTGCTCGCAGGTGCAACGGCACCAGGTACGGCCGTGCAGTGACAGGCTCGGCATGTGTGGTGGTCACCTCGACCACGTCTGCGTCGAGCGCGGCGACCTGCTCCGTCAGTCGACGGTGAGCGCCTCCGGCGGTGAGGTTGTGGATGACGACGACCTTCATCGCGGCACTCCCGGGATGTGACGACGACAGTTCCGATCGGCGATGCGCTGGTGGCGACGCGACCTGTGTCCTGACGAAGTCGCCATCGTGCGGGGTTCACGAAGAGTCCGGCTGCTCCACGCCACCTCGGATCCCGTCCACCGTCTCAGGCCTCTGACCCGGCTCATCGCAGGCTCCGATACAGCTCGAACGTGTCGCGCACCATACGATCCACACCGAAGCCGGCCGCTGCCTGCCTGGCAGTCGTGGCAATCGAAGCGGCCAGGGCACGGGTGTCCACCAGCCGGTCAATCTCGACGGCCAACTTCGCCGGATCGTCCGGATCAACCACGATTCCGGAATGTCCGTGCACGATCATGTCGCTGATGCCGTCGACCCGGGTCGCGACGACCGGCCGTCCGAGCGCCATCGCCTCGGGCACCACATACGCGCACGCTTCCCATCGGGATGGCACGCATACCGCGGTCGCTGCCAGCATGTCCGCCCGGATGTCGTCGAGCCAGCCAACGAGCTCGACCCGGCCCGGTGCCACCGCGTCGGCGAGCCGCTGGAGCTCCTGCCGGTGGGGGCCTTCGCCGGCGATGACCACACGCCAGTCGCCGCGGGACGCGGCTGCGGCACGAATCAGAAGGTCGTGTCCCTTCTGCCGGACCAGCGCGCCGACGGCCAGCACGACTGGGGGCTCGGTGACCGGTAGGCCCGCCGAGCTGGCGAACCGGCTGAGATCGACGCCGTTGGAGATGGCGACGACCTTGTCCGGTGCGAGCCCGTAGCGGTCGATCAAGAAGGAGCGTGACCCGGAGCTCACGGCGACGACCGCGTGGGTGACAGCGAACTGGATGCGTTTGAATGCGGTCTTCGCGGCGTGAGCGCCTGGAGTGCGGCGGTCCTCGGTGAGAGCCGCGTCGGAGGCGTTGCTGCGCGGCAGATGCTCAGTGAGAACGATCCGGTGGTTGCGCAGCCGGGCACGCGCGAGCTGGTGCACGGACCCGCGATGATAGGTGTCTGCAAGGTGCAGGTGCCATATGTCAGCACCGCCCGGAGCACGCGCGAAAGCGGTGAACGGTACGCCGAGTTCGTCGGCTGTCTGCCGCATCGCGGACCCAGCCGGCGCTGTCAGACTGACCTCGCATCGACGTTCGATGAACCCCCGGGCCAGGTCCTTGATGTGCCTCCCGACGCCGCCCGGAATCATGGCGTCGGTGGCCAACACTACCTTCACGCGAGTTTCCGCCACTTCAGCAGCGCGGCTGTCAGCTCGGTCGGCCACCCGCGCAGGGCCGTCAGGGTGATGAGGTAAGCCAGGCAGCACAGCGGGATCGAAACCCACGGCCGCCCCGGAAGGAGCGACCAGACCCCGACCATGGGCGCCATCGCAAGTGCGGGTGCTGCGGTCATTCGCAGTAACGGGCCAAGGTCCAAGCGATGCCGCAGCGCCCAGCACGAGCCGACGCACACCGTCAGTTCGGTCAACACCGTCAGCCATGCCGCCGCGGCCATACCGAAGCGGGGCGTCAACAACAGGTTGCCCCCGACATTGATCACCAACGCGAGGATGTTCTGACCGATGAGCCATGCGCTACGAGCCGCGGCGACCACGACCACGCTGAGGACCTGCGAACACATTTGCACCACGCCGGCCAGCATCAAAATCCGCAGCAACGGCGCAGCGTCGACGTAGTGCGGGCCGAACAGCAGGCCCATCGCGGTGGCTGCATAGAGGCTCACGAGGACGAATCCTGGCAACACAAGACTCGCGAACCAGTGCCACACCTGGGCAAGCAGTGCCGTAACACGCGCACGGTCGATCAGCTCGGCACTCACCTGCGGCAGGGCCATGCCCATGACGACACCGGGCACCATGATCAGAATGGTGAGGACCTTCACGGCCGCCGCGTACCGGCCGATGTCTTCGGCGGGAAGCAAGCTCGCGAGCAGGACAACGTCGATGGAGAAGTAGGCGCTCGCCAGGAACGACGCGACACCAATGGGCGCGGCCTGGCTGACGACGGTTCGAGCATCAAGGCCGTCGGCGTCGACGACGTCACCGGACGACGTCAGCGGCCAGGCGAGGCGAATCACCAGCAGGCTGTTGATGGTCGCCGCCAACGACGCGACAGCGGCGAGCAGAAACGGTGGCGCGTCCGCTACCGCCAGGACGATGAGACCAACCGTCGACGCGGCGGTCGTCATCAGGTCGAGCGTTGCCAGCCGGCCAACCGCGTGCCGCGCGTAGAACACCTGCCGCAGGCAACTGGCGCCGGCGACCGCAACCGCCGGAATGAGTGCGAGCAGGACGCCCCCACGGATCGTGCCGATGCCGACCAGCACCGCGAAGGCCAGGCCGCCGAGGGCCACCGTCGCTGACCATGTCAGGTGTACCCGCAGCACGACTCGAATGCGGTGCTGCGCGCCTTCGGGCCGGCGGCCGAGTGAACGGCCGAGCACCTCGCCAAGACCAAAGTCCGTCAGGGCGAGCAGTACGTAGAATGCCGCCAGTCCCGCCGCGTACTGGCCGAACTGCTCCGGCAGCAGGCTGCGCACAACGATCACCGAGGCGGTCGCCGACATCGCGGACACGGCGATCTTCCGGCCGACCAGCACCGCCGCCGAGCGCGCGAGCTTGGAGGCCGCCTGGGTACTAACCATCGGCGCTCTGCCGTGAGGCCAGCCCTGCCACGAGGCCCAGCAATGGCGCGAGCGCGGCGGCGACGGCGACATAGCGGATCACCACGACGTCGGTGAGCGCAGCGACCGACACCGCTGTGGCGGCGCCGGCCAACCCGGCGGCGAGCACCGGCGACCGCCGCCATACCCGCGCCAGATCGCGCAGAAACCCTGCGCCGATGATCGCAATCGCGGCCAGGCCCAGCACGCCGCACTCGGCGAAGATCTGGAGATAGGTCGAGTGGGCGTGCGTGTAGACGTTGGCGTCGGGTGCTCGGGCAACAAGCAGCTGGTTGAGGTGGCCGACGCCGACCCCCGCGAGAGGGTGGTCAAAACCTGCTTCGAGTGCGACGTGCCAGAATCCGACGCGGTCACGATCGCCGTCAGCGGTCACCACCCCGTTGGCGGTCGGGTCGGTCACCGACGTCGCCCGCAGCAGCAGCGACGGCCCGCCGACGCTCACCGCCATGGCGACCAGGACGCCCAACACGGCACCCGTCTGCGCAACGGCGGGCCAGCGCAGCCGACGCGGGACCAGCACGAGCACCGTGGCGATCCCGACGAGAGCACCGATCGACGGCATCCGCGACAGCGTCAGCGACAACCCGCATCCGACCAGAATCACCGCAGACGCGGTCGCCATTGCAGCGAGACGGCGGCGGTGGTGCACGAGCAGCAGCACCGCGGCCACGCCGAGCGGCAGCACCGGCGCCAGAACCGTGCCCAGCGAGATGGGATCGAAGAACGTGCCGGTCGGCCGCGGCTGCGTCTGAAAGTCGAAGAAGTATCCGGCTGCGCGTGCTTCCGCACCGCCGTACAGGTTGATCTGCTGGCCGGTGGCGTACTCCCAGACCGCCAGCGCTGCCTGCGTCATCAACGAGATCAAACTGCTGATCAGCACAACGGACGTGCCACCGGGCAGCACCGAGGCCCGGGCACAGTAGAACGCGACGACCGCAATGACGGCCGGGACGTAGAGTGCCTCGCTGATGTCCGGTCCTGCGGCGATCGGCACTGCGATCAGCACTGCTGCGAAGCAACCAGCGCGGCCGAGTGCCGTCGGACCGACCCGCTTGCCCAAGCCGAGGAAGACCGGCACCGCGGTCAGCATCAAGAGCGCCACGACCGCCGAGACGCGGACGCCGACCAGGTCGACCTCGAACGTCGCCACTGGTGCGGCGACGACCAACAGAGCGACAAAGACCAGCAGTGGCTGCGGTGCGAGCGCCGCGGCGATCGCGATCATCGCTGCGCCGACGGTCAGGGCGTACTTGAGTGCAGACGTCCGGTCGAACATCAGCTCGGCGGTCAGCCCCGAAGAACTCAACACCAGCAACGGGACTGCCGCCAAGAGCGTGATCCGTCGGGCCGGCGACATCTCGCTCAGGACGAACACCGCGGCTCGGTTCGGAGCGGGCCACGACTGCGGAAAACTCATCCGAACAGCACCGGGCGGTGCCGTCGTGCCCGGTTGACGGGGTTCCGCCGGCGCTCGCTGAACACCGCCAGTTCGGCGAGGACGACGAGGCTGAGCAGCAGCGCGATGACGGCGGACCGCAGTGGACGCGGTCCAGTCTGTTGTGCGCTTCCACCCGGCGTGAGGACGGTGAGCGACACGTCGTGGGCAGTGCTTTCGTTCGTCATCTGGTTGATCAGGTCGACGCGCTTGAGCGTGAACATCATGACCTGCTGCTCTGCGTTGTTGAGCAGCGTGTTGGCCAATTGGGCAGCGGACGACCCGGACGGCGCACCGAGCAGTGCGCTCCGGGCCGCGGTCACATCGTTCTTCGCCTGGACCAGCAGCGCGTCCAGCTCTTTGAGGCGGTCAGCATTCGCCTGTTCCTTGCCTGTCCGCAGAGTGCCGACAAACGCGGACAGCGACCCGGCGACCGCTTCAGCTCGGCGGCTGGCGACGCTGGCTGAACTGGCCGCTACGGTCACCCGCACGATGTTGGTATTGGCCACGGTGGCGACAGTGGTGGTGCGTACCAGTTCCTTGGCCGTCGTGCCCGCACGGCGGGCAGCCTCGTCGAGCACGGGGGTCGTCGTGGCGAGGTGGGCATACTGCGTTGCCAGGCTGTTCATACCACCGACGGAATCCATGGTCGCTGCGGCGGCCCGCCCGCCGATCAGGACATCACTGGATGCTTGAAAGTTTTCCGGCAGAAATGAAGCGGTCGCCCAGGTCGCCACGGCGATGACTGCGGCGACGCCACCGATCGCGTATTTCGACCGCCACATTATTTGCCAGCGCGACAGCGCAGCAGGCGGCTCGGAGGCGTTTTCAAATTGCAGTCTCTCGACCAATGAATCGGTAGCCATATCCTATTCCAGGAAGCGAGTCATGCGGTAGAGGCGAGCAGGTTCATGCGTGCCGAACTACCAGGAGGCGCTCGTGAATGCGCCGTGTCGACACCCACACTGCCCAAGGGCGAACCGCATGTCATCAGACGTTCGGGTGACCCACCTGCGGGTTAACCCGTTCGTGTACACCTGCAACGACATGCACGATCCATTTAACGAATCGGAAACATCGAATTCGCCACAACACAACGAGCAAGATTCCGCAACTCCAGGCGGTCAACCTGTGGTCAGATTCACTGCGAGCCACTCCCGTGCGCAGCGAGCGCTTCGGCAATCCCACCAGCAAGGGCGTGAACATCTTTCGTGGGAATACGATCGGACCGATCGTCGCAACCCTTGGGAATTCAGACGAGCGTTTCTACCGGGGATCCGATGCGCAAATTGCACCTACTGTCATCGCTGCTGGCATCAGATCTTGCGAGGGGCTGGAAATGACATCCGACGGCGCGCCGGTCATACAACAAAAGCGACCATCAAACAACGATGTCACTCCAGTTGACACGGGCACGGCACATTCGGATCAGCAGGCGGCCCGGCTCGGCGCCGCGGTGGCGGTCATGCAGGCCAACCGGCGCAGCGCAGCGCCGGCGTCCGCGCCCACTTCAGGCGTCCGGTACCCACGCCGTTGGTTCGCGCCGCTGCGCGCTTGGATGGTGGTGCTGCCCGTCGACCTTGCCGCGCTGGTCGGGCCGATCTTGATGAATCCGCTCTATCTTCGAGCGCTCGGTGTCATGGCGGTACTCACGGTGGGGCTGCTGGCGAATGGCGGCTTCTACCGTCCACGGCTCCACCTGTCCTTCCTGGATGACCTACCCAGCCTCACCGGCCGCTTCCTCGTCGCCGCCGGGCTCGTCGCTTGTGTCGTGGCACTGCGGCACGACCGCACCAGCGTGGACGGCTTCATGCGCGACGCAGCGGCGACGGCTGTCTGCCTCCTGATCGGCCGCGCATGCACGACATGGGCGCTGCGACAGGGGCGGCGACGGAATCTGGCGGTGCACCGGGCCATCCTGGTCGGCGCCGGGACGCTGGGAGCGGAAGTGGCGACCGTGCTCGGTCGCTATCCCGCCTACGGACTACGGCTCATCGGCTATGTCGACACCTTCGATCGCCCGGAGGCTCGGCAGGCAGGGCTCGAGCGTCTCGGCGCACTCGACGACATCGTGCGGCTCATGACCACCCATGACGCCGAAGTATTGCTGATCAGCGACCCCGACACGACCGACGGTCGGCTCGCAGACCTGCTACGCACCGCCCTGACGCTGACATACGACGTGTTCGTGGTGCCGAAGATGCCGCAACTCCAGACCCAGATGACATCAGCCGACCACATCGGGGCCATCCCGATCATGCGAATCCGCGCGCCACGGGTGGGTGGTTGGCGATGGACCCTGAAGCGGACGGTGGACATCGTCGTAAGCCTGCTCGGGCTGATGGTCCTGAGTCCGGTTCTGGCCGTGTGCGCCTGTGCGGTCGCAGTGGAGAGCAGGGGTGGCGTGCTGTTCCGCCAGCAGCGCGTCGGCCGCAATCAGCGGCTGTTCAACGTGTTGAAGTTCCGCACGATGCGTCCGTCCGACGAGACGGAGTCGCGAACGAGATGGTCGATCGCCGACGATCCCAGGGTCGGTGTCGTCGGCAAGATCCTACGCCGCACCTCGCTGGATGAGTTGCCCCAGCTATGGAACATCCTGCGTGGCGACATGACCATCGTCGGTCCGCGACCGGAAAGGCCGCACTTCGTCGAGCGATTCTCCGCCGAGCACCAGCTCTACGCATGGCGGCACCGGGTGCCCGCCGGCCTGACCGGCCTGGCGCAGGTGAGCGGCCTGCGCGGTGACACTCCGATCTCGGACCGAGCCAGGTTCGACAACTACTACATCGAGAACTGGTCGCTCTGGCTCGATCTAAAGATCGTCCTACGGACTCTCCGTGAGGTCTTTGCCGCCGCTGGGCGATGACAACGTGTTCGCCGGAGCCGCCGCTACATGTTCGTTGTGGCGGACGTCCGGCGGGTGCTCCGGTCAGCGGCCAGGGCGGGGTTCGCCGCCAGCCGCACCACTGGGTCCCCGCGCACTGCGAACGCCGGTCCACTGAGGACGGCCAGGCCGAGGGCGAACACCAGTGACCAGGCCACCGTTGCAGCGGGAGAGACCACTACTGGTCGCGGTGGCGTAGCCAGTCCACGTAGCGGCGGACCTCGCGCTGCTGGGCCGGCGTCAGCGGCGGCCCGTCATAGTCGAGGGTCGGCCGTTGCGACGGCGGTGGCAGTTGGTACGGCCGTGCGCTCACCCCACGCACCGTGCGCAGCGCGTCGTCGAGGACCTGCAGGGCCGGCCGGATCCCTTCGCTGCCGCCGACTGTGGCGTCCTCCAGCCGGGACAGCAAATCAAGCAGGCCGGGCAGCGCGGCGCGGTACACCGCCTGGCCCTGCTCGGTGAGTTGCAGCAGGGCGCTGCGGCGGTCGGCGGTGTTGGCGACCCGCTCCAGTTCGCCGCGGCGCTCGCAGCGGGCGAGGATGCCCGACACGGTCGTCGCCGGTAGGCCGGTCGCTCGCACCAGGTCGGCGGCGGTGACCGGGGCGAGGTCCACGACCAGGCCGTAGATCGCGAACTCGTCGGCGGACATCGGCGAGCCGGCGAGGGCCTCCTCGACCGCCGGTGTCGCCAGGGTCGAGATCAGCCACACGTCGACCAGCACGTTCTTGGCGGGTTGCGCCGATGCCATATTGCGACCTCGCATTTTCATCGGTACGAGTTAGCATCATCGCATGGACGTGCGGTTCCGGAACAGGCAGGGTGGCCGGCGGGTCGACCTGGCGCTCGGGCTTCTGCTGGTGGCCGGGGTCCTGACCGGGCTCGGCGCCAACACCATCGGCGTCGACTGGCCCCTCGATCTCATCCAGCTGCACGCCGCGGGCGCCCTCGCGATCCTGCTGCTCGCCCCGTGGAAGTACGTCGTGATCCGCCGCGGGCTGCGGCGGCCCGGGCGGCGCGCCGTGGTGAAGTGGCTGTCGATCGCGCTGGCCGTGCTCGTGCTCATCACCATCGCCAGTGGCCTGATCCACTCGACCGGCCACCTCGAGCACGTCGGCCCGTTGACGCTGATGCAGATCCACGTCGGTGCGGCGGTGACCGCCCTGGCCGTCCTCGTCGCCCACTTCGGGACGCACGTGGTGCGGCCGCGCCGCGCCGACGTCGACCGCCGGGCGGTGCTGCGGCTCGCCGCGCTGGGCGCGGGGGCCGCGGCTGCCACCGCCGTCTGGGATGAGGGGCCCGGCGACGGCCGCCGGTTCAGCGGGTCCGTCCGCAAGCCCGAGCTGCTCGTCACGGCCTGGCTCGACGACCGCATCCAGCGCATCGACCCGGCACAGTGGACGCTGCGGGTCGGCACGGCCACGTTCGACCTCGCCGCGGTCCATGACCTGCCGCACGAGCGGTTCACGGCCGTGCTCGACTGCACCAGCGGCTGGTACAGCGAACAGGAATGGGACGGTGTACGGCTCAGCGAGCTGCTCGCCGCGGCCGGGGTGCCCGACGACGGCTGGCGCAGTGTCGAGGCCCGCTCGGCGACCGGGTACAGCCGCTGGTTCGGCGCCGCCACCCTCGACGACGTGTGGCTGGTGACCGGCGTGGCCGGCCGGCCGTTGACCTACGGGCACGGCTTCCCGGCCCGGATCGTCGCGCCCGGCCGGCGCGGCTTCTGGTGGGTCAAGTGGGTCACGTCCGTCCAGCCGTCACGGCGACCGCCGTGGGCACAGTCGGTGTTCCCACTCACCTGAGCGAGCACCTGAGCAAGCCGCCTGAGCAAGCCGCCTGAGCAAGCCGCCCGAGCGAGCCGCCCGAGACGGCGCGGTCCCAGCGGGCCGGCGCGGCTGTCGGCCCTATTCGGCGATCCGGGTGCGGGTGGTCCAGCGGAAGACGACGGCGAGACCGTCGGTGGTCCGCTCGCGTCAGAACCCCCCTGGAAGGTGCAGGGGGCGCGGGAGCCGGATTCAGGGGTGCGCCGTCAGGGCTTGCCGGTCGCCTTGCCGTGGCTGGCGGCGAAGCCGGCCAGTAACCAGTTCAGGCTGGTGACGAAGGCGTGGTCGGAGGGCTCCCCGGCGAGCTGGGCCAGATGGGGCGCGCGGCCGGTGCGGGACAGGTCATCCAGGTAGGCGCCGGTGGAGTCGGCCCACTGGGACTCGGTGAGGCCGTCGCGTTGCCGCATGCTGTGACCGGCCAGCTCCAGGCCTCCGAAGCCCATCGTGAACGCGTCGACGGCGATCAGCAGGGTGCGCGCCTGCTCCCGCTCGAGGCCGAGTCCCGCAATGGCCGCCATGGACTGCTCGGCGTGGCGCACCGCATTGGGCCCGAGTGCCGGTCGCTGCATGATCGCGGCGATCAGCCACGGGTGGCGGCGGCCGACCGCGCGGGTCTGCGCAGCGATGGCGTGCAGCGCGGCCAACCAGTCCTTCGGGGGCTCACCGAGGACCATCTCACCCATGATTTCGTCGACCATGAGCTCGATGAGGTCGTCCTTGCGGTCCATGAACGAATAGAGGCTCATCGGCCGGGCGTTCAGCTCGGCGGCGACCCGGCGGATCGTGATGGCGTCGAGCCCTTCCGCGTCGGCCAGGTCGATGGCGGCCCGCACGATCGCCTCCAGGGACAGCCGTCGGCGCATGGGCCGTCGTGGGCGCGTCCAGACCGAGCCACTGACCGGCGCGGACGCGCCACCGCGGGCGTTGGGGCGGTCGGCGGGCTCCTGATCGAGCCCAGGGGTGGATGGCGTCGGCGACATACGTCCATCATACAGCCCATCGGTTTGTGATACGTTGTATCAACAATCGATATGCCGTACCTGTTATCCATCGGTCCGGCCAGCGATCGGAGTCCAGATGACTGTTCCGGCACCTCCCGACGCATCCGTGCCCGACGGCGCAGCCACCACCTCCGACGACGACACCCGGATCTCCCCCGGCCTGCTCAAGCTGGCCGGCGTCATCATGCTCGGCGCAATCATGGTTCAGCTTGATTCCACGATGGTCAATGTCGCGATCGATACGCTGAGCAAGCGCTTCGAGGTCACGGTCAGCACGATCCAGTGGGTGAGCACGGGTTACCTGCTGGCGATGGCCATCGTCATCCCGCTCACCGGCTGGGCGTCCGACCGGTTCGGCGCGCGGGCCGTGTGGACGTTCTCCCTCGTCGCGTTCCTCGGCGGCTCCGTGCTCTGTGGTGTCGCCTGGTCGGCCGAGAGCCTCATCGCCTTCCGCGTGCTGCAGGGCTTCGGCGGCGGGATGATCCTCCCGCTGGCCCAGGCGATCCTCGCGGCCGCGGCCGGGCCGAAGCGGCTCGGCCGCATGATGAGCGCGATCGGCGTGCCGGCGATGCTCGGCCCGGTCCTCGGCCCGGTCCTCGGCGGCGTGCTGGTCGACCACCTCTCCTGGCGCTGGATCTTCTATGTCAACGTGCCGATCTGCCTCGCCGCGCTGGCCCTGTCCTGGCGGCTCATGCCTTCCGGCACCAGCGCCGAAAGCGAGCGCAAGGGACTCGACAAGCTCGGGCTGCTCCTGCTCTCACCCGGCTGTGCCGCACTGGTGTACGGGCTGTCCAAGGCCGGCCAGCACGGCAGCTTCACCGCCCCGGAGGTCCTCATCCCGCTGGTCGGCGGCGTCGTGCTGCTGGCCGCGTTCGCCCTGCACGCGCTGCGCACCACGGTGGAGCCGATCATCGACCTGCGCCTGCTCAAGTCGCGCAACTTCAGCGCGTCCTCGAACGTGCTGTTCGTCTTCAGCATGGCCCTGTTCGGCGCGATCTTCCTGCTGTCGCTGCTGTATCAGCAGGTGCACGGGGACAGCGCGGTCAAGACCGGCCTGCTGCTGGCACCACAGGGCGTCGGCCTGGCCGTCGCGCTCCTGCTCGCCGGGCCGCTCACCGACAAGATCGGCCCCCGCTGGATCGCGGTGGTCGGGCTGCTGCTCGCGATCGCGGGCACCATCCCGTTCTGCCTGGCCAAGGGCGAGATCAACCAGTGGCTGCTGGGTGGTTCCCTGGTCGTGCGCGGCGCCGGGCTGGGCGCGGTCATCGTGCCCTGCATGGCCGCGGCCTACGCCGGGGTGGCGCAGCACGCCTTCAACCGGGCGAGCAGCGCCCTGCGCATCTTCCAGCAGCTCGGCGGCTCCTTCGGCGTGGCCGTCGTCGCCGTGGTGCTCCAGCGCCAGGTCACCGACACGACCGACGCCGCCGGCGGCCGGCCGAACCTGGACCAGATCGCCGGCGCGTTCGGCAACACCTTCTGGTGGACCGTGGCCCTGACCGTCGTCGCCGTGATTCCGGCGCTGCTGCTGCCCCGCACCCTGCGCGACGACGCGGCAGAGCCGGCCCCGCAGCCCGCGGCGATGGGCTGAGACGCATCCCCGATGCTCGGTCGGCTGCCCGATCCGGGGCGTCCGCGGCGGCCACAACGTGCACCCGCGGGAGATCGAGGAGGTCCTCACCCGGCATTCCGCGGTCCGGCAGGTCGCGGTGGTCGGGCTGCCTGACGACCGGCTCGGCGAGGAGGTGTGCGCCGCAGTCGTCGTCCGGGACGGCTTCGCGGCGGGCCCGGAGCTGGCGGCCGAGCTGGTGGCGCTGGCGAGGGAACGCCGCTCCGCGTACGAGTGCCCCCGGCGGGTCGAGTTCCTCGCGTCGTTCCCGCTCGGCGGGAGCGGCAAGGTGCTGAAACGCGAGCTGGCGGTGCTGCTGGCCTAGGCGAGCGCCCTGGCCAGTGCGTCGAGTGCGGCGGGATAGGTTGCCGGTCCGGGCGTGGCGTACCCCAGGATGAGGCCCTCCATGTCGCCGGTGCCGGGCATGTGCCACTGCGGGCCGAGTGTGGTGAGGGCCAGGCCGTCGGCTGAGGCGCGGGCGACCACCTCCTCCTCGGTCGGGCCGCCCGGCGGCAACTGCAGCAAGGCATGCAAGCCGGCCGCGATGCCGTGCAGCCGGTGCCGGCCGCCGATCCGGGTGACGAGCAGGTCCCGGCGGCGGCGGTAGTGCAGGCGGCGGGTTCGGATGTGCCGCTCGTACCCGTGGCTTGCCATCAACTCGGCCAGAGCGAGCTGACCGATGCTCTCGGTGTGCAGGTCGGTGAGCCGTTTGGCTTCGGCCACCGGCGCGACCAGGTGGGCGGGCAGCACCATCCACGCCAGCCGCAGCCCCGGGCCCAGGCTCTTGGCGGCTGTGCCGACATACGCGACGTGCGCGGGGGCCATCCCCTGCAGGGTGCCGACCGGCTGTCGGTCGTAACGGAACTCGCCGTCGTAGTCGTCCTCGATCAGCAGCCCACCGTGCTCGCGGGCCCAGGCGACAGCGGTGTGCCGGCGTTCCGGCTGCAGCGTCACGCCGGTCGGGTACTGGTGGGCCGGTGTCAGCACGGCGGCCCGGACGGCATCGGTGAGCAGGTCGACCCGCGCGCCGTCCTCGTCCACCGGCAGCGGCACGACGCGGGGGCCGGCGTGGCGGACCACCGCACGGTGCAACGGGAGGCAGGGGTCCTCCAGCGCGATCGCACCGCCGAGGACACCGGACAGCAGCGACAGGGCCTGGACGAAGCCGGAACAGACGACGATGTGGTCCGGGTCGGCCAGCACGCCGCGGGTACGGCCGAGATACGTCGCCAGGACCGCGCGCAGCTCCGGACGGCCCCGCGGGTCCCCGTAGTCGTACGCCGAGACGGGCGCCCGGGCGAGTGCCCGCCGCGTCGCCCGGATCCACGCCTCGACTGGAAACGTCGTCACGTCGGGGCTGCCCGGCCGCAGGTCGAAGCGGGGCGTGGGCAACTGGGCGGGCCGGGCCGCCGGACGAGGCTGCGTGGGCAGGGCGATCACGGTGGTTCCCGACCCGGTACGCGCGGCCAGGTACCCCTCGGCGACCAACTGCTCGTAGGCGGCGGAAACCGTGTTGCGGGCGAGGCTCAGCTCGGCGGCCAGCGCCCGGGTCGACGGCAACCGCGTCCCGGGTGCGAGCCGCCCGGAGCGGATGGCATCGCGCAGCGCCTGCTCCACGCGCGAGCGCCGATCCCCGGCGACGCTGAGGTCGAGATGCAGGTCGATGCCAGCATTGGCCCAATCCGTCGGCACAAGAATGGATCTTATCAAGGGGCCATTGCGTTCGTACGGTTGTCTCATGACCCAGACGACCACTGAGGTGCCGGTCCGCGTCGCGGTCGGCGACCTCGCCCCACACATCAACAAGGCCATGAACGCCCTCGACGCCGCGGCGCGGAACACCCGGCTGGAGGCGGGCCTGTTGGAGCTCGTCCGTACCCGTGCCTCGCAGATCAACGGCTGTGCCTACTGCGTCGACACCCACACCCGGGACGCGGTCGAAGGCGGCGACGATCCGCGCCGGCTCTACGCGCTGCCGGTCTGGCGCGAGTCGCCGTTCTTCACACCACGCGAGCGCGCCGCCCTGGAGCTGACCGAGGCGATGACCCGGCTCAGCCAGTCCCCCGTCGGCGACGACACGATCACCCGGACCGCCGAGCACTTCACAGAGGTGGAGCTGGCCGAACTGATCTGGTCGATCACCGTCATCAACGCATGGAACATGCTCGGCGCCACCGCCCGCCCGTGGCCCTTGTCCTGACCACCGCACCGACCGGTCGTTGCCGCGGCAGTCAACCCTGGGGGCGCAGAGCCCGCACGGCCGTGGACGACATCGTCACCAGCTCCGGCCGGGAAGGCACCAACAACGTCGTCACGCCCAGCGCTGCATTCATCGCGGCGAGTTCGTGCTCGTGCACACAATCGGCCGGGTTCCTGACCCCGCGGATAATCACCCCGCAGCCGTTCCGCCGGCAGTAATCCACGGTCAACCCATGCCAGGCGGCGACCGCAACGTTCTCCCAGCCCGCCGGCAGCAAACCCCGGATCTCCCTCGCCCGCGCAGCAGTCGTCCCGGACGGCTGCTTGCCGTCGTTGACGGCAACCAGCACCGTGACCCGATCGAACATGTGGCGCGACCGGTCAACAATATCGAAATGACCTGGGGTGAACGGATCGAACGTCCCTGGATACACCGCTCGGGCCGACCCGGAACCGCCATCAGACGCAAGGGGCACCGGACCAGAGTAGGCCGCACCGAACCCCGTTTTGGACCAACTTCACCGACGAACACATCCAGGCACTCCTCTGCCTGGCCAGACGCCCGGTCCACGCCCGGTCCACGTCCTGTTCGTGATGCTCCGCGACGGCACCTTCCACCGGTCCTGGCCAGCCGCCCCGGTCAGCTGAGCCGTGGATCTTGCAGCAGCCCCACGCGGTCGGCTGCCGGGTCGAACCCGAGGACCGGGTCCCCGTAGCCGCCTTCGGCGGTCATCACCACCGGCTTGCCCAGCCGCCGACCGATCGCGCCGAGGAAGCCGCACAGGGTGTCCACTCCTGCCTGGCCCTGCAGCTCGCGAAGGTCGACGTCGAAGTCGATCTCGGCTGCGGACATCGGACGGAAGATCGCCAGCACATCAGCGACCGGCCATACCCGCAGGTCGACCGTCTCCGCATCGGCGGGACGCGACAGCACCTCCGCCGCAGACGGCAGCGCCCCGGCGACTCCGCCCACTGCAAACTCCCACGTCCATCCGCTCGACCGGACCAGGTCGAAGACGGCCTGCCAATCCTCGACCGAGGCGCCTGCCACGCACACGTCCGGCAGCGCACCCATCAGGTCAGGATCGAAGAAGTTCCTGACGTCATCCCACAGCAGATCCGGCATCCGGCCATGCTGCCCCCCAACCTGCACGAACGCAGCCCGATTTCCGGGTCTGCGAGCCAACCGGCTGAAGCCGCTGAATGGTTACGTTTCGCCGCCAACCTTTTCCGAGGATTGATGCGTGTTGGAGAGGGCACATCCTGGACCGGTCGATTCGGGGTCGTGACGAACGCACCGGTCCAGTTCCATGCGCACGGTCCGCGCTCAACATCACCATGGGGGTCCAAAGATGGGTCGGTTGTCGTTCGAGCAGCAGGAAATACGGCTACGGCGACCGCTCGAACCGCCGACCGAGACGTTGACGCCGGCACCGACAACGCGGCGGAGCGGAATGCTACACGGGCCGGCCGTCTTCGCCGCCGCGTTCCTGACGCTGGGCACGCTGCTGGCGGTGCGCAACTGGGCGCTGTTCTCGGTGGTCATCAACGAAGGCGGCGACTCAGGAGCCAACTCCATCCTGGTCCTGCGCGCCAAGGACTTCGACCAGCTCGTCGGCAACTACTCGCGGCTCGGCTTCAACCACCCCGGCCCGGCGTTCCTGTACGTCCAGGCCTTCGGCGAGTGGCTCCTGCACGATCTGCTGCACGTCGTCCCGTCGCCGTGGAACGGCCAGACCGTTGCGCTGCTGGTGCTCAACGCGGCACTGCTGGCCGGCGCGCTGGCCGTCATCGGGGGCTGGCTGCGGTCCTGGACGGCGATCGGCCTGGCCGGTGCGGTGCTGGTGGGATACGCCGCCACGGTGCCCGACCCGGTCATCGCCGGCACGTGGATGCCGTTGCTGTACTTCCCGCCGTTCCTGCTCCTGCTCACCTCCGCCGCGTCGGTCGCGGCCGGCCGCGCGGACCACCTGTGGGTCCTCGGGCTGGCGGGCGGGCTGCTGGTGCACGGGCATGCGGAGTTCATGTTCTTCGTACCGTTGATCGCGGGCACCGCGGTAGCCGCACTGATCCGCCGCCGCCGCCGACCCGAGCCGGCCAGCACCGGACGCCGCCGCGCCTGGCTGCTGCTCACGGGCGTGCTTGCCGTCTTCGCGCTGCCGATCCTGGTCAATCTCGTCGCGCACTGGCCAGGCGAGTTCGGCAAGTACCTCAGCTACGGCTCGTCGGAGCAGGCCGGCGGCCACTCGCCGTGGTCGTCGGCCTTGTACGTGGTTCGCTTCTGGCCGGGTGAGCATCCACTGACCCAGTCGATCGTGGCCGTGGGATCGTGGACGGCGGCGGTCGTGCTGACCCGCCGGCTGCCGGACGGCCCGGACCGCCGGTATCTGCGTGCCGCCCTCGGCATCGCCGGCATCGCCACCGCGCTGTTCGCCGTCTACGCGCAGTTCGGCATCGACCGCCTCGCGGAGACCTACATCGGCTTCTTCTCCTACGCGCTGCCGCTGCTCGTCATCACGGTCGCGGTGTTGGCCGCGGTCGAGTCGCTCCGGGTCCGGGCGCCGCGCCTGGCCAGGCCTCGCCTCGTCGCGGCGGGTGTCGCGATCGCACTCGTAGCCGGCCTGCTCGCCGCCGGCAACGCGCCGACGCTGGTCACACCACGCTACGACAACGTCCCCGAGCTGGCGGCCGCGATGCCGTCCGTCACCGCTTGGGCCGCCGGCCGGCCGCTGGTCCTCGAAGTGCGCGGAGACAGTCCACTGCCCGATCCGACGCCGCTCCTGCTCGCCGGCAAACGCAGCGCCACCCGCGTCTGTGTACGTGACCCGTGGTGGACGTGGATCGTGACCAAGGACCTGGTCTGCACCGCCGACGAGGTCGCGACCGGGCAGCAGGCCCTCCTCAGCGCCCCGGCCGACATCCCGACCGGCTCGACCGCCATCGCCGACCTCGGCCGGTTCGTGCTGTCAGCGTCCACCCCATCCGCGCAGGGACGTCGCTGACGCTTCCCGTCCCGCCGATGAGTGAGCCCGCTCGCCGGCACCGGTACCCCGGCCAAAGCTGATGACCTTGGAGACCTGCCTGGTCCTGGGCCGGCAAGTCTCCAAGGTCAACGTTGAGCTGGGTTTGCCGGCCGCAGCGGTGGGTCCAGCGCGGTGACCTACCTCGCGGTGGTGAACGCGAGCCGGACGCCGAGGCCGATCAGCGCCGTGCCGCTGATCCCGTCGATCCAACGACGCACGGCCGGGCGGCCGAGCACCCGGCGCGCCGCGGCGACCAGGTTCGCCACCGTGAGGAACCAGACGGCGGTGATGACCACAGCGATCATCGACAACGTCAGCAGCGGTACGAGGCCGGCGTCGGACGGGAGAAACTGCGGCAGCAGCGCGACGAAGAACACCGCCGCCTTGGGGTTGAGCGCATTGCACAGCAGACCGTCACGGAACGCTGCCCACAGGCCTGACCCAGCGGCAGGCCCGGTGTTCAGGTCGGGTCGCAGGTCGCGTGAGCGCAGTGCCGAGCGCAGTGCCTTGACACCCAGGTAGAGCAGATAGCCCGCTCCGGCAAGCTTGATGACGGTGAAGGCGACAGCGCTCACGGCGACCAGTGCCGCAACGCCGGTCGCGGCAGCGATCGCCCAGACGAACACTCCGGCGGCAACGCCCACCGCCGTCGCCATGCCATGCGCACGGCCGGCAAGGACCGAGCGTCGCATCACAACGGCGAAGTCCGGCCCTGGCGAGATGGCACCAAGGGCGACAACGCCGCCGAAGGTCAGCACCTGCGCGGCTGTCGTCACCGTTCCTCCCACGCTCCCACCCAGACCGACAAATCGTCCACCTCCATCTGCGCCACGATGCCATACGGAACACGAATCCGATGTCCGCTTCCGCCGCCGTCCGTGAGCGGCCGGTCAGCGTGCTTCGGACGCCGCGTAGCTGGCGGTCGGTATCGGTTCGTTGTCACGAACAGCGAATACAGTGCCCCTGATCTTTGACTGGTCGGCGTTCGCGGACAGCATCCCCCCGGTTCCCACTGATACCTGGTGGGACAGATGCCGCTTCGCGCGGTAGGCTCCGCCGGTGTCCGGCCCCAACGACGTCCTCGCCGCCGTCCTCGGTCGCGGTCGGCCAGCCGACGAGGCCGACGCCCTGCTCGCCGCACTTGTCGACGGTGGCGTCTACGTGCCGTTCGACGCGCAGGGCTCGGTGGTCTTCATCGGTGTCGACGACACCGGTCCGGTGCTGCCCGGCTATACCAGTGAGGCCTCGTGCGAACGGTGGCTGCCCGACGCCGCTGGGTCCGTGCACTGCGACGCGTTGCGCCTGCTCGACATCTCCAAGCACACGGGCGTCGAGACGCTCGCCGTGTTCGCGGGCCAGCAGTGGGCGAAGGTTCCGCTGTCCCTGGTAGCGGCGACGCTGCGCGACCGAGGGCTGCGCACCCAGGGCGATCAGACGCTGCGCCTGACATGGTCGACGCACCCGGTCGCCGTGGCGCTGCGAGGTGCGTTCGCGGATCGGATCCTGGCCCACCCGCCGGTGCGGACCGTGTGGATCGCGCAGGCGCGGTGGGTCGAGTCCGGCAACGAGCAACTCATAGTCCAGATGGCGGTCGACGAGGGGGCGCGGTCCGCCGCGCAGGCTTTGCTGGAGGCGGTGCTGGCCGAGGACGTTCCGCTGAACTCCGAGTCGCCGAACCTCGCCCTGCGAATATTTGAGCCGCACGAGGCACATCAGGCGGCCGAGCTGGACCGCATGGGGCTGGACACGATCCGCGCCGACCACGCCGGGCGCCGGGTGCACGTCGTGTCCCGTGAGTTCGACTGAGTCGCTACCGCAGCGCCTCGTTCACAACTGGGTGTCACGCAACGCGTACGCGTCCAGCACGGAGGCGCACATGTACCCGCAGCCGGCTGGTCGTGCAAGCCACCCGAACCGTCACGGCGATGACGGGCGACTCCACGGTCACGGAACAGTGGCATCTGGGGTCCGTGGCTCGATGGGCTCGTCATGCCGCGGGCCGGTAGCAGCCCACGCGAACATCACGACGTAGACCGTCCGGAGCCACGATCCGGCGCGTCGCCCGAGGTGTGGAGGGTGGCTGCTGCATCCGGGTCAGCGTCCCGGCCGCGCCCGCATCCCGACTAGATCCCGCAGCGCGCCAGGGAGGCCACGGTCAGCGGCCCGCACCGCCCGGCCCCCAGCGCCTGCGGCGTCACCGGCCTCCCGCATCAGAAGCGCACCAACTCGAGACGCTGAGCGGCATTCGCCAGTCACGGCTTCTGGGGGCATTGGTCGAGCGCCGTCTGCATCGCCTCGAGATCCTGACCGCCGGCGCTGTAGGCGTCCGCTGCTGCAGTGACAGACGCTTTCAGGCCGGGGTCATCGGCCCTGTCCGCGATCGATCGCAACGCGTCACCGAACGCTCTGTTGTACGCCAGCCGTGCGGCCTTCGCGTCATCGGGCGTGCCGTTGCCCTGGTACGCCTTCTCGATCTCAGCGTTGAGCGCCTTCAGCTCCGGTGCTTCCGATGTGTAGTACTTGAGGGTGGCGCGCGCCTTGGCGCACGTCTCCTCGGCCGTGTCCGAAGATCCGCAGCCCCCGGTCAGGACCGTCGCGACCAAAACCATACCGACCAGTGCACGCCTCATGGCGCAAGATCAAAGCACCTCGTGGTGGTCCTGCGCCAGGCGATTGTGGACAGCTTCTTGAGTTGGGGCAGCAGATCTCGCAATCGATGCGCACCGGCGTGATCGAGGAGCTGCGTCTGCTCATCGAGGCCGGCTCGGCATCACACCGATCTCCGCGTGGCGACTGCTGAGGTCGGGCGCGAACATCCGTCGCTGACCGCTCGTCCCGTCTTGTCGTCCCGCTCGGACCTGCAGGCCGGCTCAACCAGCGCCTTCGGCCGATGGCGGCCAGATTTTTGCATAGGTCCCATCGGCCTCGCACTTCTCGCCGGGACTCCCGGATCACGAGCAGCCTCTCCACGAGGTCGGTCGCAAACATTCACAGCCGCTCCATGAAGTGGCTGCTGGCCGACGCATAGCATTCAGTGAGTGATGGACCGCCAGCCGACGTCGAACCGCGCCCCGTGGGTGTGGCCAACGGTTACGGTCGCCGTGTTCCTCCTGGGCGCGGCGGCCCTGTGCGTTGCTGCGCTCTCGGCCGTGATCGCGGACTACGACGGGATCACCAGCTGGATCAACGCCGTCGCTCTTGGAAGTTGTTGTGGTGCTGCCGTGCTCGTCTTGCTGGCGTTGCCAGTGGCGTGGTTCGTGCACGAGGCCTTCCGCAACGGTTGAGACCAGTAGCTGATGGCGTCCGCGGCGATTCTCGTAACGCCCGCACATGCGGCCGACCGTGCGCAGCGGCCAGCCGCGACCGGTTGCTGGTGTCGGTCGCTGCGCTGCCGTGAGCCGTGCAACGGTTCGGCGCCGTACTATCGCCGCGTGCATATCGAGTTCACCTTCGCCCGGCCGCAGAAGTATTTCCGGACGTACGCGGCCCCGAAGGCCAGGCATGCCGCGCTGCCGGGGGTGCTCACCGCTGGCGTGCTCGTGCTGCTCGGGTATGCGGTCGTCGGTTTCGTCGACGACATCGCCTGGAGCTGGCTCCCCGCCGGCCCCACCGTGATCGGGTTCTTCGTCATCCCAACGGGGTACGCGCTGTGGCGGGCATGGCGCAGCTATGCCGCGCTCATGAACGTACCTGAATTCTTGTCGCTGCCACGCCAGTACCGGGTTGATGACGAAGCGCTGCATGCCAGCACCGACCTGTCAGCCGTGACGTACCGCTGGCCGCTGGTGCAAACCGTTTGGGTCACGCCTGAGGCATATGTGTTCGGAGTGCGGAACTTCGGCATCCTCGACCTGCCGCGGGTTCCGCTGACCGAGCAGCAGGACGCCGAACTCCGAGCCTTCCTGGCAGCGCGAGGCCTGCTCCCCGCCGACACCAGGCTGGCCGATCGTCGCAGTGAGCGGTTCCTGCCACCGGTCAGCCGCCCCCCGTCTCAGGATTTGCGGCCCTGGACGGCGGCTGATCCACGACCCGCGGACGATCCGGCGCCAGCGGACGGCTACACCGTGCCCTAGTCAGTGAGCCTGTCCAACCGGACTGCGGGTGGCGCAGGTCGAGATGCTGATGACCGGCGCCACCGTCTGCCAGGGATTCAGCAGACCCAGTCGAGAGACTGGCCGTTTGAGGCGATCACTTGGCCGTTGAGCGTGATGACGCCGCCCACCTGCACGCAGACCCACGACGGTGCGTAGAGCTGCATGCCGTAGCTCCAGCCGGTGACGGTGTCCGACGTGATGTCTTGCGCGTACGGCACGGAACCGCCGCTCGGCGCGTACGTGTGCAACCGGACGATGGTCTTCTGCGCCGTGGCACCGCTGACGTAGTTGTTGATTCGCACCCAGTTGGTCTCGCAGGAGCGCGAGTAGCGGAGCTCCATCGTGCCGTTGACGACGCCGGTGGCCGGGTTGGTCAGGTTTTTCGACCAGTATGTGATGGCCGATGCGGAGCAACCCGTTGACGACGGGTCGGTGTTGTCGATGCCGGCGCCCGGCGGTGCCGCTTGCGCGGACTCCGACGGGACGAAGGCGACTGCCGCGGCCGCCAGCACCGCGGCGGTCATCGTGCGGATACGCATCCCTGTCTCCTCTCAAAATGTTGTCGAGGACGACCGTACGAACCGTCCGATGATTGATGGAGATCGATTGCATTTGAGATTCCACCCGCAAGGAACAGCCCGCGCTGTTACGGTCGGGGTATGCCGTTGTGGCCGGCGAGCCCCAGATTGACCGGCTGGCTGCTGCGCACCAGCCGCACTCTCGATCCGGCGGCGCGATTCCGTACGGCGAAAGCGTTCGCGGCTGCGTTCCCTGCCGGCGTGAGCGAGTCGCAACTGTCACGGTGGGAGACCGGAGTGCACCAGGCGCCCCTCGCCGCGGTGCGCCGTTACGAAGAGCTGCTCGAGCTCCAACCCGGCCGGCTCGTGGGGACGCTGAACGTCGGGGGCCGCTATCTCAACTTGGGCCGGGACAGCCAGTCGACTGTACGCAACGCGGCGGGCGGTGATCATGCCAGGCTGGTCAGCCTGATCGATCTCGTTGACTGCAACGCCGACCTCACCGGCATGCAGTGGGATGATCTGACGTCATTGCTGGTCGAGGAGCCGTACCCGGTCGTCGCTCCGCGCCGGATCTGGCGGACGCTCGCCGAACGCCTGGTCAACGAAATGATCATCGCGGACGGCGTGGCGTGGCAGTTGCGGTTCGAGTCGCTGAACCGGCTGATGAGTCACCGCGACGCCCAGGGCGCGGCGATCGCCGTATGCGCGGACCTCGCCGACGACCCCGCCAACCAGGTGCCGGTCGAGGTCGTCAGCATGTTCGACGCCACGGTGCACCCTGAGGCATCGCGGCACGTGCTGCGCCAACTGCATCGGCCGACCAACGACCGCGCGCTGTACGGGGCCCTGCTGGCGTGCGTCCGAAAGATCCGCCATCACCACTTCGCGCCCGACGAGGTATACCGGGTAGCCATGCTCGCCCGGCTGCGCACGCGCGACGGCGAGGCGCCCGCCGACGTGCGGGCCCTCGCCGGCCACGTGCTGTCCTTGCTGGCGACGCCTGCCGCCCGGCCGGCGCCCCGCACCCATGACCCCGACCGAGTGGTGGACGACCTGTACGGCGAAATGCTTGGTAACCCCAGCCCCGACGTGCGCCTCATCAGCGCGATGTTCCTGGCCGCGAGCCCGTACCGTGAGCGCGTGGCGCAGCGGCTCGCCACTCGAGCGGCCGGTGCGCTGGCCGCGTGCGACACGGCCACGACGGTGCGGTCGCTGGAGTCACTGCGGGTGGTCGGCGGCGCCGAGCACCGGACCATGGTGCAGCGCCTGCTGCTCGCCCCAGGCCTGGCACCCGAGGTGATGGCGACGGCAGCACACGTGATCGGCCACGTCGGCGGTCGCAGCCCGACCGAATTCTGGCGCGCCGCCGTGAGCCGCTTCACGGCCGACCCAGTCATCCTGCCATCGCTGGTGTACGCCATGGGCGTCGCGGGCGAAGACACCTTGCTCGGCGATGTCCGGACCAATCCGGCCGCCGTACACGACGCCCGGCGCGCTGCCGCGTGGTGGCTCGACATGCCACGCGCCACCCGCACCCGAGCACGTCTCTAGCTCACGTTGCCGCACATGCCGCCATCCGCTTGCTGACACCCGCCACGCTCGGCGGTCCGGCCATCGAGCGCGTGCCGAGGTGACCCCACCCCGGCACACGGCTCCCCGTCTGCCCGATCCAGCGGCGCGCTTGCCGACGCCGTTCCAGCCGCCCGAACGCCGCGGCTCCGGGCCTTCTCGGGGCAGGCCAGGCGCCAGGGCTCGTCAGCCGTACGTCGGATGCTGCGGCCAGCCGTCGGGCGAGTCCTCCCAATCCTCCTGCCGCCCGTACACGCTGAGATCTCGCACGTTGTTGCTGAACAGCAGCCGGTCGACGCCCCGCTGGGTGGTGCTGTAGGTGCGGTGGACGACGTCGCCGTCGCGGACGAACATCGACAGCATGAAGTAGTCCGCGCCGCAGTCCTTGGCGAAGGTCGTGCCGCGGGACGAGACGAACGGCATCGTCCAGCCCATCTTCGCCTTGTACCCTTCGATCTGCGCCAGCGGCATGTTCGAGATCGTTGCCCAGCTGATGCCGGCGTCGGCGAGCATCGCCAGGCCATGCTCAGGCACGTTGTTGGTGAACGCGGTGCACCCAGGGCAGAAGTCGTCCGCGCCGTTATCCATGAACTGATACACAGCCAGCTCCGGCCGCCCGTCGAACAGGTCGACCAGCGTTCGCGGCCCGGACGGCGCGTCGAACGTGTAGTCGCCCATGCGGACCATCGGCAGCCGCCGTCGCTGCGCGGCGACCCTGTCGGTGAGCCGGGTCGCCTCCTTCTCGGCCGTGAGCAGCTCCGCGCGCGCCCGGTCCCACTCTTCGACCGTTACCACCTGTGGCTTCTCCATAAGCCCGATCATGTCGCGTTCCGGCCTGGATCGCAGTGCAGACGTCCCGGCCCACCCCTACCGGGTGTACGTCGCGCAGACGAGCGGCTCAGACGCTGCCGTAGGTGGCGTTCGGGCCCCAGTGCGGCATGGTCTTGGCGGCGTCGATCCGGTCGTGCTGGTCGTATTGGCCGTCGTCGTTGCTGTCGCGGTCCATCGTGTCGAGCCGGCCGTCGTTGTTCGTGTCGGTCTGGCGCAGCTCCGGGTGACCGTCATGGTCGGCGTCGAGGCGTACCTCATCGATGCGGCCGTCCTCGTTGTGGTCATACTCCTTCTGGTCGATGGAACCGTCGTGGTTGGTGTCGTACCCCGTCATGTCCATCGTGCCGTCGTTGTTCAGGTCGTACTGCCAGGCGTCGTCCTTGCCGTCACCGTCGGTGTCGGCGCTGACCACGTCGACGCGCCCGTCGTGGTTGATGTCCTGCTCGTGAACCTCGGGCCCGTAGTGGTGCGGCGTGGACTGCGCATCGATGTGGTCGCTGACGCCAGGGTGGGTCTCGAAGGTGTGCGCGTGGTACGGGTCGTCCAGATGATCCGAGGTGAAGTCGTAGTCTGTCATGGCAGGCAGGCCTCCTTGTCGATGCCACCACACTACGAACCGTAGCCGCCTGGTCGATTCCCGAATTCGTGCCGCGTTGACGATGATCACTGGACCGGACCCGCCCAGGGCCGCCGCCGCCGAGCAGCGGACGGCCACCACTGAGAGCGCGCTCGATCGTCGCAGTGCCGCCAGCGCCGGACTCACAGTCTGGCCCCTGACGCGGTAACCGCACGGCTCGCACATCCATAGCCGTACATTGTCATCGGCCCCGAGTCGGTGAGGAACTACGCGGCGATGAGCACAGGGGTCACCGCGTCGTCGTCATCGTCGTCGTCATCGTCGACGAGGCCCAGCATGGCACCCGCGCCCCAGCAGTACAGGTGCGTGTTGCGGATGCCGCAGGTGTGGCTGAACCCGGCGGACAGGCCGGTCCACGGGCCGTCGAACACGGCCGACGGGGTTGTCCGGGTCGCCAGGTCACCGACGCCGAGCCCGGGGGCACCGAGCCCCCAGCAGTAGCGGACGCCGGCCGCCTGGCCGCAGGCGTGCCGGCCACCGGTCGCCATCGCGACGCGGGTCCAGCTGGTGCGGCTGCTCACCATGACCGGGGTGAGCCGGTCGGTGGCCGCGGCGTCGCCGGTGCCGAGCTGGAACCAGGAGTTGTCGCCCCAGCACCACAGCGTCCCGTCGATGCGGATACCGCACCCCGTCGGGTAGCCGTTGGTGATGGTGCGCCACGCGGGTTCACCGACCACCCGCCGCGGCGCGGTGCGGCCGGTCCTGTCGCCGATACCGAGCTGCCCCGTGTTGTTCGCGCCCCAGCAGTACCGGGTGCCGTCGGTCTTGAGCGCGCAGGCCATGTTCTCGGCGGTGGACACCATCGCCCAGTTCGCCTGCGTGCCGACCTGTGCGGGCCGGGTGCGACCGGTGGTGTCGCCGATGCCGAGCTGCCCGTCGGTGTTGCGCCCCCAGCACCACAGCGTGGCGTCGGTACGGATCCCGCAGGTGGCGTACGTCGTGGCGGACACCGACAGCCAGGCGGCCTCGCCGATGATCCGGCGTGGTGCGTCGCGGTTGGTGGTGTCGCCGAGCCCCAGCTGGCCGTCGGTGTTGCGGCCCCAGCAGTACCGGATGCCATCGGTCTTGAGCGCGCAGGTGTGGTCCAGTCCCGTGTCGACCGACGCCCAGGCGGCGCCGCCGACCTGCGTCGGTACCTGCCGTGCGGCGGTGTCGCCGACGCCCAGCTGCCCGCTGTCGTTGGCGCCCCAGCACCACAGTGTGGCGTCGGACCGCACTGCGCACGTGTGCCAGCTGCCGGCGGACACCTGCGTCCAGCCGGTCACCGCCGCCGCGGCCGGTGCCGAGGGGGCCACCGCCAGCCCGGTCGTCACGGCCAGTGCCGCGAACCCGCGCCGCCACGAACCCCGCATGAGCATTCCTCCGCATCCGCGACCCGCCGCCGGCTGGCCGATGAGGTGCCGATGTGCCGATGACCCGCCGACCGTGGGGCCGGGCACGCCGAGGATGCTGAGTCGGATCCGTCCCTGTCAAAGACCGCCGCCACATTCGCCGGTGACCCAGCGGCCGCCATGAAAGTTTCGTGCCCCGCACCGCGGTCAGATCTCGGTGATCGGTTCGTGTGACGGCATGGTGTGTCCCAGCACGGCTTCAGAGCCTGGTCGGCCGTGAAGTGAAGCAGATAATCACCTGCTCCGACGTTGGCGGGTGGATTTGTCCAGGGCGATCCGGTGGTTGATCTTGGCTGCCCGTGCGATCGTTCGATCGGTGTGCTGCAGTCTGGGCGCGATCAAGTCGACCGCCTCGCGTGGGTGCAGCCGGGCAAGGGCCGCCATAGCGGCCGGTGCGGCGGTGTCGTCGACCACGATCCGGCTCAGGACCTCCAATGTGCGGGGGTGCCTCTTGGCGATGCGGACCAGGAGGAGGATCAACCGGTCGCGCCGCAGGCCGTGCTGTTCGTCGTCGACGAAGTCGAGGATCCGGTCGGCGTGCTCCGTTGAGGCGCCGGTCTCAATCGCGTGCTCGACTACGGTGAGCGAGCCGATGCCGGCGTGTGGCAGGAGGTCCAGCATGAGTGCGGTGATGTCGGCGCCGGATACGATCAGCGCACGGACGATGTGGCCCATCAGCCAGTCACGGTTGCCCGACGGCGCCTCGACATCCCGGAGTTCCCCGACCCAGCGAACGAGGACCGGAACGGACTCCGGGCGGCCAGCGCAGGCGTCAGGCAACCGTTCGACCGTGGTGACATCGCAACCCACGTCGCGGAGATCGCGTGCCAGCCACTGCCAGGCGGCCGGGGCGGGAAAGTCGTCCACGATCGGCACGCCGGCCTCCAGCATCCGCCGCACGACCGCTTCAGCGAGGTCGTCGTCGCAGATCAGGGTCACCGCGCGGTGTTCGAACGAAGCGACGAGATAGCCGCCGGTTTCGTGGACCCGGAACAGTCCGTACCGATCAAACGGCGGGGTCCACAGAGCGCTGAATTCGTCGATGGTCACGTTCGTCGCCTCCGGTGTGAGGGCGCTTCCTCGCGAGGCACGGCGCCTCGGTGCCGCAGGGCTGGGCGGGATCGAGCACGTCAGGTGAGGACCACCGCCATGATCTCGTCGACGCGGGTAAGCCGTCCAGTGACATTTCGGGCGCACCCCGGCTCGTCGGCCATCGTGACGTTGCGTACGCCACTTCGGCCAACCTGACCCGCTATGCCTGCATCCGCTCGTGCCGCGACTGGCGCGGAGGTGCCGACTGTGCCGATGGTCATCCGTGGACGAGGTACCGCGCAGGTCGGCCGTCCTACCGCCGGGCGACCAACAGCTCATCCAGCGTCATCCCGAGCCGGCCGTAGGTGACCACGCTCGTCACCACGAGGTACGGTCGCAGCGATCGGATCTTCGGGAAGCACGCACCCCGCTCAGCCCTAGGCTACGAAGGACGACGCAATGACCACTCTCTACGAATTCGCCGGCGGCGACGACGCGCTGCATCGCCTGGAAGAACTGTTCTACACCAAAGTGCTGGACGACCCCGTGCTGAGCAGCGTGTTCCCCACTCGCCAGCCGAGCCACGTCGAACATCTCACGTGGTTCACCGCCGAGTCCTTCGGCGGCCCGAGCAGATTCACCACCGGCCCCGGATTTCAGTACCTCATTGACGTCCACCGCCATCTGAAGATCACCGACGAGCAACGGGAGCGGTTCGTCGTCCTCTACCTCGAAGCGATCGATGAAGCCGGTCTACCGGACGACGACGCCTTCCGCGCGGCCGTCGGCGAGCATCTTGACTTCGGCGCCCGCGTGGCCCAGCAGAACTCGCATGCCGAGACCGATGACCAGCTGCATCCGATCCGTGAGGTCCCCGCCTGGACATGGCCGCGACAGTCTGAGAACTGACGGGCATCTCGCCATTCGGCAGCACTTGATCGGCTGCGCGCCCATGCCGCGGCGAACACGAATTGCCTCGCACCGACACGACGGAAACGCCTCGGGCACGTAACCCACGGCTCACGACCGGGGTGTGCAAGCCGCGCCGCCGATGCAGAATGCCGACGTGGACAGAGATCGTTTCTGGGAAGATGTCGACGCCGCCCGTGCGCGGGTGGTCGATGTCGACGAGGTGCCTGCGGCGCTCGTTGAGGTGCTCCGAGGTCGGCCGCTCGCCGAACTGGTGGCCTTCCGCGAGGTGCAGGACGAGTTGTTCGATCGGGAGGCCTACCGCTGGGACCTGTGGGCCGCCGCGTATGTCATCAACGGCGGCGCGTCCGATGACGGCTTCGAGTACTTCCTCGGCTGGCTGATGGCGCAGGGCCGGACGCGGTGGGAGGCGACGCTCGCCGACCCGGACTCGCTCGCCGATGTCGTCGACGCGGACACCGGTGACCTCGACTGCGAGGAGATGCTCTACGTGGCGCCGACGGCAGCGGAGGATGAGGAGGCGTTCTGGGCGGCGCTGCCGGACAAGGGCGAGCATCTGCCGCCTGGACCGGCGGGAGAGCGCTTCGACTTCGAGGACGAGGACCGGATGCGCCGCCTGTTGCCTCGCTTGACCGCGATCTTCTACGACGAGGACGAGCGCTGAGCCTGGTCCGCACCCGGCCCGAGCACGTCACCGGCCACGGACCGGCTGCGGTCACAGCATTGGGGTGGCGATGACGCGTATCGACCAGCGCGTCGAGAACCAGCCCTCGTCGCGCAGCGGGGCCACAAGACGGGTCCCGTCCGGAGCGAAGGCGACGCCCCGGTATTCGCCGCGAGCGACGTTGCGGATCAACTGCGGAACACCTCGGACCCGGCGTCAGCCCTTCTCGATGGTGTACCAGCACCGCCTGGCCGACAAACGCAGCCTGCGGCACGGCCGTCCACCTGATTGACCGGTCAAGGTCGCTGCTCGGGGCGGTTGCGGCGGGTGGGATGATCTTCTGCGATGACGACGCACCTGAACCTCGAAGAGATCTTCGCCGGCCTCGACGACGTGGAGTGGCCCCACATCGGCTTCTCGTACGTCGAGTTTCCCGCCGAGAAGCTGCGCACCATTGTGTCCGAGGACGCGGAGGTCGCGCGGGAGGCCGTCGGTGACTTCTGGGCGGCCATGAACACGCGGGCGCCGCGCTACCGGGCGACCGTGGAGTGCATCCCCTTCCTCGCCCGGCTCAGCGCGGCGGGCGTGTTCGCCAGGGAGTTGCTGGAGCTGCTGCACAGCGTCGCCCAGGGGTTCAACCAGCCCCGCGACGACCAGGATGAGCTGGTGGCGGCCGTGGCCGCCGAGCTGCCGCTGCTGCTCCCCCGGCTCGACGACCCCGACGAGGACAACCGTCGCTGGACGATCGGCATCATCGCGCTGTGCGGCCGCTCGCGGGAGGCGGCCGAGGCGATCCGCGCCCGTTGGACGCGGGAGCGGGATCCGGACCTGCGCACCGAGCTGCTCAACGCCTGCCGGCACGCCGACCCGGAGATCGCCGCCGAGTTGAGCGTCGCCGCGATTGCCCCGCAGGAGGCTCCCGAGCTCCGGCTCGCCGCGACGCTCAGCCTCGTGCTGGCAGAGGCGCCCTGGACGCCCGAACTGGCCGCCGCGGCCACGGCGTGGGCGCTGTCCGGCGACGACGTCGAATTCGCCGAGCGCTGGTTCGACACCAGCACCGGCGACTGGAAGGAGACCGACCAGGACGACAAGTTCGTCGAGCTGCTGGGCCTGCTCGCCGGGCGCGGCGCGCTGGCGGAGGCCGCCGCCCTGGCGCGGACCGTCCTGGCGGTCGACGGACCCGGAGAAGGCTTCCGGCGCCGCCGCGCTCTGGCCGGCATCGACGAGCTGTGCGGCGAGTACCGCGGTGCGCCGGTGTTGCTGGCCCCGTTGCTCGCGCCGCTGGTGGCCGACGAGGATGAGACCGTGGCCGAACAGGCCCTCGCCGTGCTGCACCGGATCGGGCCGGAGGGTCGGCCCGCCGCGGATGCCGTCCTGGCGGTGGCCGACTCGCGGGACGGAAGCGACGACGAACTGGCCGACCAGGCGCTCGGGGTGCTGCTCGACCTCGGCGACCCGCGCGCCTTGCCGCTGCTCGCCCGCGACCTGCCACGCCGCGGGAAGGCCCTGGAGGTCGCCATCGGCCGCTCGTGGCGCGGGGCCGGATCGACCGCGCCCTTCGACCCCGCGCTGCTCGACGCGGCCCGGGACCTGCTCCGCAACCCGGACCGGCGCAGCACCGGCGCGCTCAGGCATCTGTGTTCGTTGCTCGCCTCGTGGGGAGCCGAGGCCGCGCCGGCGCTTCCCGAGCTGTACTCGCTGCTGGACAAGCATCCGCAGCACGCACCGGCGGCCATCGCGGCCATCGCGGCCGGCACCGATGCCGCCGCGGAAGCCGCCGCGCGACTCACCGCGCTCGCCGACGCCGCCTCCAGCTATGACCGTATGTTCGTCGCCGACGCGCTGCACAAGCTCACCGGCGACACCGCCCCGCTCGTCGCCGCGCTGGGACAGGGGTTGGCCGGGGTGCTCTACGAGCTGCGGTACGCGATGCCGCGGGCCGGCCAGCTCGGCGCGGCGGGCGAGCCATTGCTGCCCCGGTTGCGGGAGCTGCTGGTGTACGACGACCGGGGCTGGGCCGCGGACGACCGGATGGCCGCCGCCGGCGCGATGTACGCGATCGCCGGTGACGCCGTCGCCGACGAACTGCTGCCGGTCCTGTCGATCGCGCTCGACAAGCGCAGCGCGGCGGCGGCCGGGCTGGTCCGGCGGATCGGCGTCCCGGCCGCAAGCCTCGCCCCGCAGGTGGTTCCGCTCCTGGGTGCGCTGCGCACGGCGCTGGCCGCCGCCGGGGCACTGCTGGCCCTTGCCCGGTCCGGCCCGGGCGAGGCGCTCCCCAACCCGGTCGGGTCCGACGGGGTGATCAGCCACGACGACCTCGCCGAGGTCCTGCTCACGATCGTGGAATACGGCGGGCGCACCGAGGCTGCCATCGCGCTGCTGCGCGAACTCGGCGGGGGAACGCTCGAACCCGCGGCGGCCGACGCGTTGCGACGGATCCTCGCCAACGAGCGCCGGCCACCGCCGATCGGGTACGAACTCGACCGCATCCGCAACGACCAGGACCGCGTCGCCGCGATCGGCGCCGCACTCGCGGAGTAACGGAGGGTAGCGGTTCAGGCTGTGCGGTTGTGGAAACAGTCGCTCCGTATGGTCGTGTTGCTTGCCCACCTCGGCCGGGATGTGATGCATGAGCACGCTGGACATTCCCCTGTTCGACATCGGTACGTGGCGGACCGCTGGCGTCGAGGAACGCGCTGTGCTCGCCGCCCGGCTCGACCGTGCCATGCAGGACTGCGGGTTCTTCATGGTCAGCGGGCACGGCATCGATGACGCGCTCAAGGAGCGCATCCGTGAGGTGTCCCGCACGTTCTTCGCGCTGCCCGACACGGTGAAGGAGGCGTACGCGACAGGCGTCGGCGGGCGGGGGTGGATCGCACAGGGCCGCGAGGCGAACGCGTTCTACGGGGAGGTCGCTGATGCGAACAAGGCCGACCTGAAGGAGTCCTTCACCCTCGGGCGTGAGGACCCTGCCGGTGATCCCGCCTGGTTCATGGCGAATGTCTGGCCGGACCAGGTGCCCGGGCTCCGCGAGCCGGTCACCGAGTACGCCGCCCAGGTCCAGGACCTGTATCGGGAGCTGCTGGAGGTACTGGCCACCGCGCTTGGGCTGGAACCTGGCTACTTCGTCGAGCGGACCAGGAATGCGCCGTACACCTTCAACATCAACCGCTATCCGGCGCTGTCGGTCACCGGTGCGCCACTGGAGGGACAGTTCCGGGTGGCACCGCATACCGACTGGGGGATGCTGACCATCCTCGACCGGCAGCCAGGGTACGGCGGACTCCAGGTGCAGACGCTCGACGGCGAGTGGGCGGATGCGCCGCACGTGCCGGGCGCCTTCACGGTCAACATCGCCGACCTGCTCGCCCGGTGGACCGGTGACCGATGGCGTTCCACCCGGCATCGGGTGCTGCCGCCGTCGCAGGCCGACCCGAACGAGGAACTGATCAGCCTCATCGTCTTCTGCGAATCCGACATGGACCGGGTCATCACGCCACTGGCTCCCCCGGCCGGCGGCGGCACCGACCATCCGCCAGTGGTGGCCGGCGACTACTACCGGGAGCGGGAAGCCGCCGCGTCGGTCACCTGAGTCGACCAATCCGGCGTACGCGGATCCGCGGCATGGCGTGGTGGCTCTCGACCGAGATGCCGGTACCGTGTCGGCGTGGCTGACGACGACGGCGTGATCGGCAACGATCCGCTCGTCGACGGCATGCGGCTGTCCGTGCGCCTCCGGCGGGACTTCACCGTCACCGACGCGGACCGCCTCCTCGCGACCGCCCGCCGCGCCTATTGTGAACTCAACCCAGGCACGAGCGTCGACGAGGCCAACGACATGGTGACCTGCGCCGCCGACGCGCTGTTCGTCATCCTCGAACAGGCTGGACTCCTCGGCGACGCTGCCGACGAACGGCTCGCCGGTCACGCCTCCAACGGACTGGTGACCGGCGGATGGCGGGCACAGATCGTGCTCAATGAGCCGCACCCGTTGTCTCCTCGACCTCGAGGCGACTGCCTACGCGGAGATGACGTCTTCGCACTCCCGCCCGACGACGACCACTGATTGCTCTGTTCCGGTGGGGCCTTGGTCTGGCGGCGGTTCAGCTGTCAGAGGCTCGGCCCGTCGGGCCCCAGGGTGCGACGAGGGCGGGCGAGCATGCCGGCGAACAACGTGACCGCCGTCAGGGACATGGTGGCCAGGCCGAACCACATTTCCGGGGTGACGTCGGCGGTGAGGCCGGTGTCGTGGATGCTGCGCAGGTGGTCGCGTACGGTCCAGGCGTCGGCCAGCTCCTGCTTGTGATCGCGGTGCGTGTCCACCGAGCCGAGTTCGACGTCCACCCGGCTCACCGCGTTCGGTGGCGGCCAGGACTCGATGCCACGCCATTGCGCGACGGTGAGTGCGACCGCGACAACGATGACCCCGAGTGCCAGGACCCGCACCACGAACGGAATCCGCCGGCGCCCCAGAACAACGATCAGCCACACCACCGCGACGGCGGCGACCAGCAGCACGGCAACGGTCCACCGGGTGGATACCTGCCACGCCGTGCGCCCATAGGTGGTGTAGATGACGTCGGTCTCGCGTCCGTCCTCCCATGAGGCCGACCGCACCCGCACCGACCACCAGGGCCGGAATGCGACCGCGAGGACGGCCAGCATGAAGCTGGCGGACAGCCGGTCAAGCACGGCGCGACGTTCCACCGCTCCAGCTTGCCCGATGCGCTCGACATCGTGGCCCCGAACGCAACGGGGCGCAGCAACCGTGCCCAACCGGCCGCCGACAGCGCACGCAGTGGAGAACGTCGAACCGCGGCCGCGCTGCTCGCACGTACCGATGACAAGCGCGTTCGCGCTCGGCGGACGAACCGCGGCTGCCGTATCCGCTATGAGCGTCGGGATAGGCGATCGAGTTGGGTCGTAGCGACCTGGCGCACCATCGCTTCGGGATCGCCGGCGAGGCGGTGAAGAATCTCGATGACTTCGTTGGGCGCGAGGTGACCCGCGACGACGGCAACGCGCTGACGAACCGTCGGGTCGGGGTCGTTGGCCATTTCGGCCACGAGCGATGCCCAACGCCACGAGGTGTCGGCGACAGTCGCAAGCCCGCTCAGCGTGGCCGCACGCACCGCCGCCTCATCGTCTCGTGCCAGCACCATGAGCCGCGGTGCGACCCGAGGATCGGAGTCGGTGGCCTTCGCGAGCGCCTTCGCGGCCTGGGCCCGCCGCCGCGGGTCCTGATCAGCCTCCGCGAGCAGGGCATCGACGGCAGCCTGTCCGCCGATCGAGCCGAGTGCGTCGAGAGCCTGCTCACGAACGTGCCGGTCGGAGTCGTCGAGCATCCGCACCAGGATCGGCGTCGCCTCGGCGCTGCCGAGGCGTGCGAACGCGTACGCCGTCCTTGCCCGCACCCGCGGTGCGGGGTCGTCGGCGACGGCCGCGAGGGGCGCCACCGCGTCGGGCCGCTTCGTCGAGCCGAGCCGACCGATCGTCGACATCCGCGCCTGTTCGTCGGGATCGTGCAGCGATGCGACAAGGACCTGGAACGCGCGGTCGTTGCCGGCCGGGTCGGGGACAGCCTCGATCGCCATCAGCCTGATCTGCGGATCGGCGTCAGTGGCCGCCTCGGCCAGCAGTTCAAGGTCGCCGGATCCGGCCACTGAACCGAGCGCCAGCAGTCCCGCCCGGCGCCGCTCGGGCGCGGCGTTGTGGACGAGTTCGAGCACCATGCGCCGGCTGGCCTCAGGGTCGGCGTCCAACAGGCCGGCGATCTCGGACTGCAAGCCGTCCTGGTCATCGCCGAGATCGCGGGCCGAGGCCAGCAGCAACACCGGTAGTGCCGCCACACCTTCGATACCGGCAAGCATTCCGGCGATGAGGTCGCGGCCGTAGAAATTCTCCTCGTCGAGGAACCGGTCGAGGGCCTCGTGCAGTCGCGGCGCCAAGCTGACATCCCCGGAGTCCGTCAGCGCGTCGACGGTCACCGCGATGTCGTCGTAGTCGATCTCGCCAAACTGCGCCGCATGCCGAATCACGGATTCCAACGCCTCGCCGTTGTCGATCACCACGCCACCTTGCCACACCGGCCCGGGGCTGCGAGTTCCGGACCGCCACCGCCGTCAACTCATGAATGCGATGTCGGCCTGCGGCCCCAACAGACGGCGGTGGCGAATGCCAACTCGAAGAACTCCGGCCGGTCCAGGAGGCGCAGGGCTTCGTCGACCGCCGGCCGGGCCCCGGGCATGTGCTCAAGGATGCGGGGGCGCAGCTGAGCGAGGGTGTGCGACCAGCATCGCGCCGATGCGTTACGGCCTCCGGTCGCAGGGACGTGCACCGAGGCCGATACCGCGGTGAGCCCGTGCGCCAGCAGGGGCGTGGGAAACGTCCGCGGCCATCTCGCGTCCGTGCCGATGGTCGCGGCCAGCGTCGACTCGATCGCGTGCATGGCGTCGCGGAACGCCGGGGTGCCACCGGAGGCGATCGGGAAGCTCGCGATCGACTCGATCACCAGCAGGCCCCCAGGTCGCAGGGACCGGCACAACTTGGTCAGGACCGCATCGCGTTCGGGCAGGTGTTCCAGCACGAACCTGGCGTGGACGAGGTCGAACGCCGACTCCGGCAACGGGTCCAAGACGATGTCGTGCTCAGTGACGTGCAGGTTGGGCACGCCGATCGCGTGCAACCACCGGGTGTCGATGTCGGTCGCCAGGACGCTGCCGTCCGGCACCTGGCCGGCCAGCCACGCCGCGATCGTGCCGGCGCCGGCACCGACCTCCAGACAGTCCCAGTCCGGGCCGAGCCCGAGATCCTGCAGTATCCGGATGGTCGTGCCATCGGCCACCTCGGCCATGGCGACGAGCCGTTCCCGCTCACCGTGCCACTCGGGGCTGAGAACCGATTCACCGTAGCGCTCAGGTGCCGTCATAGCCGCAATTCAACCCCACGAGCAGCGAACCGAAACGGCAGCACGCAAGCGCGCACTACTACCGCCAGAACGCCCCTGATCAAATCTTTAAGGCCGATGTCCGAGTTTGCGGGCGGTCCACAGATCCTCCACCGGCCACTGCCTGGCCCAGTCGGCCGTTGCCACGTCGTAGTACTCGTGCGTCTGGGCGTCGTCCGGGGCGTACAACTCATGGAGGGCCTCCACAACCAACCCATGAGCGGCCAGGATACGAATCCATTCGCCATGGGCGGGATGGAACTCGACCCCGCCGTTCGACCATTGCACCCGGTGCATTCCGCGCTGGGGGCGCAGCAGCGACTGCCCCGCGTAGCCTTCCTCTTCCGGCAGGCACAGCGTCACGAGGATGCTGTTGGTCAGGAACACCAGGCGGCCGCCCGGCCGAAGCAGCCGCGCCGCCTCGGCGATCCAGCGGTCCGGGTCGCACCAGAGGCTGGCGCCGTACTCCGACACCGCCAGGTCGAAGCTCGCTGCGGGCAGCGGCACGTCCTGGGCGTCCGCCTCGATCAACGGGAATGAGACACCGAACTGCTCCTGGCAACGCCGAGCCGTGTCCAACTGAGCCGGGGTCACATCGACACCGACCGGGCGGGCGCCGGCCCGGGCCAGCCAGGCGGAGAAGTATGCGGTGCCGCAGCCCAACTCGACCACATCCAGACCGGTGACATCGCCAAGAGCCCCGAGCCGGCTTTCGGGGATGTCGAACAGCCCCCAGGTGATCTCAGCACTGGCCCAGGCGCGGAACGCCTGCGCGTCGGTGAAGGCGGCGTTCTGCCGCGTCCACACCTCCCGATTGAGTGCTGCGTCGTCGTCGATGACCGACACCACCCGACCCCCAAACACACAACGGATCCGAAGGCGCACACTACCCGCCGGCGGCGATCCGATCCCGCGGTTATCGGGCGAGCCCCGCCGTGGCGGCGACGACTCGATCAGGTACACGCAACTGGCGCAGATCGTTCGCTGGCCAACGCGCGAAGGCGACGAAGAAGCACCTGGGCGACGCGTTCGGTGTCACTGCCCGCCTCAGCTCGGGCACCTTCGACGATGCGCCAGAAGACCGCCCATTCCAATGCCGGACCGTACCAAGTCGGTTCTGTGCCGCCGAATGTCACCGCGACGAGCCTTACGGTAGGTCTGAACCGGCGTGCTGACGTCGCCCGCCCCGACAACAACACGGCCCAACTACGTCCGTGAGGCGTCAACCGACAGCGGAACGGACCAGTATGCTGGCGCGGGTGATCGACTTTCGTGCTGCGGTTGAAGCGCGTGACGCCGACGCCATCGCGGCGACCCTGGCAGACGACGTGGTGTTTCGCAGTCCCGTGGCGTTCAAACCCTACCCGGGCAAGGCCATCACCGCTGCGATCCTGCGCGGCGTGCTGCGGGTCTTCGAGGACTTCCGGTACGTCCGTGAACTGGGCGCCGAGGGCGGTCGCGACCACGCGTTGGTGTTCGAGGCGCGTATCGGCGACGTCACCGTCGAGGGCTGCGATTTCCTGCACCTGGATGAGCGCGGCCTGATCGACGAGTTGACGGTCATGGTTCGGCCGTTGTCCGCCGCACAGGCCCTGGCCGCCGCGATGGCCGGCCAGTTCGAGCAGATCCAGCGTGAGGCCGTCGCCGGATAGGGCGCCGGCCCGCCCGCTGATCTTCGTGTGGCGCGTAGCGTGAGGTGCCCTCTGTGTTGACTGGTCTGGTCGAGGTCGTGCATCTGGCGCACGCGGAGGACCCTGCCTGGCTTGTGGCGGTTCAATTCCGGTTCGACCAGGGATACCTCCACGTCGAGGTTGATCCGGACGACGACACGGTCGAGGTTTCCTTCGACCCGCGCCAACGACCGCCGCTTCGCCACTGGGCGCCGGACGCCGTACCGACCCAAACGAATCAGCATCTTGCCGGTCTGATCGGCAGCACCTCCGCCTGGTGGTGGGTGCTCCGCAATCAGCAGGGATACGAGGACGCCTTCCAGATCGAACTGAGCACACCCTCGTCAACCACGACGTTGCAGTACCTGGCGATGGCCTCGCGCCTCCACCTCCGCCATGTCCACGACGCACCATGACCACCGGCACAATGTCGCCGGACAGCAATGCGTCGCCATGGCCATGATCCTGCGATGCTCGTCATCGCCGTGACCGTGACGGGGACCCGAACACGCGGTCGTCTGCGGCGGATCAGCGCGTTTCGTCGGGCCCGGGTCAACCGCCGGTGACTTCGGCGAGGAAGTCGCGGATCAGCCGGCGCAGTGTCGTGCCGGCCAGCGACGGCGAGCAGCGTCGGTACGTGCGCGGGCGGCGTGACGGCGGGCCGGGCGAGCTCCGAGTAGGCGGTGACGGCGGCCGGCACGCTGTAGCGCCACCGCCACCGCCCGTCCGACCCACATCGCAGATGGTTCGCCACCTCGTCCCGGACGAGGCGATGCGAACACGCGCCACCGGCCGCCGTACCCCTTCAGACCATGCACCGCGACGATTGCCCGGCCGTTCGCCGGCCCGAAGCGGTACACGTGCAACGCCATCCCGGCATGCTACGACTTCCGTCGAATGTAACAGCAATGGTTGCTTTTGGGCCCGGGTGTCGGTGAGACTGTCACGGTGGCGGCCAACAGCAGGGTGACGATCGCGGCCCATGCCCTGGCATGGCTGGAACTGGCCAGGCGGCGCGGACGAGCGGTGCTCACCTCCGAGGAGGTGGCGGCCAGCGTCAACACCAACCCGGTCATCGTCCGGCGCAGCCTCGGCGACCTGCAGCGGGCCGGCCTGGTGACGGCGCGCCGCGGCAACGGCGCCGGCTTCGCGCTCGGGCGGCCGGCCGCAGAGATCACGCTGCTGGACGTGTGGCTCGCCGTCTCGCCCGAGCCGCTGCTCGCCCTGCATCACTCCGAGCCCAACCTGGAATGCCCGGTCGGGCGCGGCATCCGTCCGGTGCTGACCGATGTGTACGACGAGGCGACCGGCGCGTTCCGGGCGACCCTGGCGCGCACGACCGTCAACGACGTTCTGGAAAGGATCCTGACATGATCGTCGAACTGCGCCGGTACACCCTGCGCCAGGGACGCCGCGACGAGCTGATCGACCTGTTCGACCGTGAGTTCGTCGAGACCCAGGAGGAACTGGGGATGGCCGTGCTGGGCCAGTTCCGCGACCTCGACCGGCCCGACCAGTTCGTATGGCTGCGCGGATTCACCGACATGCCGTCGCGGCACGCCGGCCTGACGGCCTTCTACTCCGGCCCGGCATGGAAGCAGCACGGACCGGCGGCGAACGCGACGATGCTCGACTCGGACGATGTCCTGCTGCTCCGCGAACTCGTCGCGGTCCCGGTGTTCGACCGCGGCACCGCCGACCCAGAAGCCGTCCTGCACGCGACGATCTGGTACTGGACCGGCCCGTTCCCCGATCCCACCGAACACGCGGACGACACCCTGGCCGTCCTGCGCACCGAGTACGCCGAGAACACCTTCCCCGGGCTACCGATCCGCGAGGGGGAGCACGCGCTCGTGTGGCTCACCCGGTCACCCCTGCGGACGGAAGTGCCCGAGCAGGTGGTGAAGACCGAGCACTTCCGCCTCAGCCCTACCCACCGCTCCACCCTGCACTGATCAGCCGTAGATCTGGTCCGGGTCGCAGTTCATGACGACCTCGCAGTCGCAGTACCCATCGAACTCCTCGAGCCCTTCGACGAGCCGGTCCAATGACACCTGATGCTCGGCCGCCCACTGCACGGTGAAGCGCCTGGTGTGATCACAGCCCTCGGCCACTACCCGGGCGTCCACGAACTTGACCAGGTCATCGAGCTCACCCTTGTCCAGCGGCATGAGTGCCGCCCGTGCGGTGCGTTCGGCGTGCTTGTAGGCGTCGCGCAGCTGCCTCCGCCGTGCTCGTTCTTCGGCCGATACCACCTGCCGATGGTGCCACGGCCCGGCCGGACCACCGTCGGCGACCTCAGCGCGTACGTATGCTGGCACCGTGATCACCTGCGTTGTGCACTACACCATCGATCCCGCCCAGATCGACGCGTTCGAACGGTTCGCCCGTGAGTGGATGCGGCTCGTGGTGAAGCACGGGGGTGTCCACCACGGCTACTTCCTGCCGGCCGAGGGCGCCAGCGACCGGGCTGAGGCCCTGTTCAGCTTCGAGAGCCTGGCGGCCTACGAGGTCTACCGCTCCAGGTTCGGCCAGGACCCGGAGTTCGTCGCCGCGGACAAGATTCGCGACGAATCCGGTTGCGTCCTCCGATGGGACCGGACGTTCATGCGGCCGCTCCTGCCAAACTGACCAGGCGCACCTCATCTGGCGGTGATCCGTTGACGTATCGTGCGCCGGTGAGTTTCTTCGGGACGTTCGTACTGGCGCGATCCGACCGGCTTCTCGTCGATGAGGAGACGGTGCTCGGCTTCGGATATCAGCACGAGCATCTGTACGAGCTCGGCGACGGATGGCAACTGCTGGAGACCCGGGGCATTTCGGACCCGCAGGACTTCGCCGCCGCCAGCGAGCGGTTCGTCGCAGCCACGGGTGTCGGCGTGTTGGCCTTGTATGTGAACGCCGCCGACTGCCTCGGCGTCTACGGGCGGACGGGCGAGGGCTGGACCACATCGTTCCATCTGCCCGTCGACCAGGTGCCGTGCCCGTACTGGCATAACCCACAGCCGGTGTCACGAACGACGGAGGCCGTCGCCGCCGATCTCGAACAGTGGGCCCGTGCCGTCGGGCTGACGGCCGTCCCGGAACAGGTACGGGCCATCGCAGCCTACGAATCTTCGTTCTGGGGCTACCAGCTGCCGCTCGAACTGCTGCCGGCGCTCGGTCTGCCCGAGGCCGGCGAGCCGAGCCCGACGGTGATCGACCTTGGAGAGTCGCCCTGGTGCGCCATCATCGGTTTCAGCGGCCTGGCACGGCAGGCGTTGAACCGCAAGGCCTGCCGGGCCAGCTGCGACACGATGGACTGTGAACTCTACGGCCCGGAACGCGAATGGGAACGCGCGGCGATCGCGCTCGAGGCCGACATCTGGGCCGCCCGGCATCGCCGGAACACCGACACCACGACATTGCGGGAACGAGCCGAGCGGCTGCTCGAGGCCGGCCGAAACGACAAGAACGCCCAGGTATACCGCCAGCGCACCTGAATGGGCGGGCTACGACAACGGCCGGAAGTCGTCGGCGTGGTCACGGGCCCATTGCTCGAAGCTGCGGGCCGGCGCACCGGTGAGCTGCTCGACGGTGTCGGTCACCGGCTCCGGCGTGTGCACGAGCGAGGCCCAGTAGGCCAGCGAGCTGTCCGCGAAGTCGGGGTCCGCCCAGCTGAGCATCCCGATGCGGGCCTCCTCCGGGCTGATCCCCTCCACCCGCGCCGGCCGACCGGCGACCTCACCGAGGATGCGCACCTGTTCGGCCTGGGTCAGCGCCGCAGGTCCGGTGAGCACGTACGTGCGCCCGGAGTGCTCCTCTCCGGTCAGCGCCCGCACGGCAACGTCGGCGATGTCCCGCTCGTGGATCAACGACCTGGCCGCATCGGGGTACGGGATGCGGACCGGACGGCCGTCGCGCACCGCGGCCGCCCACTGCAGGGTGTTCGTCGCGAACCCGCTCGGGCGCAGGAACGTCCAGTCGAGACCGGTGTCACGGATCGCGGCCTCGACCTGTCCCCACACGCCGTTGGCCGCCAGCGGGAGGTCGTCGCGGACGCTCATCGCCGACACGTACACGACCCGGCGGGCCTGACCGGCGATCGCCTCGACCACGGCGGACGCCCCTTCGGCCGACAGGAACGGCCACAGCAGGAACACCCGATCGACGCCGGCGAGGGCACCCCGCAACGCGCCGGGATCGGTGAGGTCACCCGCGACCGGTTCAACACCGCCGGGCAGCACGGCCGCCGCCGCCGAGCGGGACAACGCGCGCACCGCGACGTCGCGAGCATGGAGGCCGGCGACGACGTTCCGCCCGATGTTGCCTGTCGCGCCGAGCACGAGAACTTTGCCGGTAGCTGTCATGACCTGAGCGTCGAACATGAACCGAGGTTCAAGTCAAGCGCGCCAGCCACAGCTGCTGGATGGCCCGGTAGTCGGTCACCACGATCCCCTCCTCCTGGAGGATTTCGCGGGCCTCGGGCGAGGTCAGGAACTCGTGGTCGGTCTGCCGCACGCGCCAGCCGTCAGGGTCGACCGCCCGCGCCTCCTCGGTGCCGAGGCCGGGGTGCACCGCCCACTCGCTCAGACCGGCCGGCAGGTCGCGGAGCAGCTGCGCATATCGGGCCGCCTTGCCGTCCAGATCCAGCTGGAAGCTGTCCAGGAAGTCGTGGTCGACGACCGGCAGGCCGCGGTGTCGCAGCTGCTCGCGGGCCGGGTCGAGCCAGGCCCGCACCGCCAGCCCGTACTCCTCGGCCAACCCGACGGTCAGGTCGAAGATGTCGTCGCGGCCGCCGTCGGCCAGGCAGTGCCAGTCCAGGTGGGTCGGCGCCAGCCCGGCCTCGATGACCGTGTCGATCTGGGCGCGGAACTCGAGCTCCACCTCGCCCAGGCGGGCGCGGGCAAGCAGCTCGGGGCGCAGCGCCGGCGAGAACAGCTCGCCCGCCGCATCGAGCAGCGAAGGCACCCGCTCCCGCGCGGTCAGCGGCCCCCACCGGTCGTGGGTCGTGTCACAGACCAGGGTCAGATGGATCCCGAAGGGGATCTCCGGCTTCCGGCGCAGCAGCCGCATGGCGTCCTGCGCCCCTGGGCACGGCACCATCAGGCTGCAGGAGCCGGCGATCCCTGCCTCGATCGAGGCGATGACCGCGGCATTGATCGAGGGGTACATCCCGAAGTCGTCGAGGTTGATGATGACCACCCGAGCGTCGGCGGGGAAGCCCAGTAGTGCATTGGTACGGACCGGGGACGCGGCGGCAGCCGGCTCAAAATCATATCCATGATCCACAAGGTAAGTGTGGCAGCAGCGTCCAACCCATTTGTCGATGCACAGCAAGTCTCGGTGTGGACATCAATGTCTTGGCATGGATCAGTCGTCCAGCGACGACATCGACGAGGCGAGACCATCCCCGCGCGCGTGGGGAGCACGGCGACGTCGCACCCACCATGAACTGCCACGCGGGACCATCCCCGCGTGCGCGGGCAGCACGGCACCCGCCGCCACCTGGGGCCGGAAGAGATCGGACCATCCCGCGTACGCGGGGAGCTCCCCCACCTCCAGGGACGGGACATCCCCGCGTGCGCGGGGAGCGCTGGACGTGCCCGCCACTGGTCGGCGTGCCCGCCGGACCATCCCCGCGTGCGCGGGGAGCACTTGGTCTTGGCGATCGCGTGGGTCAGCTGGTTGGGACCATCCGCGCGTGCGCGGGGAGCACGTGTGGCGGATCACCGGGACGGTCGCTGTCGGGGGACCATCCCCGCGTGCGCGGGGAGCACGGCCCGGAGCGCTTTCAGGTCGTTGTGGATGGTGGACCATCCCCGCGTGCGCGGGGGTGGTCCATAGAAGTCCGTCGCGTTGAAGTACCACAGGATGTGCTCCCCGCGCATGCGGGGGTGGTCCCGTCCCGGCCAGCGACGCCCGCGGCATGTAGGCGTGCTCCCCGCGCATGCGGGGGTGGTCCCGCCCTGATGTACCCGACGACCCTGGACGAGTAGTGCTCCCCGCGCATGCGGGGGTGATCCCCGGGTAGACGGGTGTCTCACGTGCGAGCGCGCGTGCTCCCCGCGCATGCGGGGGTGGTCCCGCGACAGCAGCGTCGTTGGCCGCCAGTAGCCGGTGCTCCCCGCGCATGCGGGGGTGGTCCCAGGTCAGCCGTGCGGGCAGTGCAGCGGGTGCCGTGCTCCCCGCGCATGCGGGGGGGTGTGGTCCTTAGCTGGGATTGGGCCTAACTGAATAGGACGTGTGCTCCCCGCGCATACGGGGGTGGTCCCACGCTGTTGCCGCCGGTGCCGCCCTGCGAGTAGTGCTCCCCGCGCATGCGGGGGTGGTCCCCCCGGAGACGTGGTCACGGTCTACGTGCTC